>NZ_JBIBUW010000074.1:0-1070 GCF_043079785.1 Streptomyces sp. NPDC015139 | reverse complement strand
TTACGGGACAAGCCTTACGAGCTCGTGCATGGTTGGCGCTGGCACGTCGCGGGGTGCGAACTGGTCCGGTTCACCCTTGTGTATCGATCTCGAGGGTGGCGGCCTGCTGGTGAGAGAGCAGTGCAGCGACCGCCTGGATGATGTCACTCATGTGCTCACGACGACCGTGGTGGCGGGCGAGGGCTCGCCAGTTCTTCAGGTGAGCGATGCCGTGCTCGACGCGGATCCGGCGTGAGGAGTGGGCCCTGCGCCGCTGTTCATGGATCTCCTCGTACCAGTCCGGGGCGTTCTTTTTGAACTTGCGGTGTGGCGGGGTCACCACGCGTCCGCCGGTCTGAGCACCCAGGCCCTGGTAGCCGGCATCCGCGAGGATCTCCACCGCGGGACCGTCGGTCAGGAGCCTGACCAGCCCTAACTTGCGGGCATGAGTGATGTCCGCACAGCTCGCGGGCTCAGCCGGGCTGCAATACAGGAGGCGGCCGTCAGCGTCCGTGAAGACCATGGACTTGACGGCGTTCTGCTTGTTCTTCCCCGAGATGAACTTGTCCCGGTCCTTGCGTCCGGCAGCCGGGCGGCGGACGCGGATCTCGGTGCCGTCGATGATCCCGGTCTGCTGGTTTTCGCCGAGGTGGTCGACCACCTCGGCGAGCGAGCGGAGCCGACGGCCGGGAGCGATGGTGCAGCCCCGCTGGGCCAGCAGCGGCCGCACTTCACCGATCGCACGCGTGATGGTGGAGCGATCTACATCGAACCAGCAGGCCAGTACGTCGTGGGTGGCGCCATGGCGGAGGTGAATCAGCGTGGCCAGGAGCCGGTCGACGAAGACGAGCTTGTGCTTGGCACCGGCGCCGACAGCTCGTCGGCGGGGACGCGAGGCGAGTGCCGCCTGGTGCCGCTCGTGCCACAACGGGCCGATCTCCGCTACGAGTTCGGCGATCACATCTGGACTCAGTCCGGTGATCTGCTGACTGCGAAGGACCGCTGAACGCGTCCGGTTCCCCACCACACAGACCATGATCGACGATCAAGGTCTCGACGTGCCAGCGCCAACCATGCACGAGCTCGTTAGC
>NZ_JBIBUW010000073.1:0-1082 GCF_043079785.1 Streptomyces sp. NPDC015139 | reverse complement strand
CTAGGGCCTGTGTGGTGTCGTGATCAGTTCCTGGGTTCTGGCCTCTTCGTGGGGTGGAACCCGGTAGGACTGTGGTCGTGACACGCAGGCAACTCACCAATGCCCAGTGGAAGTTCATTGAGCCGTACCTGCCGATCGGGAGGTACGGCCCGTACCCGGAACGGCTGCGTGAGCAGTTCGAAGGGGTGGTCTGGCGATTCCGGTCCAGCGGTCAGTGGCGTGAGATGCCCGCCGAGTTCGGCCCATGGGCCACCGTCTACGGACGCTTCCGCGCCTGGCGGGACGCCGGCGTGTTCTCCGCCCTGCTGGAAGGCCTGATCGCCGAGGGAGCCCGGGCCGGACAGAGCGACTTGTCGCTGGTCAGCGTGGATTCCACCACGGTCCGCGCCCACCACGACGCCGCAGGCCTGCGTGTCAGCAAGCACCTCATGAACGCCATGGAGGAAGCCGCGCAGGAACAGGAGACCGCACGGCAAAAAGGGGCGAACCGGAGGAACAGAACGGACAGGCCGAACGCCGGCGGACCCGGCGCAGGCGCAAGCTCCGCCTGAATGAAGCCCTGCTCGGCAGGTCCCGGGGCGGACTGACCAGCAAACTCCATCTCGCTGCAGACCGCAGGTGCCGACCGCTCGCAATGGTGCTGACCGCAGGGCAGGCCGGGGACAGCCCGCAGTTCATCCCCGTGCTCAAGAGTGTCCGAGTCCGCCTGCCCGTCGGCCGTCCTCGCACCAGGCCCAGCGCGGTCGCCGCGGACAAGGCCTACTCGTCCCACGGCAATCGGTCCTACCTGCGCAAACGCGGAATCAAGGCGGTGATCCCCGAGAAGAAGGACCAGGCCGCGAACCGGAAGAAGAAGGGCGGCGGAGGCGGCCGGCCTGTCACCTACGACGCAGACCTCTACAAAGAGCGGAACACGGTCGAGCGCCTGATCAACAAATTGAAGGCCTGGCGAGGCATCGCCACGCGATACGACAAGTCACCCGAAAGCTATATCGCAGGCCTCCACCTCCGCGCCGCAATGATCTGGATCGACGACCTCCTGAAGACCACCGACTGATCACGACATCACACAGGCCCTAGTG
>NZ_JBIBUW010000072.1:0-1160 GCF_043079785.1 Streptomyces sp. NPDC015139 | reverse complement strand
TGTGAGGTTCGGTCGGGATGTCACTGGGATGTTCGGTCTTGAATGTCACTGACGTGTAGGTGTGTTGGTGCTGTTCAAGGGGCAGTTGGGGCGATCGATCATGGTGATGTCTCCCCGAATCTTGCAGTGACGTGGGGCTGTATCGGTCGGTGTTGTGTTCGCCGTATCTCCTTTGTCTTTCGGGTCGTTCGGGGGCTGGGCGTGTGGGGTTGGGGTGTTGCGGGGGAGTGCGGCGTTGGTGTCGGTGCTGTGGGGCCTGGCTGGTGCGGGTACCTGGGGTGGTCCCGGGGGTCGTTAGCACGTGCGTTTGTCGGACTGGTGGGAACGTTCTGCTGTCACCCGCCCGGGTGGGCAGCTGGGCGGGAAGCCCGCGTTCAGTTCGTAGCGTCGCATCAGGCGCATCTGTCATAGACGTGCGTCTGGCTGAGCTGATCTGTGTGCAGGCGTTGTTCACTGTTGGAGGTTGTACTTGGGTGCCGTGCCGTTATCCGTCTGCCTGCGTCGAGGGTGCTGGTATCAGTGACGGCGCCGGACGACGTTTCCGAGGCTACGGATGGGGGTTTGGGGCGGCATCGGGATGAGTTGCGGCCTGTTGCTGTGGCCGGGCTGCTGCGGTTGCGTGGGGCGGGGGAGTTGACGACCGCTCATGTGCGGCTGGTTGCTGGTTCGGTGGGTGTGAGCGTGCGGCAGGTGTGGCGCTGGCTTGCCGTGGCGGAGGAGACCGGCTCGCCGGAGAAGCCCGAGCGCAGGCGTTTTCGGATCACCGAAGAGATCATTGATGTTCTCGCCGACTACCAGGGCAACGTCAAACGTGCTCACGAGCATCTGGTGCGTGAGGCGTTGGCGGCGGGTCAGGACCCGGTGGGGCTGACGACGTTGCACGATGCCATCGCCCGTGACCTCGATCCCGGTTTCATGGCCGGTCTGCGGGAGGGGATCCCGGCCGCCCGTGGTTTCGATCCTGCCTTCCAGCGGCCCGCGGTGGCTCGCAATGAGGTGTGGGAGGGGGATCACAAGCAGGCTCCGACCGTCGTGTTGATGCCTGACAAGAAGGTGTCGAGGGTGTGGGTGACGTGGTTCGAGGACCGCGGTACCGGCTATGTGATGGGCTGGGCGGTCACCGCTGGCTCCGCGCACCGCGGTTCGGTTCTGGCAGCCGT
>NZ_JBIBUW010000071.1:0-1225 GCF_043079785.1 Streptomyces sp. NPDC015139 | reverse complement strand
ATGCCACAACTGAAGCCCGAGCAGCCGTACCCGCAGTCACACCTCATTGTCCCGCCAACCCCTGTGCACCGGGCAGTAATTGAAATACAAGCCCCCGGTCGCACCGAGAACTGCCAGATCGGTGTCTTCGCCGCCTACGCCACCACCCACGCACGCGCCCTGGTGGACCGCGAGCTATATCTGCCCAAGTCCTGGACTGACGACCGCGAACGCTGCCGCGCCGCCAAAATTCCTGATGAGAGGAACTTCGCCACCAAACCAGAACTGGCCAGGACCATGGTGCTGCGCGCACTCGCCTCCCCGCTGCCGATCGCCTGGGTGACCGCGGATGCCGCCTACGGCCAGGAGTGGCGCTTTCGCCGGATGCTGGAAGAAGCCGCAGTCGGCTACGTGCTCGCCGTCCCGAAGTCCCAGCCAGTGCCCCCCTTCGGCCGGATCGACCACCTCTTCAGCCAGGCACCGGATGAGGCATGGGAGCAGCGGTCGTGCGGAGACGGCGCCAAGGGCCCGCGCGTCTATGACTGGGCGGCCGTTCAGCTCCCGGTGATCGAGGACTTCGACGGTGAGAGGCCCACCCATCACCGCTGGGCGCTGGCCCGGCGCAGTATGAACAGACCCGATCAGATCGCCTACTACCTCGCATACGCGCCAGTGGGCACCGACGTTGACCGGCTCGTGCGCGTCGCCGGGCGCCGGTGGGCGATCGAGGAATGCTTCCAGGCCGCGAAGAACGAATGCGGCCTGGACCAGTACGAAGTCCGCCGCTACGTCGGCTGGATGAGGCACATCACCCTGGCCATGCTCGCGCATGCCTTTGCCGCGGCCACGGCAGCCCAGGCGGCGGCAAAGGGGGATGCAGAAACGGTTCCACCCTGGTTCCGCTCACCGTGGCAGAAGTCCGCCGGCTCCTGGCAACTGGCCCCGCACACCACCCGCCCCTTCGCATCCATGCGCTGAGCTGGTCGCGATGGCGGCGAAGGCGTCAGGCCGTGGCCCGGCACTGTCACTACCGACGACGATGTCATTCGTTGGTGGGGCGGTCCGGCAAGACCGCCCCTGACCTGCCAGCAGCCAACTACACTCCCGACGATGCCTCTGACCAGGCCAGATAGCGAAACGCTGCTGGAGTACTAGGGCCTGTGTGGTGTCGTGATCAGTTCCTGGGTTCTGGCCTCTTCGTGGGGTGGAACCCGGTAGGACTGTGGTCGTGACACGCAGGCAACTC
>NZ_JBIBUW010000070.1:0-1233 GCF_043079785.1 Streptomyces sp. NPDC015139 | reverse complement strand
CTAGTGCCGCATCAAGCAACGTTCGCCCTGTCGTGATGTGTCGCCCAGTTGCTGCGCCGGCGGGCCCCAGACATTCAGAATGATCACGTGGCTGAGCGCGTGCGGGTCCGGGAGATTGATGATGACGAGGGCAGGCGGCTGCTGCGGATCATCCGCAGAGGCACTGGTTCGGTGGTGACCTGGCGGCGGGCTCAGGTGGTGCTGTTATCCGCGCAGGCCATGCCCGTGGCGAAGATCGCCGAGGTGACCTTCACCAGTGCGGACCGGGTCCGGGATGTGATCCACAACTTCAACGCGGACGGCTTCGATTCGCTGTATCCCAGGTACAAGGGTGGCCGGCCGAAGACTTTCACCCTCCCGGAACGCCGGGAGATCAAGAAGATGGCCAAGTCGAAGCCGGCTGAGCACGGCCTGCCGTTCTCGACCTGGAGTCTGGCCAAGCTTGCGGACTTCCTGGTCGCTGAGGGGGTGGTCGACGACATCAGCCATGAGGGCCTTCGGGTCCTGCTCCGCGAGGAGGGCGTCTCGTTTCAACGCGTGAAGACCTGGAAGACCTCTCGTGACCCGGACTACGCGGCGAAGAAGGCCCGCGTCGAGCACCTCTATGCGATCGCTGACGGCGAGATCATAGCCGAGGAAGGTGAGCCCGAAGTCGTCTTCTGCATGGACGAGTTCGGGCCGCTCAATCTCCAGCCTCACCCCGGCCGACAATGGGCTGAACGCGGCGGCAGACACAAGGACCCTGACCGCGATCGCCGGCCTCGACGTCGGGCGACCTACACACGCCCGCACGGGGTTCGGCACCTGTTCGCCGCCTACGACCTCGCCAAGGACCAGCTCTACGGGCACGTCAAGAAGACCAAGAACAGGTCGAAGTTCCTGGAGTTCTGCCGCTACCTGCGCTCACTTCACCCAGCCCACGTGCGCATCGCGATCGTCTGCGACAACTACTCACCTCACCTGACGACGAAGCGGTGTCAGCGGGTCGGGACGTGGGCAGCGGCGAACAACGTGGAGATCGCCTACACGCCGACCAACAGCTCTTGGCTCAACCGGATCGAGGCCCAGTTCACCGCCCTGCGCTACTTCGCTCTCGACGGCACCGACCACACCAGCCACAAGGAGCAAGGCAACATGATCCGCCGCTACATAATCTGGCGGAACAAGCACGCCGCCGACGAACACCTGCGCAGGGTCGTGAACAGGGCGAACGTTGCTTGATGCGGCACTAGT
>NZ_JBIBUW010000069.1:0-1367 GCF_043079785.1 Streptomyces sp. NPDC015139 | reverse complement strand
ACGAACGAGTGCGTGAGCCGCATGCCCGTGAGCTGGTGCGAGCAGTCCCTCGACATGCTCAACGATGCGCCGGTGAATGTGTGGGATCGGGAACTCGAAGAACTCTTCCTGCGGACCGGGAGCCGCTTCACCCGGATCGAGCCCCGCAGGCGGATGCGGGACTACGTACGCGGCTTGCTCGCTCCGGTCGGCCGCAAGAACGGGTGGCAGCTCGCCGAGTGGGCCGGCCACGCCACCCCGGACGGATTGCAGTATCTGCTCTCCCGCAGCCGCTGGGACGCCGACAGTGTCCGCGACGACCTGCAGCAGTACGTGGCTGACCAACTCGGCGATGACGACGGCGTGTTGATCGTCGACGACACCGGCTTCATCAAGAAGGGGACCACCTCCGCCGGAGTGCAGCGCCAGTACTCCGGCACCGCCGGACGCACCGAAAATTGCCAGATCGGCGTCTTCGCCGCCTATGCCACCAGCCGGGGACACGCTCTCGTCGACCGTGACCTCTATCTGCCGAGGTCCTGGACCGACGACCGCGACCGCTGCCAGGCCGCCCACATCCCCGACGACCGTACTTTCGCCACCAAGAACGCCCTCGCCTGCGACATGATCCGCCGGGCCCATGCCTCCCCCCTGCGCTTCCGCTGGGTCACCGCGGACGCCGCCTACGGCCAGGACAGCCGCTTCCGCCGCTTCCTCGAAGACGACCTGAAGCTCCACTACGTCGTGGCCGTCCCCAAGTCCCAACAGGTCCACGGCCCGCGCATTGAGGACCGTATCCGCCGTGAGGCCCCGCCGGAGGCATGGCAGCGCTTGTCCGCCGGCCCGGGAGCCAAAGGCGAACGCTGCCACGACTGGGCCGGCGCCCTCCTGCCCGTCGTCGAGGAACGCGACGGCGACAAGCCCACCCGCAGGCGGTGGATGCTGGCCCGCCGCAGCATCACCAACCCCGAGGACATCGCCTACTTCCTGGCCAGCGCTCCGCTGGACGCCACCCTCGCCGACCTGGCACGGATCGCCGGATGCCGCTGGAAGATCGAAGAATGCTTCCAGTCCGCGAAGAACGAGTGCGGCCTCGACGAGTACGAGGTCCGCCGTTACACCGGCTGGTACCGGCACATCACCCTCGCCATGCTCGCCCACGCGTTCCTCGCTGCCATCGCCGCCCAGGAACGCGAAAGGGGGGTCCCGGCGACGACACGCCCGATCTCGTGGACCTCACACCGGCCGAGATCCGCCGTCTCCTGGCAGCTGAACCCCCGCACCACCCCGCACGCCGCAACCACACGCTGACCTGGTCACGGTGGAGACGACGCCACCAGGCACGCGCCCGCCAGAGCCACTATGAACGGCGCGGCTACCTGTTCGCC
>NZ_JBIBUW010000068.1:0-1503 GCF_043079785.1 Streptomyces sp. NPDC015139 | reverse complement strand
GAGGGTGTTCACTTCCTTGTGTAAGAGGTGATCTTGCTGGGTGCTGGTCGGGTCCTGGCTGACACCAGGAATGTGACGCACAGTGAGTGACGTGATGAACGAGAATGCCCCGTACGCCGAGTCCGTCGAGCCCCGTGAAGAGGCATCCCGCAGGCTGGCGGGGGCTCTCTCGCCAGCGGTGATCGACCGGCTGCTGGCGGACGCGGAAGCGGCCGGGGTCGGCATCGATGGACAGGGCGGTCTGCTGCAGCAGATGATGAAGGCGGTCCTGGAGCGGGCCCTGCAGGTCGAAATGGCTGACCACCTCGGCTATGAGGCGGGCGACCCGGCCGGCCGCGGCTCGGGCAACTCCCGCAACGGCTCCTACCCGAAAACGGTGACGACGGTCGCCGGGCCGGTGACCATGGACGTGCCACGCGACCGCCGGTCCGAGTTCGAGCCGGTGATTGTGCCGAAGGGCCGGCGGCGCCTCGCCCAGGTCGACGACATGATCCTCTCCCTCTATGCCCGGGGCATGACCACCCGTGACATCACCGCCCACCTGAAGGAGGTCTACGGCTCGGAGGTGTCCCCGGCCCTGGTCTCGAAGATCACCGATGTCGTCGCCGATGAGATAACCACCTGGCAGAATCGGCCTGTTGACGACGTCTACCCGATCCTCTACATCGACGCGCTGACCGTGAAGGTCCGCGACGGCGGCATGGTCACCAACAAGTCCGCGCACCTGGTCATCGGCGTCGACGTCGACGGCATCAAGAACGTACTGGGCATCTGGCTGCAGGACACCGAGGGCTCGAAGTTCTGGCTGAACGTGCTCACCCAGCTGAAGAACCGCGGCCTGAGGGACGCGCTGATCGTGTGCTGCGACGGGCTGAACGGCCTCCCGGAAGCGATCAGCACCGTCTGGGAGAAAGCCCTGGTCCAAACCTGTGTCACCCACCTGATCCGGTCGTCGATGAAGTACGTCTCCCACACCGACCGCAAGAAGGTCGCCGCCGCCCTCAAACCGATCTACACCGCCGCCACCGAGTCAGAGGCACTGTCCGCCCTGGACGAGCTGCGGGCCGACTACGGCAAGAACTACCCCGGACTGATCGCGAGCTGGGAGCGAGCCTGGGAGGAATTCATCCCCTTCCTCACCTTCGACCGCGACATCCGGCGTGTCATCTACACCACCAATGCCATCGAGTCCCTGAACTACCAGCTCCGCAAGATCACCAAGACCCGCGGGCACTTCCCCTCCGACGACGCCGCGATCAAACTCCTCTACCTCGGCATCCGCCGCATCGAAGGCCGCCACATCGACGGCGACGGCCCCATCCCCACCGGCCGCGTCCGCGGCACCGGCACCCTCGGCTGGAAACGCGCCATGAACCACTTCATGCTCGCCTTCCCCGACCGCCTCCCCCTCTAGCCCCCACCAAGATCACCGCAAGTAACCAACCACACGACCCGATCAGCAAGACCACACACCTCTACATACACAAAGGAATTGACAACCTC
>NZ_JBIBUW010000067.1:0-1751 GCF_043079785.1 Streptomyces sp. NPDC015139 | reverse complement strand
GGGGCTTGTTTCTGAATAACTGTCAGAGTTGATCTGTGCGGGTGTCGTCGCGTGATGGTAGGCGGGCTTGTAGTTGGGCGAGGGTGCGGGCCGGTGTTCCAGGTAGCGGAGTGACCTCGATGCGGTGCAGGTCCAGGAGGCGGTGGCCGTCTTGGAACTGGTTGGACAGGTTGGTCCGGGTGACGTTCAGGAGCTGGGCCAGAAGTGTGCTGGTGGCGGCTCTGCGGCGGCGTAACAGGGCGGTCAGCAGGCGGTGGTAATGGTCGAGGCTACTGGTCTGCGGGTGGAGGTAGCTGCGTGGGCGGCGGAAGCGTCGTTGGAATGCAGCCTCGGCCAGACCGTCCCAGTACGGTTCCGAGACAGCGACCAGGTGATCGAAGGCGGAGCGTGACATGCCGGTCAGGGCCGGATCGGTGAGCATCGAGGTCAGGGCGGGATCGATCCGTTGTCGGTTCTGCGCCGGCTCAGCGAGCCGGGGTGCGACCGGTGCCAGGGTGTAGTTCCAGTCGCCGTGGAAGGAGTGGGGTGTGATCGGCAAGGCACGGAACTCTGCAGGTGGGACTGTGGTGCCCAGGTCATACCGGCCGGTGTCGAGTTCGGCCCCGATTCTGAGCCCGGTGCGGGTGGTCGTGGCGGCGATGGTCTCGATGACGACCTGGTAGCTGGTCAGGGGCCTGCCGCGCCAGTTCGCGGTGATGTGGCAGAACATCCGGTGCTCGATCTTGTTCCACTTCGATGTTCCGGGTGGAAAGTGGCAGACCGTGATCTCCAGTCCGCTTTCCAGGGCGAAGGCGGCGAGGTGTTTCTTCCATGTCCAGCGGCGGGGGTCGTTGGAACCACCGCAGTCGGCGGTGATCAGTAGCCGGCCGACGTCCGGGTGGTCCTCCCGTCCGCGCTGCTGCCACCAGCGGCGGATGGATTCCACCGCGAACTCGCCCGTGTCGTGGTCGGTCCCGACATTGACCCAGCCGGTATTGCGGGCGATGTCGTAGATCCCGTAGGGAATGACCACGGGCTGGTCACTGGTGGTGAACATGTGGCAGTCCACACGGATGGGGTTCCTGCCCGGCCGCCAGGTGCGTCCAGGGCGGTCGCGGTTGCCGAGCCACTCCTTGGCCTTCGTGTCCACGCTGATCACCGGCTGGCGGTCTTCGAGGAAGGCCGCGGCAGCGGCGCTGATGTGCGTGAACTGAGCATCTCGGTCCGGATGACCGGCGCCTTCCGTGGTCTTGGCGGTGCCCTGCAGGCTGTATCCCAGGGTGTGCAGCAGGCGCCCAACGGTTGCCGCGCCGACCGGGTGGCCCTGAGTGGTCAGCGCCGAGGCCAGGGACCGCAGCGAGAGCGTGGTCCAGCGCAGCGGCGAGACCGGATCTCCCCGGGTGTGCGGCTCGATCAGAGCTTCAAGCGCGGGCAGCAGACCGGGGTCGGTGACCGTCACCGGCTTACGGCCGGCTCCTGGAGCCCGGATCCGCCCGGCTGGCAAAGGGTGCCCGGACAGCTCGGCGATCCCGCGTGCGATGGTAGCCACACTGGCGCCAGAAGCAGCCCCCACCAGCGTGATCCCGCCGTGGCCAAGCGCGGCAGCCTCGCTGGCCAGGTAGAGCCGACGGCGCCGTTCATCGAGATGAGGAAGGAACTGATCGAACTTCGCCCTCAATGCCACAACTGAAGCCCGAGCAGCCGTACCCGCAGTCACACCTCATTGTCCCGCCAACCCCTGTGCACCGGGCAGTAATTGAAATACAAGCCCC
>NZ_JBIBUW010000066.1:0-1757 GCF_043079785.1 Streptomyces sp. NPDC015139 | reverse complement strand
CCGAGCGTCGCGCCCACGTGGTCGCGCAGCTCGCCGACGAGCGCCTCGGTCTCCGCGGCCGTGCCCCGCAGGATCACGAAGGCGACGATCGCCTGGCCGGTGGTCTCGTCGGCGGCGCCGACGACGGCCGCCTCGGCGACCGACGGGTGCGAGACGAGCGCCGACTCCACCTCGGTGGTGGAGATGTTGTGCCCGGAGACGAGCATGACGTCGTCGACCCGGCCCAGCAGCCAGATGTCCCCGTCGTCGTCCTTCTTCGCACCGTCACCGGCGAAGTACTTGCCCTCGAAGCGGGACCAGTAGGTGTCGAGGAAACGCTGGTCGTCGCCCCAGATGGTGCGCAGCATCGACGGCCACGGCTCGGTCAGCACCAGGTAGCCACCGCCGCCGTGGGGCACCTCGTGCGCCTCGTCGTCGACCACCGTCGCGCTGATGCCGGGCAGCGGGCGCTGCGCCGAACCGGGCTTGGCCTCGGTGACGCCGGGCAGCGGCGAGATCATCATCGCGCCGGTCTCGGTCTGCCACCAGGTGTCCACGACGGGCGTCCGGTCGGCGCCGATGTGCTTGCGGTACCAGATCCACGCCTCGGGGTTGATGGGCTCGCCGACCGATCCGAGCACCCGCAGGCTGCCGAGGTCGAACTTGGCGGGGATGTCGTCGCCCCACTTCATGAACGTCCGGATCGCGGTGGGCGCGGTGTAGAGGATCGTCACGCCGTACTTCTGCACGATCTCCCAGAACCGCCCCTGGTGCGGGGTGTCCGGCGTGCCCTCGTACATCACCTGCGTCGCGCCGTTGGCGAGCGGGCCGTAGACGATGTAGGAGTGCCCGGTCACCCAGCCGACGTCGGCCGTGCACCAGTACACGTCCGTCTCCGGCTTGAGGTCGAAGACCGCCCAGTGGGTGTACGCCGTCTGGGTGAGGTAGCCGCCGGAGGTGTGCAGGATGCCCTTGGGCTTCCCGGTGGTGCCGGAGGTGTAGAGGATGAACAGCGGGTGCTCCGCCTCGAACGCCTCCGGGGTGTGCTCGGCGGACTGCCGCTCGACGAGCTCGTGCCACCAGGTGTCGCGCTCGCCGTTCCAGGCCACGTCCTGCCCCGTACGGCGCACCACGAGCACGTGCTCGACGTTGCCCGCCTTCGCGACCGCCTCGTCGACGGCCGGCTTCAGCGCGGACGGCTTGCCGCGCCGGTAGCCGCCGTCGGACGTGATGACGACCTTGGCGTCCGCGTCCTGGATGCGGGTCGCGAGCGCGTCCGCGGAGAAGCCGCCGAAGACGACCGAGTGCGCGGCGCCGATGCGGGCCGAGGCCAGCATCGCGATCGCCGTCTCCGGGATCATCGGCATGTAGATGGCGACCCGGTCGCCCTTGCGGACGCCCAGCTCCAGAAGGGCGTTGGCGGCCTTGGAGACCTCGTCCTTCAGCTCCGCGTAGGTGATCGCGCGGCTGTCACCGGGCTCACCCTCGAAGTGGATGGCGACGCGGTCCCCGTGCCCGGCCTCCACATGCCGGTCCACGCAGTTGTACGCGACGTTCAGCTCGCCGTCCTTGAACCACTTGGCGAACGGCGGGTTCGACCAGTCCAGCGTCTCGGTCGGCTCCTTGGCCCAGGTCAGCCGGCGGGCCTGCTCGGCCCAGAAGCCGAGCCTGTCAGCCTTGGCCTGTTCGTACGCCTCCGCGGTGACATTGGCGTGCGCGGCCAGGTCGGCGGGCGGCGCGAACCTGCGTTCTTCCTTGAGCAGGTTGGCCAGGCTCTC
>NZ_JBIBUW010000065.1:0-1796 GCF_043079785.1 Streptomyces sp. NPDC015139 | reverse complement strand
AGTTTATCCAAAGGCTGAATTACACTTTAAAAATAAAACTAAAATACACTGCTGTAATTGAGTTTCAGAAACGAGGGGCTATACATTATCACCTATTGGTCTATAACCTTCCTTACACGCCTGTAGACGTTCTATCGGACATCTGGGGTCATGGGTTTGTTAAAATAAATAAAATAGACCACGTGGACAATGTAGGGGCTTATATAACGAAATATATGATAAAGGATAATATTGACGAAAGATTACTTGGAGAGAAGTCTTATTTTTCGAGTAGAGGGTTAAAGAAGCCTGAAGAGTATATTTTGACGGAAAAAGAAAAAGAGACTCTGCTAAAGTCTCATGACGAATATATAACATATTCCAAAAACTATGAAAATGAATATCTAGGCAATATTCATAAGATACAAATTAACTTAAATCGCAAAAGTTAACAGCGCTATTTTAACACATAGAAAATAAAAATACTATGACTTTACCGTTTTCTAATAGCGGGTAAAGTGTTCAAACTTTGACAATGGGACTCCTATAATGGGGTCCTTATTTAATTTCCTTGAAAATATAAAATCCGCCCTTTTGCGTGTGGGTGGGGTGACTCCAGTTGGGGCCCCCGACACCGCAAGGCGGATTTATTTTATTTATAAAAGACCGAGAGAAATAACACTAACCATTATGGTATTGACATGATACCACTTTGATACTATAATGATACCATAAGGAGGTGAAGTTATTGGGAAAAGCGGTTTTTTCTCTAAGGCTTACTGAAGACCTACACGAATGGTTAAAAAAAGAAGCTGAAAAGAGAGGTATGTCGGTCAACGCTTTGATTTCATACATACTGAGCGAATATAAAGACGATAAAGAGTTTTAACGGAGTAGTTCTACGTAGTGAAAGCGTAGCGGTTCCTTTACTTGGAAAGGCGACTCTGATAACCTAGTTCGGTTTGCCACATTAAAGATTTCTAGAAGGTGGCGACGGTGGCAAGTAATCTGGGTCGCAAAGGTTCCGAGTCAAGGATTCATGGAGTAGATCTACGCAGTGGTGATGGTGAAGCGCAACTAAAAAAACAAGAAAAGAGGACGAGCACATGTTTAATATTTCTTATTACAAAACCGAAGACACAAAAGTAATGGTGGTTACATTACACGCACTAAAACAAACTATCATTTTGCAACCAGGATTCTTTTATAAAATTTCAGGAGTTGATAGAAAAGTAATAACCGGCTGCGGCGAATTTAGTGGTACAATTCTAGTAGATTTAGGATTTATATTTCCGTTTAAATCTGATAGAAAAATAGGTTAATATTTAATCGCTATTTCTGTTTCTTACTTAACTTGATTATAGCGATTAATAAGCAGAAAAATTTAGACAAGGAAGAGAGGTATTTTATAATTGAGGTATCGTCACAAACTAATAAAAAGTGGCGGTGTATGGGAATTATTGAGCTACGAGAAAGAGGTAGCAACAGGTAAAGATGCAGTTCGTGAAAATGCTGGTAGGAAAAAACAGTCTGATCATGATTGGATAAATGATGCTGAAACAAAGATGAAGAACAGGTCTGATGTGTTATATCGTGCAAGGAAGCAAGTGTTTAACCAAGCAAATGCCAATGCAAATGCGTGGAACGAGCAACCGAAATTTTTCACACTTACATATGCTGAAAACATGCAGGACATAAAACAATCTAACTATAACTTCAAAAAGTTTATCCAAAGGCTGAATTACACTTTAAAAATAAAACTAAAATACACTGCTGTAATTGAGTTTCAGAAACGAGGGGCTATACATTATCACCTA
>NZ_JBIBUW010000064.1:0-1924 GCF_043079785.1 Streptomyces sp. NPDC015139 | reverse complement strand
TACATTGCCTACTGCCCCACCGAGACCACGCTGGACGACCTGATCCGCATCGCGGGCAGCCGATGGGCCATCGAGGAATGCTTCCAGACCGCCAAACAGGAATGCGGCCTGGACGACTACCAGGTCCGCCGCTATCCCGGCTGGCACCGGCACATGACCCTCGCCATGGCCGCCCACGCCTGCCTCACCATCCTGCGAGCCCGCGAGCTGGATACCGGGAAAGCAGAAACGGATCCTCCCCACTCATCCACCTCAGCCTCGCCGAAATCAGGCGCCTGATCACCCGCCTCACCGACCGTCGGCCGGCCCCCATCGAGCACATCCTGCACTGGTCAACCTGGCGTCGACGACGCCAACACCAAGCACGCATCAGTCACTACAAACGACGCGGACACAGTCTCCGACCTGGCCATCAGTCACACCAAGCACCGTTGCAGTACTAGGTTGAACCGTTCCGACTTCTCTGCCGCTCCGTTGTGAGCCATCAGAGAGGATGGGACACGTGCCCAAGAAGATCGACCCCGCGCTTCGGAGCCAGGCCGTGCGTCTGGTGACCCAGCATCGCTCGGAGTACTCCACCGAGCGTGCCGTCCATGTCCAGGTCGCCGAATCGCTCGGTGTCTCTCGTGAATCCGTGCGGCGCTGGGTAGCCCAGCACGAGATCGACACCGGCGCCGCCGCGGGCGTGACCAGCGACGAACGCGAGGAACTGCGCAGGCTGCGGGCGGAGAACAAGCGGCTGCGCGAGGTCAACGAGGTACTGAAGTCCGCGACGATTTTCTTCGCAGGGGAACTCGACCCCCGAAACCGCTGATCGTCGCCTTCGTCGACCAGATGAAGGCGGTCGGTCATGCCGTCGAGTCGATCCTCATCGCCCTGAACACCGCAGGACTGAAGATCGCGGCACGAACCTTACGAGCCTGGTGCGCACCGGCAGTGGGCGTGAGCGGACCCGCGGCCCGGACCGTGAGCGACGCGCTGGTCGAGGACGCCATCCGCCGGCTGGCCTTCACCACCAACACCGCCGGGCAGCGTGTGCTGGCTCCCGAAGGTCTCTACGGCCGGCGCAAAATGCTGGCCCTCGTGCGTCGCACCCACCTGCCCGAGGCCGGTTTCGGCGCCGTCGACCGTGCCATGCGCTCGCTCGGCCTGGCCGGCGTCGTGCGCGGGAAGAGACCCAGAACGACGATCCCCAACCCGGCCGACATCCGGGCAGCGGACCTGCTGAACAGGGACTTCACAGCCCCAGCCCCTGATGAGAAGTGGATCACCGACTTCACGTATGTCCGCACGTATCAGTCGTTCACCTATGTGGCATTCATCGTGGACTGCTTCTCTCAGAAGATCGTGGGCTGGCACGCGTCCGTGAAACGTGACGTGGAACTGGTCGACGTGCCCCTGCGGATGGCACTGTGGCGCCGCGGCCACGAGGGCACCCCTGTTGGCCGGGACCAGCTCATATGTCACTCGGACGCAGGCTCGCAATATACGAGCGTGCGGTTCACCGAACATCTCCGACTCCAGGGCATCCACCCCTCGGTCGGGAGCGTCGGTGACGCCTACGACAACGCCCTGATGGAGACCATCAACGGCCTCTACAAGTCCGAGTGCATCCGCACCAGCGTCTTCCACGACGGCCCCTGGAGAACCGTCTCCGACGTCGAGTACGCCACCGCCTCCTGGGTCGAGTGGTACAACAACCGGCGCCTGCACTCAAGTCTGGGCATGATCAGCCCTACCGAGTTCGAGGCAGCCCACTACGCTGACACAGAACCACGAGCCGACTGATCACCGGCCACCAAAACACCGGCAGGAAAGTCGGAACGGTTCAGAGTCGTAGGCAGGCGAGGGTGACCAGTGCCTGGTAGTGGCGGGCGCGTTTGTCGTAGCGGGTGGCCAGGGCTTTGTTGTGCTTGAGCCGGTT
>NZ_JBIBUW010000063.1:0-2196 GCF_043079785.1 Streptomyces sp. NPDC015139 | reverse complement strand
TGTCGCGGGTTCTTGAAGACTGACCCCCAGGAGACTTCCGAAAGTTGACCCCCCTTGTCGATCATGGAGGGTGCTGAAGGTGGAGGACTGGGCCGAGATACGTCGTCTGCACCGTGCTGAGGGCGTGCCCATCAAAGAGATAGCGCGGCGGCTGGGGGTGGCCCGGAACACGGTGAGGGCCGCGTTGTCCTCGGACCGGCCGCCGAAGTACGAACGTGCCCCACGAGGGTCGGTCGTGGATCCGTATGAGCCGCAGATCCGGGTTCTGCTGAAGGAATGGCCGCGGATGCCGGCTCCCGTCGTTGCCGAGCGGATCGCCTGGCCGTATTCGATGTCGCCGCTGAAGAAACGGCTGGCTCTGTTGCGGCCGGAATACGTGGGAATCGACCCGGTGGACCGCGTCCATTACGAGCCCGGTGAGATAACCCAGTGCGATCTATGGTTCCCCGAGACGAAGGTCCCCGTCGCCGCCGGCCAGGACCGGATTCTGCCGGTGCTGGTAATGACGCTGGGGTTCTCCCGCTATTTATCCGCGGCCATGATCCCCTCCCGCCAGGGCGGTGACATCCTCTCGGGCATGTGGTCGCTGATCAGCGCGATAGGACGGGTAACCAGGACTCTGGTCTGGGACCGTGAGTCCGCGATCGGTGGAACGGGCAGGGTGACAGCTCCGGCGGCTGCGTTCGCTGGAACTCTGGCGACCCGGATTCATCTCGCGCCGCCACGGGACCCTGAATACAAGGGGATGGTCGAGCGGAACAACCAGTATCTGGAGACGTCGTTCCTTCCGGGAAGGCAGTTCACCTCGCCGGCGGACTTCAATCAACAGCTGGGCGAATGGCTGGTGCGGGCCAATTCCCGCACGGTCCGTTCGATCCAGGGTCGGCCGGTGGATCTGCTGGAGACCGACTACCTGTCGATGCTGCCGCTGCCGCCCACGACTCCCCCGATCGGGCTGAACCACCGAGTCCGGCTGGCCCGCGACTACTACGTCCGTGTCGACACCGTCGACTACTCGGTCGATCCGCAGGTCATCGGCAGATTCGTTGACGTGACCGCATCGCCGCAGACCATCACGGTGTTCTGCGAGGGCCAGGTCGTCGCCCGCCATGAACGGTCCTGGGCCAAGCAGGCCGTGGTCACCGACCCGGCCCACGCGGCCACGGCCGCCCGGATGCGGCAGGCTCTGGCGCTGGACCGCCGCCGGCGCGAGGAAGCCACCCGCCACCACCCCGACGGCCATGCCGTCACCCTGCGGGCCCTGCCCGACTACGACGCCCTGTTCGGCGTCGACTTCGATCCCACTCCGACGAAAGCGAGCAATGAATGAGTACCGCCGCCGCAGACATCGCGGCTCACAAAGACGGCTTGCCCTCGATGCTGGCCTATCTGACCCGGGCTCTCAAAATGCCAACCATCGGGGCCACTTGGGAGGATCTCGCTTCCCAGGCGCGGGACGAGAACTGGTCACACGAGGAATACCTGGCTGCCCTTCTGCAGCGACAGGTCGCCGACCGGGAGTCCAAGGGAACGGTAATGCGGATCAGGACCGCTCACTTCCCGCAGGTTAAAACGCTGGAGGACTTCAACCTGGACCATCTTCCATCCCTGCGGCGTGATGTCCTGGCTCATCTGGCCACCGGCACGTTCGTCGCCAAAGCAGAGAACGTCATCCTGCTCGGTCCGCCGGGAATCGGGAAGACGCATCTGGCCATCGGCCTGGGAGTGAAGGCAGCCCACTCCGGCTATTCCGTCCTCTTCGACACTGCCAGCAACTGGATCGTCCGCCTCAGCGAAGCCCATCAAGCCGGGCGACTGGAGGCCGAGCTGAAGAAGATTCGCCGCTACAAGCTGATCATTATCGACGAGGTCGGCTACATCCCCTTCGACCAGGACGCCGCGAATCTGTTCTTCCAGCTGATCGCGTCCCGTTACGAACAAGGCTCCGTGATGGTCACCTCGAACCTGCCCTTCGGACGCTGGGGAGAGACCTTCTCCGACGACGTCGTCGCGGCCGCAATGATCGACCGCCTCGTCCACCACGCTGAGGTCCTCACCCTCACCGGCGACTCCTACCGCACCCGCCAGCGACGCCAGCTCCTCGCGAAAGAGAACCGCGCAAACCAGGACTGATCCAACCCCGAGGGGTCAATTTTCAGAGGTCCGGGAGGGGTCAAAATTCAGGAAGCGTTGACA
>NZ_JBIBUW010000062.1:0-2233 GCF_043079785.1 Streptomyces sp. NPDC015139 | reverse complement strand
CTGCACCTCTTCGTCGGCAGGCACGCTTACCGATCATGTCGGCACCAAGCTGCCCAAACTGCCGCACTCATAGGCATTTTCAATGACGCCTAACATGGCCCCTCACCGTGCTGACCGGCAGAGCGCACCGCTGCCTGCCCTGTTGGCGGCACGGATCACCCCCCACGCAATCCAACTCCTGCCCCGCCAAACGGGCCGCCCGCTGCCGCCGCCTGCCACGGCCGGCACCGGCGGATGGTGGGAACTGCCCCACGACGCAGACCTGCCGGCCGCACGCTCCGCGCCCTTTCCCTGCCCGACGCTCATCCCCCTCGGCACCAGTCCCACCGGCGACCTCCTGCTGCTCGACCTCACCGAACCAGGCGCCCTGCTCCTTACGGGCCGCCCCGACGACGTCGCCCGCGTGTGCACCGCGCTGCTGCTCGAATACGCGCTCGCGCCCTGGGCCGGCGATCTCCACCTCATCGCCACCGGCTTCGCCGACGACCTCCTGCACGCCCCGCTCGCGGACAACATCGTCTACGCCCCCACCCCCGCCGCGGCCGTGCACGCACTCGCCGAACGACTCCTCGAAGCCCATCAGCAACCGCACACCCGGCCCCGCGCCTGCATACTGCTCACCGCCACCGCACTCGATGCCGCCACCACCCGCGACCTCGCCCGACTCGCCGCACACCCCGCCCCCTTACCGGTCATCGCCGTCGCACCGGCCCCCGGCGTCCAGGACCACTTCCCCGACGCCGTCATCCTCGACGCCTCCGCCACCCGCCCCCAGCCCCTGCACACCACCGGCCAGGACCTCACCGCCCGGCTCACCGACTCCGTCGACGCCGGCCCACCCGCACCCGCCCGGGCACACGCCGACACCGACAAACCACCCGTGCAAGCCCACACCGAAGAGCCGGCCCACTCACCCACCGCACCAGCGGCTCCCGCCCAGGCCAGAGCAGAGGGTGATCACCTCTTTCCCGCGCTGACCACCGCGGCGGCCCACACGACCGAACCGGACCGCACCGACAGCACCAGGTCACGGGAAGGCCAGGCAGGCAGCGACCGCGCACACGGCGCGGCGCACCCAGCGCGCCCGACAGCCCCTGCCGCACCCTTTGGTCCACTCCCCGCCGCGCAGCCGACCGCGGCTTCCAGCACACCGCTTGCGCCGCAGATCCGCGTACTGGGCCCCATCGAAGTCGATGGCGTCCCGCACACCGGGCACGGCCCCCGCACCGCTCAACTCGCCGCCCTGCTCTACTTCCGCCCCGGACGCACCGCGGACACCCTCTGCGCCAACATGGACCCCACCACCCCCTGGACCACCGCCACCCTCAGCGCCCGCCTGCACCAACTCCGCCGGGCCCTTGGCAACACCCCCGACGGCGACCCCTACGTGCCACGCCGCCAGCACGCCGACGACCCCTACCGCCTGCACCCCGGCATCCGCTGCGACTGGACCGAATTCCGCACCCTGACCGACCACGCCCTCGACCAAGGCACCGAAGGCCTCAACGCACTCGAAGCTGCTCTCACCCTCGTCCGCGGACGCCCCTTCGGCTCCCGCGCCCTGCCGTGGACCGAGCCCCACAGCCAAGAACTCACCACCCGCATCGTCCACACCGCCGACGTCATCGCCCGCCTGCGCACCCCGCCCGGCCCCCACCACGACCTCACCAAGGCGCGCCACGCCATCACCACCGCACTCGACATCGACGACACTGCCGAGAGCCTCTACCAGGCGTGGTTCCTCATCGAAGCCCAAGCCGACAACCGGCCCGGCCTGCACACCGCCATCACCCGCCTGCAGTACATCAACGCCGCCCTGGACCGCCCCCTGTCACACGAGACCGAACGCCTCATCGACGAGCTCCTGCACCCGCAATCCCCTCCGGCAGCCCGCCCATGACACGCCCGTCCGTCCTCACCAACCGCCCTCCCCGCAACACCGCCCGCCATCCGCGCCCCGGCAGCGGTCACGCGCGTTCCCGACACCCAGCACAGCACGACACCACCGCAGCAGCGCACCGCCATCCCGACCGCCGACCATCACGACTCCTCGTTGCGACAGTCGCGGCCGGCACCTCGGCCGTGGCCGGTATCGGCTTCGCCGGTTCGTACGCGGCCGTCCGTGAGCTGGCCACAAGGAAGGGCTTCGGGAACTTCTCGTATGTGTTCCCGATCGGCATCGACGCGGGCATCTGCGTCCTCCTCGCCCTCGACCTGCTCCTGACCTGGATCC
>NZ_JBIBUW010000061.1:0-2477 GCF_043079785.1 Streptomyces sp. NPDC015139 | reverse complement strand
GGGCAACGGCGTTCACCAGGCCATGCTCGGCATCGCCCGACTCCACAACATGGCCCTCAGTGGATAACCCACACCCCATACGGGACAACCTCTAGCCCCGCCCTCGGCCAACCTAGCGCCCGCTGCTGGAGCGCCCTGCCCGCGACGCAAAGCACGGGAAGCGTCCACGCTCCGCCTTTTCGTTGCACGCGGACTCGCCGTGTGCCTGATCCCTCGGGGGAACTCGTGTCTGCTCTTGCTCTGTTCGTTGCGGTGATCGGCGTCAGTGTCGGCCTGGCGCTCGTTGGCGGTCTCGGCTACCTCGTTCACCGCCGCCCGGCCCTGAAGACGCCGGTCACGGTCGCGCTGACGGCAGCCGGCGTCCTGGTCGCCTTCGTGGTCGGGGTACTCGGCGTCGCTCAGGCCAGCGCCCGAGGCGATGCCAGCCCCAGTGCCACCACTTCGCCGTTGGGTCGCTGAGCTGCTGTGGACGGGCTCATGGTCGGGGCAGCGCCGGGCCATGGTCAGGCGTACCCGTGAAGACGACTGCGGGCGGCAGGGCCGGCTTATCGAGCGGACCACACGGGGCAGTCCGCCTGGTGCACCACGGTGACCACAGCCGTGCCTCCCAGCCAGCCTCGCACCCGCTCAACCGCACAGCAGCCGTACTCCGGCCTCGGGGACCCCCGCTGCAACGTAGTTCGTCGGGGGAGCGGCCCAAGATCCCAGGGCCTACACGCACACCAGTGCGATGCCACAGCTCAGAAACCACGGGCATCGCACCTCAGTGCGTGTAGGGCCTGGGAGCGGTGCCGCTGGCCCCGGACAGCGAAGGACCCCGGGCCGCCCTGCGCCCCGGGGTCCTGTCACCGGTCTCACCGCCACTGCTCACCAGTCGTCAGGCGCGCTGCTCACCCACGCGATCGGCCGACCCTCGCTGTTGCGGCCCCAGTGCGGTTCCTCCATCGAGGTCTCGTGCCCGCCGGGCAGGACGCAGATCCGCCCCCAGCGGCCGTGCTTGCCCGCGCAGACCTCCGTGAACCGGGCCGCGTCGCCCTCCGCCACGGCCTGGTCGTAGCGGTCCTGGAACGGCTGGAGACGGGCGCACAGCTCCATGCCCAGCTCCGTCTCCGCCGCCTCCACCCGCTCCCGCGCCTCCTGCACCCTAGGGTCGGACAGCAAAGCCGAGATGACGTCCTCCGCCTCCGCGAAGACCCTGGCGCGGGCGTGCTGCCGCACAGCGTCCTGCACGCGCCGCTCTTCCTCGGGTGCGATCATCACGCCGCTCCTTCCGCGGCCGCCCACTCCAGCCCGAGGCCGGCCAGCGCGGCTGTCCAGGAGCGGTTTTTCTGATCAGTAGTTGGTGGTCTGGCCTGCACTGATCAGTTCGTGGCGCGGCGGTGGGTGGGAAGTGCCAGGGGCTGCAGTGATTGTGGGGCGCTGCTGGGGCAGGGGTCTGGCCTGCGGCTTTGTCAGTTAGCTGGTTGGGTGATCAGGTCGTGTCATCTGCGCTGCGCAGGGTTCAGCTTCAGTAGTCGTTCGTATGCGGCGGCCTGGGTGTTGGTTCGCAGTGGGTCGGGAAGGGGATGCCGGCTCAGTGGAAGCCGAGCATGCCGGGGGTATCGATGCCGATGGCGAGGATGCCGGGCGGGTAGCGGTCTTCGGCGTCGGTCAGGAGGATGGGCATGCCGCCGGTGCCGGTGCGGCGCAGTGCGGTGTAAAGGGCGTGGCAGGTGTCCATCCCGCCGTATCCGTCGCGGACCATGGTGCCCACGGCCGGTGCGTCGATTTGTCCCAGTACCTCGACGTCGGTGCACGGGTATCCCAGGACGGCCCGGGCGGCTCCGGCCTGGCCGGCTTCGGCCTGAGCCAGGCACAAAGCGGGAACGAGGAGCCGGTCACCGCTCGTGGTGACGTTGACCGCGAGCGCGTTGAGCGCCTTGTGCCCCGTCGCCAGGGCAGTCACGGCGCTGGTGTCGAGAATGATCACGCAGCGTCCTTGCTGGGCATCGCCAGGACCTTCTCGGCCGCGATCCGCCGCAGATTGCCCAATACATCGAGAGTGGCGAACTCTTCGTCGGTGATATCGACGCCGATCACCTTCCGTGCATGCGCCCGAGCGGCCGCCACCTGCTCGGCCCGCTGAGCTGCGGTGGGCTCCGCGGCGACGAGTACGTCGACGAGCTGGCCAATGCTCAGCCCGCGTTCCGCGGCGAGCTCGGCGAGGTGGTCGCGGGTCTGCTTCGTCACCTGAATCGTCGTATTCGCCATAGCGTAACCATAGCAGCTCTATAGATGGCCGGCTTGGATGGCGCGTGGACAGGTCGGCGGCCACTGGAGGACTTCGAAGCCCAGTGTGGGGGTGCGGCTGCCCGCCGAGCGCGTGAGCTCCTACTGAAGGCGTCTGGCTTTGTTCACGTTCAGCAGCAGCGTTTGTCTGCCGGTTTGGGCGGCAGTTGGTGATCGCTGGGTCTCGAAATGTTCACGAGAGATAGCGG
>NZ_JBIBUW010000060.1:0-2739 GCF_043079785.1 Streptomyces sp. NPDC015139 | reverse complement strand
TGGCTTTATTCACGGGTTGTGAAGTCAGTTGTTCATGGGTTTGGGAGGCGCCCAGATCCACAGTCGGGTGATGTTCACGAGTTTTGAAGTCACCGGGGTGCTTGCCGCGGGAGCATCGGGATGCTTCTGGTGAAAGGTCCTGGTCATGCCGCAGATGTCGAAGGTCGAGCTGTACGCGGCGATCCGCCGGGACCACCGCGGCGGCATGAAGATCCGGGAGATCGAGCGCAAGTACAACGTGTCGTGGCGGACGGTCCGCAAGGCCGTTGACTCGGTCTGGCCCGAGCCGAGGAAGCAGCTGCCGCCGCGGCCGACCGCGTTGGACCCGTACAAGTCGCTGATCGACGGGATGCTGCTGGCGGATTTGGACGCGCCGCGCAAGCAGCGGCATACGATCACGCGGATCTTTCACCGCCTGGTCGAGGAGCACGCGGCGGACGTCTCCTACCAGATGGTCCGCCGCTACGTCGCCGACCGGAAGCCGCAGATTCTCGTCGAGTCGGGGAAAGCGCCGGTCGAGGCGTTCGTGCCGCAGACGCACCAGCCCGGCATGGAGGCCGAGGTCGACTTCGGCGACGTGACCGTCCGGCTCGCTGGCGAGCTTGTGACCTGCTATTTGTTCTCCTTCCGTCTGTCCTACTCGGGCAAGGCCGTCCATCGTGTCTTTGCGTCCTGTGGTCAGGAGGCGTTCTTCGAAGGGCATGTGCACGCGCTTCGCACGCTGGGCGGGGTCCCGCGGAGCAAGGTCCGCTACGACAACCTGAAGGCCGCCGTCGCCCAGGTGCTGGGGCTGAGCCGGGCGAGGGTTGAGGCCGACCGGTGGATCGCGTTCAGGTCGCACTTCGGGATCGAGAGCTTCTACTGCCGGCCCGGCATCGAGGGCGCCCACGAGAAGGGTGGAGTGGAAGGGCAGATCGGCTACTTCCGCCGCAACCACTTCACGCCGGTGCCCGAGGTCGACTCGCTGGCCGAGCTGAACGAGCTGGTCGACCAGTGGGACCTGCGTGACGGACGGCGCCGGATCGGTTCGCGGCCACGGACGATCGACGAGTACTTCCAGGTCGAGCGGCCGCTGCTGATGCCGCTGCCTGAGGAGCCGTTCGAGACGGGCCGGCTGTTCACTCCGAGGGTCGACCGCTACAGCCAGATCGCGGTTCGCACGAACCGGTACTCGGTGCCGGTCCGGCTGATCGGCAAGCGGGTCAGGGTCGTGCTCCATGCGTCTCACCTGGTGATTTACGACCGGAACGTGGAAGTTGCCCGGCACGAGCGTCTGATCGCGAAGGGCGGCTGCCGCCTGGATCTGGACCACTACCTGGAGGCTCTGATTCGCAAGCCAGGGGCCTTCCCCGGCGCGACGGCGCTTGAACAGGCCCGCTCGGCCGGCAAGTTCACACCGGTTCACGACGCCTGGTGGGCCGCGGCGGTCAAGGCCCACGGAGACACCGCCGGAACCAGGGCCCTGATCGAGGTCCTGCTGCTGGCCCGCCACGTCTCGCACGAACACTTGGTCGCCGGCCTCGCGATGGCTCTGCGGGCCGGGGCTCTGACGGCGGACGCGGTGGCGCTGGAGGCCCGCAAGGTCGCCCAGGCCGAGGACGAGCCGGCCGACCACCCTTCGCCGGCGGACGCTGGCGGCGCGGCCACCGTGACGTTTCTGCACGAGTGGCGGCTCGCACACCTTCCCCCGGACACCAGGCCGCTGCCCTCGGTGACCCACTACGACCAACTGCTCCGACGCCGCCGCGCCAGCGGCGGTGAACACCGCGAGGGAGAAGCACAGTGACCCTGCCCCGCCAGCGAGGCTTGACCGAGCAGGCCGCCACTACGGCCATCGACACCGCCTGCCGCCTGCTGCGGCTTCCCTCGATCAGAAACGAGTTCTCCGACATCGCCGACCGGGCGCTGAAGGACCAGATGACCTATCGCGGCTTCCTCGCCGAGCTGCTGATGGCCGAGTGCGACGACCGGTCCCGGCGCCGTTCGGAACGGCGGATCAAGGCGGCCGGCTTCCCCCGGGACAAGTCCCTGCGGACCTTCGACTTCGACGCGAACCCGAACATCGACGCGGCCACCATCCATACGCTCGCCAGCTGCGAGTGGATCAAGAAGAGTCAGCCGCTCTGCCTGATCGGCGACTCCGGGACCGGCAAGTCCCACATGCTGATCGCGCTCGGCACCGAGGCAGCGATGGCCGGCTACCGGGTCAAGTACGTGCTGGCCACGAAGCTGGTCAACGAGCTCGTCGAGGCCGCCGACGAGAAGCAACTGTCCAAGACGATCGCCCGCTACGGCCGCGTTGACCTCCTCTGCATCGACGAGCTCGGCTACATGGAACTCGACCGACGAGGCGCCGAACTCCTCTTTCAGGTCCTGACCGAACGCGAGGAGAAGAACAGTGTCGCCATCGCCTCCAACGAGTCCTTCGGCGGCTGGACCAAGACGTTCACCGACCCCCGCCTCTGCGCGGCCATCGTCGACCGCCTCACCTTCAACGGCACCATCATCGAGACCGGAACCGACTCCTACCGCCTCGCCAGCACCCGCGCTCGCGCCGCACAGTCGGCCAAGGCCGGCTGACCTCTGCCGCTGCCTGCCTCGACGGCCCGCCGCCCTCCGGGCGGCGGGCCGTCCCCATGCTCTGCCGCTATCTCTCGTGAACATTTCGAGACCCAGCGATCACCAACTGCCGCCCAAACCGGCAGACAAACGCTGCTGCTGAACGTGAACAAAGCCAGA
>NZ_JBIBUW010000059.1:0-2985 GCF_043079785.1 Streptomyces sp. NPDC015139 | reverse complement strand
CTAAGCTGATCAAATGGCGGATAACCTGCTCATCCATGGTGGCAACGAGAACGCACTTCGTACACTGAAGGCCACCGGCCAGTATCGAGGCAGGGTCAAGGCGGCATATCTGCGGCCGCCGTGGGACACACAGTGGGGGTTCGAGAACCACGAGGCTCCTGGCCGTGCTTCCTGGCTCGGCATGATGCAGGTACATCTGCGTCTTGTGCGCGACCTGCTCTCTCCTGACGGCTCTGTGTGGGTACACGTGGACGACCGGCAGTTCGCTGACTGTCGTGTGCTCATGGACAAGGTCTACGGCCGATCGA
This sequence comes from Streptomyces sp. NPDC015139, assembly GCF_043079785.1. Taxonomy (NCBI): domain Bacteria; kingdom Bacillati; phylum Actinomycetota; class Actinomycetes; order Kitasatosporales; family Streptomycetaceae; genus Streptomyces; species Streptomyces sp. NPDC015139. Next base: position 2,677 of record NZ_JBIBUW010000059.1, on the reverse strand, counting down.
ACTTCCTATCTACAGTCGTCGTTCAGAAGCCTCCACGGAATCACTCCCCACACTTCAGGGGCAGTCACGACTACCTACTTGTCTTCGCTAACAATGCCTCGGCATGGCGGCCGAACCCTCTCCCACGTACAGTCGAATCAGAGTCGATGTTCCAAAACCCTGACAACGATCCCCGCGGGCCGTGGAGAACAGCTGACCTGTCCTACCCCGGGTCGCGTGAGGATCTGCGCTACGAAGTGGTAGGTCCGTCCGGAACCGCTGTACAGCCACCTGACCGTCGGTCTTGGCGATTCACGCAGCAGGAATTCCAAAAACTTGATCTCGATGCGCGTATCGCATGGTCGGCCGACGGTCGCCCGAAGCTGAAGCTCTATCTATCGGAGGCGCTGGACAGGCCGCCCACCACGCTATGGAGTTCGGCTGATGTGGGGACAAGTTCTCAAGCGCGCCAGCACCTGAGCGGACTGCTCGATGAAATGCACCAGCAGACTCCATCGCCGGAACAACTGCTGAAGCATATTCTCACGATCGCGACCAGACCCGGTGACCTGGTATTCGACTATTTCGGCGACTCAGGAACGGCCGCTGCAGTCGCGCACAAAACGAACCGCTGCTGGCTCGCTATTGACAGCGAGTTGAACGTTGTGCGTGACCGTCTGGACAAAGTAATCAGCGGTAGCGATCCAGGCGGAATCACACACGAAGTGAACTGGACAGGCGGTGGGCACTATGACGTAATTACGGCGACGGGACCCAACGGAGAATCCGGACCCCCTGAGTTGGGGACCGACGAAGATGTGCGGATTCAGGTCGTCACGTACCGCAAGGACGGGAGCATCGCTCCCACATTGGACCCGACCGAGAAGCACCACCGATCCGCTCAGCTAGAGGTCATCAGGCAACGCCGCGAACTACTGCAGAAGCTTCGCGAGGTCGTCAGTGAAAGAAGTACGCCGGAAGCTATAGTTCAACGGCTAATCGAATCCAATCACTGGATCTTCGGGGGTGAGTACACAGGAACCTCGAAGCGACGTGACCTGTTCCCCCGTGACCAGCACGACATTCTTCTCGTGCGAGCTGACAAAAGCGTTCATGTCGTGGAACTCAAGAAGCCCGGAGCCCCACTTGTCAGGAGATACCGCGGTAGTTTGATCATGTCGAACGAGGTGCACGAGGCAGTAAGTCAATGCAAGAACTACATTCAGAAAATGGATGACTCGGGAGCAACCCTGCAAACGATTTACCGCACCGAAGATTCCCTTGAATACGATTTTCTTCGTGCGCGGGGAACTGTTGTGATCGGGAATCCCGATCACGTGGAGGTGCCTGGCGTCACTCAGCAGATGGTCACTCATGCCATCCGTTCTTACAATGCGGACCAGGGGCGGGTGCAGGTTTTGACCTACTTGAATCTAATCGAAAGCGCGGAAGAGGCACTCCGCTTCGACGAGAATGACCTCGAATCTCCTGGTATCGGGGGCGAACTTTGACGAGTACGCTCTACCTGACCTTGAATGCGTGATGTCGTCATGGTGGCTGGCGTCGGAGGCCGGTGCCGGTGAGGCAGCCGTCGAGGACGTCGTGGCGGTACTGGAGCTGGCGCAGGCCGCGTCGGACGGCAGTGATCAGGTCATCGGGGTCGGCGAAGGCACGATTGGCCACTGAGGTGCGTCGTAGGACGGACCAGATGCCCTCGACCGGGTTGAGGTCGAGCGCGTAGGGCGGCAGTTGGAAGACAGTGAGCCACTCGCGGTTGGCGATGTAGCGGCGCATACCGGCGGTGAGGTGGGTGTTGAGGTGATCCCAGACGAGGACGATCGGCCCGCCAAGCTGCTGGTGGGCGGTCTGGATCAGGTCGCGGTAGTCCCTCCAGGAGAAGCTCTTGCGGCCATCGGGCCGGGCGTCCGGGCAAGGCCGGTAGATCAGCCGCGAGGATTCGCCGCTCTTGTAGCAGGCCAGGGCGGCCACCGATAAGCGGCGGCGGGAGCGGCCCCGCACGCGGACCACAGGGGTGTGGCCGCGGCGGGACCAGGTGCGGGTTGTCGGCGGCGTCATCGAGAATCCGGCTTCGTCCTCAAAGACGAGCCAGGCATCGAGCGCCGCCACAGTCCTTCCACCTGGGGCCAGGTCTCCTTCATCCAGCCGGCCACCGCCGCCTCGTCTCGCTCGATGGCACGGCGGGCGGGAACCTGGCAGGTCCAGCCATGCCGTCTGAGCAGCGCGGCGACGCCCTGGACTGTGTAGCTTTTGTGGAACCGCCGCCCGATCAGGGTCTTGATCCCGACAGCGTCCAGGTCTGGTCCGGCCAGCCATGCGCGACCGGGCCCTTGAGAAGCTCCCGCTCAAGGGCGGCGAAGAGCTCGTCACTGAGCAGCGGCAGCGACGCCGGCCCCTTCGAGGCCAGGGCTTTCGGCCCGTCCTGCGACCAAGCCTTGCGCCACCGCTGTACCGACCGGACGCTGACCCGCAGGTCGTGAGCGATGACCGCGTTCTCGTCACCCTGCTGGAACCGCTCGGCCGCCTCCAACCGCAACTTCTCACGGAAGGCCCGCCGTTCGTCGGTCAGCCCGCCCCCTTGCGCATACCTCATGCACTTGGCGTACCGCAGGGATTATGGACCGTCAGCCCTGCCGACACCACGCTTTGAAGGTCAGTAATCCCGGCGGACAAGTCTATC
>NZ_JBIBUW010000058.1:1391-3114 GCF_043079785.1 Streptomyces sp. NPDC015139 | reverse complement strand
TTTGGTCGGCAAGGTGCCGGATGGTTTCAGTCGAGGATTTCGGTGACGGCGGACTGGGCGGCTTTTTCGTCGACGATGGATTTGCCGCCGGCGAATGTGGCGACGAGGGATTGCAGGCAGAGGTTGTTGACCGCGCGGGGGAAGCCGCGTGCGGTGGTGTGGATGAGGGTGATGGCGTCCTCGGTGAACAGTTGATCGGCTCGGCCGGCGAGACCGAGGTGATGCTTGATGTAGCTGGCGGTCTCGGTCGCGGTCATGCCCGGCATCGTGTAGCGCAGGGCCGTGCGCTGTTCGAGGGCGGCGAGGACGGCGAGTTTCATCGTGCGGCGCAGGGTGGGCTGTCCCACCAGCAGGCAGGACAAGGGCGAGTCCTGGTCCATGGCGGTGTTGGTGAGCATGCGGATTGCCTCGAGCTGTTCGTAGCTGAGCAGGTGGGCCTCGTCCAGGACGAGCACTGGAGTGCGTCCGCGTTCCTCGCGTTCCGCGGTGAGGGCGAGGCCGGTCTGGGCGGTGAGCCGGGAGCCGAGGTGGGCGGGTGGCTGGCCGAACGCGGTGACGATCGCTTCGTGGATGCCGCGGACCCCGATCATCGGGTTGGGCAGGTAGATCACGGTGTGCTTCGACGGGTCGAGGCTGTGCAGGACGGTGCGGACGGAGACGGTTTTGCCTGCTCCGACCTCGCCGGTGACGACGCCGATCGAGCGTTCGGCGATGCACCAGCCGATGCGGGCGACGGCCTCGTTGTGGGAAGCGTGGCGGTGGAGCATGCCCGGGGCGAGGTCACGGCCGAACGGCATGCGGTTGAACCCGTAGTGGGCCTGGAGCTTCTCAATCACGGCGTTTCTCCTGGTCAAAGGCCGGATGGTGGTCCGGTTGGGTCACTACTCGGACTCGGCCTCGGGGCCGGGTTCGGCGAAGGCCGCGTAGTTGACCTTCTCCGCGAGCGTGCGGGTGTGGGCGGCGTCGATGAGGCCCAGGTAGTCGATGCCGGTGGTCGGACGGGGCAGCTCGGCCGGGGTCTCCGGGCGTGCTTTCGGATGGGAGTGGCGGCTGATCTGAAAGGGCAGTGCGGTGCCGGCGTCCTGGCCGCCTGCCCGCACTCTCAGGTAGGACAGGTCGAAGGGGTCGAAGACGAGTTCGACGCGCTGTCCGGACAGCAGCGGGTCGACCTGGTAGCGGTTGCCGTGGAGGGAGACCAGCGCGGTCTTGGACACGGTGCGGTATTCGGACCAGCGGAACGCTTCGGCGAGATCGGCCGGCGCGGGGACGGGGAAGGGGCTGCCGGCCATCCACCGGCCGAGCGGGGCGGCTCCGGTCTCGGAGTGCACGCGACGGTGGTAGACGTTTTCGACCCAGGCGGTGAACAGCCGGTTCATCTCCAGCAGGCTGGAGATCCGCCGGCCTGGTTTTCCGTCGCCGGAGGCGATCTCGACGACGAACTCGCTGTTCACCGTGCGGAAGAACCGCTCGATCTTGCCTCTGCCCTGCGGCCTGCCGGGGGTGGAGTGGACCAGCTTGATGCCGAGTTTCGCGCATGCCCGCAGCAGCCACGAGTCCACGAACGCGCTGCCGTTGTCGACATAGACCAGCCTGGGGACCCCGCGCGATGCGAGAGCCGGCCGCAGGGCCGCGGCCAGGCGGACGGTGTCCTCCGAGAATCCCCACCGGTGGCCGACCACGGCCCGTGAGTGATCGTCCAGGAACGCGAAGAGGTAGGTCTTTC
>NZ_JBIBUW010000058.1:0-1295 GCF_043079785.1 Streptomyces sp. NPDC015139 | reverse complement strand
AGGGCGGTCAGCCCTTCGCGGACGATCATCCGCTGGATGGTGCGTTCGTCCGGCGCCCAGCCGAGCTGAGCGGCGATGATCCGGCGGATCTGAGCGGCCGACCGCGTCGGGTTCTCCTTCTTCAGCGTGGCGGCGAGCTCCAGCACCTCCGGCGGAGTGCGAGGCCGGGACTGACGCGGCGAGGGGACCAGGGCGTCGAAACCGCCCCGGCGCCACTCCATGATCCAGCGGTCCAGAGTCCAGCGGGTGATCCGCACGCTCCGGCCGTCCGGATCGACGTGGCTCACCGCGGCAAGCTCGCGCACCAGCGCGCCGCGCTGGCGTCGCGACAGGGTCGGGTCGGCCGCCTCCCTGATCAGCATGTATCGGAACAGCCCGATTGCCTGGGCCCGTTCCAGCCGTGTCTGGTCTTCCTGTCCTGCCACCCGTCCACCAGCCTCTCGATCACGCGTCGACAGACGCACGCGCAGAGGCTGGCAGGAGCGGACGGCGTGGCGTCAGGGGCGACTCGTGTTGATCGTTTGCCCAGGCCAGGCGGGGGCTAGCAGTATCCCGCCGGTCACCGCGCAGGCTGCCAGCCAAGGCGACACCGTGCCGATGCGCGTCCACCTCGATGTCATCGACCACCAGGCCCCGACCACCGCGGCGACCGCGTCCGCGAACGGCGTCCGCTCCGTCCCGGGAGGCGCGGGGTCAACCCCGGCGTCCACCAGCAACACCGTGAAATACCGCCGCACCACCTCGGCCCGGGCAGCGAACCGACGCAGCCATCCCCGCACCGTCTCCACCGGCCGGCCCAGGAGTTCAGCGATCACCCGAACCCCGACGCCGGACGCTTTCGCCGCCAGGGCCGCCCCGATCACCTCAGCCACGTCCGCCCGCCTGACCAGCGCGAAGACCGGAAGGAGCACATGCGAGATGCCGCATCTGACACACCTGGCCCGCCTGGGCCGCACAACGACCAGCCTTCCGGCCGCGTCCCGCAGTACACGCGAACGTGCCCAGCCCCACCGGCTCAGAAGCCCCTCACATGCCGGGCAGAACAACTCGCCCGCGGCCAAACACCTCTCGACCCGCGCCGGGTCGGCCTCTACCGTGAGCACAGCGCCTCCGCGCGCTACACGGCCCTCCCGGCGCTCGGCCAAGAGATATCGGGAGGGCCTTTCACATGCCCTTCGTCGGCAAGGTGCCGCCCCAAATCTGCACCTCTTCGTCGGCAGGCACGCTTACCGATCATGTCGGCACCAAGCTGCCCAAACTGCCGCACTCATAGGCATTTTCAATGACGCCTAACA
>NZ_JBIBUW010000057.1:0-3620 GCF_043079785.1 Streptomyces sp. NPDC015139 | reverse complement strand
AGCGGACGCGGATGGGCTCTGGACCCTGCAGACGTCGATCTTCCCTGAAAATCGCGCCTCCGTCTCCCTGCATCACTCGGCAGGGTTCCGCACCATCGGGATCCGCGAGAAGATCGCCCAACTCGACGGGATCTGGCGCGACACAGTCCTGCTCGAACGCCGAACGGCAGCGGATTCCTGATTTTCTGAACCGCCAATCGAAGCATTTTTCGGCAATCGATCCGCCATATGTGATCAGCAACTCGAAGCAACCCCTTAGCTCGAGTGCAGAGTGAATCTGCTGAGACGTGATTCCCGCTGTAACTGGCAAATTATTCGTGGGCTGGTGTCACGTCCTCCTGCAGTGAGTTCTTGAGGGCTCGGGATCAGCGGCTTCACAGCAGAGCGGTCACCGTCGGGGATGTACGTGCAGACGAACTGGAGCGGGTGAAACTGAAAGTCTTCGCGAGTCGCCGATCGGAGTGTGCAACGCCGCCTGCATCTACATGCCGGTTGAGTATCACATCTGCTGCTCTCGCTTGCCTGTCACTCGGCTGCCCGGTAGCTCGATTGGGCAGGACTGTGCAGATTGTTGCTGAAAAGCGGTCGGTCCATGCCAGGGGTGCGGAGGTCGAGCGAGGACGGCTAGACCACGGGTTGCGCGGCGTCCTTGTCGAGAATTCCGTCTCTCTCCCACGGCCACGTCATCAGAGCCCAGATGATGAATACGATTGTCATCCCAGAAAACAGATACACCGGCCACGGACCCATCAGGTCCAGCAGCGATGCGGTGGAAGGTTTGGCGTTGAGAAAGCCGTAATTGGTATCGGCGATGCGATTGAAGATGAAAGTGACTATCGCCCATGTCAGCGTGACCAGTACCGCGAAGCGGTAGCTGCGCCATGTAGGTCGCATTCTCCGGCCCCACGTGAGATAGATCGCGGCCCAGACGACAAACAGGTGAATTGTCGACGGCCATCGTAAGCTCCCCACTGGCGGCCATTTATGGCGCATTTTGTGGCCATGGTTTCTCCCCGCGTACGGCCAGATAGTTCCCCACCTGCTGTGAGTCAGATTCGGTCCCGGCAACGCTGGGTGGATGAAATCGAGCAGGGAGATCATGGAAATTTTGGAGGCGTACGACCTCACGGGTAGTTATCGGGCGGCGGCGGAGCTGGCTGGGTGTGATCACCACACGGTGGCCCGGTATGTGCAGATGCGCGCTGCGGGGCAGCCGCCGGACCGCCGGCGGCATCGAGCGCGGGCGATCGACGACTTTCTGCCGAAGATCGAGGAGTTGGTGGTCCGCTCGCAGGGCAAGGTCCGCGCGGATGTCATCCACGAACGGATCGTCGCGCTGGGGTTCACCGGCGGTGAGCGGACCACGCGCCGGACGGTCGCGGAGGCGAAGGCCCAGTTTCGGGCTGGTCGGCGGCGAGTGTATCGGCCGTGGGTAACCGAACCTGGGCTGTGGTTACAGTACGACTTCGGTGACGGGCCAACGATTTCCGGCCGGAAGACGACGTTGTTCTGCGCATGGTTGGCGTGGTCGCGATTTCGGGTGGTGATCCCGATCTGGGACAAGACATTGCCGACGGTGGCGGCGTGTTTGGATGCGACATTCCGCCGCTTGGGCGGGGTTCCGGTCTATGTCCTCACCGACAACGAGAAGACCGCGACGATCGATCACGTGGCCGGGATCGCGGTCCGCAATCCGGAGATCGTGGAGGTGGCACGGCATTACGGCACGACGCTGCGGACGTGTTTACCTGCTGATCCGGAGTCGAAGGGAGGAAGTGAGGCGACGGTGCGGATCGCCAAAGCCGACCTGTTGCCGAAGGAGGTGAACCTGCGCGAGCAGTATCACTCTTTCGGTGAGCTCGAGTCGGCTTGCCGGCAGTTCTGCACCGACGTCAACACCCGCGTCCACAGCTCTACTCGGCGGCGGCCGGTCGAGCGGCTGGCCGAAGAGTTGCAGCGGCTGCATCCGCTGCCGAAATCTCCGTTCACCGCGGTGTTCGGCACTACCCGGCGGGTGAACTGGGAGTCGACGATCTCGGTGGAAGGGGTGCGGTATTCGGTGCCGCACACGTTGATCGACACTCGGGTCTGGGCCCGCTTCCATGGTGAGGAGCTGATCGTGACCGCCGTCGACAATGATGGCGGTGCAGTCGAAGTCGCGCGGCACCGCCGCGGCCAACCCGGTTCACCGGTCCTCGACAACGACCACTACCCACCCCGCCCAGACCGCGACGCCGCCGACCGGGTGCCCAAGCCTCGTACCGCCGCCGAGCTCGCCTTCCTACAGTTGGGCCAGGGTGCCAACAGCTGGCTGGTCGAGGCTGCCGCCGCGGGAGCGCGCCGCATCAGGGCGAAGATGGCCGAGGCCGTGGACCTTTCGAAGCTGCACTCCCCGGACGCAGTCGACAGAGCGTTGGGGACGGCGGCGATGACCGGCCGGTTCGCCGATCGGGACCTGATCTCGATCCTCGACTACCAAGTCACCCACGAACACGCTGATCCGGTCCGTCGCAGCGAGAACCACACTCTGCAACCGGGCACCGCCGCCTGGTCCACCTTCGGCCAGACACCAGCGCCGGCCAGCCCAGCCACTACTGACGATGAAAGCGATGACGCCTGATGAGCACCCCTTTGCGCACTGTTACCAGCGCTAACGGCGACCCGTTGGCCGAGGCGATCGACCTGACTAAACGCCTGAAACTGCCCCATATCCGCAGGTCCTTGAGCGATATCATCCCGACCGCGAAAGCCCAACGCTGGGACCCCGCCGAAGTCGTGCGGGTTCTCCTCGCTGAGGAAGCCGCCGGCCGGGACCGGGCGAACCTGCACACTCGCCGCAAACGCGCGGGTTTCCCTACCGGCAAGACCTTCGGCGACTGGGACGAAACGAAATCGTCGATTCCCCGCGCCACCCAGGACGCGCTCCGCACCCTGGAGTGGGTCGGGCGGCGTGAATGTTTCTGCGTCTGTGGGCCTTCGGGAACTGGCAAGTCTCACTTCACCGAGGCACTCGGGCAGGCCGCAGTCGAAGCTGGGCTGGCGGTGTCTTGGTTCACCATCGAAGACCTCGGTGCCCTGGTCCGCCGGCACCGTGCCGACGACTCCATCGCCCGAGCCCTGACGAGGATCATCCGCTCCGACCTGATCATCGTCGACGACATCGGTCTGCTCCCGGTCTCTGAAGACGCCGCCGAAGGATTCTATCGCCTCGTCGACGCTGCCTACGAACGCCGAGCGATTGCCGTCTCGAGCAACCTGCACCCCTCCGGCTTCGACGAGATCATGCCCAAAACATTGGCCACCGCCACCGTTGACCGGCTCCTGCACCATGCGCACGTCGTCGTCACCGACGGCGACTCCTTCCGCCTCACCGAAGCCACCACCGGCAAGGGGGTGAAGCCCTTCAGCTAACCCAAATCAGAAAGCGGGTGGGGAAAAACAACTGGCCGCCACCGGGGAGAACCCGTGGCCACCAGCGGGGAGAACTACTGGCCGCCTACGGGGAGAACTTCGTGGCCATTGACATCCAGGGTTGCGGTAGATCTTGCGGTGATGCCATGCTGCCTCGACCAACAACCGACGTGCATGACCGTTGCCGGTCTTGGTGATCGAACCCTGTG
>NZ_JBIBUW010000056.1:0-3751 GCF_043079785.1 Streptomyces sp. NPDC015139 | reverse complement strand
GCAACCGACCCACACCACCCCCTCACACCCGACACCCACCACACCGCCCCGCCAGACGCACCACCAACCCACCCGACCCGACACGCCCCCACACAACACGACACAGCACCGCCCGGCCCGGCACGGCACGACACGCCCCCACACGACACGGCACGCCACGGCACCACGCCAGTCCCCGCTCGCCCACCTCAGACACGCCACGCCCACCCCGACACACGACCCCCACCCGCCGACCCCAACCCCACCCCGCCCCCGCCCCCAGCCCCGGCACACACCAACCCCCTCAAACACGTAGACCGCCGAAAACCACCCAGACAGCCACCACGCAGGGACAACGCAGCCACCACCAGACGCCCCCACATACCCCCCGACCGAGGCAAGCGCTGGCCTGCCCGACGGGCCAGCAACAGCAGGCCGGCCGTGCCCGAGACCCCGTCACGGAGCCGTTGTGGACGACCGCAGTACCTGCATCCGTCGCACATCAAGCACGCGGCAGCCGGCTTCCGCCCCCACTTCGCCGTCCACAGCGAGGACTACGTCACCGCCCAGGGATTCGTCGCCGCGGGCCTCGGCGTAAGCCTCATCCCCCGCCTAGGCCTCGGCAGCCCGCACCCCGACGTCGTCGTACGATCGTCAAGAACGCCGCACCCACCGCACCGGTCGGCATGCGCCCCGCCGACCGTGCGAAAGGCGCGGGCCGACAACGGTGAAGGAAACGGCCTGGTCCGGCGGTGGTCGCGGCCGCCGGGGACCATCTGCCCGTGTCAGGCCGCCACCGGTCGGGGTGATGGCGAGCGGGGTGCTGCCTGCCTCGGCGATGACGTGGTGCTTCGAGCCGGGCCGGGCGCGGTCGACCGGGCTCGGCCCGGTTTTGGGCCGCCCCGACTGGCCTTGGTCGTCCAGTGGCAGCCGGCCGTGATGGCACGGACGCCGCTGCCTGACCGGCAGCAACGGCTCGATGCGCCCCCGCAGGTCATCCGGCACCCTCCACGGAGGACGGTTCCCCCTCCCTCAGGACTCGTTCAACGAGCTGGCCAGGAAGGGGATATGGCTCCGGCCAGGCTTTCCATTAGGTGCTCCAACTCCCGCAGTTGACGGCCTGGAAAATAGGGTGCGGTCGACTGAGCTGGGGTGATAGGTAAGCGATGTGACAGAGAGTCTTGAGTATTCCGCCCTGCTGCAACTGATCGACGAGCGGTCGGCCGCGTTCCGGTGTGCGGTTGCCGCCGCGCCCAGCCTTGACGCGCCGGTGCCGTCCTGCCCCGAGTGGACGCTGTTCGATCTGGTGCAGCACCTGGGTACGGGCCAGCGCTGGTGGGCCGCGATCGTCGCCGCGGGCCCGGCCGAGGCTCCGCCGGCCAAGGATCTCGCGGAGGTGCCGCGGGAGCTCGAGGCCCTGCTGGCCTGGTACGCCGAGTCGAACGAGCTGTTGCTGAGTGCGCTGCGCGAGGCCGGCCCGGAGCGCGAGTGCTGGGCATGGTGGAGCGCCGGCGTGTCACCGGCGAATGCCTGGGGCGTTGCCCGGCGCCGGGTGCACGAGGTGCTGGTGCACACTTACGACGCCCAGCTCGCCGCAGGCGCCGTGCAGCCGATGCCGGCGGACGTCGCGATCGACGGCGTGGCCGAGTTTCTCGACACGTGCAACTCCACCCCGGCGGCCTGGCCGCATGAGGCCGCCACCATCCACTACCACGCCACCGAGGGCCGCTCCTGGCTCCTCACGCTGGACGGCACAGGCGCCTGGCCCGCACCCCTCACGGACGACGCCGCGCCCCCCTCCGCTTCGGCCACGGGCACCGCCGAGCAGCTGCTCCTCTTCGTCTGGGGCCGCCTCACGCTGAGCGACCTGAAGATCGAGGGCGACCACCAGGTGTTCGAGCAGCTGATCGCCTGGGAGCCCGAGGAGTAGCCAGTCAATACTGTCGGCGGACGGCCTCGATGACGTCCGCGTCGGTGGACATCGCGAACAGCTCCGCCTCCGCGCGGCGGACGGCCAGTACGGCCTCGTACAGCTCGGGCCCGAGCGCCTCCCGCAGCACCGCAGACTCAGCCAGCAAGGGGATATGGCTACGACCGGGCTCTCTGTTAGGTGCTCTTAGAGAGCATCTGATCAGCCTTCACACTGATGCTTCCGGGATGTCCGTTTCGATTCGCCAGGTTGGTGCGGATTCTCCGGTCAGTTCGCGGGACATTTTGTTAGCCATCGCCCAGTGGATCATCGCTCTCGATCTCTGCGGGAGGGCTTCGTAGTCCCGTGCCAGACGGCGGTGCTGCATCAGCCAGCCGAAGGTCCGCTCGATCACCCACCGTTTCGGCAGCGGCTCGAACCCCTTGGTCCGCGGTCGCTCCACCACTTCGACGTCGATGCCCAACCGGGCGCCGTGGCTGAAGATGCTGTTCTGGTAACCGCCGTCTGCCCAGACCTTGGTGACGCTGGGATGCGCCGCGGCCAGGTCGTCGAGCAGGAGCTTGCCGCCGGTGGTGTCGTGGACGTTCGCGGCCGTGACGAGAACGGCCAGCACCAGACCGAGCGTGTCCGTGATCAGGTGCCGTTTGCGTCCTTTGATCTTCTTGCCGGCGTCGATGCCCTGACTGGTCTCGGCGACGTTTGCCGAGGTCTTCACGCTCTGCGCGTCGACAACGGCCGCGGTGGGCTCTGCGCTGCGGCCGTGTAATCGGCGGGTCTTGTCGCGTAACAGGTCGTGAACCTGCTGGGTGGTGCCATCCGCTTCCCACTTCGCGTAGTAGTCATAGACCGTCTTGCAGGGCGGGAAGTCGTGCGGCAAGTACTCCCACGGGATGCCGGTGCGGTTGACATAGAGGATCGCGTTGACGATCTCTCGCAGGTCGTGCACCCGGGCTGCCGTGCCGGGGCCGGCACGTCTCGCCCGCCAAGCGGTGAAGACCGGTTCAATCAAGGCCCAGCGGGCGTCGGACACATCACTGCGGTACGGGCGACGGTCACTCACGCCTCATCCAACGACCGCCAACGACGCCAGTCACAAAAACATCCCAGAACACCAGCTACCTAGATCAGATGCCCTCTTACTGACCTTTTCGTAAGTTCGGTGGGTGTGCTGGGTGGATGGTCAGGCCGGTATGGGCGAGGAATGACCAGGGCAGTCGTGGGTTGGTGTTGATGCGGTGGATGCCTTGTTGGGTGGCGTCGGCGACATCGGCGAGGTGGTCGCCGGCGAGGTTGGCGAGTTCACGCTTCTTGAGCGAGGACCACAGCAGTTCCACCGGGTTCAGTTCGGGAGCGTAGGCGGGTAATCGCTCCAGAGTGAGCCAGTCCTGTTCGGCGACCCAGGCCCGCATCGCCCGGCTCCAGTGGGCCGACAGGCCGTCCCAGACCAGGATCACCCGCTCGCCGCGGTAGAACACCTTCATCTGCTCCAGGACCTCGATGAGTCCGGCGGTGTCGTAGCTGCCGGGCTTGAGGTGGAAGCACAGGCGGGCCCCGCGATCGGGGTCGGTGGCGTGGTAGCCCAGGGCTCCGGCCATCGACGCGCGCTTCCAGTTCAGGCGGTGACGCAGGAGCGGAGTCCGTCCTCGGGGCGAGTAGGTGCGGCGGATCTGAGGGAGCAGGGAGACGCCTGATTCGTCGAGGAAGACGATCCAGGCACGTGTGTTCACGGCCCCTTTTTGATACGCGGGAGGTTGTCAATTCCTTTGTGTATGTAGAGGTGTGTGGTCTTGCTGATCGGGTCGTGTGGTTGGTTACTTGCGGTGATCTTGGTGGGGGCTAGAG
>NZ_JBIBUW010000055.1:0-3779 GCF_043079785.1 Streptomyces sp. NPDC015139 | reverse complement strand
CAGCCGATGCCGGAGACGAAGACGATGTTCTCCCTGGCCAGGCCCAGCTCGGGCATGAAGCCCTGCACGGCGGCGAGGATCGCGTAGTCACCGCAACCCGGGCACCAGCGCACCTCCTGATCCGACTTGAAGTCGCGGGCGCCGAGGGCGACTTCGCTCCTCGGCACCAGGGACAGCGCCTCAGTGGGCATGGACGGCCTCCTTGAGAGCCTGCGCGAGCTGTTCCGCCTTGAACGGCATGCCGTTGACCTGGGTGAGGGACTCCGCGTCGACCAGGAACCCGGCCCGGAGCAGCCGCGCGAGCTGCCCGAGGTTCAGCTCCGGTACGACCACCCGGTCGTAGGAGCGCAGGATCGTGCCGAGGTTCCCGGGGAAGGGGTTGAGGTGGCGCAGGTGCGCCTGGGCGATGGGCTCGCCGGCCGCCCGCAGCCGCCGTACCGCCGCCGTGATCGGCCCGTAGGTGGACCCCCAGCCCAGCACCAGGGTGGTGGCCTGGTGCGGGTCGTCGACCTCCAGGTCCGGGACCTCGATACCGTCGATCTTGGCCTGGCGGGTGCGGACCATGAACTCGTGGTTGGCGGGGTCGTAGGAGATGTTGCCCGTGCCGTCCTGCTTCTCGATGCCGCCGATACGGTGCTCAAGACCCGGCGTGCCCGGGACCGCCCACGGCCGGGCGAGAGTGCGGGGGTCGCGTTTGTACGGCCGGAAGACCTCCGTGCCGTCCTCCAGCGTGTGGTTCGGACCGGACGTGAACTGCACCCGCAGGTCGGGGAGTTCGTCCGTGTTCGGGATGCGCCAGGGCTCCGAGCCGTTGGCCAGGTAGCCGTCCGAGAGGAGGAAGACGGGCGTGCGATAGGTCAGCGCGATCCGGGCCGCCTCCAGGACGGCGTCGAAGCAGTCGGCGGGCGTCTTCGCGGCCACCACGGGGACGGGTGCCTCGCCGTTGCGGCCGTACATGGCCTGGAGCAGGTCCGCCTGCTCGGTCTTGGTCGGCAGACCCGTCGAGGGACCGCCGCGCTGGATGTCCACGACCAGCAGCGGCAGCTCCTGGGACACCGCGAGCCCGATGGTCTCGCTCTTGAGCGCCACGCCCGGTCCGGAGGTCGTGGTGACCGCGAGGGAACCGCCGAAGGCCGCCCCGAGCGCGGCGCCGATCGCCGCGATCTCGTCCTCCGCCTGGAAGGTCCGCACGCCGAAGTTCTTGTGCCTGGACAGCTCGTGCAGGATGTCCGAGGCCGGCGTGATCGGGTACGAACCCAGGAACAGCGGCAGGTCCGCCTGCCGGGAGGCGGCGACCAGACCGTAGGCGAGAGCCAGGTTCCCCGAGATGTTCCGGTACGTGCCCGTCGGGAACGCCCGGGTGGCCGGGGCGACCTCGTAGGAGGCCGCGAAGTCCTCCGTGGTCTCGCCGAAGTTCCAGCCCGCCCGGAACGCCGCGATGTTCGCCTCGGCGATGTCCGGCTTCTTCGCGAACTTCGACCTCAGGAACTTCTCGGTGCCCTCGGTGGGCCGGTGGTACATCCACGACAGCAGGCCCAGCGCGAACATGTTCTTGCTGCGCTCGGCCTCCTTGCGGGACAGAGCGAAGTCCTTCAGCGCCTCCACCGTCAGAGTCGTCAGGGGCACCGGGTGGAGCTGGTACGCGTCGAGCGACCCGTCCTCCAGCGGCGAGTTCGTGTACCCCACCTTCTGCAGGGCCCGCTTGGTGAACTCGTCCGTGTTCACGATGATCTCGGCGCCGCGCGGCAGATCGCCGATGTTCGCCTTCAGGGCGGCCGGGTTCATCGCGACCAGCACGTCCGGCGCGTCACCCGGGGTCAGGATGTCGTGGTCGGCGAAGTGGAGCTGGAACGAGGAGACGCCCGGCAGCGTCCCCGCGGGGGCACGGATCTCGGCCGGGAAGTTCGGCAGGGTGGAGAGGTCGTTCCCGAAGGACGCCGTCTCCGAGGTGAAACGGTCGCCCGTGAGCTGCATACCGTCACCCGAGTCCCCGGCGAACCGGATGACCACCCGGTCCAGCCGGCGGACCGTACTGGACCGGGTGGCTGCTGTGTCAACGGTCACCAGCTGTCCCTCTCCTCGTCGGATGTCCGGCTCGCACCGTAGGAAGCCGTCCTTGCGACCCGCCAAAGCCCCACCGCGTATGTGAGAACTTCACGTGATCGGAGTGACGGCGTGGCTGTCCGGCGAGCGGTGCGGGCCGTCACAATCGGCACGGAAGAAAGGGGTTCCCATGTCGCGGGTGGTCGGCAGCCGCGCAGTCCATCTCTGGTCGCTGCACGAGGACGTGGTCGTCGAGGAGGACGCCACGGACCAGGGCCTGGTGCTGCGCAGCCGGTTCGGGACGGAGCGCATCAGCCGCCCCGATCCGCTGGTGCGTGAGGCCCTGCGGCGCATGGAGCTCGGCCCCGTCCTGCTCGCCAACGTCCTGCCCTGCGCGTCCGCCGCCGCGGAGGACGCCACGGAGGGCGCCTGCCTGGTGCTGCTGCCGGTGCTGGACCGGCTCTCGCATCTGATCGTGCGCACCCTGAGCTGGGAGGACCTGCGGGGGCCCCTGTTGTCCGTCGTCTCCACCAGCAAGGACGCACCGTTCGCCCCCGTGGCCCTGTCCGCGCGGCGGCTGATCCGGCTGATCGGCGATGTGTCGCTGACCCTGGAGAAGGCCGGGTTCGCGCTGGCCTGCGCCACGTCCCCGCACCGGGTCCAGCTGCACCGGCCGGAGGCCGTCTGGGTGGTCGGGCTGCTGGCCTGGCCGGCCACCCCGTCCGACGCATCCTCCGTGCTGCCGCTGCCGCCCGAGGTGACCCAGGCCGTGCTGAGCTATCTGGCGGCCGCCGGCATGACCGAGGACTGCGGCGAACCGGTGCCGCGCGCCTGAGGGCTCACCCCCGCGCGCCCCGGCCGGCGCTCACAGCAGCCAGCCGGACTCCTGGGCGATCAGCACGGCGTCCACGCGGTTACGCGCGTTGAGCTTCGTGGTGATGGTGGTCAGGTAGTTGCGTACCGTCCCGGTGGACAGGTGAAGTTCGGCGGCGATCTCCGCGGGCTCCGCGCCCTTGGACGCCAGTCGCAGCACCTCGGTCTCGCGTTCCGTGAGCGGGCTCTCCTGGCCGCCCCAGGCGGCGAGGGCGAGTTGCGGGTCCACCACCCGCCGGCCGGCGGCCACCTGCCGTACCGCGAAGGCCAGTTCGTTCGGCGGCGCGTCCTTGAGGATGTAGCCGCCCACCTGTGCGGAGATGGCCCGCAGCAGGGTCCCCGGACGTCCGATGCTGGTGAGGATCAGCACCCGGCACTCGGGCACCCGGTCCCGCAGCCGGGCGGCCGCGGTCAGCCCGTCGATGCCCGGCAGGTCGATGTCGATGACCGCCACGTCGGGTTTGTGCCGCAGCGTCGCCGGCACGATGTCGTTGCCGTTCTCGACCCCGCAGACGACCTCGATGTCATGCTCCAGGTCGAGCAGTGCTGTCAGGGCACCGCGCACCATGTTCATGTCCTCGGCCAGCAGTACGCGAATCACCGAACCCCCGTTCCCCCGTACCGAGTTGTCGCCCTCCCACGTCCCGGACGCGGCGACTGTACCAACTTCGGTTCCCGGGGGGAGAGTCCCGTCGGGGGGATCCCGGCATCTGGCAGAGGCTCCTCCGGTTGGCGGCCGCCGGTGGCCCTCGCCCGGAGCGTCCGGGACTAGGCGCTGTTTCTCGGATCTCCCTCCGCGGGTGGGGTGTTGGGGGCAGGCTGACGGCATGGGACGTGGAGACCTGACGAATGCGGAGTGGGAG
>NZ_JBIBUW010000054.1:0-4259 GCF_043079785.1 Streptomyces sp. NPDC015139 | reverse complement strand
ACCACCCGCTACCTCATTCGCCGAGCCTGGACCCGCTACCGATGGGACACACGACCCCGCACACCCCGCATCCGATGACCTACTGGCGGACGCTCCTAATCGGGATTGACGCTTCCGTCAAGCCACGACATGCAGTGCCATGACGGGTCAGACCGGCGACGGGCCTACTGGATGCACCAAGGCCGCAGGACAGAGCGGCCCCTCAGCGAAGGAGCCTTTCCCATGTCTCTCACCCTCTTCACCCCCGGCAGCTCCCCCAAGCGTCGTCTGGCCCTGCTGGCCGCCACGACCGGCCTGGCCGCAGGCGGCGTCATGGTCCCCGCCACCGCCTTCGCCGCCACCCCACCCGCCCACACAGCGCCCGCGCACCACGGTCCACACGGCCACGGCAAGTCCACCACAACCACCACCACGACGACCGAGACCACCACCAAGGGACGGCACGGCACCAAGACCACGAAAACCACCGAGACGACCACGACCACCAAGGGGCGGCACGGCACAAAGACCACCAAGACCACCACTACCGAGACCACCACCAAGGGGCGGAACAAGTTCCACACCCACGACCAGAACATCGCCCGCAACGGCCCCCTCAACCAGCCCTAGCGCACACAGCGAACAGGCTGGGGCTCCTGACCCGAGTATCGACTCCGGTCACGAGCCACCAGCCTGTTCAAAAAAACAGGAGGAACGTCAGCGAGGTGATCCGACGGAAGGGCTCCAGCCGCAACGCCGAACGGAGCCTGCAGGCCCTCCCCGGCCAGCACGCCGTTCGGGCCTCGCGACCGCGCCAGGCCCACACCGTCACGCCGGCCCCCACGCGGGGCCGGACGGCGTTCCTGGGTCGAGGCCGCAGGCAGGCCCGCCGGCCGGAGCCGGTTTCTCGTCCACAGCCGACCAGGAAGCTTTCCAGCACCCAGCCCCGGCATCTTTGTCCCAGCCCAAGACCGCCGGGCCACCGCGGCGGACCGTACTCGCCGCACTCGGGCATGCCCGGGCAGCGGCACAGGCAGCCGGGCCCGGCAGGAGTGGGCGGCCCGCTGAGGCCGCGTCCCCGGACGGGTCTGCCCCGCCTTTCCCGACGGCAACTCGGGCAGCTCCTCGCCCGGGTCGCGGACCTCGTCCGCCCAGTGCAGCGTCTGCAGCACCAGCACCTTCTCCTCCGCGCGCAGCGCGGTCAGGTACTGCTTGTTGCGCATCACAAACGTCGCGACACCCACCTTGTTCGCCTCGCTCAGGGCGGCGTGCAGCAGCTCGTAGACCTTGGTGAACTCCTTGCCGCGCGGGGCGACGTAGTAGGTGCGGTCGAAGTACACCGGCTCGATGGCGCCCAGGTCGACGAAGTCGGAGATCTCAATGCTCTGCGAACGACCCGGCGCCACCTCGTCCAGCTCATCCGAAGGCGAGGGGCCCGAACCGCGCGCCGGCCCCTCCCACCATCCGCCCTCACCCAGCCGCGTCGGTGTCGGCCTTGCCAGTTCCGGGCTACCCGGCGAATCCGGGCGCAACAGCGGTAAGCGGAGCACCGGCTGGACTTCGCACTGCGGCGGCTGAGCGCGCCCAGCCCCCGCATCGACTCCGCAGTGCTTGCCAGACCTGCGTCTAGTCAGGGATCTGCAGGGCGGTGTCCGGCCGGCAGAACTCACACGCGCGAAAGAACTTCCCATCGCCGGTGAGCGCCCGGCGGGCCTGATCGGCGCTGATCGGGTTGGCGTCGCGCTGGAAGTCAGCGCGGTGCACGCACGCGCCCAGCGGATGCCCGGCGTGCAGCTGCTTCTCCACCACACACCCGCCAGCCCGCTCTGCTGTCCGCCTTCTGGACTACGTCATTCCCGCATACAGGATGCCACATTGTGACTACGATGCGTGACGTTCGGGCGGTTTGAGGCATCTGCTGCGCCCCCTCTCAGGTGCGCCCTGCGTCTGCCGGCGCGCCGTCTTCTCTGGCGAAGGGACATCCCTGTCATGGCCACCAACAGCAAGAAGAAGCCCTCGTCGGCGCGGAAGAACGGCGCTCTGGCTGAGGACAAGCTGATCGCCTCGCTCCGGCAGTACGTCCGCGCCCGCGGGCCGGAGCTGCTGAAGGATCCGAACGTGACCTCCGTCGGTATCGGCCGCAAAGTCAGTGGCGGCAAGCGCGGCAAGCAGGTCGTGCTCCAGTTCACGGTGGAGAGCAAGGCCGAACCGGAGCAGTTGGAGGCGCTGGGCACCACCATGATCCCCCCGACCATCACCGTGGACGGGGCGGAGGTGCCCACCGACGTCATCGAGCGCAGCTACGCGACGCAGTTCCGTGCGGTGGCCGAGGTGGAGTCCCCGACGCGCAAGGTCCGCCGGGACCCGATCGAGCCCGGGGTGAGCGTCGGCGCGGTCACTGTGACGGCGGGCACGATCGGCTGCATCGTCTTCGACAAGGCTGACGGCACCCCTTACGTGCTGAGCAACTGGCACGTCCTGCATGGCCCCAAGGGGAAGCTGGGGGCGGAGATCGTCCAGCCGGGTCCCCACGACGACAACCGCATCGACCGCAACCACCTCGGTGTCCTCAAGCGCTCCCACCTCGGGGTGGCCGGCGACTGCGCGGTCGCCACCATCGACCGCTCCTTCGTCCCGGAGGTCATCGAGCTCGGAGTGGCGCCCAAGGAACTGGGCGAGCCGGAGCTCGACGACAAGGTCGTCAAGAGCGGGCGGACAACCGGGGTCACCCACGGCATCGTCCGCCGCATCGACACCATGGTCAAGATCAACTACGGCGGCGACGTCGGCCTCAAGACCATCGGCTGCTTCGAGATCGGCCCCGACCCCGACCGGCCGGCGGACAACAACGAGATCAGCATGGGCGGCGACTCCGGCGCGCTCTGGCTGTTCAAAGGGTCAAACGGCCGCCCGGCAACGGTCATGGCCGGGCTCCACTTCGGCGGCGAGACACAGGGCGACCCCGACGAGCACGCCCTGGCCTGCCTGCCCGCCTCCGTGTTCGAAAAGCTCGAGATCACGCTGACACCGCCGCGCCCCGAAGACCTCCAGACCATCGCGGGCTACGACGCCGACTTCCTCGGCGAACGCATCGAGGCCCCGCAACTGGACGCCGAACTCGCCCGGGACGCGGTCCTCCTGGACGGCAGCGAGGTCATCCCCTACACCCACTTCTCCCTCACGCTCAGCAAGACGCGGCGCTTCCCGTTCTGGGTGGCCTGGAACATCGACGGCGGCTCCCTGAAGAAACTCAGCCGCGCCGACATCCCCTTCGTCAAGGACCCCCGCCTGCCCGCCAAGGCCCAGGTGGGCAACGAACTATATGAGAACAACCGGCTGGACCGCGGCCATATCGCCCGCCGCGCCGACCTGCTGTGGGGCAGCCTCCCGGAGGCCCAGAAGGCCAACACGGACTCCTTCTTCTACACCAACATCACCCCGCAGATGGACGACTTCAACCAGAGCGCCAAGAACGGCCTGTGGGGCCGGCTCGAAGACGCCGTCTTCGACGACGTCGACGTCGACGACCTCAAGGTCAGTGTGTTCGGCGGGCCCGTCTTCCAGGACAACGACCGCCTCTTCCGCAACGTGAAGATCCCCCGCGAGTTCTGGAAGATCATCACCTTCACCGAGGGCGGCGAGCTGAAGGCCAAGGCGTTCCTGCTCACCCAGAACCTCAACCAACTCGAGGCCCTCGAACTCGACGAGTTCCGCACCTTCCAGGTCACCCTCGGCGAACTCGAGACCCGCACCCACCTGCGCTTCCCCGCCGCCCTCCACAAGGGCGACACCCTCAGCGTCCCCGAAGCAGCAGCCGACCGAGCACCCCTCGACAGCCTCGCCGACATCCAGTGGGACTAACCTCCCCGGCGGCCACAGCCTGACGCGCGCACGGGACCGGCACGTCAACGAGCGTCCCCCCGACCGCTTGGACGCCGAGGGATCCGCTGGTTCACGGAGCCCGCTGCCCCACCGGCAGTCACCCCCGCGCCGGTGCAGCTCGCTCTCGCTTCAGCAACACGCGTGGGGCCAGTGTGCTCGGACGGAGGTTCCATAGCTGACGCTCTGGCGCAGCACCGCCGCGGACTGCGACGGTGCCGGCGGCGTTCCGGAGAGAGCTACCGCAGCGGAGGGCGCCGGGACGACTTCCGCCCCCTTCGGGGTCTGTAGGGACTCCTTCGCCGTCGGCCGGACGGCCCGGGAGGATCAGGCGGGCCGCGAGGAGTCGCCGGACCGCGCGGCGTGGTCGCCCGGCACCCGGACGCTGTCCAGGACCTGCC
>NZ_JBIBUW010000053.1:1842-5045 GCF_043079785.1 Streptomyces sp. NPDC015139 | reverse complement strand
TCAGAACCAACACAGTGAACGCGAGCATCAATGGACAAGCCCTCGGCCTATTAGTACCAGTCAACTCCACCGGTTACCCGGCTTCCATATCTGGCCTATCAACCCAGTCGTCTACTGGGAGCCTTACCCTCTCAAGGAGGTGGGAATACTCATCTCGAAGCAGGCTTCCCGCTTAGATGCTTTCAGCGGTTATCCCTCCCGAACGTAGCCAACCAGCCATGCCCTTGGCAGAACAACTGGCACACCAGAGGTTCGTCCGTCCCGGTCCTCTCGTACTAGGGACAGCCCTTCTCAATATTCCTACGCGCACAGCGGATAGGGACCGAACTGTCTCACGACGTTCTAAACCCAGCTCGCGTACCGCTTTAATGGGCGAACAGCCCAACCCTTGGGACCGACTCCAGCCCCAGGATGCGACGAGCCGACATCGAGGTGCCAAACCATCCCGTCGATATGGACTCTTGGGGAAGATCAGCCTGTTATCCCCGGGGTACCTTTTATCCGTTGAGCGACGGCGCTTCCACAAGCCACCGCCGGATCACTAGTCCCGACTTTCGTCCCTGCTCGACCCGTCGGTCTCACAGTCAAGCTCCCTTGTGCACTTACACTCAACACCTGATTGCCAACCAGGCTGAGGGAACCTTTGGGCGCCTCCGTTACCCTTTGGGAGGCAACCGCCCCAGTTAAACTACCCATCAGACACTGTCCCTGATCCGGATCACGGACCCAGGTTAGACATCCAGCACGACCAGACTGGTATTTCAACGACGACTCCACAACCACTGGCGTGGCTGCTTCAAAGTCTCCCAGCTATCCTACACAAGCCGAACCGAACACCAATATCAAACTGTAGTAAAGGTCCCGGGGTCTTTCCGTCCTGCTGCGCGAAACGAGCATCTTTACTCGTAGTGCAATTTCACCGGGCCTATGGTTGAGACAGTCGAGAAGTCGTTACGCCATTCGTGCAGGTCGGAACTTACCCGACAAGGAATTTCGCTACCTTAGGATGGTTATAGTTACCACCGCCGTTTACTGGCGCTTAAGTTCTCAGCTTCGCCCCACCGAAATGGAGCTAACCGGTCCCCTTAACGTTCCAGCACCGGGCAGGCGTCAGTCCGTATACATCGCCTTACGGCTTCGCACGGACCTGTGTTTTTAGTAAACAGTCGCTTCTCGCTGGTCTCTGCGGCCACCCCCAGCTCACCGAGTAAATCGGATCACCGAGTGTGGCCCCCCTTCTCCCGAAGTTACGGGGGCATTTTGCCGAGTTCCTTAACCATAGTTCACCCGAACGCCTCGGTATTCTCTACCTGACCACCTGAGTCGGTTTAGGGTACGGGCCGCCATGAAACTCGCTAGAGGCTTTTCTCGACAGCATAGGATCATCCACTTCGCCACAATCGGCTCGGCATCAGGTCTCAGACTGTGTGCAAGGCGGATTTGCCTACCTTGCGTCCTACACCCTTACCCCGGGACAACCACCGCCCGGGATGGACTACCTTCCTGCGTCACCCCATCACTCACCTACTAACCGCTTGGTTCGGCGGCTCCACCACTCCCCTCAACTCCGAAGAGATCAGGGCGGCTTCACGGCCTTAGCATCACGATGCTCGATGTTTGACGCTTCACAGCGGGTACCGGAATATCAACCGGTTATCCATCGACTACGCCTGTCGGCCTCGCCTTAGGTCCCGACTTACCCTGGGCAGATCAGCTTGACCCAGGAACCCTTAGTCAATCGGCGCAAACGTTTCTCACGTTTGTATCGCTACTCATGCCTGCATTCTCACTCGTCAACCGTCCACAACTACCTTCCGGTGCTGCTTCACCCGGCAGACGACGCTCCCCTACCCATCACAGCAGGCGTTGGCCCTATATGCTGCAATGACACGACTTCGGCGGTACGCTTGAGCCCCGCTACATTGTCGGCGCGGAATCACTAGACCAGTGAGCTATTACGCACTCTTTCAAGGGTGGCTGCTTCTAAGCCAACCTCCTGGTTGTCTGTGCGACTCCACATCCTTTCCCACTTAGCGTACGCTTAGGGGCCTTAGTCGATGCTCTGGGCTGTTTCCCTCTCGACCATGGAGCTTATCCCCCACAGTCTCACTGCCGCGCTCTCACTTACCGGCATTCGGAGTTTGGCTAAGGTCAGTAACCCGGTAGGGCCCATCGCCTATCCAGTGCTCTACCTCCGGCAAGAAACACACGACGCTGCACCTAAATGCATTTCGGGGAGAACCAGCTATCACGGAGTTTGATTGGCCTTTCACCCCTAACCACAGGTCATCCCCCAGGTTTTCAACCCTGGTGGGTTCGGTCCTCCACGAAGTCTTACCTCCGCTTCAACCTGCCCATGGCTAGATCACTCCGCTTCGGGTCTTGAGCGTGCTACTGAATCGCCCTGTTCGGACTCGCTTTCGCTACGGCTTCCCCACCCGGGTTAACCTCGCAACACACCGCAAACTCGCAGGCTCATTCTTCAAAAGGCACGCAGTCACGAGATACAGCAAGCTGCATCCGACGCTCCCACGGCTTGTAGGCACACGGTTTCAGGTACTATTTCACTCCGCTCCCGCGGTACTTTTCACCATTCCCTCACGGTACTATCCGCTATCGGTCACCAGGGAATATTTAGGCTTAGCGGGTGGTCCCGCCAGATTCACACGGGATTTCTCGGGCCCCGTGCTACTTGGGTGTCTCTCAAACGAGCCGCTGACGTTTCGACTACGGGGGTCTTACCCTCTACGCCGGACCTTTCGCATGTCCTTCGCCTACATCAACGGTTTCTGACTCGTCCTACGGCCGGCAGACCGCAGAAGAGAGATCCCACAACCCCGCATGCGCAACCCCTGCCGGGTCTCACACGCATACGGTTTGGCCTCATCCGGTTTCGCTCGCCACTACTCCCGGAATCACGGTTGTTTTCTCTTCCTGAGGGTACTGAGATGTTTCACTTCCCCTCGTTCCCTCCACACTGCCTATGTGTTCAGCAGCGGGTGACAGCCCATGACGACTGCCGGGTTTCCCCATTCGGAAACCCCCGGATCAAAGCCTGGTTGACGACTCCCCGGGGACTATCGTGGCCTCCCACGTCCTTCATCGGTTCCTGGTGCCAAGGCATCCACCGTGCGCCCTTAAAAACTTGGCCACAGATGCTCGCGTTCACTGTGCAGTTCTCAAACAACGACCAGCCACCCGTC
>NZ_JBIBUW010000052.1:0-6767 GCF_043079785.1 Streptomyces sp. NPDC015139 | reverse complement strand
TCGCGAAAGAGAACCGCGCAAACCAGGACTGATCCAACCCCGAGGGGTCAATTTTCAGAGGTCCGGGAGGGGTCAAAATTCAGGAAGCGTTGACAACATCCTGGACGTCTGTTGCGCGTCGGTGGGGCCGCTTCGCCGACCGGAGACCGAAGGGCCCCACCGGGTGTCGTCGACCCCGCTGATATCCCCTGCGGTAAGTGCTGCGACAACCCCTGCGGCATCTGCTCCGCACCTTGGATTCCGGGGCTGTCGGTTCGCGCGTCAGCCCGCGTGGTGGGGCATTCCGGATAGTCCGACATCCCCTCTGGGCCACCCTCGCCCGCCACATGCAGAAGAGTGAGGGAGGTGGGGCGGGAGTGCGGGCGGCGGGCGAGGGGATCGGGGCGGCCGTTTGTAGTTCCGCACGGCTGGCGCCGCGCGGTTCGGCAGGCGCCGGCGCCGCCTGGCCGAGGCCGCGGGTACGTCAGCTGCGGGCCCCGTACGTGTCCGCGATGACGTACCCAGCTTGTCGCCTGTCTTGTCTTGTCGCTTGTCGTCTTCCTTGTCTTGTCGCTTGTCGCTTCCCAGATCAGAAGCCGGATGCCCGTCACTCACCACGACCAGCACGCCCTTGCCCGATCAGCGTGGGGGCCGGAGAAGCCAGTGCCGAAGGCGTCGCGGACGCCGAAGGTGCCAGGGAGTCCTGCTGCTGACCTACTGAGGGGGTTGCTCTGCTCGGCTTCGCCTTCTCAGGAGCATCGAGGCTGACACCGCTGGCGAGGAAGCCGCCAAGCACGACGGCGGCGACCGCGGCAGCCAACGCGGTCCCTATCCGCTCGCCCCTCGTCATCCTGGAGAGCGCGCCGTCGGCCGGTGCCGTCCACTGGTAGACGTTGCATCCGACGAGGCAGGGACGGAGGAAGTGGTGATGTGAGAGTGCGCCTGCCGGAACCGCTGAAGATCGTGACCACCGCCACCGACCAGATCACCGTGATCACGGTGACGGGCGAAATCGATCGGAACAGCGTTGGCCCTTTGGTTCAAGCGCTGGCCCCTCGTCCTCTCGCCGGCCGGCCCCGTGTGGTGGTCGACATGCGGCGCGTGTCCTTCATGGACTCCAGAGGCATCACCATCCTGCTGGCCGCCAACCGCGACCTTAATCGGGCGGGCGGCTGGCTGCGCCTGGCCGGCGTCCCCCACCCCATCCTGCGCATCCTGCAACTGGTCGGCATCGATACCGTCTTCGACTGTCGTGCCAGCCTCCGCGACGCTCTCACCGCCTCATAGGACCCCCATGCGGCAGCACCGCAGGCGCGCCCAGGCGGGCCATACCGCCGGCCACCGCGTACGTATGTCTCCGTCGGGCGGCCGCACAGCACGTAGGGCGCACCCCCTCCCCGGGATCACCAGCACGAGAAAACGCACACCGCCCGCGTAATATGGTGCGATGATGATCTACATGTTCTCAGGTAAGGGGCGGTAGCTCAGTTGGTCAGAGCTGCGGACTTTTAATCCGTAGGTCGTGGGTTCGAGCCCCACCCGCCCCACCGCACAGCCGCCTGACCCCGAGCGGGGCAGTTCAGGCGAGCTGCGGTCCGTTGAGGTTTCCGCCGCGGGTGATGCCATGGACGGCGAGGACGTTCCAGACATCAGTGGTGGTACGACCGGTGCGCTCCGCGATACGAGAGACGGGCTCCCCGTCCGCATAGGCGGCGAGCACGGCCCGGGTCAGGTTCCGGCGGGCGGCATGCAAGGCCTCCTGCGCATCCCGCACAGCCCGCGCTGCTGCTTCCAAAGACTCGTTTTCCATGGTCATACAGCCATCGTGCCAGCCGGAACAGACAGCTCGAAGAACGGCCAGACACGCCAGTTTCGTGGTGGCCGGTGCCGGAGCTGCGCCCCCGGACGTCCTCAGGAGGTGTCCAGGGAGCGCAGCCATCCGATGGCCTACGGGGGGGAAGAGACCACCGGGGGTCGCCACCGCCGTCAGCGTCGGGGCGGTAGCGACCGGCGTGGCGCACGCTACCGGCTGACAACCGACCGGCGAGGCAGCCGGGCCGCCGGACCTGCACGAGATCACCCACGCGGCCGGGCAGGCCCCGGCGAGGCGGGGTGCCGGCCGAGGCCACGGCCTGCTCGTGAACCACCCCATCCGGAAACCTGGGGATGGCGGCCGGGGTGGTCCGCGCGGGTGCGGTATCACGACGTCGTAGAAGCCCATACATCGAAGAGGCGCTTAACTTGCCCAGCCGATTTCGCCACAACCCTTATATACAAAAACGAGCGCTCGGCGTCACAGAACTTAGGCACCCCCGTTTCAGAACACTGCGAACCCGCCGAGCAGGACCCCCAGTTCGTCACCGCACGAGCACGCCGTGACCTTCGGACCGCGAGTCATCGACAACGAAGTCGATACCCGAGCGGGTTCGTACGCCCCCTCAAGTCGGTGCCTTTCGCCAGCACGGTCAGGGAGCGGTGTCATCCCGAGGGCCACAACTTCGAGGAGAGCCCGGTGTACGGGTACGAGACGTTCCGCGTCCAGGTCCTGGACATGTGGGGACGGGTCGGCTTGGGGCAGTGCGTCGTCGTACAGGTGCAGTCCCCGGGGCGCTGACCAGGAAGGCTTCGACGAGCACCTCGCGTAGCTGATGGGACGTGACTGAAAACTGAGCGCTCAGCTCGCCGAGTGAAGGGCTTGGTCACCCCCTGGGGCGAGGGCTGCCCCAGTCGGGCTACAGGTCGAAGCCAGGCAGCTCGACGTCGGTCAGCCCGACCTCCAAGCCGTGGGTGCGGCGGCCGTTGTCGCGGAAGTAGACCCCTCCAAGGGCAGGGCCCTGCGGGCGGGGCACGGCGCCGACAAGCTCGAGGCGCTGGCCGCGCTCGGGCTGGCCTGGGCGACGCAGCGACCGGCCAGAAATGGTGCTAGGCCTCCTCTTGTGGAGCGGATTTCTACCGACCGCGCCGCGCCGACGGCGGAAAGGGCCCGTCCGACGGTGCGGACTGAACGGGCCGCACCCTTGCTGGCCATCTCGCCCGGCGGCCGCGCAAGAACACCGTCTGCATCGTCGACGGCACCTTGGTGCCCACCCGTGGTCGCAGCGTGCCGCATCCAGTATGAACTCTCGGGGCTCGACGAACCTGCAGGTCGTTATCGACGCCAACGGCCGCCTGGTGGTGGCGATCGGCCTCCCGCTGCGTGGTAACCACAACGACTGCCGAGCGTTCACAGAGTCCGGCGTCGACCGGGTCTGCCGCGTGGCTGGAATCATCGCCGACGGCGTATACCAGGGCACTGGCCGGCTCGTTCCGCACCGCAAACGACCAGGTCAGACTTATCTTGGTCTACGGCTAGAACCGGACCCGCCGGGCGCGAGCCCGGGTGGAACTTGCACTGTCGCGGTTGAAGAACTAGAAGATCCTGTCGGCTCAGGGGCACGGCATGTTCCAGGCGATGCTCGGCATCATCGCCCGGCTCCACAGCCTGGCCCTCACTGGATAACTCACACCCCAACGGGACAAACTCTAGTCACTGAACCTCTTTCATCCTGAGTTTTGCCAGGTCAGGAGGGTGTGGACGGCGGCGATGGTTCGGCTGATGCGGTTGGTTGAGCATCGGGCCCGTCGTAAGAGTCGCCAGGATTTCAGCCGGGCGAAGGCGCGTTCGCCGGGTGCTCGGAGGCGGGCGTGGTCGCGGTTGTACTGCTGGTAGTGGTCAGGCAGTTCGTGGTGCCGGTAGTAGGGGGTGCGGACGGTCGCGCCGGCGCCTTGGTAGGCCCGGTCCGAGAGAACCAGGATCTCGCGGGTCAGGCAGGCCTGGACGATCCCGTGGGCGCGGGCGGCGGTCAGGTCGTGGGTGTGGCCGGGCAGAGCTCGGGAGAACCACAGCGGTGTGCCGTCCGGCGTGGCGACGACCTGCACGTTCATCCCGTGCTTGCGGTGTTTCTGCGAGTAGTACGGCTCGTCCGCGGCGATCCGGTCGGTCGGGATCAGGGTGCCGTCGACGATCACGAAGTCGCCCTCGCCCAGGCCCACCAGCGCCTCGCCCAGGCCGGGGGCTCATGCGGCCAGAAGTTCCAGGGTCTCGTCGACGTACCTCCAGGCGGTCGTTTCCGAGACCCCGAAGCCGGCTCCGACCTGCGCAAGAGTCTCGTTCTTCCGCAGATGGGCCAGAGCGAGCAGAGCCTGCTTGAAGCAGCTCAAGCGCCGCCAACGCGAACGCAGTTCACGCCTTCGGGCGTAGATCAGCCACGAGACGTGCTCAACGAGCTCGTGCGGGACGTCGAGCATGGCAGGATACGGAACCAAGCGAGGCTCCTCGGTCGAGGCATGGTGCGTAGAGAACACCAGCGCAACGACCAGGAGCCTCGCCTTGTTACTCCACCCGGCTGACCAGCCATTTCACCCTGCCGAGACAGGATGAAAGAGGTTCAGTGGCAGCGCGAGGCGCCCATGCACCTGTAGCAGATGGACCTGGTCGGCGGTGTTCCGCTGGCCGACGGACGGGAGTGCAAGATGGTCACCAGCATCGATGACCACTCCCGGTTCGTCGTGATCGCTTCCGTCGTGGCCGTGCCCAGCGCCCGCGCCGTGTGCTCGGCCTTCACCGCCGCGATGCGCCGCTACGGCGTGCCCTTCGAGGTGCTGACGGAGGCAAGCAGTTCACCGGCCGGCACCAACGGCCACAGCCGGTGGAGGTGCTCTTCGAGCGTATCTGCCGGGAGAACGGCATCACCCAGCGGCTGACCAAGCCGCGGTCACCCACCACCACGGGCAAGATCGAACGCTTTCACCGCACCCTGCGCGAGGAGTTCCTCGATCACGTCGTGCCGTTCGAGTCGCTGGCCTCGGCCCAGGAAGCGATCGACGGCTGGGCGCACGCCTACAACCACCAGCGCCCGCACCAGGCCCTGAGCATGGCCACCCCGATCAGCCTCTTCCGGCCCCACACTGCCGTCCGCGTCCGGAGTGATGATGAGCATCCTGAACAAACGGTCCCAGAGCCGGAGTTGTCCATCGAGGTCATCAAACCGCCCGTCCTTGCGCCGCAGGGCACCGCGGTCGAGTTCAAAGTGCGGGTGCCGCCCAGCGGCGAGATCACCCTGGTCACGGGCAGGCAGCGGGTGGGCATCCACCAGGCACTGGCCGGCAGGACGCTGACGGTCTGGGCGAACCACCGCAGCGTCCACTTCCTCCTCGACGGTCACCTCGTCACCACGGTCCCGTCCCGGCTGCGGCCGGAGGACCTCGCCTACCTGACCATGCGCTACGGCGCCCGTCCGGGCCGGTCCCGAGCCCGCACCCGCCGCCCTGCCCAGGGCCCGCAACGGCACGGCCATCCTCGCCGCCGGCGAACCTGTCGAGGTCGACCGCAAGGTCCACCGGGACGGGATCGTCTGCCTGGCCGGCGGCCGTTACCAGGTCGGATTCGCCCTCGCCGGCCGCACGGTCACTCT
Organism: Streptomyces sp. NPDC015139; assembly: GCF_043079785.1. Taxonomy (NCBI): domain Bacteria; kingdom Bacillati; phylum Actinomycetota; class Actinomycetes; order Kitasatosporales; family Streptomycetaceae; genus Streptomyces; species Streptomyces sp. NPDC015139. Next base: position 1,335 of record NZ_JBIBUW010000052.1, on the reverse strand, counting down.
CCGCCTCGACGGGCACCTCATGCACGCCATCGCCGACGACGCCCTGATGGGGACGTGGCCCTGCCCCGTTCCGGCCGACCGTCTGGGGCAGATCGACGGGGCACGGACGGCGACATCCCCGCTTCCGCCTCCTCCCCTGCCGGCCGGTGCCATCCGGGCCCAGCGCAAGGTGCATGCGAGCGGCCGCTTCATGATCAACGGCCAGTTCATCAAGCTCGGACCGCGGCGCGCGGGAAAGATCGTCACCGCCGTCATCGAGGACACCCACTACCGGATCCTGCACGGCGAGAACGAACTCGCCGTCCGGCCGCGCAAGAACCGCGAGCCGATCACCAGGCTCTACGTCAAAGGCATGGGCACCCAGAAGGACCGTCAACGATCTCCTGACGACAACCCGTCAAGGAAGTCCTGAGACCTCACACCGCTGCTCGTGGCCCTCATTTCAACCGTCGCCGACATGGCTAGCCAGACGCATTCACACCAGCTCTACAGAGAGTGTTGCGAGACGCGGACGGAGATCTGGCCTGCCATCCAGCGACTGCTCGTCGAGAGATACGAGACCCCCACTCGGATCTGGCCGGTAGCTTCCTCGTGAGGTGGCGTGTCGAGAAGCCGCCCTGGTGGCGACGGCGTGCTGCGCTGGCACGCTGGCCTTCGTCAAGATAGCGGAGAGCCTTGCTGGTGCTGCCTCGGCCAGGCCCCGGTGGCGGATTGCGCCTTGACCCCCGTCGGGCGGAGGGGAAGGAGTGTCGGCCCTGGGGAGGCCGGTTCGCGCCAGGTCAGCACTGAAAACGCCTCAACGTTGCCCGATGCCTCGGCAGGCGGCCCGGAGCGTCGTAACTGCGGTGACTTACCGCAACCGAATCGTGGTCGCGAGCCTGGCAAGAGAGAGCTCTCGGTCGTTCCGCCCGGCGGTAAGGCGTCTGCCTCCGAGGGTTGCCCAAGCCAGGTAACAGAGGAGCTGTCCCGCTGGCCGAGCCGATGTCCGTGAGGTACTACGATGCAGTTGCCGCCTTCAGTCCTCCTGAGCGATTGGGTGCAGCCTCTGCTAATCCCACATCGGCCCACGCCAGTGGATGGCGGCGCCTTTCGCGGGCGCTACTCATGGGATTCGACGACCACTAGCTGCTACCTGGCAGAGCTTTCGAATCACCGTCTGGCGGCGTGCCGCGACGGGGGTGTGCCGAGCGCCTGGTCCTAGAGGTTGTCCCGTAACCGGTGGGGCGGTTGGTGCGTTGGCTGGGCATGGGTGGGGTGATCTCAGCGGGTGATCCGAAGTGGATCGAGCCGTTCTCGGGTTTGTCCGAGGTGCAGTTCGGCAGGCTGGTGGCGTTG
>NZ_JBIBUW010000051.1:0-8232 GCF_043079785.1 Streptomyces sp. NPDC015139 | reverse complement strand
GGTCCTACGCATCGCGCGACCCAGCACCAGCCGACACCACCAATAGGCTCAAGGGTCCCGCCATACCAGGTGACGGGACCCGCCGGACTGACTTGTGCTTCAAAATAAAGCACAGATTAGATCTGGAACCGCGGGCTACTACCAGTCTTCGGTGCAGCGACATGGCGAAGTTGTTGTGAGTGGTGGTGCGGAGCGGGGGCTGGGGCGGGTGGAAGTTCACGCTTGGAGGTGGTGTCCGTCGTCGGGGCGGACTATTCAGTGAGCGAGGAGTCCATGTCGTTTCAGGCGTATCTGGACAACATCGAGGCAAGACGGGGCTGACGCCCCGCCAATTCATGGCGCTGGCGGATGAGCGCGGGTTCGCGGGGCCGGCGTTGAAGGCGGGTCCGGTTCTGAATGGCTCAAGGAGGACTACGGGCTGGGCCGGGGTCATGGGATGGCTCTGGTGCACGTCTTCCTGATTCAGCGCCGCTTTGCCTGGCACGCACGAGGCCGGCTCCCTTCGCTGGGGAGCCGGCCTGGTGCGTGTCAGCTGCCGGTGGTGGCCAGTGGCAGCTCTTCGTGCCGGGTTCCGGTGGGCGGAGCGGTCTCCGTGAGGGCCGCCGTTGTGGCCGGTGCCAGCAGGGACGCGGGGACGGCGAGCAGGACGGCGGCCATCATGCCGGTGATGAACCAGGCGGAGGCGTCGTGCTCGGCGGCCCAGGTCGCGCCGGCGGGAGCGATGCCGCCGAGGACGGCGCTCATGACGGCGTTGGGCAGGCCGACGCCGAGGGCGCGGACCTTTGTGGGGAAGATGTCGGTGAGCAGCTTGGGCAGCACGGTGGTGGCGCAGACGAGGTAGACCACACCGGAGCCGTAGGTGAACAGCAGGCTGGCGAAGGTGCCGGTCATCGTGAGGTACGAGACCGAGCCGGTGACCGCGAAGAGGGCGCTGGCGGCGACGAGCAGCCGGGTGGCGCCGATCCTGTCGGCGAGCAGGCCTATGGGCACGTTGAGCAGCATCATCGTGGCGGTGGCGGTGACCACGACCCACATCATGGTGCCGGGCGTAGCGAGGCGGCCGCCGAGGGCGGGTACGACCGCGGTCCAGGTGCCGCCGACGGCGCCGGTGCCGGCCACGAACAGGGTGGCGGTCAGGACGCTGCGCCGGTGGGCGCGGAGCAGTTGGCGCAGGGAGCCGCGGTCGCGGCGGGAGTGGACCTCGCGCCGGTAGATCTCGGTCTCGGCGAGCCCGGTGCGCAGGACGAGCAGGACCAGGCCGAGGATGCCGCCGATCAGGAACGGCACGCGCCAGCCCCAGGCGGCCATGGGTCCGGGGCCGAGGGTGGTGGTCAGGGCGCCGCCGAGGAGGGAGGCGGTGAAGGCGCCCGCGCAGGTGGAGAGGGAGAACAGGCTGCCGTAGGTGGCTTTGCGGTGGCGGGGGGCCACTTCCATCAGGTAGGCGGTGGCGGCGGGCCATTCGCCGCCGTGGGAGATGCCCTGTGCGGTGCGGGCGAGCAGCAGCAGGAGGGGGGCGAGGAGGCCGATGTGCGTGTAGGAGGGGGTGAGGGCGATCAGCAGGGAGCCGCCGGCCATCAGGGAGATGGCGAGGATGAGGGCGGGTCTTCGGCCGTGCCGGTCGGCGTGGCGGCCGAGGAGGATGCCGCCGATCGGCCGGACGAGGACGCCGATGCCGAGGACGGCGAAGGCTCCGAGGAGTGAGGTGAGGGAGTTGCCGGCGGGGAAGAACCGGGCGGCGAACAGGGGTGCGAAGAGGCCGTAGCCGAGCCAGTCGAAGGACTCGATGAAGTTGCCGACGACGGTGGCGGCGACGGCGCGGCGGTGCACCGGCTGCGTGGAGGCGGTGGGCATGACGGGCCGTTGCTCCTTCAGACGGCCGCGTAGCCGTGTGCGGTGATCCGTCGGCCCGCTTCCTCGTAGTAGCCGGGCTCGGTGGGCAGGGTGGTGGCCAGGCAGCTGACGTAGCGGTTGTACATGCAGAAGGCGGCCGCGATGAGCACGGTGTCGTGCAGGTGCGTGTCGGTGGCGCCGGCGGCGCGGGCGGCGGCGATCGCGTCGTCGGAGACGGGGGCGGCCTGTTGCTGTACTTCGCCGGCGACGCGCAGCAAGGCGCGCAGGAGTGGGGTGACCGGGGCGGTGCCGGGGTCGTGGTGTACGGCTTCGACGATGGCTTTGCCGTCGTCGAGCTGGGCGGCGGCGGCCGCGCCGTGGGTGTCGGCGCAGAAGCGGGTGGCGTTGCGTTCGGAGACGTGGCTGGCGATCAGTTCGCGTTCGCCGCGGGTGAGGGGGGAATCGCCGCGCAGGATCAGGTCGGCGAGGGCGTTGAGCGGGGCTGCCGTGTCGGGGCGGTCGCTCATCAGGCCTCTGATGCCGGGCAGGTCGCTGTCGAGGTGGATGTGCGGCACGGGTGAGGGTCCTTCGCTGCGGGAGGGGTGGCGGACCTCATCGTGAGGCACATGTGGCAGCGTAGGCCAACTTTATTTGTGCTGTGTGGGGTTGTTGTGTGTCGACCGTTTCGGTGGGCGTGTCCGGCCGGGTGGTGGGCTGGGTGCCGCGCGGGCTGTGCGTGGTGATGTGGCGGCCGTTTTCGTCCGGGCCGCCTCACCCGTCCGCGTTCCCCGCTGTGCCGGCGGGCGGCGTCTCAGCGGGGTTCGCCGTCACATGGTTCTCTCCTTTCCGGTCGTCGTTTCTCGGATGGCTCGTTCCGCCGGGGGATTTGGAGGGGAGAGCCGGTTTTCGCGCGCCTTTCCCGTTGGGGAACGGTGCAATTTCAGGGAGCGTTGCTGTTGGAATGGAGCGGCCCTTTCAGCGGGGTTCCGTGTGCTTTCCGTGCCGTTCTCTGGGATGACTCTGACATGCCCTCAGGGGTGTTGTCCGCGTTTTCGCGTGGCACAGAACGGCCCTGGCACTGTTGTGTCAGAGCAGGCCGCTCCGGGCGGCCTGCAAGCCGAGTTGGAAGCGGCTGCGGGCGCCGATGCGGTCGGAGAGGCTGGAGATCATCCGGCGTTCGCTGCGCAGGGAGATGCCGAGTTTCCGGGCCGCGGCCTCGTCGGTGTGTCCTTCGGCGAGGAGGCGGAGCAGGGCGCGTTCTCGTGGTGAGTACGTCTGCCGGGCGTCGTCGGTGCCGTCCGCCTCGTCTTTGCCGTCGCAGGGGGTGGCTGTGTCCCACAGGTGGGTGAACAGGGCGCGCAGTGCGGCGAGGGCGCCGGGTTCGGCGAGGAGGACGGCTCCGCCGTCGGGGTCGCCGGGGTCGAGGGGCAGGGCGGCGCTCGTGCCGTCGACGAGGCGCAGGTGCAGCGGCAGTGCGGGCAGGGTGCGGATCTCGGCGCCGGCGCGGGTGAGCCGGCGTACGGCCTCGTGGTGGTGTGCCGGGCCCGTGGTGCTGTCCGTGTGGAGGATGCGTACGCGCACGCCCCGGCCCAGCAGGCCGAGGTGGAGGGGGACGTCGAGGTCCCAGGGGCCGTCGCCGGGCGTGGTGGTGGGGGCGAGCGCGAGGACTTCTTCGCGGGCCCGTGCGCTCAGGTCGGTCTGGAGGCGACCGGCGGCAGCGGCGCCGGTGAAGCGTTCCACGCCGGCGCCGGTGGTGCGGCCGAGGGCGGTGTAGTCGGCGAGGAGGTCGGCGACGGCGGCGCGGCCGGCGTCGATCTCCAGTTGGGTGCGGGCGAGTTCGTCCTGGCGGCGGTCCAGGAGGGCGCCGAGTCCGGCTCGGGGTGGCACGAGCAGCGGGGTGGTGTCGCCTTCGGCTGCCGTGCCGCGCAGGAGTGCGAGGTCGGCGAGTGTGTCGAGGGCGGTGGTGACGGCGGAGCGGTCCTGGTCGAGTTCGTGGGCCAGGCGGTCCACGCCCCAGGAGGGGTGTTCCAGCATGAGCCGGTATACGGCCTCCGTACCGGAGTCCAGTCCGAGTACGCGCAGCATCAGCGTCCCCCGCATCGTGTGGGTGCCGGGCACATGCGTGCCACGGCATGTTCGTGGCCCCCGTCAGGTCTGGGTGGGGTCCGGTGGTGTGCGGCACACTCGGGTGTGTGCACCTCGTCGAGTTCGCCTTCGCCAAGCCGCACGACGCGCCGGAGCTGCCCGGCGATGTCCTGCTCGACGCCCTGTGGGCGGTGTGCGGTCCGGACGACGGCGTCGAGCACATCCGGCTGCACGTGAGCCGTGCCGGGGCTCGGGGTGCCGCGTTCCTGCTGGCGGCGGACGGCCCGAGTGCGGTCCGCCGGTGTCGGGTGGTGTGCCGGCGGGCGCTGGCGGTGACCGGTGCCCTGAGCGCGTGGCGGCTGGTCCGGCCGGCCGAGGCATGAGCGCGGGCGGCCGGACGTGCCCGTACCGGCTCGGCCATCTGCCGAAGTCTCGGTGTTGCGTGAGGTGTCGCTTGCCACGTCCTCATTCTTGGACTAGCGGGCGGTGGGGCGCTTCTCGCTGAGTGCGCAGATGGGGGCGCCGGCGGTGCCGGTCGCACTGCGCATCCTGGGAGTTGGCCGGGACGGGGCCGGGTTCCGACGATGATGGTTGCGTCGATTCCACGGAAGACAAGGACGCGCATCGTGCCCCACATCGAGCTGACCAACGACCTCCCCGGTATCAGTGGGCTGTTCGCCCAGCGCCCGGACACCGCGGGCGTGTTGTCCCAGGTGGCGGAGACCTTGCTGCGCAGTGGCAGTTCGCCGTTGAGCCGGGGGGAGCGTGAGCTGATAGCGGCCTATGTGTCGCACCTGAACCGCACCGCATTCTGCGCCGGTTCGCACAGCGCGTTCGCGGCGGCGCAGCTCGACGGTGGATCCGAGCTGGTGGCCGCGGTGCTCGCCGACCCGGGCTCGGCTCCGGTCTCCCCGCTGCTGCGGTCGTTGCTGGCGGTGGCCGCCGAGGTGCAGGCGAAGGCGGCTCCGGTGTCCGACAAGGCGATTGCGGCCGCTCGGGCCGAGGGGGCCACGGACGCCCACATCCACGACACGGTTCTGATCGCGGCCGCGTTCGCGATGTTCAACCGGTACGTGAGTGGCCTCGCCACCGAAGTTCCGTCCGACCCGTCGCACTACGACGTGGTGGCCGAACGCATTGTCAACCGCGGCTATGGAGCCGCCCGCTGACGGATCGTCGCGGTCCGTCGCCGAGCCTCAGGAGTGTGTCATGAGCTGGTCCTGCGCCGACATCCCCGATCAGAGCGGCAGAGTCGCCCTGGTGACCGGCGCGTCCGGTGGCCTCGGGCTGGTGACGGCCCGGGAGCTCGCCGTCCGCGGGGCGCACGTCGTCCTGGCGTGCCGCAGTGTGGAGCGCGGGCGGGCGGTGGCCGGGCGGATCGGCGGCAGCACGGAGGTGGTGCGGCTGGATCTGGCTTCGCTGAAGTCGGTCCGCCGGGCCGCCGCGGAGGTGCGCGACCGGCACGTGCGGCTGGACCTGCTGGTCAACAACGCGGGGGTGATGTTCCCGGTGGACGGGCGTACGGCGGACGGTTTCGAGGCGCATCTCGGGGTCAATCACCTGGGGCACTTCGCGCTGACGGGGCTGCTGCTCGGTCTGATGTCGCAGGTGCCGGGTTCGCGGGTCGTGACGGTGGGGAGCCTCGCGCATCGTGCGGGCTTCGGCGGTGTCGGCGCGGACCGTGCCCGGTCGGGATCCGGGCGGCGGTCGGTGACGGCGTACGGGCGCTCCAAGCTGGCGAACCTGTTGTTCGCGCGGGAGTTGCAGCGCCGTCTCGGCGCTGCCGGTGCCGCCACCGTCTCGCTCGCGGCGCATCCGGGGTTGTCGCCGACCGGGTTGTGGCACGGCGATGCTCCCGCCGTGCTGCGGCCGGTGGTCGCGGCGGGGATGCGCTGGCTGGCCCAGCCGCCGCAGGCGGCGGCGCTGCCGTCGCTGCGGGCGGCGACGGATCCGGAGCTGCCCGGGGGTGCCTATCTGGGGCCTGCCCGGCGGTTCGGGAGCCGTGGGGCGCCGGTGCCCGCGCGGTCGAGTCGGGCGGCGTGCGATGCCGCGGCGCAGGGCCGGCTGTGGGAGCTGTCGGAGGAACTGACCGGAGTGCGGTACGCGTTCGTGCCGGCGCCGGTGCCTGCTGAGCCGGCCGTGGGCGTGTGTCCGGTCACGGGAGCCCGGGGCTGATCGCCGTGGCCGGGGAGAGCGTCGCGGCCGGTGTGGGTGCGGGCATCACGGGCCGGTCCCGGTTCCGGCCGGTGGCGGCCTGGGCGTGGATGTGGCGGAACTTCGACGCGGTGCTGGACGGTGATCCGTCGCCGGTCGGCGCGGCGGACAAAGGTGCGGCGGCGGACCGTCCTCTCCCGCTCTGGCCGGGGGCGGTACCGGTGACGGGGGCGCCTGCGGGGGACGAGAGGCTGCCGCTCGGCTGACGGCGCGGTTCCCGGTGATCCGCTCGGACGAAGGGGACGCTGACGGACCGGTCCCTCAGGCTCCGGACGGAGGCCGTACCGGTCGCGGGCGCGCCCGCGAGGACGAGAGGCTCCCGGTCGTCCGCTCGTGGGGACGCAGCCGTCCGTCCGTCGGAGGCCGGGTTGGGCGGTGACTTCGCGAAGTGTGGGCGAGTGCGTCTTCTGCTGTGCTCACTAGGGGTTCGGACGGTCGGCGGGTGTGCGGGCGGGATTAGCGTGGCGTCCGATCTCCCACCCCCCTTCCGAAAGGCGACATGTCATGGCGCAGACAGCGCAGCGGCCTGCCGCGTCCCCCGTCCGAGCGCGGCGGGCCGCGGACAGCGGTCCGGCGTCGTCCTCGTTCTTCTTCAACGGCCATGCGCCGCGCCGCCGTGCGCTGGTCGGTGTGGTCGCCGCGCTCTTCGGTTTCGCGCTGACGGTGGTGTGGTCCGCGCAGTTCGTGGACCGGACCATCGGCGACAACATCGCGGACACCCTGCTCGGCCACGCGGCCAAGGGCACGCCGATCGCGGGTGCGCTGGCGGGTCTGGCGTTCGCCCTGGCCACCGGGGTCGCGGGCACGTTCACCGCGTGCAACGTGGCCGTCTTCAGCGCGCTGGCGCCGCTGGCCGGCGCCCCCGCCGTCTCCCGGCGGGGCCGGATGGCCGCCGCGCTGCGTCCGCTGAGCCGGCTCGCGCTCGGTGCGGTCGTCGTGTCCGCCGTGTACGGGGCGGTGGTGTCCCTCGCCGGTAGGGGCATGCCGCAGTTCGACGACAGCCAGGGCGGTGGCGGCTTCTCCGGGCGTCTGGTGCAGGCGATGGTGGTCTACGGGCTGATCGGTCTGCTGATGACGTACCTGGGCCTGGCGGCGCTGGGTGTGGTGCGTGATCCGCTGGCGCGGCTGTCGCGGCGCTTCCCGGGCGCGCCGATGCTGGTGATGGGCGCTTTGATCGGGGCGTTCCTGATCGGGCGTCCCTTCCCGTTGTTCCGCCAGTTGTTCCGCGACGCAGCCGAGAGCCACAACCCGCTGTACGGGGCGGTGGCGTTCGGTCTTCAGTCGATCGGCAACATCACCGTCATGTCGGTGCTGTTCCTGCTGGTGGCCGGCCTGTTCGGGGAGCGGCTGCACCGGTGGACCGCGCGGCGGCCGAGCCGCGCGTCGGCGCTGATGGCGGCGGGTTTCCTGGCGGCGGGCGTGTTCCTGGTCCTGTACTGGGACGTGCGGATCCTGGCCGTCCGGGAGCTGATCTGGTACCCGATGGCGCCCTGGGCGGCGTGAGGCGGTTCCTATGAGGCGGATGGCCCGGCCGGAGACTTCCGGCCGGGCCATCCGCCTTGCGGGGGGCGGGGTTCAGCCGCTCGCGGCTGCCACGGCGGCGACCAGTTCGCCCGCCGTGCCGGGGAGGCCGGGTGCGGTGAGCTGCGGGTCGTCCAGGACGGGGACGAGGCCGGCGAGGGCCTGGGCGAAGCGGCCGCCGTTGTCGTGGACGAGGGTGACGGCGCCCTCCCACAGGGCGGCCCGGATGCGGCGCGAGGTGAGCTGGCCGTCGCCGGCGGTGGAGGTCAGCAGCAGTGCGGCGACGCGGACTTCGAGTGGTGTCGGCCGCCAGCCGCCGGTGGCCAGATCCGCGAGGAGTTCTTCGACGCCGCTGCGCGCGCGTACGGTGGCGGCGGGCTCGAGGAGCAGGCCGGTGCCGGGTGGGGCGGTGGTCGTGGACACGGGTGGTTCCTCTCGCGGGATGTGGCCGGTCAGTCGAGGCCGACGGCGGTGCGCAGGGCGGTGGCGCGGTCGGTGCGCTCCCAGGTGAAGTCGGGCAGCTCGCGGCCGAAGTGGCCGTAGGCAGCCGTCTGGGAGTAGATCGGGCGGAGCAGGTCGAGG
>NZ_JBIBUW010000050.1:0-9188 GCF_043079785.1 Streptomyces sp. NPDC015139 | reverse complement strand
CGGCCCAGTCCTCCACCTTCAGCACCCTCCATGATCGACAAGGGGGGTCAACTTTCGGAAGTCTCCTGGGGGTCAGTCTTCAAGAACCCGCGACAGTTGACACGGCTGGTGGTCGGCTGGTCTCCGAGTGCGGTAGGCAGTAATGGTATGCGCGGAGGTACGGTTCGAGGGCTTCGGCGTGTTCGGTGTTGCTGGAGTAGGGCCGCTGATAGGCCCATTCATTGAGCAGGGTGCGTTTGAAGCGCTCGACTTTGCCGTGGGTCTGCGGCCGGTAGGCGCGTGTGAGCTTGCCGGCTGCGCCGAGTTCGGCCTGGGCGGCCTTGTAGGCCTGGGCCCTTGCGGTAGGCCCAGGCCGTTGTCCGTCAGCACGCGTTCGATACGGGTGATGCCCTGACGGTAGAAGAAGGCAGCTGCTCGAGTGAGGAAGCCCGCGCAGGTCGCGACCTTCTCGTCCGGATGGGTCTCGCTGTAGGCCAGTCGGGAGTGGTCGTCGACGGCAGGGTGGACGTAGTCGAAACCGACTCCGGTCCTGGGCCGTGCGGCTGCCCGTCCGATCCAGGACGCGCCAGCCGTCACCGTCGGGTATGCGGCCGAGCTGTTTCACGTCGACGTGCACCAGTTCGCCGGGCCATTCACGTTCGTAGCGACGGATGATCTGTCCGGTGGGCCGGTCCAGGAAGGCGAGACGGTTCAGGCCGTGGCGGGACAGGATGCGGTGGCTCGTCGAGGCGGGCAGTCCCGGGATCGGGCCGATCCGGGCCGGCCCGAGCTTTCGGTCCTGACGCAGTCGGCACACTCGCGCCTGTGGCTCGGCCGGCGCCCGGTGCGGCGTCACGTGGGCCCGGCTGGAGCGGTCGTGCAGCCCCGGCTCATTCTCGGCAGCGAATCTCCGCACCCACTTGTGGGCCGTGATGCGGGAGACACCCGTCTCAGCCGCCACGTGAGCAACGGGACAGCCCGGGCGGACACGCTCGACGAGCAGCCGCGTGCCGTGAACGGTCAGCCGGGCCTTACGGTGGGACACGAAGACACCTCCACCACACCGGAGGTCTTCGCCACTAGAGCGCGGCAGTCACCTCGTCGGTCTTTTTGGGGCGCGGACGTGCTCGTCCGTCAGACGTTTCAGAGTGAGAGCCACCTTTTGGGCGGCCGGGGCACCCGGCTCGATGGGAGTGTAATGCCCTGTCCCGGGCAGCACGATGGTTTCCAAGTCGTGATGGACGGCGGCGTAATCAGCGAACTGGGTATGCGGCACCTCCTCGTCGGCACCACCGTGCAGCAGCACTGTGCGCACCCCCGTCGTCCCGGCCGCCGTGAGCAGTGTCAACGGGTCTGTCAGGGGAAGCCGCTCTTCAAACTGTTCCTCGCCGAGAAGCTGTACGGCTGCGTCGGTGCTGAGGCGGTCCCGGCGGGTAGCAGCAAGATCGGTGAGCGGGGCGATCGCCAGTACGGAGTCGGGCAGCCCGGGGGTGTGCCAGGGAGAGTCGGAGGGGAGGAGGGCACGGGCCGCGCACCACAGGGCAAGGTGCCCGCCCGAGCAGTGGCCCGCAAGCGTGTAAGGCCGGCCGGCGGGCAGGGTGTCAACGATGCAGGCGACATCGTCGAAGGTCTCTGGGTAGCCGCCTGCTCCTCCTGATCGGCGGAACTCGGGAAGGAGAACAGAGAAGCCGCACTGCGCCAGGAAGGCCGCCAGGGGGGTCAGATGCATACGGTCGTAGCGCCAGTAGCCGCCGTGGAGGAGGACCACCAACGGCGCTTCGGGGTCCTGTGACGGCCAGGAGTCGTAGACCTGGTGGGGATGACTGCCCCAGCGGCCGTGGACGGGCGCGAGTACCGGCTTGAGACTCAGTACCCGCCTCTCCTCTGCGGCTGCGAACGCCGAAATGCTCCTAGAGGTCACCGCGGACCGTCCAGAGTTCGGGAAACACGGGAGTTCGGGCGCGCTCCTCCAGCCATGCCAGGCCGGAAGAGCCTGCGCTGCCGGTTTTGGTGCCGAGGACGCGGCGCACGGCCATAACATGTGCGGTCCGCCAACGCTCAAATCCCTCAGCGATGGTGGTAAGCAATTCGGCCAGCATGAAAAGAGGGTGGTGTGGGGGCCCGGTGTAGATCCGCCGCCAGACCTCGACTACGCCGGAGTTGGACTCGTAGGGAGCAGTGACATCCCGCTCGCACACAGCCGCGGGGACCGGCAGACCGTGACGGTGCAGGTACCTGAGCACATCGTCGTAAAGCGAGGGGTGTTGGTAGGTCTCGAGCAAAGAATTGTGCGCCGAGGGATTGCCTTGATGCGCGCGTAGTATCGTGTCTGATTTGTGACCTAGGAGAAACTCCAGATGTCGGTACATCACCGACTGGAAGCCGGAGGCCTTACCGAAGGCGATTCTTAGCTGGCTGAACTGCGTGGGTGTCATCTCGCTGATCGGTCGCCAGGAGAAGTGCATTGCCTCAATGGTCCGGTTGCTGCGGGCGAGGGCATCCAGCGAGGCCGCAATGTCGTCTCTGGCGAGTGCGTGCTGGGCAGCACGCCACTCATGGGCCGTGAGGGTAAACCAGAGTTCCATGACCTGAGTGGTGATGAGGAAGCTCATCTCATCGGCTGCATCGGTCAGCGGGTTCTGTAGATGGTTGAGGACATCAGCGTGCACGTAGTCGTCGTAGGGACTGCTGCCGGGGAACGGCCGGAGCAGAGGGTCTTCGACAGGTTCGTGTGTGAGCGTTCCCGGGTCGTCGTGCATGGAGAATTTCCCTTTCGGTGGCGAATAGTGGTCGGCGCCATCGGGCGCGCGGGCGGTCGGCAGGCCGGGCCGGTGGACGTGTCTGTGTGCCGATCGGTTGTTCTTCAGTTCAACGATGAGTCGGGGAAACAGCTGCCTGGGGCAGCGGCCTAGGCGTCGAAGTCGAGGGTGAGTCCAGCAGCACGCGGAACGGCACGGCAGGCGAGGGTGTAGCCCGCCGCGATATCCGCGATGCTCAGCGCCTGTTGGGAGTTCAAGCTGGCTGAGCCGGCCACAACCTTGGCGCGACAGCTGCCGCAGACACCATTGCGGCAGGCATAGGGCACCTCCGGCCGGTCCCGCAGCAGGGCATCCAGGCACACCTCATCGTGGGGGAGCATGGACACGAGGCTGGAGTGGCCGCCGATCACCGCGCGAAATTGCCTATCGGGATCGTCCGTGGAGTGTGTGGCGAGTGCCTGCGGCACGTCCAGCCCGCTGAAAGTCTCGCTGCGAATTTTGTCAGGGCAAGCACCGAAGGCCGCAAGGGCGGTTCTCGTCACGTCCAGCAAGCCACGTGGACCGCACACGCGGAAGGCGGTGTCCTGCCGCGTGTCCAGTCCTTTCAGTAGCGCAAGCAGCATGTTCTGGTCGAGGCGCCCACCCGTCAATGCGCTTGCGCGCCGTTCTTGGGACAACACATACACAGCGGTGAAACGGTCCATGTGCGCGTTTTTGATCTCGGCGAGTTCATCCGCCAGCAGGGCATCGGCGGAACTGCGGACCGCATGAATGACAGACACTCGGCATGCGAACCCGTCGCGTAGTGCGGCCGATGCCATCACAGCCATAGCCGCGATGCCGGTGCCTCCCGCGATCAGTACGTGGTGGGCGGCCGGGGAGAGGCCGAATTGACCCGTCGGCCGGGACAGCTCGAGCTGCTCGCCCACTGTGAGTGAGGTGAGTGCGTAGGAGCCGAACCCGCCAGGAGATGCTCGTGCGACGACCAGGCGCAGTGCGTCAGGCTCCGATGGCGGAGGGCAGACGGAATAGGTGCGGTACAGCTTCTGCTGCTCCCACCCTCGATGGCGGACCGTTACGTGCTGGCCGGCCCGGAACGCAAACACAGCGGCCAGACTCGTGGGAACATGCAGCGTGACGGCTACGGCGTCGGCGGTTAGTTGCTGAATCTGGCTGACGGAGAGACGGAACCAGTGATCTGCCCCAGCGTGGCCACCACCTGGAAGGCCACCGGCCCTGTCGCGTGGAGTGTTCATCGCGCCTCACACCGTGATCAGGTAGGCGAATGTCTCGCGGCAGTTCGCGCACCGCAGCATGGACTGACAGCGGGTAGGGCCAAACAGGCTGTGCGGCTGGGTGTCCCGCGAGCCGCAGTTCGGGCAGAGCGAGCCGAGCCCGGCGCGTACTTCGGCTGGTGCGTCGGTAGACGCGGGCGGGACAATGCCGTGCGCGACAAGTTTGCGGCGTCCACACGCGCCTATCCGGTCAGTGCTCCAGGCAGGGGTCAGCACCTGTCGTACGGCTGTGTCTGGGTATCCGCACTCGGCCAGCGCCTGGGTGATGCTGGACGCGATCGCCGATAGGGCGGGACAGCCAAGGAATGTGGGCATGTATTCGACCACCAACCGCCCCGACGGTTCGGTGAAGACCGCGTGGATCAGACCAAGATCCCCCAGAGTGAGTACAGGGAGCTCGGGGTCGGGCAAGGCTTCCAGGCGGGTTCGGATCTCTTCGGTCGGGGCCGGCTGTATGCCTGCCCGCGAGGAAGTACTGTTCACCAGGTGCCTCCAGGGAACTGACGTCGAACCGATTGGAGTTCTGCAATGAGTCGGCCGAAGGCCTCCGTATGCATTCCGTGCCGGCCTCCGCGCGCCTGGTCGCCCCGGGTGGGCAGGACGAGGCCCGCCCGCTGCGCCACGTCGGACATTCTCCTGTTCCACTGCGCGCGCAGCGGAGCAGGAGAGGGAGCCAGGGCTGCTGCGTCCAGCCGACCGACGGGCTCGTCCACGTCGAACAGTTCGGCAGTGAAGGGCCATACCCAATCCAGTGCCGCCTGCATGCGCCGGGCGCTGTGTGCGGTTCCACGACCGAGCCGCAAGGTCCAGCCGTCGGTGTACTGGCAGTGGTAGGCGACCTCTGTTGCGACCCGTGCCGCCACCGAGGCCAGAGCGGGCAGGGATCTGTCGGCTAGCGCCTGGTAGTACAGAACGGCGTAGTGGCTGTATGCGAGCTGGCGCGCGATGAGCACAGCGAAGTCGTCGGCCGGCAGTTCGCTCAGCAGAGCATTGCGAAACTCCCGGTCGCTGCGAGCGAAAGCGAAGGCGTCCTCGTCGCGGTCGGTACCGTCAAGCTGCCCGGTCAGTGTGAGCAGGGCACGGGCGTGCCCGAGAAGATCGAGCGCAATGTTCGACAGCGCCAGGTCTTCCTCGACCGTCGGCGCCCGGGTGATCCATTCGCAGAGCCGTTGGCTCAGCAGGAGAGCGTCATCGCCCAGACGCAAGGTGAGCACGGCCACATCGGCCCTGCTCTGGGGCAGGGGCGCGGCTTCGGAACGGACGGGAGGCGGGATCTCAAGCGTCATCGTTTTGGCCCGGAAGTCCGAGAGGCGTGAAGTACTCGGGGGAGCGGGAAAGTATGTGTTGGCGGGCGTTGCTGAAGAAGGAATTCTGTTCGCTGGGGGAGGAGACGTGTACAGAGGCTGAGCGCACCACCCATAACGACATCGGATCGCCCCGGCGTGCGTAGAGGTCACGCGCATATTCCAGCGCCGTCCGCGCATCGACGGCGCGCACCGAGCCCACATGCTGATGTGCGAACCCCCGGCGCTCGCGCAGGAACACCTCCCAGGACGGCACTGTGTCGCGCAGCGCGTGAATCACCGGGCTTCCTCCAATGCTTCCTGGGCTGAGGCATACGCGATGGCTGCCTCACGTACCCAGGCACCGTCTTCATGAGCGGCCACTCGATGCGCGATGCGCTGTCGAGCGACATGGCTGCCCTCGCCGAGGGCATTGCGGTAGCACTCCCAGTCGATCGGGCCGAAGTCGTAGTGCCCTCGCTGGGGGTTCCAGCGGATGGCGGGGTCAGGCAGACTCAGCCCGAGCCGTTCGGCCTGCGGCACGCAGTGGTCGACGAAGCGCTGACGCAGTTCGTCGTTGCTGTGCTGCTTGACTCCCCAGGCGATGGCCTGACGAGAGAGAGAAGCACTCGCGGTCGCCGCTCGCGAGTTCTCGTCGATTGTGTCAGGCGGACCGAACATCAGTGCCACTGCCGGCAGCCACCAGCGGTCGACAGCGTCCTGCGCCATTTCCCGCTGGGCGGGTGTGCCCTTGCACAGAGCGCGCATGAGGTCATATCCCTGCCTGACATGGAATGCTTCCTCCTGACACACCCGGCGCATCGCGCGGGCGTAGGGACCGTAGGAGGTCTGGCACAGCGGTGCCTGGTTAATGACCGCCGCGCCGTCGGTCAACCAGGCAATCGCTCCTGCATCGGCCCAGGTGAGGGCCGCATAGTTGAAAGTGGCCGCGTACCGCTGCCGGCCCTGGTGCAGTGCATCCAACAGATCTGCGCGGTCCGCGCTGAGAGTCTCGGCGGCCGCATACAAGTAGAGCCCGTGACCCGCTTCATCCTGGACCTTCGCCAGCAGCACTGCCTTGCGGCGGAGAGAAGGCGCCCGGGTCAACCACGCCCCCTCCGGCTGCATACCGATGACCTCTGAGTGAGCATGCTGGGCAATCTGGCGTACGAGCATTCTGCGGTAACCGTCGGGCATCCAGTCACGCGGCTCGATGGCCTGCCCACTGGCGAGCAGCTCCTCGAAGCGAACGACGGGATCTGCGGAAGCCGCGCCGAACGAGCGAGTGTCATCCCGTGATGCTGGCTCAACGGCCGATGTTTGTGCCGGTTGGGCGATCACCTGCATCACTCCCTAGCTTTTGTTCCATCGGGGTTCCTTCACCGAGACAAGAGGAGCCCCCGGATCCTGGCTATCCCTGTACACCTTCCGCTTGCCGCGTGATGCATATCACCCACATGGAGGGAGTGTCCGGTGCAGCCGCTTCCTCTTCTTCGAGTTGAGACAGCCACCCGGCGCCCAAAGACATGCTGGACGAACCGGGTACCGCCACAGCGAATACGAGAGGTATGCGTTGACTACCATTCGGGAACTCCTGGTCGAAATCACCGGCACGACCGAGTACGTCGGACTGCCCGACGACACCGATCTGCACAGCAGCGGCATCGACTCCGGCGACTTGGTACGGCTGGTGCTTCTGATGGAACGGCACACCGGCGAAGAGATCACTACTGCCGACATGGAGCATCTGCGCACGATCGGTGACTACGAAGAGTTTCTAGCCGCCGATCGAGGCGCCGCCGGGTCACCGGATGGCGCATGATGTGGCTTAACCAGCTGCTGGAGCGCAACCGTCAGTGTTTCGCCGACCGTGTCGCTCTCATCGACGAACGCTGCACTGTCACGTGGCGCGAGCTCGCTGAGCGTACGACCCAACTGGCCCAGGAGCTTGCCGGACTGGGGATCGCGCCGGGCGATCGGGTCATTGTTCTGTCCCAAGACCGCATCGAGGTTGTGGAGAGCTACTTTGCACTCGCCCGTCTGGGGGCCGTGTTTGTACCGCTGAACCACAGCCTGTCTCGATCCGAGATCGCGGACGTCATTGAACGGGTCGGAGCTACCGCGGTGCTGGGGGAGTCCGCTCTCTTGGAGCGGCACATGCCTCTTCCCGGCAGCATCCGCATCTGCAGGGCCTTTGACAAGGCCCACGTCTCGGCGACCCCCACCACCGCGACGCCTGCTGCGCCGGCTATGAGTGCCGACACCGATCCCCTTGCGATCCTGCACACATCGGCGACGACTGGCCTGGCAAAGGGGGTAGTCATCGATGGAAGGTCTCTGCGTGCTATTGCTCTAGGGTGGCTGTCTGCGACCGGTCCGCACGAGGACATCGTGATGGTCAACTGCTGTCCCTTGTACCACGGCAGCATGGTCGTCTCCCTCACGTACATGGCCGCCGGGGCGACTGTCGTGCTGCTGTCGGGGTTCACACCGCAAAAGGCTCTCGAGGCGGTCCAGCGTCACCGAGCCACACACATGTGGTTGGTCCCGCAGATGTTGCGGTTCATACTCCGGACGAAGGTGTTCAGCAGCACCGATCTGTCTACGCTGCGCGAAATCCTCTATGGAGCCGCCCCCATGCCCCCGAGCCTGTACGCCGATGCCGCAGAACGCATCGGCTGCGGATTCCGGCAGGTCTACGGGATGACAGAGGTCGGCGGTCCGTTCGTAACCCTCGGTCCGGGCGAGCACCCCGTGCCAGGAGACGAAGAGGCGCGGATTCCGTGTGGCCGGGTCATCCCTGGCATGTCCGTGCGTACCATCAGCCCACAGGGCCATCAACTGCCCCCCGGGGAGATCGGCGAAGTGGTGGTGCGGGGCCCGGGCATCATGCAGGGCTACTGGAACGATCCCCAGGCCACGCGACAGACGATCATTGACGGCTGGGTTCGCACCGGAGACCTGGGATTCTTTGATGCCGAGGGCAGGGTTCACCTGGTTGACCGCTCTAAAGACCTGATAATCCGGGCCGGTCAGAACGTATACCCGTCCGAGATCGAGCGCGTCCTGATGTCCCATCCATCGGTAAGAGATGCAGCGGTCGTCGGTGTCCCCGACGAGGACTATGGAGAGCTACCACTGGCGTATGTCGTCACCGGTGGCGGCACGGACGGCCCGGCCCTACTCGACCACCTCGCAAAGCACCTTGCCCCGTACAAACGACCCCGCCAAGTCCGGTTCATAGGCCAGGTACCGCGCAACCCGGCCGGAAAGGTCATCAAAAGACTGCTGCGAGACCAGGCGTAAGGCACTCCACGACTGCAAACGCGTAGACCTACTCATGCTCTGAGGTGATCGCCGACAGACGTCACCGTGATCAGGACGTGCAGCGCGAACCCGTGGCCCGGTTCCCCCAGATGCCCACGCGGTGCTCACGCACGCGGCCGGCAGCACGTCCCATGGGCGGCAGAGCGTCTCCCGAAGTAGGCATGAGCCCCGTCACCGCACACGATGCAGCCGTGCTGCACTGTGTCTGAGGGCGCCCCCTCACCGCTGTAGCGGCGGCACACGTCGTGCCCCTCTTGTGTGCTGACCCGCCGGTGGTCGGACGAGACACATCGGCGGGTCCGCAGCGCCATGCAGTTGAGCCTCTGTGAGGGCGGGGCGGGGCGGCGCGGGGCGGCGCGGGAGAGTTGAGAGGCAGACGCTGAGGCCGGCCCGGCAGGTCGAATGACGCCCGCACCGAGCATTGGCTCCGGCGCCTTCACCGTGCCGGCTCTAGAGGTTGTCCCGTATGGGGTGTGGGTTATCCACTGAGGGCCATGTTGTGGAGTCGGGCGATGCCGAGCATGGCCTGGTGAACGCCGTTGCCC
>NZ_JBIBUW010000049.1:0-9484 GCF_043079785.1 Streptomyces sp. NPDC015139 | reverse complement strand
AACGAAATGTTCTGCCTCCATTGACCCCCGTCCCGCGGGAGGGGTCATGCCCCTGATGTCCGTGGCACGCGAGTTCGGGACTTGACCGACCGGGGCAGCGATGTGCCTGGTGCCGTGCTGCCTGGTGGGCGTGGGGGTCTGTGGGGGGTGCGGCAGGTGTCGGCCCGGCCATTCAGGGGTGGTCGATCAGGTGGGCGATGCCGTCGAGGATGCGGTCGAGGCCGAAGTCGAGTGGGTCGCCGCCATGGGGGTCGAAGGCGCCGGCGGCGATGGCCGCGGCGAGGGCGGGGAAGCGGTGTCCGTGGCGCTCTAGTACTTCGCCGGCGAGCCGGTTCCACTCCTCGTTGCCTTCCTCGTCCGCATGGACGAGCTGCTGGGCGAGGCTGCGGATGTGGCCGATGATGAGCAGGACGGTGTCGTGCTGCTGTGCGGCCGTGAGCCCGGCGGGGGCGAGGGCGTCCAGTGCAGAGTCGAGCCAGGCGAGCTGGTTGGGGCCCATGAGCTGCCGGCGCATGGCGGTGGCGGTCAGGATCCAGGGGTGGCGGCGGTAGAGCGCCCAGCACTGGCGGGCCCACTCGGTGAGCCCTGCGCGCCAGCCGTGCGCCTCGGCGACGGCTTGGGAGGGGACGCCGAGGGCGGTGTCGACCATGAGGTCGGTCAGTTCGGCCTTGCCGGGGAAGTACCGGTAGAGCGCCATGGTGGTGACGCCCAGGTCGGCGGCGACGCGCTGCATGGAGACCGCGTCCAGGCTTTCCGCGTCGGCGATCGCGATGGCACCGGCGACGATGCGTTCGGCGGTCAGCGAGGGCTTCGGGCCGCGCCGCGGCTGCTCCTGCTCTCCCCACAGCAGTGCCAGGCTCGCCTTGGGGTCGCGCTTCTTCTCCCTGCTCGCCTTGCTCACAGCCAGGCCCTCCTCGGTCTGTTCCGGCTGGCGATTGACGCTCCGCCGTAACTGTGTATAACATACACTCAATTGCGTATTCGATACACAGTTCTGGGGAGTAACCGTGATCAGCGCCGTTCTCATCGCATCCGCCGCCGCTCTCGCCGCGCCCATCGCCGGGACACTCGGCCACCGCCGGCTCACGCAGGCCGCGGGCGCACGGCTGATGCGGATCGACACGCCCAGCGGCATCGACGAGCAGGGGTTCGTGCGCATCGGGGGCATCGAGCAGTGGATCTCGGTCCGCGGCGAGGACCGCGACAACCCCGTCGTGCTGGAGATCCACGGCGGACCCGGCGCCTCCAACGCCATCTACGGACCGCATACCCGAGCCTGGGAGAAGCACTTCACCATCGTCCGTTGGGACATGCGCGGCACCGGAAAGACACTTCGCCGCACCGGCGCCGACCGCCAGGGCGAGCTGAGTTTCGCCCGGATGTACGAGGACGCCGTCGAGGTCACCCACCACGTGCGCGCCAGGCTGGGCGTCGACCGTGTCGTCCTGGTGGCCAACTCCTTCGGCAGCACCTTCGGACTGCGCCTGGCCCGCCAATACCTCGACCTGTACTCCGCCTACGTCGGCACCGACCAGAACATCCACGACGCCGGCCGCGACGACACCGCCCACCGCGCGCTGCTCGGCCGACTGCACACCGCCGGCAAGCGCAAGGAACTCGCCGCCCTTGAAGAGATGGGCGCCGATACGCGGACCTGGACCGCCGAGCAGTTCGGCGCCTACGCCAAGATCGCGGCCACCAGCGACCCGCTGACGTTCTCCACCATGAAGTCCGTGGTCATGAAGTCGCTCTGGTTCTCCCCGTTGCACTCACTCGCCGACCTCGGCGCCCTCGGCAAGGGCATGAGACTCTCCGAGCAGGTCCTCCCCGCCACTGCCGGCTTCGACGACTGGGCCGACGGCACCGCCTTCGACATGCCGTTCTTCATCTTCCAGGGCGACCGGGACGTCCTCACCCCCACCGAGCGGGCGAAGCGGTTCTTCGACGACGTGCAGGCCCCGCACAAGGAGTTCGCGCTGATCGAGGGCGCGAGCCACTTCGCCTCCTTCCGCCACCCCGAGCAGTTCCTGCGCCTCATGCTGACCAAGGTCCGTCCCCTGGTTGCGAACCAGGAGCAGGTCGCGGCCCCGTGAGGGAGCCGATTCCGACGGCCATGGCCCCTCCGGCGTCGGCCAATTGACCCATGATTGCCCATCAGAAATGAACCACTGCATGGGTCTTTTCCCGTCATAGAGTTGTGGACACAAGGCCGGAAGGGAACACCGGAACGGCCGCTTACCAGGGGAGATACCACCATGAGCACCAACATGCTGAAGCCCGTTCTGACCCGTGCCGTCGAGGCGGAGACGACCAGCGACCCGAGCAGCACAATGACGCTGCTGGCCGACTGCGGCACCGACGGCAGCCCGATCACCAGTTACCGTTCGACGTTCGCGAAGGGCGCGGTCGGGGCCCCGGCGCACTTCCACACGCGGGCCTCGGAGCTGTTCTTCGTGATCGGCGGCGCGCTCCAGGTCTTGCTGAACGACGAGGTGAAGACGCTGAACGAGGGCGACTTCCTGCTTGTCCCGCCGCACACCCCACACGCCTTCGCCGCGGCCCCCGGCTCCACGGCCGACGTACTGTTCACCTTCACGCCCGGCATGCCGCGCTTCGACTACCTGCGCCTGCTCGGCCGCGTCATGCGCGGCGAGGCGAGCCCCCAGGAGATCAAGGACTCCTCCGAGCTGTACGACAACCACTACGTCGACAGCCCGCTCTGGCGCGCCACCCTCAAGGCGGCGGCCGAATAGGCCGGGCACCGCGAGGACGATCCAGAGGCCTCAACCAGCGGAGCTGACACGCTCTGCCGACATCGCCTCTTCCATACGACCCGCTGGACGGATCAGGCCAAAAACGCCGACAGTCAGCGCCCAGAGCAGGAGAGGAAGAGCGGCGACCCGTTCCATACCTCCCATGCCGAGACTGAGGTAGTGATGGGAGAGGAACAGCCCGAAGGCCGTGATCGCTGTGGCTCCCAGCATGCTGGTGCCCCACCGCAGGAGAGCCGGCACGTGTTCTGCCAGGCCGAACCCCGCCACGACGAGACCAATGTTGCCCCCTGCCATGATGAAAAGGGCGCCCACGACATGCTGGTTCTCGTTGACGTCCGCCGGTGCCAGCCCGGCCAACCCGAATCCCACGCCGGCACCGGCGAGCAGCAGTCGGGCCAAGGCAGGAGCCCGTCCCCTGCGCCAAAGGGCATCACCGGTCAGGGCAGCACCGACAACGAACAGCACCCCCAGGGCGGCAAACGAGACATTCATCAGACCGTGCTCGGGGGAACAGATATAGCGCGGTTCAGGATGTGGCTGCAGAGCGCAGCGAACGTTACCTAAGTCGCTGATGTTGTTCCCCGCCCAGCTATACGGTCTGGCCCAAGCCGACTCGGCAATCCAGTGGATGACGAAGAACTGCGCCACGCCTACGATCCATGCCGAGTACCCGATCCGGACTCTCACCTGTCCACCTTCCGCCACGCGAATAACCTGCGGACAGCCGATCATGCGGCGCCGGACTCAGACACTCCGACAAACCCCTGGAACGGGGTGGGGCAGACCCTACTGTGGCCGCCCCCGTCCCGCTGCCCGCGGCGACGGCCCGGTACGCGGGGTGCTCTCCTCCCGCTATGTACCGCCCCTGACCCGCTGGCTCGCGGGCACAGTCGGCCATCGGGGAGGAGACGGCGCCGCGGTCAACGCGTGGCTGTCCTGGCATGATCACACCCTGCGTCCTGGCAGACCGGCACGCCAGAGCCAGCCACCGCCCGCAAGGCGCGTGTGTCAACGGGCCAGCGTGACCGTGACGGGGGCGTTGGGGCAGGTGGCAAGCACGTCAGTGAGGGCGGTCTGCTCGGCGGTGTCGATGGAAAGGCCCCAGCGAGTCTTGTCGGCGACCCAGTCGGTGGCGTACTGGCAGCGGTACCCAGCGGCCGGCGGCAGCCACGTGGAGGGATCCTGGTCCGCCTTCGACCGGTTGGACGCGGCGGAGACCGCGATCAGGGCGCGGTCGTCGCCGAGGTCGTTGGCGTAGTCCTCACGTTCCGCCGCGCTCCAGGCGGAGGCGCCGGAGTCCCAGGCCTCGGCGAGCGGGACCAGGTGGTCGATGTCCAACCCGGTGGGACCCTCGATGTAGCGGTCGTCGTACGGCGAGTACCAGGCGCCCCCGATCAGGGAGCAGCGGTTGATCTGCTCGGGCGCGATGACGGCTTCGGCCTTGAGGACCTCGGCGCGGGTGTTGCAGCCGTCCTTGTCGGCGTCCACCCAGTGCTTGAACGCGGTGCGGACGTACCCGGTGCGGTCCTCAAGGCGGACCGGGAGCTGGGCGAGGGCGTCCTGCACGGGCAGGGTCACGCTCTCCCCGGGCGCGGCCGTGACAGTGGCGGTGGGGGCGGCGTGGGCGGTGGTCGGGGCAAGGAGAGTGGTGAGGGCGGCGGCCAGGACGGCGGTGCGGGCGAAGCGCACGAGCGGAGGTCCTCTCGAAGATCACGAAAGTGGTCGTGATCTTCGTAGCGGCCCGCGCGCGCGACGCGCCAGGCAATCCGGTACAGCACCACCCGATAGAGGGCGGGGGTCACCCGCGGGGGTGCCAAGCCCATCGCACCGGTGCTCACTCGTTCGGCGGTACGAGCAAAGCACCCAGGCCGTAAGACTCAGTCACCCCTTGATCATCTTCCTGGAGGAGACCGCATGCGCCTGCCTGCTTGGTCAGCCGCCGCAGCGTTGGCCCTGGCAGCCACCGTCATTCTTGGCACGAACGCGGCCGCGGCACAGCCCGGCAGACTGATCCCCGCCTGTCCGGGCGGCTCGATCTGCTTCTACACCGGTTCCAACTTCGGCGGCTCCAGCTGGGAGTGACTCCTCCCCCTCATGAATGAGGGGGCTTCTCGCTATGCCGGGTTGGCGTCGCGACGGACCAGCCCGGCCCGTAGGACGTTGATCGCACCCACGGTGTCAGCGTGCGCGTTGTGGCCGCACGCCTGACAGTGGAACTTCTCCTGGGTGGGCCGGTTCTCTCCTGCCGCAGAGGCGGGCAGCGCTACACCGTCCGGCGAGCACCAACCGTCGCCAACAAGCGACTTGAAGGCATCGTCGGTGCCGCGGGGCCCATCACACCGCCTCCAGAGCCCCACCCCGGCCGAACCGCACAGACGGCAGGTCTGTGCCCGACCCTCGTGGAAGGACGCTGCAAATGCGGGGCGGTGGCCGGTCTTCGCCGTGCAGGGCCAGGCGTGCCCAGTCCGCCCCCAAGGCCAAAGGCGGTGACCGGCAAGGCCGTTCTGTCGGTGAGGGCGCGTAGCGTAAGCCGGCACACCGAACCTGCAGCAGGAATCACCATGCCACCTCTTGGAGAGCAGTCCGCTTCCATCGCCGTGCCGCTCGTGCAGCGTCGGCCGCGGCGGTCGTCCGTCCGTCACGGCCAGGCATCGTGCGCCGACTACGGCTGCACCCGCCCCGAGTGCCGCCAGGCCGCAGTGCGTGCCCGCCGCCAACGCGACCAGGACCGCCTGCGCGGTCTGGCCGCACGCGTTGCGCCACATGCCGCCGCACGGTGGGCCGTCCGGCTGCGCGAGCAGGGCATGTCCGCACAGGACATCGCCGACCGAGCCGGCCTGTCCGTCACCCTGGTCCGCCGCCTCCTGCGCACCCCGGCACCAAGCCTGACGGCCCGGGACATCGCCCGCACCACCGCCGACGCCATACTCGGCATCCCCCTCCCCACGCGCCGCTCCCCCACCGCCCCCGGCCTGACCGACGCCGCCGAAGCGTCCCGCCTGCTGGCCGACCTGGCACGCGCCGGATGGCCCGCCACCACACTCGCCCAACGCCTGGACGTCAGCGCACGCACCGTCGCCGAAGTCCGCGACCAACGCCCCCGCCTCCACCTCGACCTGGCACTGCGCATACGCCGCCTGTACCGCCACCTGATCAGCCTCGATCCCGCCGGCTACGGCATCCACCCCACCGACATCGCCCGCACCCGCGCCGCGGCCGCCCGACGCACCGCCAGGCCTTGAGGCGGCAGAGCCCCAGAGCGCCGACGAGCCACGCCGCCCCGGCACGGTGAACGTGACGTGCCAAGGAGCGGAAACGTCCGGTGGCGGCGCGTGGCGATGGTCCTCGGAGGGGAGAACGTGCGGGGTGTACTCGCTGCGGGCACGCCGTGGAACACAGGCCGCCGGCATCGCGCCGGCGGGAAACGTCGAGTGAAAGGGGAATCATGCTTGTGCCGAGGCTTGCCGCCGTCGGAGCGGTCGTCGCACTCGCAGTGGGCCTGAGCAGTGCACCGGCTGGTGCCGTACCCCGCACCTCCGGTTTCAGGAATCAGGCTGCCGACCACCGGGGTTGCCTGGACTTCCGAGCCGACTACGGCCCATACATCTTCAACTGCAATCACACCAGCTATCAGCGGTGGTACTGGAACGACGACTACGAGTACACCGCGTTGCGGCAGCAGGCGACCGGGCTCTGCCTGACGCTGCGCAATGGCCAACTCACCATGAAGCCCTGCTCCGCCGCTGACGATGCGGCGATGTGGCAGATCGATGAGACACAACCCAGGCTGATCAGGAACCTGGTCAGCCGAAAGTGCCTCGCCCGGACGGCAAACGAGCGCGTCTCCACCGCGACGTGCACCGGAGGCGACTCCCAGCGCTGGACGACGACCTATTAGGCGTCGGGCGGGGCCCCCTGTCGGCCGGTCAGCCAGTCCGGCGGCAGTGTGCCCCGGGGAGGTGTGATCGGCCGCGAGAGCGGGGCACCCAGGGGCGCCGCTTGGGATGCTGGCAGCTGTTCATGTCCCGGATCCGGATGCATCGCAGTCCTGTCGTGCCCCCCGAACGTCGGGCGTCAGAAGTCAGGCCCCAGAACTCGGGGCCCGGAGCGGCGTCGCGTCGAGGTCCGGGAAGCGGCCACCCCAAACAGCACGGTGCCCCGCCCCTCCGAGCTCGGAGGGGAGGGGCGCAGCAGAGAGGGTGGTCAGCGGTTGGCGCAGATCGCGTACACCGAGATCCCGACGCTGCTGTACGCGTTCTGCCGCCCCAGGGCGATCCAGCCGCGTCCGTCGTCCGTCGGGAACGAGCCGACGAGCATCGCGTCAGCGCCCTGCGCCTCCGCGCCGCCGCCGACCGCGACCTTCCCGGTCGGGCAGTACACCGTCCGCCGCTGGAAGTTCGGCACGTTCGCGTTCGGCAGCTTCACCACCTGGTACCCGTCGACCACCGCGGCCGCCGCGCGGGCCGCCTCCGGCTTCGCCGGCGCCTGGCTGTCCGATGCCTGCGCCGCCCACCCGACACCCGACACCAGGGCCACCGCCAGCGCGCCCGCCCCCAGAGCCTTCAAGCCTCGCATCGTGCTCCTTCACGTCCGGTAAGGCCCCGACGACCGGGACCTCATCGCCACCGCCACCCTGCCGGGCCCGCACCCCCCAGAGCGCCGCGTACCGGGCCAAACGCCCGGATGTGAGGAACGGAGAGCACCGGAACTCGACACGCGCCCAACGCCCGCCCTCGGGCGCCCCAGCCGGTACCAGCCCGAGCCGACCAGCGGCACCGCCCCGCTCTGCGGGGCTGGTGGCGGCCTGCCGTCGGGCCTGCTCACGCTCGGGGGACCGCCGGCGCCGGCGCCGACGCGGATGACACCGGCCAGGCGCGCGGCGAGGCCGGCGCGGCACCGGAGGATCTGGTCCCGCAGGCAGCGCTCCACCGTCCGCCGGGAGACAGCGAGCAGCTCGGCCACCACCCGGGTGCCTCGTTGCAGGCTGCCGTACGACCGAGCGCACGGCTCGTCCTGCTCCCGTTGCCGCACCTCACCGAGACAGCCGCCGTGCCGCTCGGAATGCTGGGATGAGACCACGGGCACGGCCCTCGCCGAACGTCAGGATCAGTCCGATGACACCCGCTCCTCCCCCGCACCTGCCACGGCAGCTCTTCGGTCTGTCATGGCACGCGTGATGCTGAGCGCCCAAGGCGCGGCCGACCCCGATACGGTCTGGCAGCGCTACGCCGGCGTCGACCAGTGGGCCTCCTGGTCCCCGCAGATCAAGGCGGTCCACTGTGTGGGCCGCCGCCTGAGTCCCGGGATGAGCGGCACGGTCGAATCGGTCGCCGGCATCCGTGCCGCCTTCGTCGTGGAAGCGGTCGATCATGACCGCCGCGCCTGGACATGGCGGGTGCGTCTGGGGCGCATCCAGATCAGACTCCACCACGAGGTAAGGCCCCAGGGCCGCGGCAGCACCACCAGCCTGACGATGTACGGCCCGCAGCTCGTCCTGCTCGCCTACGCGCCCCTCGCCCGACTCGCACTGCACCGCCTGGTACAGCCCTGACCTCCCGGTCGGCTGCCCGAGCCGGTCCGGCCGGCGCCTGCAGCAGACGGCGCGTGCAGCGGCCCCGCAGACAGGAGGAGCAGGGTTCCACTGCTGGGCCCGCGGGGCCGATGCATCACTCACGTACCCTGCGGCGCGCCCGATACGCCCGATCCCTCCCAACCACCCCAGCAGAGCGCCTACTTACGCCAGTGGGCCCGGCCGTGACGGCCGGGCCCACTCAGCTCGCGTGGCGCGCTCCTCGCGCTGGCGTTCTTCGTCTACCAGCGGTACCAGCGGCCCTTGCGGCCGCCGCTGCCCGCGGGCCGGACGACGAAGCCCAGCAGCCACACCACGAGCACGATCACCGCGATCCACCACAGCGCCTTCAGCGCGAAGCCCGCACCGAAGAGGATCAGAGCCAGAAGAAGAACCAGAAGCAGGGGAACCATAGCTATCAACCTCCTGGCCACCAGGTGCCCTTACCTCGCACCGACAAGCACCCAAAAGGTGGGTTACTTTCACAAAGCACGGGGCATATGCGGTCCGCCGCGCCACGCAGGGTTCCCCCAGTCCAGCCCCTCACACACGATCAGGCGCCCTGCGCAAAAGAGGGGAGAAGCACGCGGTGTCCCGGGTTCGCAGCCGACCGCGCACTGATTCCGGTCGGGATGTTCGTTCGCCGGCGCCCGCCGTGCGGGTGAGATCCCGTGTCGTCGCCCCGGGGCCCTTCGACCGGCCAGGACACTGGCCAGGCCGGCAACGACACGGAGGACTGCGATGGCGGAAGAGCTGTACGCGACGCTGAAGACCAACAAGGGCGACATCGTGGTCCGGCTGCTGCCGAACCACGCGCCCAAGACCGTCAAGAACTTCGTGGAACTCGCCACCGGCGAGCGGCGGTGGATCGACCCGAACACCGGCCAGCCCAGCACGGAACCGCTCTACGACGGCACCGTCTTCCACCGGGTCATCGAAGGCTTCATGATCCAGGGCGGCGACCCCCTCGGCAACGGCACCGGCGGCCCCGGCTACAAGTTCACCGACGAGTTCCACCCCGACCTCGCGTTCACCAAGCCCTACCTACTAGTGCCGCATCAAGCAACGTTCGCCCTGTTCACGACCCTGCGCAGGTGTTCGTCGGCGGCGTGCTTGTTCCGCCAGATTATGTAGCGGCGGA
>NZ_JBIBUW010000048.1:0-9853 GCF_043079785.1 Streptomyces sp. NPDC015139 | reverse complement strand
CGGTGACTTCAAAACTCGTGAACATCACCCGACTGTGGATCTGGGCGCCTCCCAAACCCATGAACAACTGACTTCACAACCCGTGAATAAAGCCAGGCGTCGGATGTGCCGGTGGGTGATCAGACAGGTCGCGAGGTCGGAGACCAGGCGATAGTTGGCTCCCAACGGAAAGTGACAAGGTCAGCCGAGCTCGATGCCTTCGCGGCTGGCGGCGACACCGGCCACCACTGGCTGGCCGCAGCGGCCAGCGCTGGAAGCCCCGCACAGCAGCAGGCGGTCCGGTCCGTGGGGGAGAAGCACCTGCACGAGCATCCGCTGGGCGCTTGCGTGCACCGCGTCGACTGCATCGTGATCCAGCGCGACGCCGACCCTATCGGCGCCAACCGGTCGACGAACACCAGCTGGTGGCGGCGCTTAGCTTGACTCTGTCGGGGATCTTGGAGTTGTTGAGGTCAGCTGCCCAGGGTTCGCCAGGACTTCAGCCGGGGGATCTCACGCTGGTCGAGGTAGTCCTGGAAAGCAGTCGGTCGGCGGGGCGTCGGGGGTTCCTCGGGCGGTGACAGTCCGCTGAGGCGCTCGATGTTCACGGCGATGGCCGTCAGGACGTGCTGGATGTGGGCCTTTCCCTGTCCTCGGTAGCGGCAGCGTCGTATGCCGTGCCCGTGGGCGAACTCGTTGACCGTGCTCTCTACTCCGGAGCGGACCGCATAGCGAGCCTTCCACTTGGGCGTCTGTTGTTCAGTGCGGACGCGAAGTTGCAGGTCGCGGAGCTCTCGCGGGGGAAATCCCACGGTGCGGGCGTTGTCGGCGGTGCTGGTGCACTGGGTGCGGGCCGGGCAGGGCCGGCACTGGCTCTTTTTGAACCGTGCCACGATCAGGGGGGCCGCGGTGGGCGAGGAGGTCGGGTAGGGGCCGTGCCAGCCCGCACTGACCTGGCCCGGGGGGGGGGGCAGGTGACCTGCTGATTCTCGTAGTCGATGTGGAAGTCGTCCCTGGCGAAGCCCTCGTTCCGACGCTGCTGGCGGGTGGGGTTGCTGCGCAGTGGCCCGGAGACGGTGACCTCGTGTTCACGGGCGGCTTGTTCCAGGTGGGGCAGGGAGGTGTAGCCGGCGTCGACCAGATGCTCGGCAGGGAGCAGTCCGCGGCGGGCGAGGCGGGTGTGGATGCCGGGCAGGACCTGGCTGTCGTGTGTGGTGGCCGCGGTGGTGGCCACGTCCGTGATCACGTTGGGGCGGTCGGAAGCACAGGTCTCGGTCAGATGGGCGGTGAACCCCTTCCAGCTGATGATGTGTCCGTGCCGTGCGTAGCGGGCCGAGGTGTCGTAGGGAGAGACGATCGCCCGGGACGAGGGTGGTAGTCCGGGGCCGCCTTCTGTCTCGGCCGTGCGCCAGCGCAGGTGTCCTGCGGTATCACGGTGGTAGTTATGCACCATGATCTGTCGCAGAGCCTGGACACGGGGACCGGACATGTGGTCCGCTCCGTGCCGGTGGAGGTGTTCCAGGAGCCGGACGGCGTCGTTTCCGGTCGTGAGGATTCTGGTCTTGGGTTTGGTGGGGTTCTTGCCCAGGCGGACCGGACGGCCGTAGCGGAGCCCCCAGTCCTCGTCGACCAGGTGAGGGGACGTGCCGGCAACTTCTTCGAGTGCGGCGCGGACGGTCTCGGTGATCAGTTCCAGGCGGGTCAAGTCTCGCACCGCGGCCAGGACGTGGGTGGAATCGGTGCGCTGCGGGGTGCGCTCGCGGGAAAGACCGGCCTCCTTGAGGCGCGCGAGTGCGAGGTCGAGGAGACGGTCGGCCCGGCCGCCCTCGGTGAGACGGTCTCGGAAGTCGGCCAGCACGTTGTGATGGAAACCGGGATCGTCCAGCTCCATGGCCATGGCGTACTTGAAGCGATGCGGCAGCGCACCGCCTCGGCGGCCTGCCGGTCCGAGAGGCCGAGCAGAAACTGCAGCACACAGACGGTGGCCAGCTGAGCGGGAGAGAGACCCGGACGCCCATCCCGCGAGTACCAGTCGGCGAAGTCCTCGTCGCACCACAGCCCATCCAGCCGGTCACGCACCCATATCGCCGTCGTACCCCCCGGGTTGCTCGCCTGCGCGACCTGCGCAGTCAGAGACGGGACTTGCTCACCGGAACGGGGACGGAGGGACAACGGCCACCTCGACAGCTGCATCGGTCATCGGAACTACCCGAGCTTGCCTGTTGCCCATGCTGCCGCACCGCAAAACTCCAAGATCCCCGACAGAGTCAAGCTGAGCAACGCCGCACGCCAGGACTACCCGGCGCCCGACACTCCGGCCACCCGCGCCGCCCGCCTCGCGGCCCAGCCCCGCGAACGGGCCCGCACAGCCGCCGCGAGCGCACCGGAGGCCGCGCCGCGCACCGATGCCGCCGCGCAGCAGCAGGCCCGCCACGCCGGGGTGCAGTCCGGCGTGCGCGAGGGGCTGGGACTACGGCACGCCTGAACACCCGGCACCACGGGCGGGTCCGGCATGGCCTCACGCAGGCCCGCCCACGGGCGCCGGAGCGCAGTTAAGGGCGCCGGGGCGGGGCAGGGGGATGCTTAGGCGTGGGCGGGTGCCTTCTCGTCGGACGGCGCGAGCTCAGCATCCGCGGCGGGCGTGTCGGTAGGGGACTTCTTCGCGCAGTACATCACCGAGCCCTGCTGGTTGGTCTTCTCGATCGACTGCTTCTTCACCAGCGTCTCCAGGGTGTTGCGCACGGTCTGCACCGACGTCGCCTGGTCGGGATGCTGCTTGACGAGCTCCTCGACGACCTCACGGGCCAGGCGAGGCTCCGTGGAAGCGGACACGATGGCGAGTACCAGGGCCTGCAGCGGCTGCTTCGCCTCGCCGGCCTGCGCCGGCACCGCCTTCTTCGCCGCTGCGGGCTTCGCGAGCGCGGGCTTGGCCGCCGCCTTCTTCACCGCGGTCGTCTTGCCCGTGGCGGGCTTGGCCGTCGTCTTCGTGATGGTGGCCTTTGGCGCTGCGGGCGCCTTCTTGCCAGGGCTCTTCCTGTTGCTGGCCGGGGCCTTCTTCGCCGCTGCCGTCTTGCCGGTGGTCCTCTTCGCGGCGGTCGCCTTCGTCGCGGCTTTCTTTCCGGCCGGCTTGGCCGCCTCCTGCCGGGGCTGCGGAACCGAAGAGGCCACCGCGTCCTCACCCGCCCCAGCTTCTTGCGCGGCGCTGCCCGCAGGTGTCTGGTCCGTGTCCCCGGCGACTGGAGCCGACGGCACGGAGAGGTGCTTCTGCCGTGCGACCAACCAGGTCTCATCCTGCAGGAGTTGGGCGAGCTGCTCCTGCAACTCGGAGATCTGAGCGGCGATGCCGCTCTGCTTCTCGCGGTTGGCTGCAAGGTCTTCGGCGCAGCGCTGCGCCCACACGCTCTGAATGGTGGTGGTGGTGGACTCGGACTCGGCAGCCACAGAAACACACTCCTTCTACCTGGGTTGTTGCTGCCGGCTGCTACCCACCGGCCACACTGTCAAGTTGCCTGCTGTCCCGAATCACTCCTGCGGGACGAGCCGTTCCACGAGCATCTGCGCGTTGCAGGAGAGGGGAGCCCACCGGGCCAGCACGCGCAGGAGCCGCCCGCGCAAGTGGTTGTGCGTCTGCCGAAGCCGAAGCTGCTTCCTGGGGCTCGAAGCCACCGCCGTGTCGCCGCCCTTGTGTGAGACATCAGCGGCAGCATCCGCTGATCACGTTCCTGCTTGGCCTCTGACCAGGCGATAGAGTGAAGTCCATGGCCGCAGCAGGCCGGGGAGGCAAGCCATGACGAGCAGGCTGGAGCACTGGCAGGAGCACGCTGCTTGCCACGGGTGCGACCCAGAGGAGTTGTTCGGCGACAGCCCCAGCCAGAAGCGGGTGAGGACCCTCTGCACCGGGTGCCCGGTCAGGACCGAGTGCCTGGCCGAAGCCCTCGACAACCGGATCGAGTTCGGCGTCTGGGGAGGCATGACGGAACGCGAACGCCGCGCACTACTGCGCCGCAGGCCGGACGTCGCCTCGTGGTGGAAGGTGCTGGACGATGCCCGCCACGGCCCCGAACGGCAACAAGCCGGCTGAGCACACGTCCACCTCGCCGGCACAGCCCGCATGTGAAGTTTCCCCAGGTGCGGGTGCCGATCTCTTCTTTGAGTAGGGCCCAAAAGCTCCGCGGCGGCGTTGTCGAAGCTCGATTCGGTGCGTCCGCAGCTCTGCCGCGGCCCCAACTCTCGTATTCGCTCCCGGAACTGGGCCGGCGGATAGTCGCTGCCGCGATCGCTGTGGATCACGCAGTCGGGCTCCAGCCCGCCCCGGCCGTGGGCCATGTCGAGTGCATCGACGACGAGGTCGGCGCGGTGGTGGTCGGCCATCGCGTAGCCGACGACCTCGCGGGTGGCCAGGTCCAGCCAGCAGGCGAGGTAGAGCCAGCCCTCGGCGGTGGGCAGGTAAGTGATGTCGCCGACCAGCTTGATCCCGGGATGCCCGGCATGGAAAACGCGGCCGATCAGGTCTGGGGCCGGCTTCGCTTTCGCATCGGGCCGGGTCAGCGAACGCCGCCTGCGACGGCTGACGTCGCGCAGCACGGTGATCTCGTGCGCGAGCGCGTCGTCGGCGGCCTGACGAGCGCGGCGGGCGACCTCGCCCTCGCGCCAGGAGTAGTAGGAGTAGCGGGCGACCTTCAGCACCCGGCACAGCAGGACGATCGGGTACGTCGCCTTCTCCGCATGGATCAACCGGTACAGCTCGCTCACCGGTCGTACAGCTCGCTCACCGGTCGTTCTCCTTCACGAAGAAGGCCGTCGCTTTTTTCAGGATCTCGATCGTCTGCTGCTGTTCGCGGACCTCCTTGCGCAGCCGCTTGAGCTCCTCGCGCTCGACGCTGGTCAGTTCACCGGACTCGCCCTCGCCCCGGTCCGCCTTGGCCCGGCGGTACCAGCCGCGCAGGGACTCCGAGCTGATACCGAGCTCCCGGGCAACCGCGGTGACCGTCTTGCCCGAGGAATCGACGAGCGCGACCGCGTCCCGCTTGAACTCCTCGGTGTACAGCTTCGTGTACTTGCTTCCCACCTGGTGCTACTTCCTCTGGAACCTCAAGATCCCAGTCTCCAGGTGTCCGCGATCAAGGGGAAGCTTCAATCCCAGGGTCGCCCACAAGGCCGGACCACGCAGCACGACAGGGCGTGACCGGCAAGGTCAGCAGCGCAGCGCGAAGGTCCGTCCGGCGCGGGCCGCGGGTCGGCGGATGCCGGCCCGGGCGGCCCGGGGCGCGGTGGCTAGGCTTCGTGTTTTGGGGCCGGGCGTGCGTGCCCAGCCCGGCCTCGTGGACAATACCGGGCGTGGCCGCGCGCTCAGTGCCGGTAGCCGGTGGCGAGCAGGTCGCCGCTCACCCAGCCACGGCGCCCGTTGCGGGATCCGGATTCCACCACGCCGTAGGCCCACCACACGTCCCGGACGGTGACGCCCCAGCACTCGGAACCTGTTTCTCAACCTACGGAACTCCGCTGCGGCTGCTCCAAGTCGGTTTTGCTGCTGAACTCCCGTAGCAGGGTGAGCATTTCGTCCTGATGAAGGCTCCAGGCATACGCCTACGGCGAAGGATCCGCCGCTCGGCGGCCGCCGGGCCGCTCTGGCAGCATGGAGTGCCTCCACCTCCGCGACGGCGGCGGCCGGGTTGGAGGCCAGTTTCCGTGCTGCGGTCTCTGCGTTCGGACGGGCGGTGTAGCTGCTGAGCGCGTTCACGTGGAGCTGGTCCACGACCTTGTGCTCTCCCTCGTGCTCGGCGACGGCGCATCGGACGGGAGACTGGGGGCATCGTCGGTGCATGACGGGACTCCATGTACCGGGGTGGGGCGGCGTTGGACGGATCTCGCTGGGGCGCCGGAGGGGCGGGGCAGTGACCGTGAGCGACTTGATCTTGATGTCGGGCGTGGCTGCCTGCGCGACGAGATGGCCCCTGCCGCCGGCCTGGCTGGCCGAGCGCCTCTGCTCGCAAGGTCGCCCTCTCCACCGTCGCCCCGCGCGGGCGGCAGCCGTCATAATGGGGGTATGCCCGCCACACCGCATTACCCAGTTCCCGCGCCGTCCCATGCGGGCGCGGTTGTGAGCTCCGGCTCGGGCGGCACGGATCTGGAGCTGTACCGGGAAAAATTCCGGCGCCGGCTGCCGGACTCGTTGGATGAGCTGCGGGGGCCTATGGAGGGGATCGTGGAGCCGCCCGCCACCGTTGTCTGGTCCGGGCTGCGTGCCTTCGACCTCGCCAGCGAGCGTCAGCGGATGAGCCTGTACCGCACCGTCCTCGCCGAGGGCATGCGCAAGGACCTGTGCGCGCTACTGAACCGCGACATCCTCCTGCGATCGTGGCCCACTCTGCGGATCCTGGTTTCGACCACGGTCCAGGGTGTGTGGGAAGACCGGTTTCCGGAGCTGCGGGCTCTGGCTGATGTTCCTCCCGCCCGGCCCCCGGCTCGCCGACGGCGTACCCACGAGGGTCCGGCGGCCGCGTGAGACTTCCCGACCTGCACGCCCGCCTGCTGGCGGACGTTCTGGCCATCGGCTCCCCGTACCCCCTGGTGATCACCGGCGGCTACGCCATCCAGGCCCACGAACTCCTCGCACGCCCGAGCCAGGACCTGGATGTCGCCACCGAGAACCCCGCACCGATGGAAGAGATCGTCCGCACCCTCGCTGACGGGCTCACCGCACGCGGCTGGCACATCGAGGTGATCGAGGTCGCCCCGCTCTCCGCGCGCCTCAACGCCACCGACACCCGCTCCGGAGCCCAGGAGACGTGCGAGGTGGACGTCCTCAAAGAGGTCTTCACCCGGCCGGCCGCCTTGACCGCCTACGGGCCGGTGCTCGCCGAGGAAGACGCGATCGGCACCAAGGTCCGCGCTCTGGCCGAGCGAGGCCTGGCCCGCGACGCCCTGGACGTCTTCGCTGCCTCGCGCCGCTGGCCCACGACCGATCTCGAGGAATTCGGTCGCCGCCACGCCCGCGACCGCTTCGACCTCGAGTCTCTTCAGACCCGGCTTACCGCCGTCGCCTGGCTCGACGACGCCGAACTCGAGGCGTACGGCGCGACCCCCGAACTGATCGACGAGCTAATGGCCTGGGCCCAGGAATGGGCCGATGACCTCGGCCGCCGGTTGCTCCGCGACCAGGACATGGATTAGACGCCGTTTCACTTGGTGAGTCGTCGGTAGTTGATGAGGCTGGTGGCGATGGCGGTGAATGCGAGGAAGTGCTCGGGCTTGCGTTCGTAGCGGCGGTGCAGGCGGCGGCAGCCGGCGAGCCAAGACATGGTCCGCTCGACCACCCAGCGGTGTCGGCCCAGTCGCTGTGAGGTGTCGGTGCCGCGGCGGGCGATGCGGGGTGTGATGCCTCGTTCGCGGAGCCATCGCCGCAGGTGAGAGTAGTCGTAGCCCTTGTCTGCGTGGAGTTTCGCAGGCCGCCGTCGTCGGGGACCGCGTCGGCTGCGCACCGGTGGGATCGAGGCGATCAGCGGCTGCAGCGCGAGGCTGTCGTGTGTGTTGGCAGCGGAGATGGCGACGGCGACGGGAAGACCGCTGCGGTCCACGACGAGGTGGATTTTCGATCCGCTCTTGCCTCGGTCGGTCGGATTCGGTCCGGTCAGCTGCCCCCTTTGAGTGCTCGGACGCTGACGGAGTCGAGGGCGAAGCGCGACCAGTCCAGCTCGCCTTGGGCTCCGAGTTCATCAAGGACGACGCGGTGCAGACGGGCCCAGACCCGGGCCTGGCTCCAACGGGCGAAGCGCCGGTAGACCGTGGGCCAGGCCGGCCCGAAGACCGGTGGCAGCTGCCGCCACGAGCACCCTGACGTGGCCACGAACACGATTGCAGCCAGGCATTCGCGGTCCCCGGCCCGTCGTCGGCCGCCTCCCTGCGCGCGTACGACCACCGTCTCGGGCACCACCCGCCGGAACAACTCCCACAGCTCATCCGGCACCAGCCGCTCAGCAAGACTCGTCATACCAACGCAACGACCCCGGCCGCCAAAGGAAACGACGTCTTACGAGCTGGTGCGTGATAGCGGTTGAGGTGTTCTGCCAGGCAGGTGACATGATCCGGGTGTGGCGATCATGGTCAATCGTGCGGTGTTATCGCATCGGCTGTTCACGGGGATCTCTCGACAGCATCTTGCCTGCCTGGCCGAGGAGTTGGCGGTGCCGTGGCAGGCCGGACTCGAGGGTCGACGGCATGCTGTTCGAGGCGGGGTCCGCAAGCGGGCCGCGGGTGCCGGCGCCCGCCATCAGCTGGTGTTCGTCGACCGGCTGGTGGCCACACTGATTCATCTGCGGCACGACCTGCCGCACTCGGTGCTGGGGCTGCTGTTCGGTGTCGACCGTTCCACCGTTACTCGGGCGATCGGAGAGGTGCGCACGCTCCTGGCGGAGCGGGGGTGCGCGGTTCCCGACCGTCCTGGCCTGCGGCTTCGGACGCTGACGGATGTGTTCGCCTATGCCCAGGCCGAAGGCATCGAGCTGCGGCTGGACGCCACCGAGATCCAGGTCCGCCGGCCACCGGCCGGCCGCGGCGGCCGGCGAGCGTTCGTCTCGGGCAAGAAGAAGCAGAACACGATGAAGGCCACCGTCATCGCCGACGATCAAGGCCGCACGTTATGGACGGATGCCCTGCGACCTGGGCGTATGCACGACGCCACGGCCGCCCGCAACGAGGGCATCGCCGTCTGCTTCCAGCACTTCCCCGACGTCGAAGTCCTCCTGGACGACGGATACCTCGGCCTGAGCCGCGACCATCGCGGGCAAGCGATCACACCGCCGAGAAAGCCCCGGCCGGGAGCACTGCCCGGCAGAGTCGAACAGTGGGAACGCGACCGCCACGACCACTCCTCCGACCGCATCACCGTCGAACACGCCCTCGCTGATCACAAACGCTGGAAGCAACTGACCCGCTGGAGCCACCGCCGCGACCGGCTGTCCGACACCTACCGCGCCATCGCCGGCCTCGTCGCCGACCGCACCACTACTGCCTGAAATCGGGCCACGACCAAGTCAAACACACCTCACCCGCTATCACGCACCAACTCGTTAGGGAAAGGCAGCCGCGCGGAGACATAGGCGGGACGAGCGGCGAGCTTTGAGGACGAGCGCGAGACCGTCCGCCGCGGCATTGCCAAGGTCCGGGCCGCGGCCGACTGGCCACCGCCGTCACCGTGACGGATCTCGACCGTTGCTGGCAATCGTTCCCGCGACGCTTTGACATCGAGCACATGTTTCGGCTGTTCAAGAAGACGCTCGGATGGACCAGG
Source organism: Streptomyces sp. NPDC015139 (assembly GCF_043079785.1). NCBI lineage: Bacteria > Bacillati > Actinomycetota > Actinomycetes > Kitasatosporales > Streptomycetaceae > Streptomyces > Streptomyces sp. NPDC015139. The sequence goes on along the minus strand of NZ_JBIBUW010000048.1, from coordinate 585 downwards.
CCCCAGCTCCGCCGCCCGGAGGCGCTCGGCTCGGCGTCCCGGCCTTCGGCTTCACGGTCGAGCGGACCTACGGATGGCTCATGCTCCACCGGCGACTGGCCCGCGACTACGAAACCCTGCGCACCCGTTCCGAATGCTCGTGTGGCAGCGGCATGCAGCCCGGGCGAACCCGGCAGCGCCCTGACGGCCGGCGCCGTCCTCACATTGCGGCGTGGCCGCCCCCGGGTACCGCACGTGCTGGGGCTGCCGCTCAAGCCGCCGTCCCACGTCTGCTCCGTCTGCGGTGACTCCGGGCTCGATTTCCTCGTGCCCGGCCCTGGAAGCCATCAATCCGCCGACGGCGGCGTATCGGTGTTACCGATCCACCGCCCATCCCAGCCCCGGAGCCGGGGGTCCAGGCGGGGTCGATCGCGGCCAATTGGGCCGCGGCCCGCGCAGCCAACCGGCCCATCTGTCTCGTACCGCGTACCGCGTGGGAGTGGTTGAGCTTGCTAGAGGTTGTCCCGTAACCGGTGGGGCGGTTGGTGCGTTGGTTGGGCATGGGTGGGGTGATCTCAGCGGGTGATCCGAAGTGGATCGAGCCGT
>NZ_JBIBUW010000047.1:0-9930 GCF_043079785.1 Streptomyces sp. NPDC015139 | reverse complement strand
CCCGCGGAGCGGGTCCCTTCGGGCTGCGCCCGAAGCAAGCGAACACCCACGCTGCGCGTGGGTGTTGCGCTCACGCTCCGCGTGAGCGCCAGCGAGAGGCTGCGCCTCTCGCGCAATCTCCGTGCTTCGCACGGAGATTGACGGGCCGTCCGCTGCGCTCCCGGCCTTGGCGGGTCTTCGTCCCGCCAAGGGCTTCCGCTTCGCTCCAGCCCGGTCGGCGGGTCCGCTGCGCTTCCCCGCCTGATGGTCCTTCCGGCTGCGCCTCCAGGACCGTTGGGCCCGCTGCCGCGGGCCAAGCTGGCTAAGGGAGGGGTGTCGTGAGCCTGACACCCGGAGCGGACGGGCCGAGGCCAGGTGGGCGCGAGCTGACGACCGGGGTTCAAGACTGCAAGTGACTGCCTGTCAGGCACTGGACAGTACCGGGCACGGAAGCCGCCTCTCTAGTATGCTTCAAAATAAAGCCGAGATCCAAACTTGCCTCAGCATCCCCTACCGGATGACACCCGTGACGCGCCACCAGAGCGTCACCTCGATCGCGGCACCAACGACAGCAAAGCTCGCAAAGGAGCGGCAGCGTGCCGAAGACTCTCCGTCCCCACCAGCGCGAGGCGGTCGACGCGGTGCTGCGTGCGCTCGATCTGCCGGCCCACGCCACCGTGCCCGAGCGGGGGCTGCGGACGCAGGTGGTTATGGCGACCGGCTCGGGCAAGACCCTGGTCGCCGTGCGCAGCGCGGAGGAACTGAGGGCGGGCCGGGTGCTGGTGCTGGTGCCCTCGCTGGACCTGCTCACGCAGACCCAGGCCGAGTGGCATGAGGGAGGCCGCAAGGGGCTGATGATCGGGGTGTCGTCGCTGCGCGGGGATCAGGCGGTCTTCCCGAACACCACGGCGGTTAGGGAGCTGGTCGACTGGGTGCGGCCGTTCGACAAGGTGACGGTGTTCGCCACGTACGCCTCGCTCGGCCTCGGCACGCTGGAACGGGCGCACGCGGCCGGCCTTCCGGGCTGGGACCTGGTCGTCGTGGACGAGGCGCACCGGACCTCGGGGCGGATCGGCAAGCCCTGGGCGGCCGTCCACGACAACACCCGCATCCCCGCCCTGCGGCGGCTGTACATGACCGCCACACCCCGGCTGTGGCAGCTGGACGACGACACCGAGCCGGGGGTACCCGGTGAGCTGGTCGCGTCGATGGAGGATGATCCGGACGGACCGTTCGGCAGCAGGTGCTACACCCTGACCCTGTCCGAGGCGATCAACTGGGGCATCTGCGCGCCGTACCAGGTGGTGTGCGTGGACATCACCGACACCCAACTCCAGGCCACGCAGCTCCTGGGCGTCGAAGGCCGGTCGGATGAGGTGCGCGGGGCGCGGCTCGCGGCTCTGCAGACGGCGCTGGTGAAGGCGTCGGTCGAGGAGTCCTTCGGCCGGACGCTGGTCTTCCACCACCTGGTCAAGGAAGCCGAGGCCTTCGCGGCCGGCCTTCCCGACGTCGCCGCACAGCTGCACGCGGACGACCCGCAGCTGTACCCGAGTGCGGTCTGGGCCGACTGGCTGTGCGGCGATCACCCACCGGCCCACCGGCGCCGTGTGCTGGACGAGTTCGCCGGCGGCGCGGCCAGGCGCTTTTTGGGGTCGGCGAAGGTTCTGGGCGAGGGCGTCGACATCCAGAACTGCGACAGCGTGTACTTCGCCGACGTGCGCGGCTCCATGCCCGACCTCGTCCAGGCCGTCGGCCGGGCGCTGCGGATCCAGCCCGGTGAGGGCAAGGTGGCCTCGCTGGTGGTGCCGATCCTGCTCGGGCCCGGGGAAACCGCGGACAACATGCTCACGAGCAAGGCGTACGGCGGGCTCGCCAAGCTCCTGGAAGCCCTCAGGGCGCACGACACCCGCATCGTGGAGGCACTGGCCCAGCCACAGGAGCCAAGCCGCGTCAGAGGCGTTCAAAGCCGCAGCGGGCTGGAAGGCGAAGGAGCCGAGAGCGACCGAAGCGACCAACTGTCAGCACCGGCATGGGCACTGCTGAAGTTCAGCACCCCGCGCGATGCGGCCGCGCTGGCGGCGTTCATCAGCCTGCGCGTCCTCAACCCCGAAAAAGAGCACTGGCGGCGCGGTGTGGAGGCGGCCGTCATCTACTCCCGCGAACGCGGCGGCCTGAAGATTCCGTTCACGTACCGCGTGCCTGACGGCCGGGAGCAGGAAACCGAGGGCCAGGGCGAAGAGGAGAGCGAGGGTGTGCGTGAGAGGTGGCCAGCCTCACTCGCAGACTTCCCGCTCGGGCAGTGGATCGCCGATGCCCGCCATCTGAACGCCCGCGGTCGCCTCGGCGCCGAACGCGTCGAGCAGCTGGAGAAGCTGGGCATGGTCTGGTCGCACCATGACGTCGCGTGGGAGGAAGGGCTCACTGCGGCGCGTGGGTGGGCGAAGGAGAACGGGCACCTCCTGGCCCCGCTCGATGCCGTCTACCAGGGCCACAAGGTCGGCATCTGGCTGAAGAACGCGCGAGCCGACGTCCGCGCCGGGACGCTGGCCCCGGAGCGGTGCGAGCAACTGGAGGGCATCGACCCGTCCTGGTGCCCCGCCTGGCCCGTGGAATGGCAGCGTGCCTTCCACCTCGTCCGTCAGCACCTTCAGGCCCGCGGCGTGCTGCCGACCACGTCAGGCGAGACCGTGCACCAGGGCGAGGACCTCGGGCGGTGGGTCAGGGCACAGCGCCTTGGATGGGACCGGCTCACCGGCGGACAGCAGTGGATGTGCGAGCAGGTCCTCGGGATCGAACCGGCGGCCCAGGACGAGAAACCGAAGCCACGCCGCACGCAGAGCGACAAGTGGGCGCTGAACTACGCCGCCGCCCGCCAGTTCTACGAGCGAGAGGGGCACCTTCGGGTGCCCAGGGGGCACGTCGAGCGGATCGTCGTCGGGGACGGCGGCGAGGACCAGGAGGAACGAGACCTCAAGCTGGGGTCGTGGATCGGGAACCAGCGCAGCAGAGCCGCCACGCTGTCGCCGGAGCGGGTCGAGCAGCTCTCCGCCATCGGCATGCGGTGGGCGTAGCCGTCCAGAGGCCCGCTGCTTAAAGGGCACTTCGGCCACCCCTCTTTCACCGACTGCGCCAGGGAGATTTCGAACATATGTAGGCGTAATCTTGATGGCGGGGCACGGGGGTGCGGCTGTGTACGTCGCGATACCGATACCCCCTGGGGGGCGTCGCGGGAGGCGCTATGGCCCGGACAAGACTCATCAGTCCGTTCCCGAAGCAGTTCACCGACCGGCAGTGGGCCCGCTACGTCAAGCAGGGCCGCGACATGGTCGAGGAAGATACCTCGATCCAGTTCCGCCTGGGCGATCTGACACTGAAAATGATCAAGCCCAAGGGGCGTGGGATAAACCATGGTGTCTTCCTGGTGCTGGACCGTTTCGCGGATGAGATCGGCAGCAACGTCAACACCCTGGTGAAGTACCGGCATGTCGCCATGGCCTGGCCTCCGGATGAGAGGGTTCCGGGCGTCCCGTGGTCGGTGCACTCGGCACTCGATGCTCTGCCCGACCGGTTCGAGGTCATCCGCCAGCCTCCGGAAGGCAGGGAGCACTGGACGGAAGACCTCGCACTCAGCCGGGCAGGACGCCTTCCCAACCGGCCGCTGACGAAGGAAGAGAAGCTGGACCGGGTCCGGACGCTGATGCGGGAGGACGAGAGCGCCACCAAGGCGGTCGAGGAAATGATCCGTCGCCCCGACGTCGCGCAGCGGGTGATGTCCAGCCCGTCGAACCAGCGCATCCTGTACCGGGCGCACCACGAGCAGCGTCAGCAGGCCGCCGCTGCCAGATTCGCCGCCGCGCACGAGCGGGACGAGGCCGATGACGAGGTCCGGGAAGTACGGCAGGTTCGCCGCCGTGAGCCGGCGGTGGACTACCAGTGGGCCTCCAGTGAAGTGCTGGAGCTGATCGGCAGTGGCACGACGTTCCTGGTCGATCTGCAGCGGATGATCCCGAGGCTGCACGTGGCGGAGTTCACCGAGCGTGAGGTACGAGCCGTGCTGGACAACCACCGGCGGATTAGGGCGGCGCTCGACTGGTGCGACTCCGCGCTGTCGACCGGCGACAAGAGCATGGACGAGGAACTGGCACGCATCCTGTCCGAAGGGGATGACCAGCTATGACCCGCACAGCCACCGGCGCCCCGCGGGCAGCCCCAGTCCCCACCCAGCACCTGGCCGAACTCACCTGGAGGCTATGCGAGGAGAAGGGCGAGGATGTGCTGCTCCCCCGCGAGGAGATCACCGGCCGCATCCACGCCACCGACGGGCAGTTCGAGCGGGCTAAGGGCTACGTCCGCGACCACATCACCATGGAGAAGGGGAAGGCGTTCCTGTCGTACCGCAGCGGCTACATGATCACGATCGATCCCGCGAAGATCTCCGAGTACGCCGCCCTGCGGATGCGCCGCATCAACACCGAACTACGCCGCCTGCTGTCCGGGGCCATCAACCCACTCGGCGAGGAAGTGAACAACTACGAGGTCCTGGCCATGTTCCAGGACGAGATCGCCCACATGACCCGCACCTACGACCGGATGCAGAAGGCCACCCTCACCATGCCCCAACCGGTCCGGCCAGCCAAGCCGAAACGGCGGCGGCGCACCACCGCAGGCGCCTGACGTCCGGGAGTGTTCGTGACGGGACGCCCGACCATGCGACGCCCAGCCAGCGCGCGCACCCTCTACAGCGCGCTGGCCGACCTCGGCGTGGCCCCGAAGCTCGATGCGCGGCAGCGGCCCGACGGCCCCAAGCGCACCGACACCGCCATGCTCCTCGGAATCCTGCTCGCCAAGACCGAACTCGACGCCGCCAGGCGTGCCGACCCCGCACAAGAGCCCCCACGTGGCCTCACCCAGCTGCTGGCCGGCTACTGCTCCGCCATCGCCGACGAAACCCGTCTGCGCCTCCTCAGCCTCCGCCTGGTCCGCAGCGCCATCGAAGCCACACTCGACGACGACCCCAGCCCCCTGTCCTGCGCCGCCGGGGACTGTGCCCTAGCCGCCGCCGGCCTCATCGACGCCGACCGGCTCACCCGCACCGGCGCCGGCCCCGCAGCGGTCAACGCCTGCCTCGACACAGCCGCCCAATCACTGACCGCGGCAACCACCGGTATCAACGCCCTCACCGCCACCAGGCGCCACCAGGCGCCACCACACCCGCCGTACCCCTGCCCGTGAGTGAGGGGCAGCGGCTCAGCAGGTCATGAGGCGGTGGTAGTCCTCGGCTTGCCGGGCCAGGTCGTCTTCGGGGATGCCGGTGAAGGCGCTCATCTGGGCGTAGGACAGACCGCTCCCGCGCCCGACCAGCGCGAACTCCCACAGGGCCTGGTTGATCCGGGCCCTGGCAGTGCCGAGGGAGACCATGCCAAGCTCGACACCGTCGGCCGCCGACAAGGTGCCCTCAATCTTCAGCTCCGTCAGGTGACGCACCGCGCAGGTGATCAGATCGGTGACGAACTCCGGCATATCGGAGGGGACGCCTGCCGCCCAGGTCCGCTCATGTGGCTCCGGCGAACCGATGTCAGCGTGCTGCTGGGAGCGGCGATCGGCGATGTACTCCCACACCCACCGGTAGGACACCGGGAGCCCGTCGGTGCGACGGTTCAGCTCCTCATACAGCTCGAAGGCCGAACGGCGCTCCTCGGGCGCCTTGGCCTGGTCTTCTTCCAGCAGCGCATCCAGGAACTGACGGGCCTCACCCAGGCCCTCTTCGCCGGCCGGGAGGGGGTGCGGCAGGGGCAGCACGGTCGAGATCGCCTCCTTGACCGTCGCTCTGGCCACACCGTGCCGGGCAGCCAGGGAGCGGGGCAGCCTGTCGCCCGCGCGGTGGTCGCGGCGGATCGCTTCGAACAGTTCTGTCCCTGGCTCGGCCATCGTCTACTCCCTATGTGTTTGCGGGCTGGTCGGGCGCCCACCCACCTCATGCTGCCCGGTTCGGTGCCGGTGCGCTGCCCGCGCCCCGGTGTGCGGCAGCGGGCCGTCGGGAACCCGGAGTCCTCGCGGCCGGGTGCCGTCTCGAGCGTGGCGCCTGATGCTCGACCACACCGCAGGCGTGGGCCGCTTCGGTCACGCCCGCTTGGTCCCAGGGGCGCAGCCGCAGCGGGCGAGCGCTGTGCTGGCGCCCTTCCAGTTGCCCGAAGCGGCGGCCTGCCTCGATCAAGTCCACCGCCCAGGACGGGGCCGGGCGCCCCGGGCCGCGGTTCGACCGGGCCGGCAAAGCCTCATGGACGGCGGGCAACTGCAACTGCGCGGCCGGACAGCCGGTGAGGATGCGCACCGCCAGCGCCGCGGCGTGAACGGGATGGGCGATACGCGCATGGAGCCGGCGCGCAAGAAGCGCGGTCGGCTCGTCGGGCTCGGAAGGAAAGCGGCCGACCGCGGGCAGCGGAAGCACCGCGCGGCCCAGGCGGCAGGCCGCTGCCTCGATTTCGCCGCGGCCGGGTGCGCGCCGCGCCGGCAGCAGGAAGCACGGCTCACCCTCGTGGGGCGGGAACTGCCCGTCCGCCTTCCACCACGCGAACCGGCCGGCGGGCGGTCGTGGAGCCGGCGCAGGAGCGGCCACGGCGCGACGGGCCGCGGCCAGGTTGTGCGCCTCTTCGTACGGGAGTGCGGCGAGAGCGGCGGCCAGGGCGGGCGGCAAAGGACCGTGGCACAGCACGGTCAGACGGATCCCGGTCAGCTCCCGCAGGGCGAAGAGATACTCGAAGTGCCGGGAGCTGATGCGATGGGCCCGGGTGACGATGACGTGACCGATGCGCAGCGCGAGCATCCAGGCGGCGACCACGCGCCAGGCGGTCTCGAGGTTCGTCGTCCAGTAGGTACCGTCCTCGCTCCCGGCCAGCGGAAGGTGTTTGCCCATGCTGCGCAGCAGGTCGTGGGCCAGGGAGGCGGGAGCGCTCGCCACCGGGGTGGGGTGGACGGTGATACGGCCCAGCGCGGGAGTGTGGGCGGCCAGCGCGACGGCCATGAAGGCGTAGTCATCGTGAGAGTCGTGCACCACAGTGAGCGGGGGCAGGCCGGAATTGGTGTGGCCGGGTGACCATGTAGGCCTCCAGGGGCCAGTGGTGGTCTCGGGCACGACGGCCGGGCGCGGCATCGGCATTACCTCGGCCCGGGTGGTGGCGTGGCAGCGGCGGGCGCCGGCGTGGAGTTGCCGGCGGAATCTGTGCGGGCCGCCGTCGACGTGATGGCCCGCGGGGTGGGGGCAGGAGGACGCGTGGGTGCGGTCATGGGCGCCGCCCGCCGTCGACCCGGTCGGCCACGGCCTGCAGCATGTCTCCGTCGGGCTTCTTCGCTCCGGTGGCGGCCAGAGCCCGCTGGGTGTGAAGGGTCAGCACGACCCAGCGGCGCAGACAGCCATCGGCGAGGCGGGCGTCCAGCGCCTGAAGGTCGCCGGGCGCGACGCTCTGCCACAGCGGATGCAACGCAGCAACCGCCTGCGGGACCTGGTCGCAGGTGAACGGCCAGATGCAGGGCCAGCCGGCGCTGCGGGTGGCGAGCATCCGCTGGGCGCGCAACGAGCGTTCGCCGCGCGCCTGGGCGATGAGCACCACGCACAGCCCCTGGGGAAGGTCGTCGTGCAGGAAACGCACGTACTCGAAGCAGGACGCCGACAGCCGGTCGGCGTCCTCGACCACGACGATCCGCGGCCTGACAGCCAGGGCACGGCGGATCAGCGTGTCGGCGGCTCCGGGGTCGGCAGGCGCCTCGCCGCCAAGACCAAGTGCACGGTGGAGGGCGGCGCGCAGGTCAGCCGGCGCCGGCTGAGCCCGAAGATCCAGCGGCAACAGCTCACCAAGACGGCGGCCGGCGGTGTGGACGGCGAAGGTCTTGCCGACCCCGGCATCGCCCAGCACGCACACGAACCGGCCCTGGGCATAGGCATCGGCGAGCGCATCACCGACGGCGAGCATGCCCGGCGTGAGCACAGTACGTACCCCGGGAACGCCGAGGAAGTGCAGGCCAGATGGGGCAGCGTCCTCAAGGACAGCGAAGGGCCCGGCCGCACCGGCCGCGCCCCAGAGCGCCGGCGGCGGGGACGGGATGGTCAACACCGCTTCAGCGCCCAGTCCACGACCCGGTCGTCGACCTTGTCGGCCCCCAAGTGCCCCATGCCCTTGATCACGTGCTTGGTGACCTTCGCCCACTCACGGAACGAGCCCAGCGCATACTGGGTGTCGATGCGCTTCAGCAGCGCCTCGTCCACGCCCTTCCACACCCGGTGCGAGTCGGGCACGGCCTTGAGGATCTCCTCCTCGGTCATCGCCAGGATCTCCAGGCGAATGTAGATCCGCGAGGCCAGCGCCGGATCGCTCTGCAGCGTCTCGTACGCCTCCCGGCCGCCGACGAAAACGATGGCCGGCTTCGGGTCGCAGTTGTCCCACAGCTTGCGCAGAAACTCGAAATTCTCCCGCCGGTACTGCTGGGCCTCATCGCACACGATCACATACGGACGCCGCGGCAGCGTCTCACGCAGCAGCTTGTCGAACGCCGTCGGCGTGCCCGGCATCTTGCAGGAGAGGTTCATCTGGTGGAACAACTCCTCGCGCAGATCCTTCGGCCCCGGGCGGGAACGGGCGAAGTCCAGCGGCAGGATCAGATCCGGATTCATCTCCTGGATCGTCGCCCGGGTACCGAAACTCTTGCCCAGCCCCGCATCCCCGTAGATCACCGACATCGCCCTCGACTCGACGGTGTCGACGACAGTGTCCCTGATCTGCAGCAGCGTGTCGGTAGCCACCAGCGACGAGTCCTCGAGGCCGAGGAAGAACTGCGGGCGCAAATCAGGGCGGCGCGGCGCCGCAGACTCGGGCGGCTGCTGCGGCGCGGCAGTAGTGGCGGTGGGGGTGGTCATGCGTCCTCCGAAGGCGGACCGGCAGGGGCGGGGGCGGCGGCCTGGCCCGGGCGTACCCAGCCGGCCGGAAGCGGAGTCAGGGGCGAGTAAGGCTCCGCACGTCGCCGCGGCGGCGCGGGCGGGGCAGCGCCCTCCAGTTCGGCGCGTGCCTCCTGTTCCGTCATGCGGATGGCACGGACGGGGAGTTCGGGCCGCGTGGAGGGCAGGTGACGTTCCCGCCTGCGTTCGGCGGAGCGTTTCAGAGCCTGCCGCAGAACCGCGCTGTGCTCGTCGCGGTCGTTGAGGACTCTCTCACGCATCTCCTCGCTGACCTCGTTGCTGAGGAAAGCCCGGCCGAGGTAGCGGTTGCCACGGAAGGTATAGAGATCGATCTCATGGTCGTGGTGGGGCATCCACCGCAGGCGCAGTTCCAGACCGATGCGTCCCACGCCCTTCTCGGGCATGTAGTAGCGGTTGTTGAACTCCACCCCATGACTGGTGACCTTGTGGACCCTGTTGTCGCTCTCCAGCATGAAAGCGCGCAGTTCTTCCGGGCTGGGCTCAGGCCGGATCTCAGCAGGGTCGCTCAGCCACGCTTCAAGCGGCGTCATCCCGGTGCGTTCAAGGACATGCCGGGTGTTGCGCTCCTCAACCCACTGGCGCAGCAGGTCCACGAACGCCTCGAAAGTCAGCGGCGGGTCCTGGTCGCCGACGCGGCAACGGTGGTCAAGCAGGGGTGCTTTGGCATAACGGGGCAGGTCCGCGAAGAACCGGGTCATGCTGGTGCGGTTCAGCCGCTCGATCCCGCCCTTATGACGGGCGCTGCGCACCTTGTGCATCGGCACACCGAGCAGGCCGAAGGTCCGCCGGACGGTCCTGGACAGGAAATCGGAGCCGCCGTCGACGCGTACGAGATGCGGCCGTCCACCTGCGGGCCCATAGGGGGCTTCACGCAACACGGAGGCGCGGACGGCTGCCAGAACCGAACCGCGGTGCGCGGAGCCAGCGGTGACCGCCCAGCCCATCACATAGCCGGTACCGCGGTCCTCGAACCACGTCACCCA
>NZ_JBIBUW010000046.1:0-10040 GCF_043079785.1 Streptomyces sp. NPDC015139 | reverse complement strand
TCAGCCACGTGATCATTCTGAATGTCTGGGGCCCGCCGGCGCAGCAACTGGGCGACACATCACGACAGGGCGAACGTTGCTTGATGCGGCACTAGTGTGCTGCGCCTGAAATCCTGATACTTAGTAAGTACCCTGTTGTCATGTCGCATTCGGGACCTTCTGCTGTGGCGATCACGTTGTCCGAATCGGAGCGCGCCGAGTTGGTGCGCCGGACGGAGCTGCCGCACCGGCGCTCGGCCGAGAAGGCCCGCATTATCCTGGCTTGTGCTGACGGCATGTCAAACGCGGCTGTAGCACGGCTCGTCGGTGTCCAGGCCAAGACGGTCGGCAAGTGGCGTCGGGCTTTCGCCGCAGAGCGTGTGGCCGGGCTTGAGGACGCCGGCTGGATCGGCCGGCCGAAGGCCGACCTGATCCTCGACGATGCTGAGCGCAGGCAGCTGCAGCAGTGGGCGCGGCAGGCCAGAACCGCCCAGTTCCTCGCGTTACGAGCCAAGATCGTGCTGCGCTGCGCGGAGGGCGGGACGAACCAGCAGGCCGCCGCCGACCTCGGCATCGACAGGTCGACCGTAGACCGCTGGCGGGCCCGGTTCATCGCAAAACGCCTCGATGGCCTGCAGGACGAGCCGCGCTCGGGCCGGCCGCCCTCGATCCTCCTCGACCAGGTTGAGGAGGTCGTCGTGGCCACCCTGGAGTCGGTCCCGGGCCAGGATACGCACTGGTCACGGACCTCGATGGCCCAGCGCACCGGCCTGTCGAAGTCGACGATCGGGCGGATCTGGAAGCGATTCGACCTCAAGCCCCACCTGCAGGACTCCTTCAAGCTGTCCACCGATCCGCAGTTCGTCGCCAAGGTCGTCGACGTCGTCGGCCTGTACCACCACCCGCCCGAGAAGGCGGTCGTGCTCTGCGTGGACGAGAAAAGCCAGATCCAGATCCAGGCGCTGGACCGGTCCCAGCCGGTGCTGCCGATGATGCCGGGCATGCCCGAACGCCGCACCCACGACTATCTGAGGCACGGCATCACCAGCCTGTTCGCCGCCTTCAACGTCGCCGACGGCACCGTCATATCGGCACTGCATCGCCGCCATCGGGCGATCGAGTTCAAGAAGTTCCTGATCCGGATCGACAAGGCGGTGCCCGCCGGGCTCGACGTGCACCTCGTCTGCGACAACTGTGAGCATCATGGGGTGCTGCGGAGGGCTGGGAGCCTGACCCGTGTGACAACTGGCGATGGTGCCTTGGAGTAGAACTGTCGGCTCCCGGCCCTCCACGGCACGTACCGGAATTGGCCCGGTGGACGTGTCCCGATAGACATCTCGGGATCTGAAGAAGTCAAGCAGCCACTGGTGTCGGTGAGGCCGTGGACTGATTGAACGCGCGTTCTTCGTCGAAGCGAGTCTGATTCTGGAGGCAGTGGAACAGCTGGCCGAGCAGGCGATTGAACAGGTGTCGTTGAGCTTGCGCGTGCCAGTCGCCGACATCGCGCCGGTGGCGGTAGTGGGCTTGCGCGCCGGGTGATGATCGCAGGGATGAGAAGGCCCAGAGGTAGCCGGCGTGGTGGAGCCGGTTGTTCTTGACCATGCGGCGGCCGACGTAGTGCTTCTTGCCGGAGGCGCGTGTGATTGGTGCGGATCCGGCGTATGCCTTCAGACCGCGGGCGTCGGCGAAGCGGTTGCGGTCGTCGCCCGTCTCGGCGAGAACTCGTGCCGCAAGCTGGACACCCAGGCCAGGGAAGCTCAGGAGTATCTCTGCATCGGGATGCTCGCGAAAGCTGGTGTCAACTGCTTCGGCGAGATCTTCACTGGCCTGGCAGGCCGCTTCGAACTGCTTCAGCAGGGCGAGAAGCTGCTTGCCAAAGGCGTCCTCGACGGCCGCGGGCTGGTGAGCGTACTCGGCCCGCAGGACACCGCGCAGGCGGTCAGCCTCCTCGTCAACGCCACGGACGCGGCCGGCGCGCTTGAGCGCGGAACGCAGCTGGCTCAGTGACAGCCGCGAGCCTCCGGTAGGCGTCGGCGCTTTGGCCAGGATGATGCGTGCCTCCTCGCGGGCCAGTCCTCCCTGCTTGGCCAGGAAGGCATCCAGGGCAGCGGGGTAGTACTCGCGCAGCAGGGAGCGGATCTGGTTGCCGATCTGCTGGCGGTTCCAGACGGCATCCTGCTGAGCCCTAGCCAGCACCGCGATGGCCTGCACCTGTTCGGAGTCCGCTGGCAGTGGTCGGTGCATGGCCATGTCGGTGCGGAGGATGTTGGCCAGCACGAGTGCGTCGCCCGGGTCTGACTTCTTGCGGGACACCCCGTGCCGGTCGCGGTAGCGGGAGGCGGCGAGCGGGTCGGCTGGTCTCGATGGCCACCGGAATCGGCGATTCAGGGCTGTCCCCGTGCTCGGCCAGGAGCTCCAGCAGCATGCGGTAGCCAGCCGCGTCATCGCCGATCCGCCGCTTGGCCAGCAGTTCGCCAGCCTCATCGACCAACGCGATGTCGTGATGCCTCTCTGCCCAGTCGATCCCGCAGAACACAGTCACACGTTCTCCCATCATCGAGTTGTTCTCCCAGGTCACGAGCTCATGCGGGTCACGCGGCGTCCTAATCCCAGGACTCGATCGGTCCGCCATCTCGGTAGCCGTTCGCGACACCAGCGCACCCCAGGGGCCTCTGTCTGCGCCAGAGCTCGCAGCTCGCGGAGGTGGACAGGAGGTCGCACTGCGGCGGGCTCGCGCCGCGACGACAACGAACGGCATACGACGGTGGGTTTCACGGGACGTGGAGACGCCGGGCCACGCCGCTCTCTCGTGAGACCTCAAAGGCCAGGGAGATTCCCAGGCGTCGGCCCGGCGCCCGCATGCCCCGTGAAACCCACCACCGTGACGGCGCCGCTCTATCGGGAGGCCTCAAGGGCCCGGGGCCTTACAGACGTCCGTCACCAGACAGCCCAGAAGCCCAGCTGCGGCCTCTGGAGCCACCTTCACTACGGATTAGGGGCTTTGCGGCACAAAGCACCGTCACAGTTCTGACCGCCCACCGGACCGGTTCGGCCACCAGCCCCAGTCCGAGGAGTCCTGTGACCGTCACCAGCATGCCCCAGCCGACCCTGCCCGCGCAGCGGGCCCGTGATCTGGAGGAGGTGATCCTCGGCGTCGACACGCACAAGGACGTCCACGTGGCCGCGGTCATCACCGCTCTCGGCGCCTCGCTCGCGCACCAGGAGTTCCCGACCACTGCCTCGGGCTACCGCCAACTGCTCGCCTGGACACGGTCCTTCGGAACGCTTCAGCGTGCCAGAGTCGAGTGCACCGGATCTTACGGGACCGCGCTGACGAGGGTCCTGCGCCGTGAGGGCATCGAGGTCATAGAGGTCAACCAGCCCGACCGCGTCGCCCGGCGCAAACGCGGCAAGACCGACGCGATCGACGCCGACGCGGCGGCCCGTGCGGTCCTGTCTGGCCGGGCCACGGCCACTCCGAAGACCGGGGACGGGCCCGCCGCCGACATGCGCGTCCTGCGACTGGTGTCCGCGTACTCGTTGAAGTGCTCGGCCAAGTACAGATAAACGTGCTCAGCTCTCAGGCCACTTCGGTCTCGCGCTCGATGGCGGCGAGGCGGTTCTTCAGTCGGTAGCTGGGGCCGTTGATCGCGATGACGTCGCAGTGGTGCAGAAGGCGGTCGAGGATCGCGGTGGCGAGGACTTCGTCGCCGAAGACCTGGCCCCATTCGCTGAAGGTTTTGTTCGAGGTCAGGATGATCGAGCCCTTCTCGTAACGCTTGGAGATCACCTGGAAGACCAGGTTCGCCTCAGCGCGTTCGAGGGGCTGGTAGCCGACCTCGTCGACGACGAGAACGCTGGGCCGCAGGTAGGAGCGGAGCTTGCTGGTCAGCCGGCCCGCAGCTTCGGCGGTCTTCAGGTGGCGGACCATGTCGTCGAGCGTGGTGAAGTAGATCGAGAATCCGGCCCGGCAGGCTGCGACGGCCAGGGCGACGGCGAGGTGTGTCTTGCCTACTCCGGGCGGGCCCAGAAGAGCTGCGTTGGCCTTCGCCTCGACGAACGAGAGGGTGGCCAGGTCCTTGACCTTGCGCGGGTCGAGTTCGGGCTGGAAGGAGAAGTCGTAGTCGTCCAGCGTCTTGTGGTGCGGCAGCTTCGACAGTCGCAGGCCCTGCCGAAAACGTCGGTCATCGCGGACCGCAAGCTCTTCGGCCAGGACCAGGTCAAGGAAGTCGAGGTAGCCGAGCTTGCCCTCCTCGGCCCGCTCGGCGTACTGGTTCAGGCTCTCGGCCAGGTGGGGCAGGCCGAGCTTGGCGGCCGTGCTGCGGATGCGGGCGGTGACCAGCTGGCTCAACGGGCTTCCCTCGTCGTCGAAGTGGGGGTGAAGGGACGGGTGCCGGTCAGCTCGTCATAGACCGACAACGGACGCCGCCTGACCTCGATGCGGCTGGCGGCGGACCGGTTCAGCAGGGCCTCGAGCGGTCCGGCCTCCTCGCCCAAGGCGTCTTGGTGGCGGGGCTGGGGCATCACGTCGCCGGTGGTGACGCGCCGGTTGTCGCCCTTGGGCAGTCCGTCCCAGTGCCTGTCGTCGACGACGCGGGCGCCGCGGCCAACAGCCCGCGGGTGGACGGCCAGGAGGGTCTCGCCATGGGCGTCGACGATGGTGGAGTGCAGGCTGATCTGCGACTTTGTGGCCCGGATCTCGACCAGCTGACGGGCACGGACCTTGCGGGCCGGCACCGAGTAGAGGTTCGCGTCAAAGGAGACCAGGCAGTCCTTGCCGACGTGCCGCAGATGCCGCTGGGCGACCACATACGGTGTCTGCGGCAGCGGCCGAAGGGCCATGTGGTCACGGACGGCGCGATGCCCGATGACCTCGCCGTGGGTGCCGTGGACCTTCGCCCGCCGCATCGGCACCCAGGCGGTGAACGCGGCGTCCATCTCCTCGACGGAGGAGAACGCCCGGCCCGCCAGAACATGATCGCGGACGATCAGGACTTGGCGCTCGACCCGTCCTTTCCCGGTCGGGCGGTAGGCGGCCAGGACGTCGATGTCGAAGTCGTAGTGCCCGGCGAAGGCCACCGCTTCAGGATGCAGCGGAACCGCCTCACCAGGAGCGACGTGGCGCCGGACAACTGTCTTGGTGCGGTCGTAGACGATCGTCATCGGCACCCCGCCGAAGTGCGCGAACGCGCGGCGATGGCAGTCGAAGAACGTCGCCAGGTCCTGGCTGGTGGTGAAGCAGCAGAACGGATCGCGCGAGTAGGACAAGGTCATGTGGAACGAATAGACCTTCGGGATCCCGA
The DNA here is from genome assembly GCF_043079785.1 of Streptomyces sp. NPDC015139. Taxonomy (NCBI): domain Bacteria; kingdom Bacillati; phylum Actinomycetota; class Actinomycetes; order Kitasatosporales; family Streptomycetaceae; genus Streptomyces; species Streptomyces sp. NPDC015139. Next base: position 4,758 of record NZ_JBIBUW010000046.1, on the reverse strand, counting down.
CATGGGCGAGGATCTTGCCCTCGTCGCCCCAGTCGACCTGCGCCTGAGCACCAGGGATGACCTCGAACCTGCGGTGCAGACCCGCGAGTTCACCGGGGCTGATGCCCAGCTCGTCCGCGATCCGGGGCCGGGCTTCCTGCAGGTAGATCTTCACACGCTGATAGTTGCCGGTGAAGCCGTACTCCTTGACCAGGCGCTCGTGGACCACCGCCCCTTTGATGAGGATCTCGGCCCGAAGCATCGCGTCGATCAGCGGCGCGACCTCGTCCACCACCCGAGCCTTCGGCTTTCCGGTCGGCGCCCGCTTCGGCGGGGCGATCGGCGCCTGCCCCGACAGGTACTTGCTGACCGTGCGACGGTTCAGCCCGGTCGCCTTGGCGATCTCCGACAGGCTCATCGCCCCGGACTCGTAAAGACCGCGGAAACGCCTCAACTCCAGCCAGCGATGCGGGTCCAGGACCACCGTCAGCCGCCTCTCTGCCAACCCGAAGACTCAGGAGCAGAGTGCCGACCCACCGGTCTCACCGCATCAAGAACTGAGCACGTTCATCCGTACGCGGCTGTGCACGTTCACGTGTACGCCGACAACTGGCCAAGGAGTCGGCCGTCAAGGCGCGCACCCAGGCCCTGAACCAGCTCAAGGCCGTCCTGCTGGCCGTCGACCCCGCTCTGCGCGAGTCGCTCGACAGCCTGACCAACACCGCCCTGGTCTCCGCGTGCGCGCAGCTGATCAGCGACAACAGCCAGGCCGTCTTCACGATGCGCCTGCTCGCACGCCGGATCCAGGGCCTGTCCGAAGAGGTCAAGGAGCTGACCCGCCGCACAACGAAGGCTGTGCGCGCCCACCGGCCCGCCCTGCTGGACCTGGTCGGTGTCGGTCCGGACAGCGCCGCGGCACTGCTCATCGCCGCAGGCGACAACCCCGAGCGGCTCGCCGACGAGGCGGCCTTCGCCGCCCTGTGCGGCGTCAGCCCCGTCGAGCAGTCCTCCGGCAAGACCCAGCGCCGGCGCCTGAACCGCGGTGGCAACCGGCAGGCCAACGCCGCCCTCTACCGCATCGTGCAAAGCCGCCTGCGCTGGGACCAGCGTACCCAGGCCTACCTGCAACGACGCACCAAAGAAGGCATGTCCAGGCGAGAGATCATCCGATGCCTGAAGCGCTACGTTGCCCGCGAGCTCCACCGGTACCTCCAGCCCGAAACGCTGGCCACCGCAGCTTGACGGACCATAGGGGCTTCTACGCCACCCACAACACCGCCGAGATCAGGACGTGGCTCGTCAAACACCCCCGCTTCCACGTCCATGTCACCCCCACCGGATCCTCCTGGATGAACCAGGTGGAACGGTGGTTCGGCCTGCTCACCGACAAGCTCATCCGCCGCGGCGTCCACACCTCCGTGAAGGCACTGGAGGACGACATCAATACATGGATCGACACCTGGAACGAGAACCCGCGACCCTTCACCTGGACCAAGACAGCCGACGAGATCCTCAACTCCCTCGCCGACTACCTCACCAAGGTCGGAACCACCGGCCAGAAAACAGAGCAGAACTAACCCACAGGATTTCTGGCGCAGCACACTAGCTACGCGCTGCTGGCGACGTTGAGAGAGTCCGTCTTCAGAGGAAGATTCGCCAGGAGGTGACATGGTTGTTCTCCCGGTTGAACTCGACCGGCTCGACCTGGAGAGCTACGCATACGCTGCCCGTGATCTCTTCGCAGCGCTTGAAGTGCTGGTCGCTGATCTGCTTCACGGCGAACGCCTGATGAAATCTTGTGACCTGGTGACCTGCCGCGCACCCGGGTCGCGAAGTTCATGCATGACGCCGGTTGGCCGGCGTTCACCGCGATGCCGGACCGCAGGGCCGCTCCATGCGGTTGGACTTTCACCCGCATCGGCCGCTTCTAGTCGACCTTGCAGGTCTGCTCCGTGCCCGGTGCTCAGGACGTCCACATGGGGCCTGCGCGACTGCCTGGACCGGGACATCAACGCGGCGGTCAACGACGTCTGGGCCGCCGGAATGGCGGTGCCGGCCTGTAGACGCAGGCGAGACGGGCACCCGTGCCCACAGAGCGTGGCCAAACAGGACCCCGCTGAGACAGCCAGCCGACCGTGGTAGGACTCCCCGCGCCCTCTCGACGCGGGCAGCGGAAGGCAACTGTCCCATCACCTACTGAGGTTTTCAGGGTGGCGTCGGTGGGTTGATGGTCAGGCCTGTGGTGGTGAGGCAGCCGTTGATCAGGTGGGATCGGAGCTGGATCCTGCCCAACTCGCGTCGGAGTTTGCGGTCGAGGTCGTCTGGAGTGTCGGAGGCGGTGTTGGCCATGGTTCTGCGCACGAGCGACCAGACGGCCTCGACGGGGTTCAGGTCTGGTGCGTAAGGAGGAAGGCGGACGGTGGTGAGCCAGTCGTGCTCGGCCTCGTACTGATGCAGTCCGGCCGCGAGGTGGGTGTTGAGATTGTCCCAGACGACCGTGATCGGCCCGCCGAGCTGGATGTGTGCCCGCACCAGCAGGTCGCGGTAGTCCTTCCAGGAGAAGCTCTTGCGTGCGCCTTTGAGGAGGAGATGCGCGCGGGGCCGGTAGATGAGACGGCTGTTCTCGCCGGGTTTGTAGCAGCACAAGGCGGCGACCGAGGTCCGGCGGCGGGACCTGCCGCGCACGCGGATGACAGGTGTCTGTCCGCGCCGGCCCCAGGTGCGGGCACGGGGTGGTGCCATCGAGAAGCCGGCTTCGTCCTCGAAGACGATCCAGGCCCCGGAGGCCGCCGCGAGCTTTTTGCCCTCGGCCACACCTCCTTCTTCCACAGCTCCACCGCGTGCTCGTCACGCTCGAGTGCTCAGCGGGCGGGTGCCTGCCAGGACCAGCCGTGCCGTTTCAGCAGCCGCCACACCGTCGCTACCGAAAGGCTCATCCGAAGATGCCGACGGATCAGCGTCTGGACCCGGGCCAGGGTCCAGCGTTCGTCGTCGAAGCCGTGCGCAGAGGGGCCCTTGCCGAGTTCCTCCTCGAGCGTGGCGAACTGGGCATCGCTGACGGTCGGAACGTTCGCCGGACCTACAGATCGCAGGGCTTCCAGGCCGCCCTCGCGCCAGGCACGGCGCCACCGGTCCACCGACCGCACACTCACCCGCAGGTCCTTCGCGATCACCGCGGTCTTCTCACCCGCCGCGAACCGCATCCCGGCCTGAAGCCGGATCCCCTCACGAAACGCCCGCCGCTCAGCGGTCAGGCCCCCACCCTCTGGATACCTCATCCACCTGGCATACCGCGAGGATCATGAACCGTCACTACCCGACGACGATCCGAAAACCTCAATACCAACGCGTCCGACCGCTGTTGCGAGGACCTCTCAGCGAACAACCGTCCCGGAAGTCACCACGATATCTCTGACGGTCAACTACCGAGAACAAGCTCCCTCTCCGCAGCTCTCCGAGCGGGTGCCGCGGTGGCGCCAAGGGCAGTTGGGCAGTGACGTTGGTTTACTCCGGCTGGTCGCAGCACCGGACTACCGCTTGCACCCAGGATCCACACAACTCGATCTCCGTGCCCATGCCGATAGAGCGTGCGTTCCGCGGCGATCGCCTGACCTGAGCCTCACTCGTGCGGGTGTGACGTTCCATCACTAACCGAACCGAAGTGGCAGCGCATAGCGCCTAGTTATGACCAGGAGACGTTACATCTGTCGATAACTCTCTGCCACTCTCATCTGTCAGGCCATCAACTACGTTGTAGATAACGGGAGTTCGGTGGCTAAAACCTTTCAGGCCGTCAGCCTCCACACTCAGCGCCTTCAGCGCCGCTCACCGAATCGAGGAACCTTGCGTACATCACGGCTCATCACCGCATGCGCTGCGACAGCGATCTCTGCCCTCGCCCTGCTCGCCCCCGCCGCCAGCGCGGCCCCGCAGGCGGACCCCCCCGTCAGCGCTGGTTCGCGCATCGTTGGTGGTGGGCAGGCCGCCAACGGATTCGGGGCGGTGCGTATGATCAAGAACGGCCGGGGCTGGTGTTCTGCGTCGATCATTGCGCCCACCTGGGTTCTCACTGCCAAGCACTGCGTCGGCGGTGCGATGTCATTCCGTATCGGCAGCCTCAACCAGTCGTCCGGCGGGACCGTGGCCAATGGCACCCAGGTTTTCACCGGCTCCGGTGACCTGGCCCTGGTGCGTCTGGACCGTGCGGTGTCGGCCACCTATGCGCGCCTGGGGCAGCCGGGGACGGTGCGCGCCGGATCCGGTGCGCAGGTGTACGGATGGGGTGCCACCCGTCCTGGCTCGCAGTGCAATGGTGGAGAGGCGGGCTGCCAGTCGCCCACGCTGAAGGTCGCCAATGTGACGGTCACCGGCTTCGACCGTGATGCGGCCGGCGGTTCTGCGATCGCGGCGCGCAGCGGCGACGGCGTAGCCTCGGGAGGCGACTCGGGTGGCCCCATGATGGTGAACGGTGTCCAGGTCGGTGTGGCATCTACCAGTGACCGCGTGTCCCGTATGTACTACACCGACGTCACGGCATACCGTCCCTGGATCCGGTCCATCACGGGCGTCTGACCTTCTCCCGGTTGCTGAGCTTCGCCGTTGTTTCCTCCGGTAGGCGCGTGGCGGAGCCTGCTTACTGTCGGCCGTCAAGACAGGATCTCTGTCTTGACGGCCGTTGGTTTCGTTACTGACTTCAGCTCGTCGGGGTGAATTCTCGCGAAGTCGCTGATGGGTGTGGGTGGGTGGCTGTGTCCGTGATGTGTGAGATATGCGGATGGG
>NZ_JBIBUW010000045.1:0-11106 GCF_043079785.1 Streptomyces sp. NPDC015139 | reverse complement strand
GTCTACCAGGCGCGGCTGCGCTCCCGCTTCGGCCGCGCCTGGCGCCGCAAGGCTCCGGTGGAGTCGCTGATGCCGCTGCGCCTGGCCCGCTACGGCGTCCCGCTGGCAAAGACGGCCACGACAGGACTCGCAGCCGCCGGGCAGGAGCCACCCACAGCCGCAGGCGGACGCCTCCCGCATGCCCCACCCGCGACAGCCACCCCTACTGCCCGCTCCTACCAGCGCGGGGACACCTCCAGCAGCCACGGCCGGCCAGGCGCCGCACCGCGACTACCGGCACACGGCGCTGACTTCCTACAGTTTGAACGCACCAGCAGCACCTCCCCGGCCCCTGGGCCCACGACCAAAGACACGGGCTTCCTCCTCAGGAAGCAGGCAAAGACAGATCTTCGCGCCGAAGCCGCGGCCGAACATCCTGCCGCCGCTGCCGACGAGCAGCGCCGCCAACAGCCCCCCTCGACCGACCGACCCGCAGCAAGCGCGCAAGGATCGGCCCTGACCGTCGTGGACCGCTACTTCCTCGCCTGGACGCAGTACCGCGAGAAGCACGGATGGGAGCCGAGCGTCGAGGAACTGTCCCGATACCTCGACACTCAAGGCATACCCGGCGGTAAAGGCACCCCCGTCAGCCCCTCCACCCTGCGCCGATACACCCTTGGATTTCGCATCTACACCGTCTGGGCCCAACACCGCGAACGCACCACCGACACGCCCCCGCTGGACCTCGTCGCCCGAGAATGCACAGCCCAGGGAATCACCGGCCAGTACAACAAGCCGATCACCACCGCCTACCTCGTCGCCAAAGTCGCCGACTACGAACGACGTCGACGCGCCCTCGCCGAAACCTTTTCGCCATGAACTGCCTGAACCAGCGGTCGCGCTCGTCGTCTGCAGGCGTGCCCCATCCGACGAGGATGGGCCTCGACGCCTTGCACCGAAATACTCATGAGCGTCTCAGTGAACACAGGCGCAGCATCCATGCCGCCGCTGCGCAGAGGCCACCTTCGAGTACCGCGCAAACACACCGAAACGATCACCATGGGAGAGGACGACGACGAGGACCAGGAGCAGCGGGAGCTCAGGCTGGGGGCCTGGATCGGAAACCAGCGCTCCCGGGCCGCGGCGCTGACACCGGAACGGATCGAGCAGCCGCCATGGAGGTGCGCTTCACGGCGTAGCCGCTGCGCCTGGGTGGCCGAGCTTGTTCGCCGTCAGGTCCATCGCATGCCGGTGGCGGCCAGCTGCTTCATGCGCTCTCGTGTCAGGGTGGCGGCTCTGCTGCGCTTGTTTCCGATCCAGGCCCCGAGCCGGAGCTGCCGCTGTTCTGAGCGTCGTGGCCGGGGGTCAGCGCACGCGTCCGAGGTGGATGACGCTGACGCGGATCTGCTGGTCGCTGATCTCGTACATCACGCGGTAGGCAGCGACGTGGATGCGGAGCAGGTCGGTGCTGCCGAACGCGCCGTCGGGGCGGGGGTTGTCGGCCAGGCGGTCGACGGCGGTGAACACCTGCCGTACCCCGTCGGGGTCGTCCTTGGCGAACCGCTCTGCCTGGGTGAGGGCCTCGGGCTCCCAGATGATCTCGTAGCTCAACGCTCATCCCCGCCGAACACGCGGCGGTAGGCCTCGTCGTGGGAGACGCCGGCGTTCTCACCGCGGGCTTGGCGGGCGCGGTAGGCGGCCAGCGCGCGCAGCTCCTGCAGTTCCAAGGCGTCGGCGGGGCTGACCAGTATGGCGACGGTCTGCCCGTGATCGGTGATGGCGACCGGTTCCCGAGTGGCGCTGACCTCACGCGCGATGGCGCCCAGGCGGGCGCGGGCTTCCACGATCGAATACGTCGTCTCCGTCATGCACACCACCTTACGGAAGTGTGCATGTCCTGGCATGCGGTTCCAACGCAACGAGGAACTTCAGCTCCGGCAGTGCAGCTGCGCCTGCCCAGGCGCATCCGTCGTCATGGTGCTTGCGTCGGGGAAGGAGAGAGGGCGGCCCGGCGTCGTGTCCGTCGAAGCCGGGGACCGACGGCGACCCGGCGGGGCCGGCCGGGGCCGTGCTCGGCTGTACGCGCTTAGCGCACGTAATACGCACTCGCCGCCAGCCCAGAGTCCGAGGATGTCGCGGTAGCCGCGGTCGAGGGGACGGGCCTGCCAGGCGGTCAGTGCGCCTGGGCCGGGGCCGGCGGCCCGGGGCGCAACGCTGTATTCGCAGGGAGGCGCACAAGGGCTTGCCGTCACGAGCGAACATGGGGCGGCCTCAGACGTGCAGGGGCGATCAAAAGGTAATGAAGATCGTCAACCCTTGGACAGCCATGAGCAGTGTACGTACGCGAAGTACTTGACGTACGCATGGAGGGATGGGACCCTCTTAGGGCATCCTCCGCCAGGGTGCAGGAAGGGGGGCCACCGCCATGGTCCTCACAGCCGTGTCCGCCATACTTCTCGCCGCCGCGCCGCATGCCCCTTGCCACCCCCCAATGCTGGCCGTACGGCCCGTCGACGCGAGCCCGCGCTCCGTCGAGCCTCAAAGCTGGCATCCGCGCTGGCAGCCCTGAACGACGCAGCATGACGCCGGCCTGCACACGGGATCGGCAAGTAAGCACGTTTGCGAGTCGGCAGCCAATGGCAAGCCCATGCGCCGACCACATAAGCGAAGGAGCGCACACCATGCCGGCAGTGCACTACAACAGCTATACCGACGCCCGTGCGCACTTCAAGGACCTGCTGGACGCGGCGGAACGCGGCATGGTTGCCACTGTCCGCCGGGATAGCGGCAGGGCTGCGGTCGTGGACGCCGAACGTCTACGCCACTACCTGGCCCGACTCTGCCCGCAGGCTCAGGCGGTCCCCGAGGGCGGCGGTTGGTCGATCTTCCTGCCGGGGCTGCCCATCGCAGCAGACGGCGCGACTCTAGAGGCAGCGATCGAGGACATGATCCGCGCTCTACGCGCCTACGCAGACGACTGGCACGACCACCTGTCCACTGCCCCGAACCACCGTGACAACTGGGGGTTGGTGCAGTTGGTGGGCATCAGCGACAACACCCAACTGCGCAATTGGCTCGTCGGCGACGAGGAACCGACGACCCGCGCCAGCGCCTGAGGGTCCTCCTGCATTGCGCCACCCACACTGGATGCGACCAGCCCCAACCATCCAGCACGGGTTGGTTGGCACCTTAGGCGACAGGCAGAGGCCAACAGCGGACTCGACGGCGGCCGGAAGGAGTAAGCCCGCAGGGCGCTTCGGGCGAAGGCCGTCGCCCATGGAGAACCATCTCGATGCTGCGACTGCGAAGGTGACGCCCAAGAGGCCCTGCGCGCAAGCGACAGCACCCTCCCGCTCCGCCGCCTGACCCCCCGCCGTCACACGCACAAGCCGCCTGGGCCCTACCAGCGCAGTGTTCGGTGGTTTGCACGTCTTTGTCTTTGTTGAGCGACCTGCGGCCAGAGAGGTACGCACGCCTGCCATCTCTTGGTAAGTACTTCACGTACTTGACGTACTTAACGAGGGATGGCAGGCTTTAGCCGAAGGCTCACCCGCCTTCCCACACGCCACTCTGCTGCCCCTCGATGCCAGGACCACCCCTAACCGAACATCGATGAGCACGGCAGTCCTGCAGCCACATACCGCGACCCGGTATGGCCCGGTTACGCAGGGGCGCTCGCAGTCGAGACAACGAGGGGGCTGGTCCCACTGCTTCACAGCAAGCTCATCGCGCTAGGCCGCGGACGGGTGAATGCCCCATGGTGAGCTGGCCCGCACCCGACCGTGACAGTCACCAGAAGTTCTGCGTGAACGACCAGTGGCAGCCGATCCATATCGGTGGTGACCACTACAGGTACGAGCTGACGCTGTTCGACGGCCGCATCCTGTACACCCGCATCTCCCATCCGGTCGACCGAACGAACTACGGTCCGGCCATGTGGCAGCACATCCTCCGTGTACAGCTGGAGGTGGAAGAAGCCGACTTCTGGGCCTGCGTCAAGGACGGTGTGCGCCCCGACCGCGGAGCGCCCGAACAACCCAAGGCCTCTGTCCCGGTTTCCCTCGCCTACCAGCTGATTCACAAGGTGGGGCTGCCGGAAAAGGCTGTAGCGCGCATGTCCAAGCAAGAAGCGGTGGAGCGCATGAACAAGTATTGGAGTGCGGGAGAGTAGAGCTCGTCACACGTGGGTGGTGCCCGTAGCAGCCGGCCAGGCGGTACTGCGTGCGGCTACATCACGTTGCGCACCGCCCGGCCAACCGCCGGCCGGACAGCCGGCACAGACCTGATGAGCCACGCGGCCGCTCAGCAAGCGGCCCACCGACAGAACTCGTCGTAACCAGCATGCCGCGCGATGGCCGGGCTGACGGCGTTCCTCGCCCCGCGGCTCGCAGTGACGACATTGGCGCGTCGCGGGAAGCGAACCCCCCGCCCTACCCCAGCGGCGGCGTGGTGCCTGCCGCCGACCGCCGTCTTGCACAGTCACGGTTCGGCCTAGCAAGATCCGTCGAGCAGTCGCCTCTTCGCCCCCACCGCGCACGACACCGCATCCACCAGACAGCAGAAGGCTGACCGGCATGGCAGCGAAGGAACTCCGCCCCCACCAGCGAGAAGCCGTGGACGCGGTCGTGCGCTCCCTCGCCATCCCCGCGCGACCGACAGTGCCCGAGCGAGGGCTGCGGACGCAGGTGGTCATGGCGACCGGCTCGGGCAAGACCCTCGTCGCCGTGCGCAGCGCGGAGGAGCTGCGTGCGGGTCGGGTGCTGGTGCTCGTGCCGTCGCTGGATCTGCTGGCGCAGACCGAGGCCGGCTGGCGTGAGGGCGGGCGTACGGGGCCGATGATCGGGGTCTCGTCCCTGCGGGGGCCGGAGGCGCCCTTTCCGAACACCACCGACGCGGATGAGCTGGTCGCGTGGGTGCGGCCGTTGGACAAGGTGACCGTGTTCGCCACGTACGCCTCGCTCGGGCTCGGCATGTTGGAACGGGCGCACCAGGCCGGCCTTCCGGGGTGGGACCTGATCGTCGTGGACGAGGCGCACCGGACCTCCGGGCGGATCGGCAAGCCGTGGGCCGTCGTCCACGACAACACCCGCATCCCCGCTCTGCGCCGGCTGTATATGACGGCGACCCCGAGGTTGTGGCAGCTGGGCGACGGCTTGGAGGCTGCGCCGGGGGTGCCGGGTGAGCTGGTGGCGTCGATGGAGGACGATCCGGAGGGTCCGTTCGGGGCGCGCTGCTACACCCTCACCCTGTCGGAGGCGATCGACCGGGGAATCTGCGCGCCGTACCAGGTGGTGTGCCTGGACATCACCGACACCCACCTCCAGGCCGCACAGCTCCTGGGCGCGGAGGGCCGCTCGGACGAGGTCCGCGGGGCCCGGCTCGCCGCCCTGCAGACCGCGTTGGTGAAAGCCTCGGCCGAGGAGGGCTTTCGCCGGACGCTGGTCTTTCACCATGTCGTCAAGGAGGCTGAGGCGTTCGCGGCCGGCCTCACAGACGTCGCTGAGCGGCTGCATGCGGCCGAGCCTGGGCTGTACCCGCGCATGGTGTGGGCCGACTGGCTGTGCGGTGAGCACAAGCCGCTGCACCGGCGCCGGGTCCTGGACGAATTCTCCCGAGGGGTCGCTGCTGGTGGCACGGTCGTGGAGAAGACGTTCCTCGGCTCCGTTCGCGTGCTGGGCGAGGGGGTCGACACCCGCGAATGCGACTCCGTCTACTTCGCGGACGTCCGCGGCTCCATGCCCGACCTCGTCCAGGCCGTCGGCCGCGCCCTGCGAGTGCAGCCGGGCGACGGCAAGATCGCCTCCCTCGTCGTACCCGTCCTGCTCGGCCCGGGCGAGACCGCCGACAACATGCTCACCTCCCGCGCTTTCGGCGGCCTGGCCAAGCTGCTCACGGCGCTGAGAGCGCACGACACCCGGGTGGTGGAGCAGCTCGCCGAGCCACAAGCCCAAAGCCGTGTCAGAGGCGTACAGACCCGCTCCGGCACGGAGGATGAAGGGCAAGCCGCGGGCGACCGAAACGACCGCGTGTCGGCACCGGCCCGTCAGCTGCTGAAGTTCTCCGCCCCCCGCGACCCCGCTCAACTGGCCGCGTTCATCAACCTCCGTGTCCTCAACCCCGAACACGCCCACTGGCGCCGCGGCATCGAAGCCGCCACCCTCTACCACCGCTACCACGGCGACCTGCGCGTCCCTTTCACCTACCGCGTCCCCACCGGCGGCAGCGGACAGGAGGCGGAGGACGAGGCGTGGCCGGCCTCGCTCGCCGCTTTCCCCCTCGGGCAATGGGCCGCCGACGCTCGAAGGTTCCACGCCCGCGGCGACATGTCCCCCGGCCGCGTGGCGCAGCTGGAGAAGCTGGGCATGGTCTGGTCGCACTACGACGTCGCCTGGGACGAAGGACTCGCAGCAGCCCGCGGCTGGGCAGCCGAAAACGGGCACCTCGCAGCACCAGCCGACGCCATCCACCAGGGCTATCGTGTAGGGCTATTTCTGAAGAACACTCGGGCGGCCGCCCGGCGAGCGGTGGTGAACGAACAGCGTCAGGCCCAAGGGCTGCCCGCGGCGCCGGCGGCCGGGACGCTGTCCGAGGAGCGGCGCGGGCAGTTGGAGGAGATCGACCCCGCCTGGTGCCCGGCATGGCCGGTCGACTGGCAACGCTGCTTCCACCTCACGCGGCAGCACCTCGAAGCCGGCGGCACACTACCCACGGCGCCGGGCGAGACCGTGCACCAGAACGAGGACCTCGGACGGTGGGCTCGGGCACAGCGGCTCGGCTGGGACAGGCTCACCGCCGTCCAGCAATGGATGCTGGAGCACGTCCTCGGCATCCAACCCGCCGCCGACGACGAGAAACCGAAACCCCGGCGTTCCCAGGCCGACAAATGGGCCACCCACTACACGGCCGCCAAGCAGTACTACGAACGCGAGGGACACCTGCGGGTGCCGAGGAAGCACATCGAACGGTTCGTCGACGACGGCCAGGAGGAAAGGGAGGTGCGCCTGGGGGCCTGGATCGGGAACCAGCGGAGCAGGACCGCGGCCTTGTCACCACAGCGGGTGCAGCAGCTCTCCGCTATCGGCATGCGGTGGGCGTAGTTCGGATGCCCTGCTAGCCGCTCCATTCGGTCTGTCGGTGTCGGGAAACTCCTCGACCAACACGACGATGGTCAGCCGATCCCGCCCTCTGGGTTGTAGTGACACGGAGAGGGACAAGGAGCCGTCCGCTATCGGCCAGACTGCTGTCCAACGGCATCCTGTTCATCCGAATGCGCACGCTGCACGGTTGGATGACTGGCCGCGCTCCGCCTGGCAATACCAGCGAAGAAGCGCCCCACGCCACGCTGCAGAGCAGACTCAACGAGGTGCCCGCCGGCATAGAGAGCCAGCCAGCCACCAGCGAGCATGACCCAAAAGGCCACATTCCCGATGTCCCGCGTCTCAGGGTTTTGGTAATAGCGCGTGCCACCGACGTACCCGCCGATACCGGTAGCGGCGCCCACGAAGAGAAGCCACCACCACAAGATGCGACGGCCCTTCCCATGCTGCTTGACCACCGCTAACCCACTCCTCCGCTCACCTATCGAGCCATAGAGCCTTTTCAGCGTTGCCTCTCCAGGGTGAGGATCGCCTTGGCGGCTGACGCGAGCCAGCTGGGGCTGCAGCGGGCGTGTCGGAAGATGCGCCAGCGTTTGACGGTGGCAACGCCTCGTTCGACCGGGCAGCGCAGCCGGGCGTGCGCCTTGTTCAGCGACTTCTCCCTTGTGGTCAGCTCCTGCTTGGGGCGTCGTCGGATCGCGACGGCGACGCCCTTGCCGGCGCCGGTGTAGGCCAGGTCCGCGAGGACCGGAATCTTCAGGCGGGCGCAGGTGGCGACGATCCGGTGGCGGCGAGCCGCGGTGAGGTCATGGGTGCGGCCAGGCAACGGCCGGGAGATCCATACGAGGTTGCCGCCGGGACCGGTGATGACCTGCAGGTTGACGCCGTGCTGACGGTGCTTGCCGCTGTAGTGGGCGCGGCCGTCGCCGACCCGGTCGCACGGCGCGAGGGTGCCGTCGACCAGGACGTACTCGTCGCCGGCCTCGCGCAGGGCCTTTGCCAGCCCCGGCGCCTTTCGCGCGAGGTGGCCGGTCACCGTGCGGACGTAGGCGTGGGCCGTGCCCACGCTGATCCCGAACCCGGCCGCGAGCTGAGTGAGGGTGTCGTGCTTGCGCAAGTACACCAGCGCGATGATCGCGCGTTGCGACGGCCGGAGCTTGCAGCGTCGGTCACCCTCGCGGGTGACAATCAGCATGGTGACCCACTCCACCAGCGCGTGTGGCAGGTCGAGTGATGCAGGATAGAAAACCAACGAGGCCCTCCGGCCATCGAGTTGAGACGTCAGACACCTCACTCAACCGTCGGAGGGCCTCGCTCGTTTCGCTACCCGCCCCGCCAGCACCGCCATCACCCGATCGGTGCCCACTCTGAAAACGCTCATAGATTCCTCTGGGCCCGCGATGGTTGCGTTCCGCACGCGAGGCGCAGAAGCCCCGCCCGACGCGGTGATTCGGGTACGGCGTACGGCGTCGGTCAACGCCAGGGGGCAGGACTGCGGTGAGGAGTGCTAGGGGGTGGGAGGCTACCCGCCGTCGAGCACCGAGGTGCCGTCCTCGATGTGGCGGGCGGGATTCTCTCCCCGTTCCACGACTTCGAGCGCCCATCGCATCGGCTGGGTGCCCTTCAGCGTGACCATCCCGGGGGCGGGCCCCAGGCGGAATCCGGCGGGTTGGGGCTTGCCGGAGGCGCTGTAGGGCAGGAAGTCCACCGGTGAGGGGCCGGGGCTGGGGTAGGCGACGCAGTCCGACCACACCGCCAGGGGGTACCGGCCGGTCATCGCCGCCACGGCCAGCAGTCTGCGGTGCATGGTGATCCGGGCCTTGGACACAACCGCGGCGCGGATGTCCGGCCGCCACGTCGGGCGCTCGAGGGCCGGCCACCGCTCGCCTTCCTCGTAGCGCGTGGTGTGAGGGCGTTCGCGCAGCTTGCCGATGGCTCCTTTGATGGTGGCCTCGATCGCCGTGAGAACGGCGGTTAGGGCCGGGTCGGCCTGTGTCCGCCGGTCCATCGCCGCGAGGAACTCGGCGTCGGAAAGGTCCCGGGTGACGCCGAGGTCGGCGAGGGTGTCGAGGTAGGCGGTCTGGAGGTGGTCGTGCCACGGCTGCAGATACGGGCCCTTCTCATAGCGCAGATACGCCTCCAAGGGCTGGACGTTGTAACCGAGTTCCTGGGCGTAGGCGACGGTGTGCGTCTCATACCAGGACGGGCCCTCGGGACGGCAGCCAGTCGGGGTGAACGGGCTGGGCAGGCGGGGATCCACCTCGACGCGGGAGAGGTCGACCAGCCAGGAACCCGGCACCTTGGGGTCGAAGGGCGGCTTCGTGACGTGCACGGGCTCCGAGAGGCCCACGATGAGGCGGTCGGCGGCCGCGCAGAAGGCCGTGTTCACCGCCAATCCCACCGCGTAGGGACACCGGCGTTCGTCATCGTTCAGGAGGTCCGTGTCGCGGACCCACTGGAGCGGCTCCTCGTTTAGGAACCCGGCCGTCCAGCCGGAGGCGACGACCACGGGGTGGTGGGGGCCGGCTTCCGGAGGTGGTGGTTCCATCGGCTCCGTGCCCAGCGAGCCTGGGTTGGGGACGGACACCCAGTTCCCGGTGCCCTCCTCCCGCACTGGACGCGCGGGCGGGCGCAGCGCGGTCATCAGATCCAGACCCGCCAGGGCCGGCGAGCCGCGCGGGGTGATCACCCGCTGGGCGTAGACGCCGAGAGATTGGGCCATGTTGACCGGGTCCATCCCGGCAACGCCCGGCCAGGAGCGCTCGTCGCAGGCGTTCCACGGCAGGACCGCGAGTCGCACGCCCTGCCGCCCGCTTGCGCCCGTGCGGTAGACCTTGGTCCACGAGCTGAAGCCGCGGCGGGTGAGGTGCCAGCCTGTCTTACCCAGCTCTTGGCCCACCGGATGGTCCTCGGGCAGGAGCCTGCGGCGTTTGCCGTGACCCTCCAGGTGCTCGGGCAGCCCGAGCCTCACGGCCGCGGACCCGGTCAGCACGATCAGCGGATCGCCGTCGTGGCCGTACCGGTGAAGACGCGGCGCACCGAGCCCGGACTCGGCACACACCCACTCCAGCAATCCCCCGATCGAGGTCGCCGGGCAGTCGAGTACGACGCCACCCGCGCCGTAGGCGGCACCGTCACCGTCCAGCACGACGAGCGGACCGTTCGAGAACCGCGAATCTGTGGACATGGGTGTCGCGGCCCTCTGCGCGAAGGGGCCGGTCACACCTGTCGACACCGCCGCAGCGACGGCAGACCTGCGCCCGACGGGAGCGGGGTACTTCGCCGCCCAGCCCTGCAGCAGCCGCTGGTACGCCGACAACCGCGGGCCCCTCGGCTCCGACCGACCGTTTTCCCAGTTCTTGACCGTCTGCGTCGTCGACCTCATCACCCGTGCCAGACCCGCCTGACTGACCCCGGCAGCCTCACGCAAACGCGCACGCTCCTCCAAAGGCGGCAGCGCCGGCTCCCCCTCCTGAAGCAGCGCATCCACCGACGCGTACAACTCCGCCTCCGATACCACCCACCCCACCTCCTCCCACCCATTACTTAACCTGCCATTTTATCATTTTTAGGACATGCGAGAGTGCAGGGCCCTCACAGGTCCGCCGTGCCGATGCCGTGACAACGCCCACCGCCGGTTACACACCCGCATGAGGTGCTACACGGCGGGACTATGGGGCTCATGCCGTTCTCCGGCAACCGCACGCCTCTGGCAGCTGAGTTCGGGGGCGATCGCCTGCGCACAGCGCGCGTCCGTCCACGTCCGGGTCAGGTCACGGACGAGGCAGGTCTTCCGGTCAAGGCTTGGCGTTTACCGCATTCCATTGCAACAACTTCAAGCCCACGCTGTTGCGTTAGATTCCCAACCGTTGCAATGATTTCCCTGCATTACCCTGCGGCTACGGGGATTTGCGGCAACAAGGATGTTGCCCATTAGGTGAATGCAACGTAGCGTTTCCGGTGTCAGAAACGGCGGGCCGCAGGGGCCCGCACCGGAAGACCGAGGAGTTCCGCCATGCCGAAGTTCGCC
>NZ_JBIBUW010000044.1:0-14069 GCF_043079785.1 Streptomyces sp. NPDC015139 | reverse complement strand
CCGCTATCTCTCGTGAACATTTCGAGACCCAGCGATCACCAACTGCCGCCCAAACCGGCAGACAAACGCTGCTGCTGAACGTGAACAAAGCCAGATCGCGGGTGATCTGGTGGAGGTGCAGGTGTGGGACTCCGACCCGGTCCTGCCGGTGGCACGCGCTGCGGATGTGGGCCGGGTGGGGCAGCACGGCCTGGAGATCGTGATGGCCGTCTGTCAGGGGTTCGAGGCGATGCGGGAGCCGGTCGGCAAGCGCCTGACCGCCCGCCTGGCACTGGGTGACGGTTCGCCCGAAGCGATCTGGGGCAGCCAGTAGGCGACCGTCGTGGCGGCATCTTCGGGCGAGTGAGTCCACCCGTTTGAGTGAGACGCGGCTTCCGGTGGTCCGAGCGTGGGTGCTGGGGGGAAGGCAGACTGCCGGGGCAGGTGAGCGGCATGATCAGGCGTATCCACACCACCGCACCGCACCCTCGTGTGTGGCCGTGTACCGGCTGGCGTCGGCACGAGATAGCAGGCCGCTGGGCCGGGTCTGGCGAACTGTCTGGTAATGCTGCAGGGGTTGCAAGGGGCATGGGATGAGCGGTGGGGGAGGGATCACCTCCCTGGTCTTACTCGAGGGCGACGCGGTGCT
This sequence comes from Streptomyces sp. NPDC015139, assembly GCF_043079785.1. Taxonomy (NCBI): domain Bacteria; kingdom Bacillati; phylum Actinomycetota; class Actinomycetes; order Kitasatosporales; family Streptomycetaceae; genus Streptomyces; species Streptomyces sp. NPDC015139. The sequence continues at coordinate 13,441 of NZ_JBIBUW010000044.1, read as the reverse complement.
GCTGGGGGTCTTCGGTGAACTGGACATCTTCACCGGCCCGGAGTTGTGCGCGGTCGTCACCGGCTGCCTGGCCTCTCGGCCGACTCGACTGGTGATGGACGTGTCCGGAGTGTCGTTCTGCGATGCGTCCGGGCTGGCCGCCCTGCTGCAGGCCCGGCAGGGCGTGGTGCAGGCGGGCACCGGTTTCGTGTTGGCGGGCGTGCCGCCGGTGCTGCAGCGCATCCTGGCGATCACCGACCTCGATGCCGGGTTCGGCCTGGGTGCTCAGTCCGGCCCCGCCTCGGGCACCGGCCCTTCGACCGCGTGAAGCGCCCGCAGTCAGGATTGCGGGTTCAGCACCCCCTTTGGGCCGCACTGCGCCGTGGCACGCTGCACTGTGCCGTGACGGGGAGGTCATCCCAGTATTCCAACGAGTACGGCGTGGTCACCGTCAGGACGGCGACGGGCAGCATGGTCAGCCGCAGTCGCCGCATCCGGCTGTCGAGCCCGCCCGGACCGGCCTGTCTCCGGCGGCCAGGGACTACTCCGGGACAGCGGTCCGGCTGTCTTCGCGTTGGCGGAGTCGGGCCCCTCACGGCGCAGTGGCCTCTTCTCTACAATGATCGGTTTCACGGGGCTGCTGCCAGCCGTCCCGCGTCGTCGGCGCCGGGTGTGCCCAGCCCCGGCGCGGCCCGCGGGTCACCGGAACTGCCCGTCCCGGTGACCGACGGCTTCGTGGGCCCAACGAAGCCCCTGCCCCAGCACAGGGCCGTTGCCGCGTTGTGGTGGTCCGGTTCGTGCCAAGTGGGGGACAGTGGTCGCCTGTTGGGTGGGTATGGCTCGTTGCTCTTGTGGGCCGGGACGGGTGTGGGAAGAAAATGTTGCAGTCTGCGTCTGCGGCCAGGTGCCCAGCGTGTGGGGGCGAAGCGAGCGCCGGGCCGGTAACGGTGGAGACGCCGGGCCCGTCGGCGGTAGATCCGGCCCCTTCTGATCGTGACGGCCCGCGGGTGCGAAGGCCGTGTACGGGAGCGTGCCTGCGAGCCCTTCAGGAGCGGTTTCCGCGGCGCCCCCTCGTCCTCGAGGGACTATGGGCGGCCAGACTCATGAGGGTCCTGCGCACTCATCCCAGGGGCGTGCTGCCGGCACAGCTGCTTCAGGAGGCAGGGCTGACGCCGGTGCAGAGGCGCGCCGGTTTCGTGTGGTGGGACGAACAGCTGCGTCACGCGTGACGGTTTTGATGAGCCGCCGGCCGGGACGGCGGTGGGGGACTGAGCGTGAGCGACGCGGTTGCGCTGGCGGCTATCCAGCTCGGCCTCCAGCCGGCCGCTCCCGGCCTGTAGGACTGCCTGGCACCGCAGTGGCGGGCTGCCCGGACTGCGCTGGTAGCCGAGACCGCCAACGAGCGCCAGGTCGACGGTGGCGCCGATCACTGCAACGAACAGAGCAAGAGCAGACACGAGTCCCCTAGGGATCAGCACACGGCGAGTCCGCGTGCAACGAAAAGGCGGAGCGTGGAGGCTTCCCGCGCCTTGCGTCTCGGGCAGGGCGCTCCAACAGCGGGCGCTAGGTTGGCCGAGGGCGGGGCTAGCCTCGCAACCCCCAGGTGACCTGCACTTTTTGAACCTGCTTGATCCTGGGCATGCAGTGGGTGTGAGGTGCCATCAGGTGCCAGCGCTGATTTGACTCTGGCTGCCGATGGGTTCGCCATCTACTAAGGGACGGAATCCGGATAGAAACGTCTCGGTGGCTTGCAGAGGCGGATCTCGCCCGGTACGAGAGCAAGCGCCGCTGCTGGGCCGCCCAGCTGCACCCGAGGTCGCACCCGTAGTTGCACCCCAGGTTGCGCGGCCTACGCAGCTCGCTGCGCAACTCCGCTGGTCACCATGCCTTTCCCGCATGGTCGGGGCGCTGACATCCCCCCTGGAGCCCCCTCAGCCGCCCATCAGTAAGAAGAGGAAAGGGGAAGGGCAGGGGCTGGGGCAGAGGCCGGCTCGGCGGGGGATCGGACATCCTGAACGTCTGTTGCGCGTCGGTGGGGCCGCCGCGCCGACCGGACACCGAAGCGCCCCACCGGGTGTCGATGACCCCGCCGATATCCCCTCCGGTAACTGCTGCGACAACCCCTGCGGCATCTGCTACGCACCCTGGATTCCGGGGCTGCCGGTTCGCGCAGGTCAGCCCGCGTGGTGGGGGCACTCCGGATAGCCCGACATCCCCTCTAGGCCACCCTCGCCCGCCACAAGCAGAAGAGTGAGGGAGGTGGGGCGGGAGCGCGGGCGGCGGGCGAGGGGATCGGGGCGGCCGTTTGCAGTTCCGCACGGCTCGCGCCGCGCGGTCCGGCAGGCGCCGGCGCCGCCTGGCCGAGGCCGCGGGTACGTCATCAGCTGGCCCCGTACGTTTCCGCGATGACGTACCCAGCTTGTCGCCTGTCTTGTCTTGTCGTCTTCCTTGTCGCTTGTCGCCCCGGCGCTGCTGGCCCGTCTGCGCTTCCCGCGCCCGGCTTTCTGACCTGCCAGGCGACAAGCGACAAGCGACACGGTCCGTTGCCGATGCCGGGCGGGAGGGTGGTGAGGGGCTGAGCGTGAGTGCCGGTTACGGGTTACAGGCCGGTGAGTGCGCCGGTTTGCGCTGCTCAGGGCGGTGCGGGCGGCTTCTGTCGGGCCGGTAACCGGTAACCCGGCTTGCCGAGGCGCGCGCGTGCGGGGCGGTGAACTTCGGCGAGCACCAGGCCGTGGTCCTGGCGGCGGAGCTGCCCGGGCCTGAGCGGAGCGCCGGGACCCGGCGGAACCGGGCCGGTGCTGCCCGCCAGGGGGTCTCCCAGGGAAGTTGTCGGCCCGTGCGGAGCCCGGCGCGGCACCCCTTGACCAGCAGGTCAGACCCCTTGACCACCGGACTGGCCGCCGACCGGCTGAGGCAAGTTGTAGGGCAACTTGTAGAGCAAGTCGTACGGCAAGTTGTAGGGCCACTTGTAAGGCAAGTTGTAGGGCAAGCTGCGCCGTTCATGCGCGGCGTCACCGCGACGACGGCACGCCGCTCGTGGACGGCAGCGCAGCGCTCGCCCCGTCCGGTGGGTGGGACAGGGGCTCTTAACGCTCGGGATGCCGCCAACTACAGCGGGGTTGTGGTCCTACGCGTACGAGGAGATTCCCTACTGGATCGGCGGCACCCATGCAAGTCCAAGGCCCGCCCGTTTTCCCAGGTCAGAAGCCTTGAATGGGAGATCCGGCGGGGGAAGGTCGACGCCAGCCGCCACGTCTTGCCTGCCCTGTGACCAGGACCGCCTACGCCGTGAACTGGCTGGTCAGAGCGGAGTTGCGGGGCTAACCCCCGTGCCGAGCACTCCGAGCCCGTCCAGAACCACCGCCTCTCCTTCCTGGAAGCGCTCAACGGCATCTCCGCCATACCACCGCACGCCCCATCCCGGGCGTGCCCGTCCCGAGGGGGAACTGCCCGTGTCCACGCTCGCTCTGCTCGTCCTGCTGCTCCTGGCCGTCGTCGTCCTGCTGCTCGCGGCCGGCGTCGCCTACGTCGTGCACCGCCACCCGTCCTGGGCCCAGCCCCTCGGCGCTGCGTTCGCCGCAGTGATGGTGATGGCCACCCTGGTCGGCCTGATCCTCGCCCTATGAGCCGCAGGGACCCGCCCACGGCGCCGGATTCCGCTCCGACTTCCGGACCAGTCTTCTGGCTTTGTTCATGAGTTGCCGTTCTCATGAACAAAGCCACTGGGGCGTCACGGCCCGGGATGTGTGGTGGGCGTACGGGGTGGTGGAGTCCGGGGCCCGCAGCGGGCGCCGTGGCTGGGTGAGCGGCGACCATCTCGCCACTGGCTACCGGCACTGACCATGACGCAAGGGGTTGTCCATGCGGGGCTGGGCTGGGCACGCCCAGCCCCACGACGCGAAGACTAGCCGCTGTGCCGTCCAGCGTCGGCAGAGCAGCGGACCGCTTCACCGTGTATGGACGTACGCCCCTTCATGCCTGGGAGCCAGCCCGCGTCTTCTGCTGATCTGTCGCACGGTATTCGGCCAGGTCCGATGGGTTTGTGCCATTCGTCGGCATCCTGCCTTCACCATCACCGTGGCGCCGCTACATAAGAAGGCTGGTGTGGTGCTGCTGCCTTTGCGTGGTGTTGGCCAGTCGGTGGGGGAGGTCTGGACGGTTGCTGACCATTAACGTGGCGCTGCTGCTCGCAGTGATTGTGTTCTTCCGGCTGCGGCGCCGTACGGAGGCCCGCAGCCGCGCGGACGAGAAGATGACCGTGGTCATTGTCCTGGCCTTGGGCATTCTGATCGCCCTGACCCCGGCCGGTCAGGGCATTCTCTATTTTGTGGAGCAGTTGGCGGGCGGCGTCACGCAGGCCAGCCGGTGAGCCGCCGCCCGCGCAAGGGACGGCCGACAGCGCCCCGCCGGCCGCCGGGGCGGCGCCGCACCCGCAGGACCAGCAGGCGGCGCGCCGATGACCAGCTGGCCGGCCTGCTGCTGGCTGCGGTGGTGGCCATCGCCGTGGTGGTGACGGTCGTCAACTGGCTGCTGGCGCACTGGTGGATCCTCCTCGCCCTCGGCGTGCTCGCTCTACTGGCGGGTGGCGGGTGGCTGTACCGGAGGCAGCAGCAGGCACGGTGGGAGGCGGTCCGCACGCAGGGCCTGCGCTACGCACTGCCCGACCTGGACGCCTTGCACCACTCCCGGTTCGAGGATGCGGTGCGGGATCTGATGCGCCGCGACGGCTGTCCGGACGCGGTCCGCGTCGGCGGCAGCGGGGACCTGGGCGCGGACGTGAAAGCGACCGACCCCTACGGGCGGCGCTGGGTGATCCAGTGCAAGCACCGCAAGAGCGGCCTGGCCGGTTCAGCGGTCGGCACACCGGACCTGCAGATCCTCAACGGCACCGCACGGCAGGTCCACGGCGCCGACGTCGCCGTCATCGTGACCAACGGCCGCGTCACCAAGCCCGCCGAGGCTTTCGCCCAGCAGCAGCGCCTGCATGTGGTGGACCGCCAGACACTCGGCACTTGGGCATCCGGTTCGCGACCGTTGTGGGAGCTCTTGCGGGCGGTGCCGCCGCCGCGCAAGCCCACTGCCCTCTCCTGATGTCCGGCCCGGCGCAGCTGACCTGGGATTTCCACCGCCAGCTACGCCGTACCCCTGTTCCTCGGGACACGGGATTCCTGACTGCCGAGTCGGCGCCAGTCAAGCGGTCCGAGCGGGGCGCGTACCGGGTTGGTAAGTGGCCGCTGATGCTTGCCGGGGCGGTCGGGTGGTGGCTCGGGGTATTTGCCGCACCGGAGCCTGCGCCGTTCAGCAGGGCCAGCAGCAGGAGTATGAAGGCAGGAGTGACCCGGATGGCGGGGCGTGTATGCCGTCGGGGTGGTGCGCCGGAGCGCGAAGCGTAAGGGAGTTGTGCTTCGGCGAGCCCGGCTCCGGTCGGGTGACGGGTCCTGGGCGTGGCGTCTCTGGTGGAAGGTCTGCATATGCCGGGTGAAATTTTGCCTGGCGGTTCGCTGGACACCCCCCACTGCGAGCTGCGCCTGGCCGACGTCGTCGGAACGCCTGTGGCGTGCTGCCGGGCGGCCGCAGGAGCGCAGGGCTGGCAGGTCCATGCAGGCCGCGTCCCCTGTAGTCCCCTTGTGCGTTCGGTGAAGCGTGCGCGCAGTCAGGAGCACGGTTATGCGAAGACGCACGCATCCTGCCCGCGTGTGGCCGTCTCTCAGTGGCGTGGCGGGGGTGCGGGTTGTCGCGCTGATTCCCGCGCACAACGAGGCCGGCCGGGTGGGTGCGGCCGTCGCTGCTCTGCGGGCGCAGAGCCGTGCGCCGGACCGGATTGTGGTGGTCGCGGACAACTGCACCGACACCACGGCAGCTGTCGCTCGACGGGCCGGGGCACAGGTGGTGGAGTCCGTGGGTAACCGGCACAAGAAGGCCGGGGCGCTCAACCAGGCCCTGGACCGGCTCTTTGACGGACTGGCCGATCACGATCTTGTCCTCATCCAGGACGCCGACACCACACTCGTCCCGTCCTTCATTGCCAGTGCCGTCGAGGCGATGACCGTGGATGTGGGAGCGGTCGGCGGGATCTTTTACGGCGAGCCAGGTGGCGGGCTGCTCGGTGTTCTGCAGCGGATCGAGTTCCAGCGCTACGCCCGGGAGATCGCCCGCCGCGGCTACCGGGCCGATGTACTCACCGGCACCGCGACCCTCTTCCGTGCATCGACCCTGCGAAGAATCAGGCAGGCACGCCTGGACGGGCTGATCGGCGGCGGCGCCTCGTACTACTCCCTGGCCTCGCTTACCGAGGACGACGAAATCACCAAGGCCGTGCGCACGATCGGGTACCGCACCGTGTCACCGGCCGGCTGCCGGGTGGTCACCGAGGTGATGACCACGGTGCCCAAGCTGTGGCATCAGCGGATGCGCTGGCAGCGCGGGGCGTTGGAGAACTTACGGGACTACGGCTGGACCCCGGTCACAGCCCCGTACATCGTGCGACAGGCCCTGATGGGCCTGTCGGTGCTGGCTCTGGCGTTGTACCTGTTCTTCACCGGCTGGATGCTGGCCCGCGGCCGTCCGGAGTTCCGCCCGTTCTGGATCGCGGTCGGCTGCGTGTTCGTCGCGGAGAAGGTCGTCACCGCCCGCGGCGCGGGCTGCAGGGCCCAGCTGCTGGCGGGCACGCTCGCTGTCGAGCTGGTCTACGACCTGTTCCAGCACGCGGTGTACCTCCGTTCCCTGTGGGACATGGCCCGGCGGCGTGAGGAGCGCTGGTGCGCGACCTGACGGGACCCGCGCTGCCCACGACGTCGTCGCACAGGGCCGCCACGCCGACGGCGGTGTGCGGGGATGACGGACGGGAGATGAGGCGGGAGATGAGGCGGGAGATCCGTGTACGCAGGCGTGCCCTTGGCCAGTGCGCTGGGAGCCGGCGGAGCGTCCGCGCTCGCCTCCCGGCGGCGTTCCGGCTTCGACACTCTCGCCACCGTGGTGGCGGCCACCACCCTGCTGATGGCCGGGGTGTCGGTGTGCAAGCTGCTGCCGCGCCGCGCCGGGACGGTCCTGCCCGGGGGGCCGGTCCGGTTCGCGTCCGAGCGGCTGGCTCTCCGGCCGCCCGCAGAGCAGAACACGGCCGGCCCCCGGGCGGTGGCCATGTGACTGCGTCCTGCCCGGCCGCTGCCCCGGGCGCCCCGCGCCTCGGCACCCCCTTCACACTCCGCGTCGCGCACAGCCGGACGCGGCCGTAAGGCCCGGGGCGCACCCGTCTCTGCTGGAACACCGGCCGGTGCCGCGCCCCGCACCCCCGACAGGAGGAACGACGATGACCACCACCACTCCCGCTCCGGCGGCCTTCCCCGACGGCACGATCATTACAGCGGCCGGAAACGGCGAAGCAGGGTTCATCGTGGACGGCGGCCCGGCCGCAGGCACCAGGCTCAACACCCCCTTTGGCGTGGCGGTGGACGGGGCCGGCAACCTCTACATCGCCGACCGCAGCAACCACCGGGTGCGCAAGGTGACACCCGACGGGACCATCACCACGGTGGCCGGCAACGGCCAGGCCGGGTTCGTCTCCGACGGCGGCCCCGCCGCCGCCACCGGGCTCAACACCCCCTACGGCATGGCGGTGGACGCGGCAGGCAACCTCTACATCGCCGACCGCAACAACCACCGGGTGCGCAAGGTGACACCCGACGGGACCATCACCACGGTCGCCGGCAACGGCCAGCCCGGATTCGTCTCCGACGGCGGCCCCGCCGCCGCCACCAAACTCCACTATCCGAACGCAGTGGCGGTGGACCGATCGGGGAACCTCTACATCGCCGACAGTTACAACCACCGGGTCCGCAAGGTGGCACCCGACGGGATCATCACCACCGTCGCGGGCAACGGGCAGGCCGGGTTCGTCTCCGACGGCGGCCCCGCCGTCGCCACCAGACTCAGATACCCCTGGGGGGTGACGGTGGACGAGGACGGGAACCTCTACATCTGCGACCGCTTCAACCACCGGGTCCGCAAGGTGACACCCGACGGCGTGATCACCACCGTCGCCGGCAACGGCATTGCCGGGTACGTCGCCGACGGCGGACCGGCTGTCGCCACGTCCCTGCACTACCCGGCGACCGTGGCGGTGGACGGGGCCGGGAACCTCTACATCGGCGACGGCCACAACCACCGGGTGCGCAAGGTAGCAGCCAACGGGATCATCACCACTATCGCCGGCGACGGCATCGCCGGGTACATCGCCGACGGCGAACCCGCGGCGGGCCAGCAGCTCTACTACCCCGCCGGCGTCGCCGTGGCACCTTCCGGCGACCTGTACATCGCTGACAGCTCGAACCACCGGGTGCGCAAGGTGCTCGCAGCGGCGACGATGACCCCGCCGCCCCCGCCCGTCGCCGACCTGTACGGCGAGCTCGTCCTGCCCGTCATGGTCCCCCGCCGCCAGGAGTTCGACCTGGGCGCCCGCGTCCACAACCGCGGCCCCGCCATCGCCAGCGGAGAACACATCACGGTCGTGCTCACTCTGGCCGACGGCCTGGAAAGCGCCCGGGAGAACAACGGACGGCGCCTGACCCGCACCTTCCCCGGCACCGACCTGGCCCCCGGCAAAGGCACCCTGGACGGCGTCTTCCGCGTCCGCGCCGTCGACACCACCGCACCGGGCACGTACGAGTCCACCCTGGAGATCCAGTACGGCGGCGACCTCAACCTCAAGGACAACACCTTCACCCTGCCCGTCACCGTCGTCGTCCCCGAACCGGTCGCCGACGAGACCGCCCTGACCATCTACCAGGAGAACATCCCCGAAGCCGCTCCCGGCCAGGGCGCCCTTGTCCTGCTGCGCTTCGTCTCACCCCTCGGCCAGCCCGTCAACCCCGGCATCATCACCCAGCGCTTCACCGCACCCACCGGGTTCGTCTTCACCGGCCGGCCCGCCTACACCTACCCCGGCACCGTCCAGGGCGCCATCACCGGCGAACTGGACCACGAACTCTACGACGCCGGCCGCACCCTGGTCATCCGCGACAACCCGCACCTGAACACCACGGACACCGACGCCGGCACCCTCGTCTACAGCCTCGGCGTGCGCGCCCAGCCCGGTGCCGCCGCCGGCCTCGCAAGCGACGGCTCGGCCAGCATCGGCCGGCGCGCCCCCGTCCAACTCCTGGCCAAGGTCTCCGGCGCCGCAGCCGAACCCACCGTCCGCATCGTGCAGAGCCGGCTGGACCAGGCACGGGTCCGGCCCGGCCAGCAGTGGGTCTACCCCGCCGTGTTCACCCTCACCAACACCGGTCAGACCCGGATCGGGCCTGCGGACATCGTCTTCACCGCTCCCGAGGGCCTGTGGTTCACCGAGAACCGGGTGATGATGTCCAGCGAAGGCGCGGCGGGCGAGACCGAACTGACCGGGCAGCGCTCCAACGGCAACCGCACCCTGACCCTGCCGGGCGCAGCCCTCGACCTGGACGGCGGCAAGTGGGCCGTCCTCTACCCCGAGATGGAAGTCGAATCCGACGCCCCGACCGGCGCGGTACTTGTCGGCATCCGAATCGGCACCCCGCCCCTCGCCACCGGAAACGCCACCGTCACCATCGAGGCATAACCCACAAAACCGAACAACCCGCAGCAGACGACACCGGCCCAACAGGGCAGCACCCCACCACACGCAGCCGACCCCGGCTGTCTGCGCCGATCACGTGAACCTCCCGGAGCGCCGCCTCGGGAGGCCACGGCAGAGCAGTAATGGTTCGAGCGCAACCGCCGCTATCTCTCTTGACCGTCAGCACCCCCGCCGGTCATAAGAGACGAGCGCATACTGCAAGTTGTAGAGCAAGCCGTAGGGCAAGTTGCAGGACAAGTTGAACGGCAAGTTGTAGGGCAACTTGTAGGGCAAGCCGACCTCGGCCGCTCCTCAGTACGCCAGGACCGTGCGCCGCCGGACGGGCTCAGTCCGGCAGAAGCACAGGCGGCACCGGCCGTGTAGCGGCCCGCAGCACCGCCTGCCGCCCTACGGTGCCGAGATGGACCACTACGCAGGGCGGCAGCGTGGGTGCCGCAGCCTTACCACCCCTCAGCGTGAGCTCGCGGAGCGCCTGGCGGTGCGGGCGGAGGCGTTGCGTGCTCATGTCGACCGGGACGGCGGCGAGGGCCTGAGTGTGAGTGCTGCGGTCGCCCTGGCGGCCGTCCAGCTTGGCCTGCGGCCGGCCGCGCCCGAAGCCTGAATGGCCATGAGCTGCTGAACGGACCACACGGCAGGCTCGTCTTTGGAAGACTGTTCAGGGTAAACGGACTTCCCGACACGCAAACGGCTGGAGGCGGTGGGGGTGAGCCTTGTCCTGTACGACTTCGACACGGCGAAGCTGCAAGCCGCCCGCACCTGCTCCGGGGTCTCGGTTGCCCAGATCGCGTGCGCGGTCGGTGTCACCGAGCGGGCGGTGAATCTGTGGCTCGCCGGGACTCGCATGCCGGTGCCGGAGGTGCTGCCTCGCCTGGCCGTCGCGGTCGGCACCACCCCGGCCGGCCTGTGTACGGTCGAGGCGGAGCGGCTGGTGCATCTGCGGGTGTTCACCGGCCGCACCCGCGCGCAGATGGCCGACGCGCTGGAGATGGCGGAGAAGACGTACCGGCTGCTGGAGAGCACCGGTTGTGTCGGCCGCGGTGCCCGTTCCCGTTACAGCCCGGGTGCCGGGGGCTGGCTGCCGTGGGAGGCGTGGGCGGCGCCGGCGTACAGGGTGACGCCGGAGCGGTTGGCGGCGGCCACCGAGGCGTCCCGTGCGTTCGACCGGCAGGCGCATGAGGAGCGGTGGGAGCAGATCCGGGAGGCCGACCCCGGCCTCGCCGCCCGCTACGACACGGTCGTGCACGACATCCGGATGGGCGGGCGTTCATGAGGACTCTGCGGGCTGAGGTGGCGGGCCTGGGGCCCAGATGTTCAAGAGCTCCTCGGACGCGATGGCCCGAGGAGCTCCGGAGGCTGTCTTCTCAACCTCCCTCGCACGGCGAGTAGCCAGACGGCAGCGATTCATACGCGCCCGGGAAGCGGCTGCTGGGAGTCCGGCTGTTTTCGCCGGGCAGTTTTGGCCTCACCCGCCGAGTTTGGTCCCCCGGTACCCGGGCCCAAAAAAGGCCGTTCTAGAAGCGGCCGCGTCGTGGTCGTTGGAGAATCGGACGGCGGCACGGTCGTCGCCTCACCGTGCCGCCTGGATTCACCATGCGGCCGCTCACGCGGCATTTGACGAGTTCCCCTTCCGTGCAGCAGCTGCACCCCGTTGCACGGGGTGAGGGCCCGGCGCCGTGGCGGCGTACAGCGGGGCCCTCACTCGCGCAGATGGGAGAGCGCGCGACGCCGTGCCAACGACGCCGCACAGCGCCTGGGAAACGGGGCTCACGCTGCCCTTTCTGCGCGTATTGCGACTGGTTCGGGGTAGGGGGTGGGTGCAGGGAACCCCGTGGGGTTGCCCGGGGAGCCGGCCGCCGCCGCTGACGATGAGGCTGCCGGTGGCGGCCGGGCCGCTTTTCGCAGCGCCCCAGGTCACCGCAGTCAGGAGGCTGCGGGTGGCCGTCTGGGTCCCGTGGTGCCAAGCAGTGGCCGGCCGGACGGCATACGGCGCGGCCGCAGTCGGGTCCTACCGCGACGACATCGAGAACCTGGTGCCGCACAGCCCGCGTCCGAGGGCCCACACTCAACGACGTGCGGCATACAGCGGGCCCGGAACTCTTCTCCCGGGTCCGCTGCCCTGTCCCCGACGCCCGAGGCCACAGTCGACGCCCGCTCGCTTGACGATCCACGGCAGCACCCCTTGGCCATCTCTTGATCCGCAGGCGCTCGAGGGGAAGCCGCCGCACAATCCGTTCCCTTATGGGGAGCGCGCCCCGCCCCGCCGCCGAGTTCAGCCCGGGCCTGGCCGGCGCCGTCTGTCGGCCGGGCAGCGTGTCGGCGGGGCCGGGCAGCGGGTCGGCGGGGCCGGGACTGGGCATACCCGATCCCGCAGCGCTAGCGCCGCAGGGTCCAGCACTTCTACTGCTGGCGCGGTCGCCCATGCGGTCTTGGGGGACCGGCCTCGCCGAGCATGTTCGCGTGTTCACCTCGCTGGCGACGGCGACGGCACAAGCCCGCGTGATCGTGCGGAGCCCGGGTCTGCCTCGAAGGCGTGCGGCACGCTCTTGTCCTGGGGCCTCACTCGCGCACGAGCTGCGCGGGACGGCCGGGCGAGGGATCCTGAAAAGGTGGCAGCGGGTGTAACCCCGTGATGTGGCGGTACGGCCATGGCCATGGCGACGACAGCCGTACCGCCACGGTTCCGGACGCCGTGGGCCCCCGCCTGAGACGTCCGGAACTGAGCGGGCCCGGCCAAGTGCGGTCTCCCGGGCCCGCTGCGTCCCGCCGCACATCGGCAGCTACGCCGCCCTGTTTTCGCCGGGCAGTTTTGGCCCCACTACTCACCCCGTTAGCCCGGGGCCAACGAACCCCGTTCAAGACAGGTGGACCACTACGCAGGGCGGCAGCGTGGGTGCCGCAGCCTCACCACCCCTCAGCGCGAGCTCGCGGAGCGCCTGTCGGTGCGGGCGGAGGCGCTGCGTACCGATGCCGGCCGGGACGGCGGTGAGGGTCTGAGCGTGAGCGACGCGGTCGCGCTGGCGGCTGTCCAGCTCGGCCTCCAGCCGGCCGTTCCCGGCTTGTAGGACTGCCTGGCACCGCAGTGGCGGCCAGCCCGGGCTGTGCGCTGCCCGACCGGTCGAGAGAGACTGGTCATGGTGGAAAGGCCGCAGCGGCACACCATGGCGACAATACGCCGCGGCGTGCCTCGGTCCAGGAGCCCCGCGCCTGGGCCCTCTGCAGCGGGCCCTTTCCGAGTCTCTCGGGCCCGCTGCACTGCGTTTGGCTGCACAATCGGCGTGCTGGTTTGCGTCGAATTGCTGAGCGACCGACCAGCAAATTTCCTGGCTTATCAGTATTGGCCAGTAGTCATTCCAGAGTGGATCTTGCCTGCTTTCTGAGGTGGGGTCACCGATTGCTTTTCGGGATTTTGTTGCGACCCTTGAAATTCGCCCATTCTGGTGACGGCCCGTCAGTCCCTGCCCGGTGGGCATCCTCGGCTCTGTGCCGCCTCGCGCCCGGGATCAGCATCTATGCAGTTCAGGGCAGGTGTCGGGCTGGCCGGTTGTGGGGTGGAGGGGTGGTGGGGTGTGGTTCCAGACTCTACCCAGGCCACAAAATGATGCACGGGGCGTGGCCCGGGTCTGCCAACCGGACATGCTGCATCAACCGTGCGTGACGGTCAGGCGGTTACGCGAGGGCGGTCGAGTGGCCTCGCTCCCCTCGGTCACGGCCCCCGGCGGCATCCCTCCGGGCAGGTCTGGTTTCGGTCCCGGGAGCGCTGTGAGGTTCGGTCGGGATGTCACTGGGATGTTCGGTCTTGAATGTCACTGACGTGTAGGTGTGTTGGTGCTGTTCAAGGGGCAGTTGGGGCGA
>NZ_JBIBUW010000043.1:0-15305 GCF_043079785.1 Streptomyces sp. NPDC015139 | reverse complement strand
ACTCGCCGCCGTCCCGCACGGCGGCCGCTGACCTTCACGACTGGGGTGCGGCCGCGCCGGCCCCAGGTCCGTCCCCTGGGCGGCCGCCTGGTGAACCCGGCTTCGTCCTCGAAGCAGATGTAGCCCCCGCAGGCCGCCCGGGCCCTTTTACCTCCGCCCAGGTCGCCTCCTTCCACACGGTCACGGCCTGCTCGTCACGCTCGGCGACCCGCCTCGCCGGGATCTGGGGGCTGAACCCGAGCCGGTGCATCAGCCGAGTGGCACCAAAGACGCTGTAGGAGACGTGGAACTTCCTGCCGATCAGCGTGGCCACCCGGGCGGCCGTCCACACCTGGTCCTCCACCCAGCCATGCGCGGCCGGCCCCTGCTCCAGATACTCGGTGAGTTTCTCCAGGCAGCGTGGGGACAGGCGGCACCGGCTTCCACTCGGACCACGGGAGGCAAGAGCCTCACCCCCCGCGCCCCGCCACAACTGATGCCACTGATATGCCGATTTGACGCTCACCCTCAGCCGCCGGGCGACCTCGGACGGCTTGGTCTTCTCCTCGAACAGCTCCGCCGCCTGCATCCGCACCGACTCCCGGCGCCGACGTCCCGCGGGCGTCAGCCCGCCCCCATCCGCATATCTCACACATCACGGACACAGCCACCCACCCACACCCATCAGCGACTTCGCGAGAATTCACCCCGACGAGCTGAAGTCAGTAATCGACGCAGCCCTCTGTGGCGCCGCGCCCCCACCGTAGGTTTCAACAGAGTTGTAGGTGTACAGGTGCGCGACCGGTGCGCGACCGGTGCGCCAGGAGGCGGTACACGAAGCCACCAAGCGGTACGTCCAGGCCGCAAGTGGCTCCTCCTAGTCAGAGGTTGACTCACTCTCGTAAGGTCAATCGACCAGCTGCCCCACGACCACAGGCTCATCGCTGACTTACAGTCACTTGCCGTACGAGCGCTGTCAACTTGACACGTTTTGATAAACAACTAGCGGCATCGGTGAGAGAGTGAGCCTCGGGCTTCCTTCCGTCGAGCGTTGTCAGTCGGCTTCCTCGGAACGGAAGATCGGCTGCTGAGCTGGGAAGTTGACCACTTCCTGTATGAGGTGGTGCCTTGGCGGGTGCTTCCGGACGCCAGTCAAGTGACTCAACACTGCAGCGACGCATGTTGGAATTAATAATGTTTATATCTTGACAGGGATCGGAGGTAGAGCCAACATTCCAGAGCCGGACGACGCACGGCGGACCGCGAAGCAACGGATGTTAGCCGTGGCCTGCTTGTCGCCTCGTGCCTCCTTAGCGGCGCGGCGACGACGCACGTCAACCACCTTCTGAGTCAGGTAATGGGCCAGCAGAGGGCGGCTCGACCGCGCTAGCGACCCGCCGCAGGTGTCGTCATCCCTGACTGCTCAGCCCCGTCGAGCAGAGTTCGAGTAGCAGCCGGTGCCGCTGTCGCCGTCGCCCCCTGAGGCTCGGTTCCAGCAGGTCCTCCTTCCGCGTCCTAGGAGCCGTCATGATCAAGTTCGTTAAGCCGACCAAACGCCTCACGTGCTGCGTCTTAGCCGGAGCTCTCCTCATCGTTGCGCCGCCGGTCGTCGTAACCAGTCTCGCCGCCATCCATGCCCGCCCCAACGCCTCCACCACTACAGCCTCGGCCAGTGCCCCCACCAAGCCGTACATGGGGTGGAACCCCTTCTACGGCCTCGGAGACAAGTTCACTGAGGGCCAGATCAAAGCTCAGGCCGACGCGCTGAAGAGGAGGGGGCTCGCATCTGCCGGCTACAACGTCGTTTGGCTCGACGCAGGTTGGTGGTCAGGACAGCGCGACGACAAGGGGAAGATCGTGCCGAACAGCAATTTCCCCAGCGGCATGGCAAGCTTGGCCAGCTACGTCCACAGCAAGGGGCTGAAGATCGGCATCTACACCGATGCCGGCCGCGACGGATGCGGCGGAAAGACACAGGGCAGCTACGACCATGTTCAGCAGGACATGGATACATTCGCCGCTTGGGGCTACGACGCAGTCAAGGTCGACTTCTGCGGCGCCCATGAGATGAAGCTCGACCCCTCAAGCACCTACCAGAAGTACCAAAAGGCCATCTTCGGGAACTCCAGCCACCGGCCGATGATCTTCAATATCTGCAATCCCTTCCAGCCGCCCGCCGACAGCTGGAAGTTCGGCCCCTACACGGGTACCTCGTGGCGGACCACAACTGACATTGCCTTCGGGCCGCCGGCGAGCGTCGACTGGGTCAACGTACTCCGGAACATGCGCGCGAACGCCGAGCACCCCGAGGCTCAGCGATCCGGTGCCTGGAATGACCCGGACTACCTGCAGACGGGCCGCAAAGACCTCACCGACACCGAGTCCCGCTCACAGTTCTCCATGTGGTCCATCATGGGCTCTCCACTGATCATCGGCACCGATGTGCAGACCATGTCGGCCGCCAGCCTGACCACGCTAACCAACGAGGAAGTCATCGCCGTCGACCAGGACCCGCTGGGCGCGCAGGGCGTGCCCGTAGGCGGCACCACGACGACCTCCCCCGTGCAGGTATGGTCCAAGCGCCTCGCCTCGCCCAGCAGCCGTGCCGTTGCGCTATTCAACACCAGCGACGTCGCCCGCGACATTACCGTCAGTTTCGCGGATACCGGGTTGTCCGGCAGCGTCAAGGTGCGAGACCTGTGGAAGCACCAGGATGTGAGCGCACCCAAGAGGTGGTATACCGCGCACGTAGCGGCGCATGCCGTCGCCATGCTCAAGCTGACCGGAAAGCCGTCATCCGCCTGGAGCGACACCAAGGGGCAGTTCGCCTCCGATCCCGCCGTCACCAGTCAGGGGCCCGACAGCGTCAACGTCTTCGGCGGCGACACCGGCGGCTCTCTGTGGCATCGGAACTGGACAGGTGAAGAATGGACGACCTACAACTGGGCCGGGCTGGGCGGACCAACCCAGAACTCCTTCGCGGGCACTCCCGCGGCTACGAGCCAGGTAACTGGTCGTCTGGACGTCGTCGTGCGCGGGAAGGACAGTAAGGTCTACCGCCGCGTCTTTGAGAACGGCACCTGGACAGGAACATGGGAGAGCCTCGGCGGCACCCTTGCGTCAAGCCCCGCAGCCGTCAGCAGGAAGCCGGGCGACCTCGACATATTCGGCCGAGGTGCCGACGGAGCACTGCAGCAGAAGACCTTCAGCGATAGCCGCTGGGGTCAGTGGGTTAACCTCGGCGGCCCAAGGCACAACACCTTCACCGGCACTCCCTCCGCGGTCGCCACCGAGAACGGCATCGACGTTGTCGTCACAGGCACTGATCACGCCGTATACCTCCGCTCATACACCAATGGCACCTGGTCCAAGACCTGGCTGAAGCTCGGCGGTGCGACAAACGACAGCCCGGCCATCGCCAATGGACTTGCAGGTCACCACTCCGTCTTCATTCACACCTCCGACGGCGATCTGATGCAGCAGACCTTCAACGGTAAGAAGTGGAGTGGGTGGAGCAGCCTCGCGCGCCCTCAGAAGGTCGCTCTCAATGGCTCACCTGCCGCAGTGTCGGCGGGTGGAGGCCTCATCTCGCTGGTCGTCAAGGGCAGTACCTCGCGTATTTACCAGAGTTGGCAGACCGGCTGAATCGAGCACACCGCACGCAGAGTCCACAGCTTCCCACCTGCCGGGGAGCGGACATCTCTGCACCACCCGCCACCCCTACGTGGAATAGCACTACACGAGATCGGAGCACCAAATGATCACCACGCGCAGGCGCTGGGCCGGCACGACATTCGGCGCAGTAGTCCTTGTTCTCGCCACCGGCTGCTCGTCCGGACAGACATCCAACGTCTCTAACGGGCCGACAGGCCAGGTCAAGGGAAAGATATCGATCACCTACCTGCAAAAGCAGGGTGACCAGCAGTACTTCGTCGACGAGGCAGCCGGCGCGAAGACGAAGGCAGCCCAACTCGGGGTGCATCTCAACGTGGTCAATCTGGGCAACGACGCCAATAAGACCGTCAGTGAGGTACAGGCTGCCATCGCGCGTAAAGCCAATGGCCTGATCGTCGTGGTGCCTGATCCTGCAGTCGGCCCGGAGGTCGCACGAACTGCCAGGGACGCCAAAGTCACACTCCTGACCTCCGACGATCAGGTCTGCACGTCGGGTCCGGACCCCACCACATGTGCCAGGAAGGACCTAGTCCCGCGGATCGGATTCAGCGGTCAGCAGATGGGGGCAGCGGTAGGCCGGCGTGCCGCCAAGGAGTACAAGAAGGCCGGGTGGAAGGCTGCAGACACCAGCATCATCTCTGCGTGGAAGCAGGATGTCACTGTATGTGGCGATCGAGTAAAGGCAGCGCAAGAGGCGTTCAAGCAGTCGGCAGGCAACAGCGTCGCGACCATCAACGTCCCCACCGACAACACTCCCACCGGAGCGCAGGACAAGATCGCTGCGACTATCACGGCGCACCCGCGTGTCCAGCACTGGATCGTATGGGGATGCAATGACGAGAACGTCCAGGGGGGCGTGACCGCTCTGCAGAATGCGCACGTCAGCCCGTCGAACATCATCGGCGTAGGCCTTGGCGCCTACCTCGCCTGCAAGGACTGGACCTCCGGCAAGCCCTCCGGGATGAAGGCCTCGTTGTTCATCAACGGACGCGACATCGGCGCCCTCGCCGTGCAGACGATGTACGACAGGCTGAGGAACGGCAAGCCCCTTCCCGTCGAGGCCTTCGCTCCCACCAAGATGGTCGACCATGCCAACTGGCGGGCCGCCGGCGTTAAGTGCAGCTGACGGCCATGGCCTCCCGCGATCCTCACAGTGAGGCAGCAGAGATCGGCTTGGATGCCCGAGCGATCTTTAAGCAGTTCGGTAGCGTCCACGCCCTGCATGACGTAAGCCTTCATTTCCCACCCGGCCGCGTCACTGCCTTGATGGGCGAGAACGGCGCTGGTAAGAGCACTCTGTTGCGTGTTCTCGCCGGCGACCACCAACCTACCCACGGATGCGTCACACTCGACGGCCAACCGCTCACCCTCTCCTCACCCAGCGACGCCCGAGCAGCGGGAATCCGAATCGTCCCCCAGGAACCTGAAATCATCCCTCATGTCTCGGTCGCAGAGAATATCTACGCGGGCTCGCTGCCACACAAGCCCGGCCGCCGCTTGGACAGAGCGGAACTGCACCGCCGTGTCAGCGCAGACCTCGCGCGCCTGGGCTTCACCCAGCTGCTTCAGCCCGACACAATGGGCTCGGAACTGACTGCCGCACAGCGCCAGCTCGTCGAGATCCTCCGCGCCTGCACCGGACCGGTCCCTCCCCGCGTCATCGCCTTCGACGAACCGACCTCCTCGTTGTCCGAACACGAGGTCGAGGCTCTCTTCTCTCTCATCCGTCGCCTTCGTGGCGATGGCATCGCAATCATCTACGTCTCCCACCGCATGAAGGAAATCCTTCAGCTCGCCGACCGAATTGCCGTCCTTCGCGACGGCACGGTAGCTGGGACCGTGGACGCCAAGGACACCACTGACAGCCAGCTCGTACGCCTCATGGTCGGCCGCGACCTCTCCAGCCTCTTCGTACGCCGAAACGTCGCCTCCGACCGAATGGTCCTTGAAACACAAGGCCTGAACACCAAGGACATCCACGACATCAGCTTTCACGTCAACGCCGGTGAGGTCGTCGCCCTGGCCGGGCTGGTCGGTGCCGGCCGCTCCGAACTCGCCCTTGCCCTGGCGGGCGATGTGCGCCTGCACTCCGGCACCATCTCCATGAACGGCCGGCGTACACGGCTGCGCGGTCCACGCGACGCTGTGGGATGCGGTATCGGCCTTGCACCCGAAGAACGCAAGGCACAAGCGCTCTTCCTGCACCGCACCATCCGCGACAACACGGTAGTCGCCACCCTCAAAAGGCTAAGCCGGTGGCGATTCGTCCATCGCAGGAAGGAGCGGCAGCTTGCCCAGGAATACGCAGAGCGCCTCAACGTGCGCGCTCCTTCCATTGAGGCGGAAGTCCGGACCCTGTCCGGAGGCAACCAGCAGAAGGTCGTCCTAGCCCGGTGGCTCGCCCGGCGGCCCGACCTGCTGATACTTGACGAGCCCACCCGGGGCGTCGACATAGGGGCCAAAGCAGAGATCTATCAGATCATCGCCGACCTGGCACGCCAGGGCATCGCCGTTCTCCTCATCTCATCCGAGCTACCTGAGGTATTGGGCCTCGCCGACCGGATTCTGGTCATGCAGAACGGCCGCATCACCGGGCAACTGGATCGCTCCACCGCCACCGAGGAAGCCATCCTTCACCTCGCCATGGCCGACGATCTAGCCTCGGGCGACAGCGCGTATCGGCCCCCATCGCCCGTCCAGGCCCCCACCCATGATGGAGAATGCTGATGAGCGCTTCGACCACTGCCCAGCGCAAGGCGACTGACCAGGACCATCTGCAGGTGGGGGGGCACAGTCCGAGAGTCCTCCTCTCCAGGGTCGGCGGACAGAACCTTAGTCTGCTGGCTGCTCTGACGCTGGTGCTGTGCTTCTTTGGAGTACTGAACCCCGACTATCTGAGCTGGAGCAACATCGAGGTCATTGCGGAAGCCGCAACCATCACCGGCCTGCTAGCCGTCGTCCAGACAGTCGTCATCATCTGCGGCGCACTTGACATCTCAGTAGGCTCGCAAGCAGGACTCGCATCCGTGATCAGCGCTATTGCCTTCACCGCCACGGCATCCAACGCCTTTCTCGGCATAGGCACGGCCATGGTCGTGGGAGCGCTCATCGGCCTGTTCAACGGGGCAGTCATCGTCTACGGCCGGGTCAATGCGGTTATTGCTACACTCGCCGGCCTAGCCGCCTACAAAGGTGTCGCTCAGCTCATCTCAGACGGACGAGCCCAAGGCTACGTTCTGAACGACACTCTTTTCGTCTTCCTCGGCAGGGGCCGGATAGCCGGGCTTCCTGCCATGGTGTGGCTGCTTCTCGGAGTCTCGGCGTGCCTCCACGTGCTACTCAAGCGCACTGACATAGGCCGCAACGTCTACGCGCTGGGCGGAAACGACACAGCAGCACGACTCACAGGAATCAACCTCAACAAGTACCTACTCGCCGTCTACACGCTCAGCGGCATCATCGCATCCCTGGCGGGGATTCTCTTGACCGCCCGCACAGGGTCTGGGCAGCCCGTATCGGGCAGCGAGGGCCTGGAACTGCAGGCCATCACGGCGGCCGCTCTCGGCGGCTGCGCGCTGAAGGGAGGAAAGGGCGGTGTAGGCGGCACCCTCCTGGCAGTTGCCCTTTTGGGAGCCCTGCAGAACGGTCTCACAGTCCAGGGCATCAACACTTTCTGGCAGAACATCGCCCAAGGCCTACTCCTCGTCTGTGCTGTCATCATCCAGCAGCGCCGCAACGGTGCCCGCGCGGTAGGCCTGCCTGCATGAGGAAGTAAACCACCGCGACCTCATCCAGGGTGTCCGTGACGTCATGTTAGTCAGAACCTCGGCGGTCGAGGGTGACCAGGTCTCGTGGTACATGGCTCGTCTGGCATAGCTGGCGGCCGAGCCCCTGTTGTGACTGAGCCGGTTGTAACTCAGTTACGGCGGCAGGGGGCGGCCCGGTCGAGTTGCAGCCTGCGCAGGCGGGACCGATCTTCCTGGAGGCGTCGCTCTTGTCCGCCGCGATGAGTGCGGGACGGGTCCTGGAGTCTCCCGCCCCGCACCGTTCATGCGGACACGCGCCATGACCTGATCGGACTGCGTGCCAGTCGATGCGATTGCCGGTGTTCAGGGTGAAAGCCAGGGGCCACCCCCGGTTGTCGCAGACAAGGTAGATCCTCGAGTCACCCACAACAGGTCCGGCCTACGGCCTTACCCGGCCAGTCTGCCTCCTCCTCTGGCCAGGGCCGTGTGCCGATGGGCTAGCAGACGGTCCCAAATGCCGTTGGCCGACCATCGGCGCAATCGCCTCCACGGCACGTGCCGGTCCGGCAGATCCCGTCGGCCCCCCAGCAGACAGCTTCCACAGGATACTGTTCACTGTCCGCCTGCGGTCACGCACCGGACGGCACTTCCGAGCTGGAGTCATCAACGCTCGACCACGGCCATGACTCATCAGTCAGCCCATGGGGACGGACAACGCACTGACCAACATGCCGACCATTTCGCGGAGCATCCCAAGGACGGCACGAACAAGCTCCCGCACAGAGCCTGCCTCCCTCCGTGGACAGAGGTAGGAATGCACTCGTATCCTCCCCATGCCAGGTAATGTGCCTCCCCCCGGGGCCTGAACCGGCTTCCTGCCAGGAAGTCACGCTCCCCCAGGGTGGCCCGCATCCGCATACTCAGTTGAGGAATCCAACCGCAGCCGCCTTGATCACATTGTCATCTCATTCGATTGACCGGGTGGTGGGTCGCGCTGCGGCTGCATAGCGTCGGATGGCATCTTGACGACGCGCTGGTGCACGACGATGACACAACGACGTGAGTGATGGGTGAGAATGACAGAGGTCCGGATGCTGCCAGACGGGCGGCTGGCCCAATCCGTGCACGATCCGGCAAATGACGAAACCGCACATGAGCTGCGCCGGCGTCACGAACGAGCGGCACTGACCTACGCAATGATCTGCTGCCGAACCGAACCTGTCGCACAGGAGCTAGCAGACCAAGCCATCACCACCGCGCTCTACGCCGCCCGCAGAGGACAGGCACCCGATGGCGCCTGGCGACCCTATGTGCTCACCGCAGTTCAAAACACCGCGGAGCGCTGGCGCAGTTCTGAGAGGCGCGAGCGTCTGTCCCGTCACTTCCTGGAGTCGACCACCTCTCAGGACCAGGACGACCTGGTGAAACAGGCATACCTCTCACTGAATGAACGCCACCAGATCGCCCTGTGGCACAAGGCTGTCGAGCAGGAGCCTGATGACACCGTGGCTCTCCTCATCGGCTGCGAACCGGCCATGGTCGGTGCTTTGGCGCGGCGTGCATTGGAGGAGCTGAACGATGGTTGCCTGCGCATTTACGCAGACCTGAGGAAAGACGACCAGTGCCACCGTATGCAGTCGTTGCTAGAGGCCCACATCCGTGGCAGCGGCCGCCGCACCAGTACCACGCTGGAAAACCACCTCACATCGTGTCAAGCCTGCACGTCCATCGTAGTAACGCTCGACGATCTCCACCAGCGCCTTGGCCTCTGCCTGTCTTCCGCGTTTCTGCAGTGGGCTGGCCTTCCCTACATCGCCTTCCACACTGACCCGGTAGGTGGACCGAATGTCACTCGACCGCTCGCGGACAGCGGCACCGGCCCGGAGAAGGCTAAACGCCCCTACCTTCTGCTGGGATGGGGTGCGATTCCCGTAGTTGCTGTCGTAGGGTTGCTTTCGCTCACACTCCTTCCGGAAGAGACGAAGCACCCGGTGACACCCGCTTCTGCCCATGCCTCCAGCTCGCGCGTTGTCCCAACCTCTGACATCAATCCCAATCGGCACGTCCTCCCGAGTGCCTCTGTGTCTCCGGTCGTCACGTACCGGCCTCGGCCGAGCACCAAGCCGACCCGCACTGCTTCTGTCTCTCCTTCGCCCAGACACACGAAGGTCAGCCCCGAGCCCAGCTCGAGCCCAGCCAGGCAATGGCGCTCGCTCGCCTCTGGACGCTGCCTGACCGTCCCCGATGTCGCCGACCCCGACTCTCTACAGCTGAGCATCTGGGACTGCACCGGCAGCCCCGAGCAAGTCTGGACGCTCACTCCTCAACAGCAGTTGACCGTCCGCGGTGGGACCCGGTGCCTCGATCCCTACGAGGCTGCTCCCGATCTGGGAACGGCCGTCGACACCAATCCCTGCAACGGTGGCCTTCAGCAGCAATGGGAAATCCACAGCGACGGCAGCATCACCAACGTGGCATCCGGACTGTGCCTCGATGTCAACGGGGGCGCCCGGGCGAACGGAACCAAGATCGACCTGTGGCGCTGCTATGGCACCCCGAACCAGCTGTGGGAGCCAGTGAAACCCTGATCAGGGTGAACTACGCAGGCGAGAGTCGCGCCGCAGCCGTAGGCCCGCGCTATCGGGGAAAAGCGCTATCTGCTGTTTCCCTCGTACGCGGCCGTGGCCGATGCGAAGCCAGAGCGCATTCGGCCGCCCCATGCTGCAAGCTCCTGGCAGCGAAGTGATGCCCGCTGCAGCGGTGTGCATCAGCCGGTGACGCTCGAAGTTCCGTATTCATTCTGTCCGGCAGTGCGTCTCCCACTGCCGCGGCCGGCTTCGCACAGCCGGCCGCGGCAGTCCTCGCCTGGCACCCGTGAGGGGGTTAGGGTGCCGTGCCCCCGAAGGGAAGCGAGGGCCAGGGAGATCATCTGCCACCAGAGGGCACGCTCTACCGATCTCGGACGGTGGCCTTCGCGGCCTGCCGTGAGGACGGTGTCGGCAGAGCCCTGCAGCCACCGCCGGCTGGCAACGAGCTGCCGACGGCACGGGCCTAGCGCACCGGAAAACAGGTCCGCAGCGCGCGTCAGACCGCGCGCCTGCCGTGACAACCATAACCGCTAAGAAGCGGGCAGAGCATTGACTAGGCGGAAATACTTACCCAGGGCCGCCAGCTCCATCAACGGAACTCCTCATGCCTGCTCAGTGTTGGGGCCACACCGAAAGCTACTGACCGTCTCGTACCTGGCAGCTGGAGCGCTGCCAGGGACGGTGCGGTGGCGTTGATCAGCCGGTGACACTGGGGGACCCGGTCTCGATGTGTCCCACGAACCGCTGAGACCACGCAGCATCGTTGCTGACCGTGATCGTGAAGTCGTACCAGCCGTCGGCGTTGAGGACCTGATTGAAGTAGTCGCTGCCCGTGCCATGGGCGGAGACGGAAACGGTCTCGCCGTCTTCCCGGTAATGGTTGGGGGTGATGGTGAAGGTGACGTCGTCGTCGCTGTCGTTGTAGAGGTCGAAATAGATGGCGAGAGCGCCGGAGCCGCCGTCGGCGAAATAGCTCTTCACCCGGGCGCCTCGTCCTGCGTCAGTGGAGGCATCACCCTTGAACCGACGCAAGAAGCGGTTCGGCCCGACAATGGTGAAGTCGTATTTTCCGTCGCCGTCGCCGGAACCGATGTTGAAGTAGTCGCTCTGGGTGCTCCCGTCGCCTGCGTCCACGGTGTACTGCCAAGGCCCATCGGTACGGTAGGCGTTGATGTAGAGCGAGAAGTGAGCCGCGCGGCTGGCTTGCGGGCCAGTGTTCTCGAAGTTGACGTAGGCCTGAATGCTGTCCCCGGATACGTCGTACCTGTCGAGATAGACGTTGGGTTGATAGGGCAGGGCCCGGGCGGGCTTAGTTCCGGCTTCCTGCACCGGCAGGGACGTTGAATCCGGGGCATCCACGCCGGTGGTCCCCTTACATACGGGGAGGGTGGCCACATCCCGGCCAGCAGGTGTGACGGCGGGCAGTGAGGGCAGGCCGTTTTGCGCGTTGTCGAAGTCGAAGACCGAGGTGAGGTCGCCGCAGACCTTGCGCCGCCAGGCGCTGATCAGGTCACACGACACCCCGGTCCAGCGCTCGAGGAACCGCAGGACGGAGGTGTGGTCGAACACCTCGGAATTGACCCACCCACCGCGGGTCCACGGCGACACCACGATCATCGGCACGCGGAAACCCAGACCGATCGGCCACCTGTTGGCGCCGTCGGTCACGTACTCGGTGTCATCCGAGTCGTCCGCAGGAACGGGCGGCGGAACATGGTCGAAGAACCCGCCGTTCTCGTCGTAGTTGATGATGACAACCGTGGAGTTGAAGACATCCTCGTCAGCGTTGAGGGCCTGCAGGGTCCGCTTGATGAAGTCGGCTCCTTCGCTGGGGCTAGCATCCGGATGCTCGGTCCAGTCCTTGTCCGGCACGAGCCAGGACACCTTGGGCAGGTTGCCACTGACGACGTCGTTCCTGAATGCGGTCAGGATGGCCTCGTCAATGTCCTGGCCTGCTGCGCGGGGAACACTCTGGATGCCGCGCTCGTACAACTGGCGCTCCCGCGCGTCCGTCGAGTCCGGGTAGTTCGCCGTGGCGTCCACAAACGTCTGGAAGTATTCCAGAGCGTTGTCCTCATAGTTGGTGTGCACGCCGTCGTTCAGCCTGCGGGGGTCGTTCCTGTAATCCTCTACCTGGTAGACCCTCCAGGAAACGCCGCCGTCCTGCAGGGCTTCGGCATAGGTCTTCCAGTTCAGATGTTTACCGAGGAAGTCGCCGCCGTCATGGGCAGTCATATTGGCGTTGGGTACACCGGCTCCAACGGTTCCGGACCACAGATAGTTGCGGTTGGGGCCGGTGGCGCCGATCACGGAACAGTGGTAGGCGTCGCACACCGTGTAGGCGTCCGCCAGACCGTAGTGGAACGGGATGTCCGCCCTGGTGAAGTAGGCCATAGTGTCGCGGTCGTCTTTGGCGGCGACCCAGTTGTCTATGTATCCGTTGTTCCAGGCTTCGTGCTGGTCGGACCAACCGTGAGCGACATCACCGTTGCACTGCGCGCTCAGCCAGTCCTCGCTCCCTTCATCGTGGTTCATCCGCCACGGGAAGATGGTCGAGGAGCCGTCGGGCTGTTCGAAGATGGTCTTGCTGGACGGCGCGCTGGACGTGCCGCGGCGATTGATGACGCTCTTATCAGCGAAGCCGCGGACTCCTTTGAGCGTGCCGAAGTAGTGATCGAAGCTGCGGTTCTCCTGCATCAGCACAACCACATGCTTGATCTTTGACAGTTTGGGGTCCGGGACGCCGAGGGTGACCGCAGCAGGATCGGCCTTAATCGTTTGGACGCTTCGTCCCGAAAGGGGAAGTCGAGCGACCGCGCTGCCCAGCGCTACGGCCGTGGCGGATGTCAGGAGAGTTCTTCGGGCGATGTTGGGCATCCGGGGTTTCCTCTTTACTCAGCGCGGGACGGACCGTGGAGCGTGCGTTCGACGCTGGAGCGGGAGCAGCTACTCAGCTCCACGCATACCGAAAACCGACGAGTCGTACAGCCTGGCCCTTGTTGCGCAATTGAGATCTGTCGACACTTCGGGGCAAGGAAGCCCCGGACATGCAGGAATGCTCACCTAAAGGTGTGGACCGGTCAACTCCTCTTTTATGCCTCTTCCCTATAGCCGTCATAGCCGAGACGCAGATGCGTACCTCGCGGGTGCCATGCGGTGGAGGAGGTGCACGCGCGGAGCCTCAGCCGACCTGTTCGGCGTGCTGTATAGCCCCGTGCTATGGCCGCATTCGCAACCTTGTGCCGGGGATCGGTTGCCGACCGTGTTCCGTGTCCGCCATCGTGAAGTTCCGCATGGCCGCGAAAGAGGTGGGAGCAGGTGTCAGCGTCAAACTCAGTCTGCGTCCAAGCCGAGCACCGCCTCAACTATGTCAACGGTGACTGGCGGCCTGCAGAGAGCCAGCAAACTCGTCTCAACGTAAACCCTGCGGACTTCTCCGACGACCTCGGTGAGTTCGTTGAGTCGGGTGGCGCCGATGCCGATCGTGCGGTCGGCGCTGCGATGCTGGCACAAGCTGATTGGCAGGACATAGGGCCGGTCGAGCGCGCACGCTATCTGAGGGCCGCCGGCCGTCTACTGGGAGAGCGATCCGAGCGCATCGCGGGCGCGATCACCCGGGAGCAGGGCAAGCTACTCGACGAAGCCCGGGGGGAGGTGGCTCAGGCCGGTGCCATTTTGGAATTCACCGCGGGAGAGGCCAGTCACCTGAGCGGAACCTCTACAAGCGCCGAGGACAATCGGACCTGGGCCATGAAGTTCCGACGGCCCATCGGTGTGGTGGGGCTGATCTCGCCATGGAATTTTCCTCTTGCCATCCCCATGGGGAAGGTGGCACCAGCCCTACTCTCCGGCTGCACGGCCGTACTCAAGCCCTCACCGTACACTCCGCTGACGTCCGCGCTCTTGATCGATCTGTTCCACGATGTTGGGCTTCCCGCCGGCGTACTCAACCTCATCCAGGGTGATGTGGCAGCCGGTGAGGCGCTAGTGGCCAATCCTCAGGTGGCGGGTATCAGCTTCACCGGCTCCTACGCAGTAGGCGCAGCAATCCACTCCCGCGGTGCCCACCGTATCCTGCGTACCCGGCTCGAGGTCGGTGGCAAGAACGCAGTGATCATTCTGGACGACGCGGACCTTTCCCGCGCCGTGGACGCGGTCGTCAGCGGTGCCTTCGGGCAGGCGGGGCAGCGCTGCAGCGCGACAAGCCGGGTTATCGTTGATGGCCGTATCAAGCGGGAGTTCCTCAACCTTCTTGTGCCCCGCGTCGCCGGCCTTCGAGTTGGCGCAGGCTTCGATCCCGCGGCCCAGATCGGCCCGGTGGTCGATGAGAACAGAATGCATGCTTGCCTGCGCGCGGTCGCCAAGGCACGGGAGGACGGCGCCGAGGTACTCACCGGAGGGTTCCGCATCACTGAGGGGCTACCGGAGGGCTGTTATGTGGCGCCAACGATCCTCACCGACGTCGCTTGGGACAGTGAGCTGGCGCACGAGGAAGGCGTTGGACCGGTGCTCAGTGTCATCGAGGCCGACGGATTCGACGACGCGCTTCGCATCGCCAATTCGGTGCGCTACGGCAGGTCCGAGACGGTGTTCACCCAGTCCCCCGCACGTATGTACGACGCGGTCGAACGCCTCGAAGCGGGGATGCTGCACATCAACCGGTCCGGCGTGGACGCCTACGCTCATCTGCCCCATGTAGGGACCAAGACCTCGCAGTACGGGTCGCGCGAGTGTTCACCGCAGGTGTGGGACTTCTACACCGAGTGGCGCTCGGCTTGCCTGTCCTTCTAGGAGGGAACCCGGGTGCTACCGACCACCTTGAGCGCGGAACGTCCCTTCTGCTCCCGTCAACGGGGTGGAGAACTCGGGGAGCTCGCAGGCTCCTTCACTGGATGTCGACGGGTGGAGCACTGCCGAGGCCCGTACGTCTGGTCGCCATGCTCTTCTACCGTGCCCGGCCTACCAGCCTCCCTCCGACGGTGCACCGGAGCAACGGCGACTGCGAGTATCCGGCTGCAGCATCACCTGCGCCGTGACCGCCTAGGCCATAACCAATTGAACCCATTGACGGTGCCGACGACCGCACAGGGCCGCAAGCCTCCGCCGACAGGTTCCGGCGCGCTGATCCTCCTCGGGCAGACTGCGGATCACCGCGGTGGTCGCACCCCTCATCCGGCCTTTGCCCGGCCCCTCATCCAACGTAAGGAGATTCCATGAGTGGTGAGAGCCTGGCCAACCTGCTCAAGGAAGAACGCAGGTTCGCGCCGCCCGCCGACCTGGCCGCGCACGCCAATGTCACCGCGGAGGCGTACGAACA
>NZ_JBIBUW010000042.1:0-17082 GCF_043079785.1 Streptomyces sp. NPDC015139 | reverse complement strand
CTCTAGCCCCCACCAAGATCACCGCAAGTAACCAACCACACGACCCGATCAGCAAGACCACACACCTCTACATACACAAAGGAATTGACAACCTCGAGAGTTCACATGACAGCACAGAAGCAGCCCCAGACCCTTTCGTCGGTGGCGACTGACACGCCGACGAAGGAGATTCTCAAGCTTCTGACCCGCGACGGAGGCGTCATCGTCAAGAGCTTCCTGACGACGGAGCAGATGAACCGCTTCAACGCCGAGATCGAGCCACCGCTGCAGGCGCTTCGCCCGGGCTCGACCCACGAGAACGAAATGGTGGCCGCGTTCCACGGGAACAACACCAAGCGACTCACGAACCTGGTCACGCACAGCGCCACGTTCCGCAATGAGATCCTCGAACACTCCCTGGTCCACGAGATCTGCGACCAGATCTTCCTCCCGGAGTCGGGCACATACTGGATGACCACAGCCCAGGTGATCGAGATCGGTCCCCACAGCCAGGCCCAGATGCTGCACCGGGACCTGGAGAACTGGTTCCCGTTCATCGGGATGGGGCCCAACGGACCGGAAGTCACTCTCAACTTCCTCATCGCCCTGACCGACTTCACGGAGGAGAACGGCGCCACCCGAGTCATCCCGGGGAGCAACCACTGGAGCGACTTCGAGGACCGCGGGACTCCTGAACAGACGATTCCCGCGACCATGAACGCCGGAGACGCCCTTCTGTTCAGCGGCAAGACCGCGCACGGTGGTGGCGCGAACCAGACCAGCGACGAGTACCGGCGGGCTGTGGCCTTCGCCCTCAATCCGGGCTTCCTCACCGGCGAGGAGGCGTACCCCTTCCTGGTGGACATGGAGGTCGCCAGGACGCTCTCGCCGCGTGTCCAGCGCATGCTCGGGTTCCGCTCCCAGTACCCGACGGGCTCTCCTGGCCTGTGGCAGGTCGACTACGCCGACCTCGGCGACTACCTCGATCTCTGAGAGCCGGCCCGCTCGGCTCACGTGCCCCGGCCAGCGCCGTATGCCGGTCAAATGGACAGGCCCGAGGGGGCTCGCGCAGCGTCGCAGCAAGGCGCGGACGTCACCGGGGACCGCAGGGACGGTGTTGCGGTCAGGTACGGCGCTCGCCTGAAGCCTTGTGCTCGGCGGGACCGCGCGCGAGGGCGAGCAGTTGCCCTCAGTCGACCGGGGGCGCTGGTGGCGGTGCCGGGGTGGTCGCGTGGTAGCAGCACCCGTAGCGCGCGGGGCCGCACCGAGCACACGTGGTCTTCGTTTCCTGTCTACGGCCTTCTCCTGAAGGGGTGTTGATCCGTCCTGCCTCATCAGCCTGGCGCTGCGCCCTTGGCCGAGTGCGTCCCGGGCGCCCGTACGGGTTGGCCGGTCAGTCCAGCGCGTCGATTCCCGGCGCGAAGGTGATGAGCAGCGGCAGCAGTGGGGCCAGTGCCGCCACGGTGGCGATGCGGGTGCGTTGTAGTGGCTTGAGCGTCGGCAGGGGCTTCAGAAGACGGTTCACCCGGTCTTTGAGCAGGCGGCGGCTGGATGCGCGGGAGAGGGCCCCTCGGTGCTGGTTCAGCTCGATGAGGGCCAGCGCGGTGGTGACATGCCCGCACTGCCGCGCGGCGGTGTCGTCGGCGGCCAGCTCAACCAGCCGATGGGTCTGTTCACAGAAATGGGTGAAGAGCGGCACCTTGGGGAAGCCGCCCGCCAGGGCAGCGGACAGATGCCGCAGCCAGTCGTGGCGGGCACGGGCATGACCGCGCTCGTGCGTGAGGACGGCGTCCAGTTGGCGGTCGGTCAGCCGGCGCAGCGCCTCAGTGGTGACGATGAGCCGGGACGGGCTGCCGGGCATCCACCAGGCGTCCGGGTACTCCTCCTCCAGGACCAGCAGGGGGCCGCGGCTCGCTGGAAGGCCGGCGGGGAGCTCGGGCGCCCGCTCCCGCATTCGTGCCCGGGCCGCAGTCCGGGCCCGGCAGACCGCCCTGAGCTGCCCGACCAGCACGGCCGCGCTCCAAGCGGCTCCTGCCGCCATCAGCAGGATGAGGGCCGTGGCCCAGGCGGGGGCGGAGGACAGCTGGTAGGCGGCGACGACACCGGGTGGCGCGGAGCCGAAGAGGTGGTCGCGGACGGTACGGAAGATGGCGGCCATGCCCAGTACCAGCGCGGTCAGGCAGCTCAGCAGGGCGGTGGCGACCAGGCACTGCCACACCCACAGGCCGAGCACGGGGCTCTGCTCCGGCCAGGTCGCCCGGTTCAGCGCCCGAGCGACCGGCACGGCGGCAGCCAGGCCGATAGCGCAGAGCAGGAGTAGGCAGCTGGTCATTCCGGAGCTCCGGTGGCTGATGGGCGGAGACGGCCTGCGGGGGCCACGGCTTGCAGGTGGTGTAGGTGTCTTGCGTCCATGTTTCCTCGCGTGCGCCGCCCCGCAGGAGCGGACCCGGCGCCCTTATCTGCACGGGGCGGTGCCGAGCGTCAGGCGCGCCGTACCGGGAGAGGAGGCTCCCCGGCGGCGCGGTCCGGCGCGGTGCCGCCACGAACGACTTGGTCCAGTGACTAAGTCGGTATAGTCGAACGCATGGCTCATGTTTCCGCGGCCGAGCGCCGACCCCAGCTGATCAAGGCGGCCATCGCCCTCATGACGAGGGAGGGTGTGACCGCGGGCAGTACGCGTGCCATCGCCGCGGAACTGGGTGTCGCCCAGGCGACGGTCCATTACACCTTCGGCACGAAGGAGGACCTCTACCGGGCGGTCATGGAGCAGCTCACTGGTGACCTGATCGCGCAGGTCGCGCGGGCGGCTCCGCAGGACGCGGGCTTCGAGGAGACGATCGCCGCGATGGCCGGCGCTCTGTGGCGCACGGTCGAGGAGGAGGCGAGCGGTTATCAGCTGCTGACGGAGCTGGCCATGCTGGCCCTGCGCACTCCTGGTCTCTTCGAAGCCCGTACGGCCCACTACCGGCAGGTCAACGAGGTCACGGAGCGCATCTTCACCGAGACCGCGTCCCGCACCGGGTATGTCCTCGCCCAGCCTGCCGGCCTGGTCGCCCGGTTCTTCCTCTCGGGCTTCGACGGCCTGACGACGCAACGTCTCTACGCCCCGGAGGAGCCTACGGACGACACGGGCCTGCGGGCCTTGATCGCTGCGACCGTTGCACTGGCCGGCGGCAGGCTCGAACTCGCGGACGTCCCGACCGGCTGACGGCCACGGGCGTCCGCGCGTTCGTGGCCGTAGCTCTCCGAGGAGCCGATCAGCAGCTCTCCGAGGAGCCGGTCAACCGGCCCAGACGTCCTCGACATAGCGACCGGACTCGACGAGGCTGATCAGCCAGGCGGCCGCCGCTCCCTCGTCCGCGCCGGTCCGCTCGCGGTATGTCGCCATGAACGCCTCGCGCACCGCCGGCGCCATCCGCCGCCCGTCACCGCAGATGTAGACCTTGCCGCCGGCCTCCAACACGGCCCAGACCTCGTCGGCTTCCCGGGCGATGCGCTCCTGGACGAAGCGGGCACCGTCGACGGGCGCGTGCATGAAGGTGGGGCGCATGCTGACGGCGCCGGCTGCCTCGGCCGCCTCGAACTCGTCCCGGTGGAGGTAGTCCACGTCCGGGTGGTCACAGCCGAAGTAGCAGAGCAGGGTGCCGGTCGAGCCGGTGTGGTGCCGGTCGAGGACGGCGCCGCGGAAGGGCGCGAGGCCGGTGCCGGCGCTGATCAGGATCACCGGTACGGAGGGGTCCGCGGGGAGGCGGAAGGAATCGCTGCACGGCAGCACCCGCGCCTGGACCATGTCGCCGGCCCGGATCGTCTGCGCGTAGTGCGAGGCGATGCCGCGGAAGGTGCCCTCTCCCCCGCGGTGGGGCGCGGCGAGCAGCGAGATCATGAGGTCCACCTCGCCGGGCGAGGCCGCGGCGGAGGAGGAGACCGAGTAGTGCCGGGGGCGCAACACCGGCAGCAGCTCCAGGAAGGTCTCGAAGGGCAGTTCGCAGGCGCGGTACTGCTCCAGGAGGTCGAGGAGGCTGCGTCCGGCGGAGGTCACCCGCTCGCGGAAGGTGTCGGCATCGGCGGCGGCGAGTTCGGCGAGTGGCTGCTTCTCCGGCGGGCAGCCGGTGTGCTCGGCGAGCACAGCGACCTGCTCCTGGGTGGCCGCGTCCTGGAGTTCGACGAAGTCGGTGAGCAGGCGGCGCAGGGTCAGCGGCCGGTCGATGGGCAGGGCGCCCCGGCTCCGGCGGCGGGCGCGCAGCCGGACGGTGCGGTCCAGGTCGAGGGCGAAGCGGGCGGCGACCCGCTGGACGAGGGCGTCGGGGTTGCCCGGCAGGATGGCGAGGTGGTCGGCGGTGCGGTAGGTGACGCCCTCCGGCAGACGGAGCTTCAGGAAGCGCTTGGAGCGGCCGAGTTCGTGGTCGGTGTCGACGAGTTCGTACGCTTCGAGGACCTCCATCGGCTGGACGCCGTGGCGGTCGGCGAGGCCGCCGATCACCGACTCGGAGGTGTCCTCCAGTTCGTACAGGCCCTGGCCTTCGTCGGTGGGTTCGGCGGCGGGGGCGGCTCCGTCGACGGCCTCGCCGTAGGTGTCGAGCAGCGCGGCCCACAGGTCGGCGGTCCACCGGTCGACCGTGCCGGCGAAGTCGCCGGAGGCGTCGGCTGCGCCGCGCTCCAGGAGCGGCGTGGCACCGGCGGCCGCCAGGCGCTCGTCGATCAGGGTGGGGATCCGCTGGTAGGTGGCGGCCCAGTTGCGGTCGCCGACGCCGAGCACGGCGTACCGGAGTCCTTCGAGGGAGCCGGGCTCCAGGGTCTCCAGCCAGGCGACGAACTCGGCGGCGTCGTCGGTGGGGCGGCCGTTGTAGGAGGCGGTGACGATGACGAGGGGGCCCTCGGTGCCGGCCAGCTTCCCGGCGCGATCGTCCAGGGAGGCGACGGACGGGGTGAAGCCGTGGTCCTCCCCGTCGGTGCCCAGGTCGCGGGCGATACCGGCGCAGGTACCGAGGTTGGAGCCGT
Source organism: Streptomyces sp. NPDC015139 (assembly GCF_043079785.1). Classification (NCBI taxonomy): domain Bacteria; kingdom Bacillati; phylum Actinomycetota; class Actinomycetes; order Kitasatosporales; family Streptomycetaceae; genus Streptomyces; species Streptomyces sp. NPDC015139. The sequence goes on along the minus strand of NZ_JBIBUW010000042.1, from coordinate 12,105 downwards.
GCAGCAGGGTGAGTGCGGTGCCGGTGGCGCGCCGGACGGTGGCCGCGTCCCGGCCGCCTGCGGTCGTGGTCGTGGCGACGGCGGGCATCCTGCGTTCGTCGCTGGTGCGGCGGGCCAGGCGGAGGGTGAAGCCGTCGGGCTTGATGGTGAGGGAGGACTTGATCTTCAGCTGGTAGTCGGTGTGGTCGACCAGGCGGTAGCGGTGGACGAGGAGGCCGAGCAGCAGCGTGGCTTCGTGCAGGGCGAACTGGCGGCCGATGCAGGCGCGTTCACCGTTGCCGAAGGGCTTGAAGAGGTGGACGGAGCGGGCTTCCTCGCGCTCGGGTGAGAAGCGCTCGGGATCGAACAGCTCGACGTTCTCGCCCCAGGCCGGGTCGCGGTGCAGGGCGGGGGTGATCACCATCAGCGACTCGCCCTTGCGGACGGCGTACTTGCCGCCGATGACGGTGTCCTCGATGGGCTCGACGGCGAAGCCGGGCGCGGTGGGCCACAGCCGCAGGCTTTCGTTGAGGACCTGGCGGATGTAGCTGAGCTTGCCGATCTCGGCGTAGTCGGGATCGGGCATGTCGGTGTCGCCCCAGAGGGCGTCGACCTCGGCCTGAGCCCGCTTGAGCACCTCGGGGTGCTTGGTCAGGTAGTAGAGCGCGAAGGAGAGGGCGCCGCTGGTGGTCTCGTGGCCGGCGATCAGGAAGGTGATCACCTGGTGGCGGATGTTGACGTCGTCCAGGGGCTGGCCGGTCGCCGGGTCCTTGGTGTGCAGCATCATGCCGAGGAGGTCGTCGGTGCTGCTGTCGCCGGACGCCCGGCGCTGCCGGATGACGTCGTCGACGAGGTCGGTCATCAACTGGGCGTCCTTGCGGAAGCGCTCGACCTGCTTGCGCTTGAAGATCTCGGTGCCCGGGATGGACTCGCTCTTCTCCTGGGTGAAGCCGAGGGCGCGGGCCATCGCCTCGACGAAGGGGTGGAGGTCGTTGCGGCGGAAGGACTCGAAGTCGTAGCCGAAGCCGCAGAAGCCGATGGTGTCGAATGTCAGCCGGGTCATGTCGTCGGGGACGTCGACGGACTGCACTCCGGCGATCCTGTCCCACTTGCCGATGAGCGAACGGGCCACCTTGAGCATGGTGCCGTGGTAGCCGCGCATCGCCCCCAGCGAGAAGGCCGGCATCAGGATGTCGTGGGCCTTGCGCCAGTTCGGCTCGTGGTTGAAGGCGGTGAACAGGCCGTCGCCGGCGATCTGGCGGACCTCGACGAGGTCCCCGTGCACATTCTTGCGGAAGCGGGTCTCGTCGGACAGTTCGGTCACCAGGTCCAGCCCGCCTACGACGACGGTCTCGGTCCCGAAGAGGCGGACGCGGTAGATCGGCCCGAACTCCCTGACCTCCTTCATGAGGTGGGCGAGCCCGTCGGCGCCCCCGGGGAAGGTGAGGGCGTGTCCGATCAGGGGCAGCGCGGGGCGCTCGGGGATCGCCCGGGCCCTGCCAACGGACATCTGAGTCATGAACGTGCCTTTCGTCGCACACCAGCAGTCGCTTGGCATCCACCATACAGACGACATTGTCACCCGATCATGTCGGCCGACTGTGTTGCTCGACACGAGCATGCGACGGAACTAAATCGCGAGCGAGAACGTAGGTCCGCTCCCGCTTGACATCCGACCCGGTCCATCGACACGGTTGGGTGACTTGTTCAGTCGAACATATTGAGCTGAGAGAAACCGAGGTCCCACCATGAGCAGCACGATGCTCGCCGGACGGCTCCGTCTGGACACCCGCTCCTTCGCGGTGGAAGAGGTCCCCGTGCCGGTGCCCGGCCCGGGCGAGGTCCTCGTCGAGGTGCGGGCGGCGGGCGTCTGCCTGTCGGACGTCCACCTGATCGACGGCAGCCTCAGTCCCTTCTTCCCGGTCGACGCGGTCACGAAGGCGGGCGCCGTCACCCTCGGCCACGAGGTCGCCGGTGTCGTCCACACCCTCGGCCCGGACGTGAAGGGCGACTGGACCCCCGGGCAGCGCGTGGTCCTCCAGGCCGGCGAGGCCTGCGGCGACTGCCCCGGCTGCCTGCGCCGCATGATGTGCCACCGGCCGCTCACCCGCGGCCTGGACTACGACGGCGGCTGGGCGCAGTACACGATCGCCCGCGAGGAGACCCTCCTGCCCATCCCGGACGACCTGCCCTTCGACCAGGCCGCGATCATCCCCGACGCGGTCTCCACCCCGTACGCCGCGATCGTGGGCACCGCCGCGGTCCGCCCCGCCCAGTCGCTCGGCATCTGGGGCGCGGGCGGCCTCGGCGCCCACGCCGTGCGGCTGGCCCGGATGGTCGGCGCGGCGCCGATCCTCGCGATCGACCCGCTGCCGTCGGCCCGCGAGCGGGCCCTGGTCTTCGGCGCGGACGTCGCCCTCGACCCGCTCGCCCCGGACTTCGCGGAGTCGGTGCGGGAGGCGACGGCCGGGCGCGGCCTCGACGTCGCCCTCGACTTCGCGGGCGTGGGCGCCGCCCGCGCCCAGGCCGCGTCGGTCCTCGGCCCGTTCGGTTCGCTCGTCCTGGCCGGACTCACCCCGGAGCCGGTCACGATCGCCGACAGCATCGGATTCTGCTTCAACGTCAACCAGGTCCGCGGCCACTACGGCTCCGAGCCCGAGCACGTGGAACAGCTCGTCGGGCTGGCCGCGGCCGGGCGCATCGACCTGGCCCCGTCCATCACGGCCCACGTGCCGCTGGCCGACGCGGCGGAGGCGGTCGCCCGCCTGGAGAAAAAGGTCGGCGACCCGATCCGCCTGGTGCTCACCCCCTGAGCATCCCCGTCGCGCGACCGCGCCCTTCCGGCGGCCCGCCCGGCCTCCGGAAGGGTGTCCGCGCGTGCGGAGGCGTCCCGCGCGGACGGCGGTCGGACCCTCCTCAGACCCGTACGGGCTCCGCCCCGGCCGCCGCGCGCGCCCTCCTGCTGCCGATCCCAGCGAGAGTCCGCGGTCAAAGCCGTCCCAGAAGAAGCTGAGGACCAGGACGGGGAAGGCGCAGGAGGCGGGGACGCGCGACGAGAAGCTGAGCGGGAACTCGACGGGATAGCCGTGGAGGGCAACGTCGAGCGTGAGGCCGACGGCACAGGGGACGAATTCTCATCGAGTCTGGAAGAGGGGAGTCTGGCGACGGGCGGAGGGAGGCCGTCGACCGGCCCGGCCCGCGGGGGCGAGGACCTCCGCCCGGACCGGGCGGACCCGGCGGCATGGCCTCCAGTGGCACCCGCCGCACCACCTCCGCAGACTTTCCGTATGGGGACCGACGCAGTGGAACTCCTCCGCCGACTCGCCCGGGAGTTCAGGCCGCGGACGGATCACTCGGTCGACATGCTGCTCACCCGGCTCCGCCAGGAGCTCCCGGAGCTGTGGGAGCACGAGGACCTGGCCGCCATGGCGGTGACCGAGACGGCCTGCCACGTCACCGCCTTCCTCGACGTCCTGGAACACGGCACGGACGCCTCGGAGACCGCGGCGCCCCCGGAGGCCCTCGAACTCGCGCGGGCCTTCGCCCGGCGCGGGCTGTCGCTCAGCACGCTGCTCCGCGCCTACCGGATCGGCCACCTCAGCCTGCTCGAGCAGCTCCAGGCCGAGGCACCCCGACTGACCGACGACGCGGAGCTGTTCAACGCCGCCGCGGTCCGGCTCACCGGGGCGGGGTTCGCGTACGTCGACCGCAGCTCGGAGCAGGTCGTCGGCGCCTACCAGGAGGAACGAGACCGGCGACTGCGGCGGAGGCTCGCGCTGGCGGCGGAGGCGAGCCGGCGGATCGGCAGCACCCTCGACATCGCGCGCACCGCCGAGGAACTGGCCGAGGTCGGCACGGAGGACTTCGCCGACGCGGTCACCGTCGACCTCCTGGAGTCGACCCTCCGCGAGGACGGCCCGCCTCTACGCCCCGGGGCCGGACTCCCGCTCCGGCGCATCGCCCAACTCGCGGGCGGGGAAACGTCGTTCGTGGTCCCCACCGGCGGGATCCACCACTTCCCTCCGGGGTCCGCGCCCGACCGCGCGCTGGCCACGGGCACGCCCGGCCGGTACACCGCCGAGACGCGGGACGGCCGGGCCACGGCGGGCGCCGACGACGCCTTCCCCTCGGCGCTCCTGCTCCCCCTCCAGGCACGCGGGACCGTCCTGGGGCTCGTCCGGTTCCTCCGGGGCCCCGGCACGACACCGTTCGACGACGACGACCTGCACCTCGGCCAGGAGATCGCCGCCCGGGCGGCGGTGTCGATCGACAACGCACGCCGGTACACCCACGAACACCTGACCGCGCTCACCCTCCAGCGCAGTCTCCTCCCTCGGCACACGGCGGAGCAGTCGGCGGTGCACGTGGCCTCCCGCTACCTGCCCAGCGGCTCCCGGGCGGGCGTGGGCGGCGACTGGTACGACGTGATCCCGCTGTCCGGCGCCCGCGTCGCGCTCGTCGTGGGCGATGTCGTCGGCCACGGGCTGCACGCCGCCGCCACGATGGGCCGGCTCCGTACGGCGGTGCGCGCCTTCGCCGACATCGACCTGATGCCCGACGAACTCCTCACCCACCTCGACGACGTGTTGATCCGGATGCAACGTGAGGAGGGCCACGGCGTCGCTGAGCTCAGCGCCACCTGCCTGTACGCGGTGTACGACCCGGTGTCCCGGGTCTGCTCGCTGGCGAGCGCGGGGCACGTACTCCCGATCGTCGGACACCCTCCGGGCACTGACCCGGGCGACCTGCCCGAGCCGCCGATCGGGCCACCCCTGGGGCTGGGCGGACTGCCCTTCGAGACAGCCCAGGTGACCCTGGAGGAGGGCAGCCTGCTGGCGCTGTACACCGATGGCCTCATCCAGAGCCGTACCCGTGACGTGGATGCCGCGCGCGCCGCACTGAGCGCCGCTCTCGCCGGAGCGCCGGAGGATCCGGAGCAGATCTGCGACCGGCTGCTCGACACTCTGGCGCCCGACCGTCCCGCGGACGACGTCGCCCTCCTGGTGGCGCGCACGCGTGCGCTCGACCCGGATCTCGTGGCCACGCTCGACATCCCGTCCGACCCCGCGGCCGTCGCCGGGGCCCGGACCTTCACCACCGAGCGGCTCGCCACGTGGGGCCTGGAGGAGCTCGCCTTCACCACGGAGCTCGCGGTCAGCGAGCTGGTGACGAACGCGATCCGGTACGGCAAGCCGCCCGTCAGGCTGCGCCTGATCCTCCAGTCGATGCTTACCGTCGAGGTCTCCGACTCCAGCAGCACCGCACCGCATCTGCGCCGGGCCCGGACCTTCGACGAGGGCGGCCGCGGGCTGCTGCTCGTCGCCCAGCTCACCGAGCGCTGGGGCACCCGGCACCACCGCGAGGGCAAGGTCATCTGGGCGGAGCAGGCCCTTCCCGACTGATCGGCAGGCCCTTCCCGCCCGCCCCGGGGGCGCGGCCCTGCCGGGCCTGTCGCCGCCTCGGCAGGTCCGTACCGCCGGTTCCCGCCCCTCACCCGACTCCAGGGACCTAGACGGCATCCGGCCGCCAGCCAAACGACGGGCTTCGGCTGTCTGACGGCCACGGCCACCTGGGGCGCCTTCCCCGGCCACACCCTCGACGACGTGCAGAGCGGGACCGGCGTCGTACACAACGCGCTGCTCCTGGACGGTCCGGGGCGTACGGTGGTGCGCGGCCCGTTCCGCCCGGCGCCGCGCGCGATACTCCACGGAGAGCTGGTCATGTCTCCCAGGCCGCCGTGGTTCGTCATCAACCGCACCGCCGCCACCACGGGCCGGCTCCTCGCCGACTTCGCCTCGGCACCCCGCTGGAGCGCCCTGCCGGGGATCTTCTCCTCCGCGCTGGGCGGCTGACTCGCGCACGGACGGGGCCTTCCGGCACGGGCCGGCGGGGCCCGTCACGCGCGCCGGTCCCCCGTAGGCGGCCCCTCCCGGCCCGCGCGTCCCGCCGCGGGTGCCGGGCGAACCAGCGGGCGACCGGCTCCATGCTGACGCCGTGCGCGACTACGCTCAGCAGCGCGCCCGCGCAGGTCACGTTGACGGCGGACGCGCCTGCCCGTCCGGCAACTGGTTGTACACGAGGACGGCGGGAGCAAGGTCGATGGGCGTGACGAGGAGCGCGGCCACGGCCAGGCCACCAGCTTGCGTCGGGGAAGAGGGCGGCGCCGAGGGGCACGAGCAGGACGCCCGGGCCCTGCGCCCCGGTCCGCTGGACGAGCCGCGCACATCGCTCCCGGCGGACACCAGGGAACCACCGCTCCGCCAGCTCGTCCGGAACGGCCGCCTGCTGCGCACCGTCACTGAGATCGACGCCCGCTGGTACGGCACCTCCCACCAGAAGGGCGTGATCGACGGCGCCCCGGAGTTCCACCGCCGCCTCGACGCCTTCGAGGACGTGCACGGACTCGGGACGCCGTCCTCCTCTCATACCTCCGCGAACCGCGCACGATCGAGGACATAGTCGGCCACCGGCTGGTCTACCGCCCGCACGTCGAAGCCCCGCACATGGAACCGGTGGAACGCCGGACGGCGGTACGCCACCTGGACCGGCTGACACGATCCGGACTCGTCACCGAGGTGCAACCGGGGAGGTACCGCGTCTCCCACTGACCGGTCACGTACCGGCCGTGCCCGGAGGAAGCCCGCCGAGCACCACGATGATGGAATCCGGGACCACCGTCCGTCACCTACATGTGCGGGAACCTCGCGGGAAAAGAACGTATCTGACAGGGCGGTAGGCCACCGCCGACGGATGGAGCCCACGCGTCGCCGGTCCGGCGGGGCACTCGGGGCCTCCGGCGTGGTGGCACTTCGGAGATTGGAGACACCCCCCATGCGTCTTTCCACCGCCTGCAGAACCACGTCACGGCGGATCGCCTCCGCCGCTGTCGCAGCCGGCACGGTCGTCGGACTCCTCGGCACGTTCACCGCGGCAGCCGACGCGGCGACAGGAGCGCACCCCACCCGCCCGAACCGTCCCATCATCGGCGGCACCGAGAAGCCCGTCGGCTCGTACCCGTTCATGGCGGCGTTGCTGACGAAGGGCCGGGGCAACCCGCAGGACCGGCAGTTCTGCGGTGGCAGCCTGCTGGCACCCAACATCGTCATGACAGCTGCGCACTGCGTCATCGACGCCCCGCCCAAGCAGCTCGAGACGGTCGTCGGCCGCACCGTGCTGTCCAAGAAGAACCAGGGCCACCTGCGCAACGTCACCGACGTCGTCGTCCACCCCCGCTACGCCCGCGGGCAGGAGGCGTACGACATCGCGTTCCTGATGCTGGACAAGCCCGTGACCGGCACCGCACCGGTCAACTTGCCGACCGCCGGCACAGATGCTCTCATCCGCCCGGGTGCCAAGGCGACCGTTGTCGGCTGGGGCAACACCGACACCGAAGTGCCGCACTACCCCGACCGGATACGCGCGGTGGACGTCCCGATCGTGTCGCACATCGAGTGCAAGGCGTCCTACCCGGACTACGACAAGAAGGTCAACGTCTGCGCCGGCGTCGAGGGCAAGGACTCCTGCCAGGGCGACAGCGGCGGCCCGATGTTCCGCAAGCTGCCGGGCCGCCGCGGGGTCTACCAGACGGGAATCGTTTCGTACGGCGACGGCTGCGCCTCCCAGGGCGCTCCGGGCGTGTACACGTACACCGGTTCGGCCAAGCTGTGGGACACCCTGAGCGAGTCCGCGAAGGGCAAGAAGCTGAAGCAGTTGCTCGGCCGCTGATCCGGCGCAAGGGTGGGCCCGGGTGACCGGCTGCCCGCCCCAGCGATACGTCCCGGGAAACCGGCAGGAGTGACATCAGCACCTTCACTCCTGCCGGCACGGAACCTTCACCCTCACCGCCTCCCCAAGTCACTGCACGCGATCCCCCAATACCCGCACGCTGCACCAAGGACTCGGGAGAGTTGTCGCCGGGAGACCCTGCTACAGCGCGCAGAGGCTTCCGTACATTCGGCATACACCGAAGCAGCCTTGCAGGCCTCCGCAGAAGCTCAAGCCGGTCCGTCAACCGGGCGACGCGGCCGCGAGCCGCGTCCCGACAGCGCAGCACGGCTAACCTGCTTCTGTCCTTTGCAAGTCCTCTCACCGACCGGCCTTCGATACGCATTTCACCAGTCCGCAGAGCCAGGGCCACCTGTCCCCTCACCGTTGACTGCGGTGCTGACACGATCTCGTTGTCGGAGCTGCCCAGGCAACCCTGCCTCTCAGACTTGCTGACGATCACTCAATGCCAAGGGGCCCGAAACCCAGGTCTTCACGCATGAGACGACGCATCTGAGCCATGGCCGTGCGACGCGTTCCTATCAGCGACGCTTCCTCGGCGGAGCCGACCGCCGTCCCCGTAGCGTAAGCGTCGCGTATCGCGCGCAGGCGATGAAACGCCTCGTTACTCGCCGCTACAACCTGCGGCGGGCCCACGAGCCAGAGGCGCTCGCTGGCTGTATAGAGCCCGGTGTCACGGACGGCCTCCCTCACAGCCGCGTCACGCGCCGACTCGGACCTGTGATCGCCCAGGGCAACGGCCCGCATCTCCTCTCCTGCCGCCTTGAGAGCGGACACGAACTCCGTGTACACCTCGCGTCGTACTTCCAGCGCGTGCCTGCCCTCCTCCCGGCGCCACCGGTTGCGATCGGCGATCAACGTGGCTGTGATGCCGATGACGGCACCGGTCAGTGTGGAGAGAAGCGACATCCAATCCATGTGCCGCAGCTTGGCGCAACTCGTGCGCCGGCACCAGTGGCGCCTACCACGGAGGCGGGCGACGTAGTCCCCGGGAGTACCGGCTCGCGTTTTCGGCACAGCCATCAGCGGCGATTGAGCGGGATCCTTCTTCCCAATCCCCTTAGGGCACGGTGAAGAGGACCTTGTCCTCGTCCGCGGCGGGGTCCGCCTGCTTGAGCCTGGCCCTGATGCTCGATCCGAGCTGGAGGTCCAGGCCGTTGGTCGAGACGACCTTGGCCAGCACGGCGGGGTCGGCCAGGAACACTTTGCCCTCGCGCGGCCTGCCCCGCTCCGCGTCGGTGTCGATGACCGCGGCGTCGAACACCTCGCCCACGCGGTCCTTGAGCACCGCGGCCTCGACCAGGTCCACGGTCTGCCGGTCCGCCAGGCCGCCCTTCCCCCGTGCCGTGTCGCACGGGATGCAGGAGAGGGCGTCGAGCACCCAGTTCGGCGGGGGCTTGTCCGCGCACGCCATCACGCACAGCTCACTGGTGTACCGGTCGACCAGGCGCCGCAGCGGAGCCGTGCAATGGGCGTACGGGGCCGCGATCGCTGCGTGCATCGTGTACGCCGGCTTCTGGTTGTCGCGGAAGACGGTGTACTCCGCCTTGAGCATCGTGCTCGTGGCCTCGGAGAGGAAGGCCATGTGCTGCTGGTTCTGGGGATCGAGCTTGCGGCCCAGCGTGGCGTACGAGATGCCGGGCCGCCAGACGATGCCCAGGGCCTTCGCGATGTCGTGCAGGCGCTTGATCACGTTCTGATCGGCCTGCTCCTTCTGGGTCCGCAGGATGCCGGTACCCGTGTCGAGCATGATCTGGGCCGCGGACATCCCGGTCATGAGGGAGATCTGCTCGTTCCAGCCCTCGATCGGCAGCGTCGCCACGTAGCGCAGCCGGAACGATCCGTCCTCGAGGGTGACCTCCTGGTCCGGCAGATTCACCGAGATGCCGCCGCGCGCGATTTCGACGGCCTCCCGCAGCTCGCCGATCTCGCGCAGCAGGGCGAGGGACTCCTCCGCCGTGCCGTTCTCGATGGCCTGCTGGGCGCCGGCGTAGTCGAGCTGGGCCCGACTTCGGATCACGGCCCGGCTCACGGACGAATCGGTCAGATTGCCGTGGGCGTCGAGGTCGTGCTGCCACAACAGGGCGGGGCGGTCCTTGTTCGGCAGCAGGCTGGCCGCGCCCTCGGAGAGGACGGGCGGGTGCAGGGGCACCTTGAGGTCGGGGAAGTACAGGGTTTCGATTCTGTCGTGCGCCTCGATGTCCAGAGGGCTGCCCGCCCTGACGAAGGTCGCCACGTCCGCGATGGCGTAGTACACGCGGTAGCCGCCACCGGGCCGCCGTTCCAGGTGCATGGCCTGGTCGAGGTCCTTCGAGGTCGGCGGGTCGATCGTGAAGAACGGCAGGTGGGTAGCGCCCTTGTCGGGCAAGCGCGCCTCACGTGCGGCCTTGTCGGCCGCTTTGAGTACGCGCTTGGGGAAGCTCAGGGGGACCTTCAGCTCCGCGCGGAGCTCCTCCAGCGCGGTGCGCAGAGCGTCCTGGGCCTCGGCAGACATGTGCATCGGGCGGCGTTGCATGCCTCGAGCGTAGGGCGGCGGTCACGAACCGGCGCGCCGAGCGGGGCCAGGCGGCGGAGGGGACCGGCGCGACGGCGGCCGCGCGGGCACATCCCGCCAGCCGCTCTGACTCGGGGTTGATGGAGGCTCTCGGGTGAGGTTCCGAGGGGACCGATTGCAGTTCAAGCCCGCCGGTTCCAGCAGCTACTCCACGGTCAAGACGGTGACTGCCAGCAGTACCGGCTACCTGAAAACCAGCGTGACAGCCTCCCAGGACGGCACCTGGCGCTGGAGATACAGCGGCAACACCACCACCGGTGCCAGCAACTCCTCCGGCGACTACGTCGACGTGACCTAAGACCCCTGCCACGGTCACCAGCCTGACCGCACAGTGAAGACCCCGCTCCGGCGGGGTCTTCACCGTCCCCGGCGCTGCCGTCGCTGGTGACAGGGGCACCTCGGTGGCGCCCTTGATTCACTGCGCGGCCCCGCCTCCCAGCTCACAGGTTGTCGATCGTGGAGCCCGGGCTGACAGGCGCGAGCGAACACGGGCCTCCACCACCGGGAGGCCGGAGCTCCCCGGCCGGGTTGCACCGGTCTCCCCCACAGGCACCTGTGTGAACGTGCTTGGAGCGTGGTCAGGCCGCCCAGACTCCCGTGTTCGCCGCCGTCGAACCGAAGTCGAAGTAGAAGTGCGTGCCGTCCTTGACGTCCGTCGCGACGACGGTCCACTGGCCCGCCGGGGCGGTCTTGTACGAGCCCTGGCAGTACGAGCCGCCGGAGCTGGGCAGCCAGCACACCGCGATGCTCGTGGTCGTGTTGGGCTTGATGTTTATGTCGGCGCAGTTGGTGGTCGCCGTCAGGTACGGGCCACCCTGCGGGTACCAGCGGTTCCCCGCGGGCTTGGAGTAGGACTTCGCACTGCCGTAGCAGGAGAGCGCCCCCGTCTCCCCGCTGGTCTGGGCCTGGGCGGCCGGCGCGGCGGCGAGGACGCCACCGAGCAGCACCGCCGAGAATAAGGACGCGGTGACAGCCTTCCTGACGCTCATGTTTCCCCCTCGGTGAAATGCCGGGTTCCCCGGTCGGTCCCCCTGGCGGCAGCGGTCCGGGCGGCCCCGTGGCATCGGCCTCCCGCACCGCCACCACAGGATGCTGCGGGACGCCCCCTGCGGTGAACAGGGCCAATATCGGTCATGTCCTTGCCATATTGCACGAGCCGGGCGGGGCGCCTGTCGAGTCGAGTGAAGGCGTTATCGGCCAGGTTCGACCCCACGCCGAGGCGGTCGTGGTGCTCGAAGAGCCGGACCCGAGCACCACTGCCGTGAGCACCGCATCCGCCACCGGCCGGGGCGCGGCCCTGTATCGAGCCGAAAGCTTCCACGGGACGGGCGACCAGCGCCTGCCCATGGCGTCTAGACCTCGAACTGCCGCGTCAGGTCCACCGTGAACGTCGGAGAACCGTCGAACGAGTGGGTGCCGTACCGGAAAAGAAGGCCATCACCGTCAGGCGCATCCGAGACGTCGAACAGCCTTCAGCCGCAGCGGAGGAAAGCCTGCCATACGTCCTCCGTGCCAATGTCGGCAAACGCGCGCTGCGCCGACCTTAGTTCGCCTTCAAGTAGCCCCACAGCCTCATCGACCAACGGCCTCCGCGTCATCCCCCGCCCTCCCTCATCGCAGCCGCACAGCCTGCTCAACCCGGCATACGTTCCCGGTCACAGCCCTAGGTCGTGTCCGCAAAGTCAGGGCAGCCAGAGTCGTAGGCAGGCGAGGGTGACCAGTGCCTGGTAGTGGCGGGCGCGTTTGTCGTAGCGGGTGGCCAGGGCTTTGTTGTGCTTGAGCCGGTT
>NZ_JBIBUW010000041.1:9177-17395 GCF_043079785.1 Streptomyces sp. NPDC015139 | reverse complement strand
GGGAAGTCCGTCCCGCCCACCTGGCGCCCCGCTACACTCCACGCCACCAGGCCGCTGACCAGCCCAGATACCGAACTACGGCTGGAGTACTAGGCCCGCGGGCCTGCCGGCGCCGCCCCGGCGGCGAGCGCGGCGTCGGCGCCCGGCCTGCTCGATGGGTTCGTGGTGCTGCGATGATCGGGTCATGCCCGTTGACGCCGCACGAGCAGCCCTGCGTGCGCACCTGCGCCGGCATTTCCCCGGCCAGGTCATCGATGAACTCCCGGGGGCCAAGGGTCCGATCGGGGAGCCTGCCCGACTTTCGTGTGTTCCGGGTGCACCCGAACGGTCCGGGCGGCTGGTGGGGACGGTCATGGGACGGAGTTCTTCCTCGCAGCGCCGCGCGATGAGTGGCTGAACCTGGAGAGCGTTTCCATGAACGCCTACTACCACTGTGGACCGAGCCACCAGCTACTGGATGTCGTACACACCGTCCCCATCGGCCGGCCGTGGCTGGATGATCCTTGCGACCACTACGTGATCAGCCTGCCTGCCCTACCCCTATGGCCCCGACTTCGAAGTCTGCGCATGGGACGACACGGCCCACGCGCGGATTCTCTGGCTGCTGCCGATCACCAAGGCCGAGAAGGACTACCGACGCGAACAGGGCCTTGAGGGGCTCGAGAGCCTTTTCGACGAGCGGGCGATCGACCCGGTCGATCCCCAGCGCCCCTCCGTCGTCTGAGCGCGGGTACGCGGAAGCGTGAGCACGCCCACGACCGCAGGCGTGTGGCTGGCCTGGTGCTCCCTGTCGGGGTACGGCGCATGTGCGCGATTGGTACGCGAATCGTTGCCAGTGGCGCCAAGCGCCGCCTCTGCACGGTCCCGTTCTACAGGCTGACCGGGTCGAGGAGGTGGGGTCCGTTGTTGCGGACGTTGTTGACGGCCGTGGAGACCGGGCGGGCGTCGAGGTGTCCGCCGGCGGGTTGTTCGAGGAGTGCGCGCAGTTCGTCGGCGTCGTGGTGGGTGGGGTCGAGCCAGGCTTCGTAGTGGTCCTCGGTGAGGGCCAGGGGCATGCGGGGATGTACGTGGCCGGCTGCGTCGGTGGCTTCGGTGGTGATGATGGTGCAGGTCGTCAGCCAGGCGGCCGGGTCGTCGTCCTGGGTGACGGCCGGGTGGCGCCAGTACTCGTACAGCCCGGCGAGCGCCATCACCTGCTCGTCTTCGGGGTGGATGAAGTACGGCTGCTTGCGCGCCTTGCCGGTGTCCGGGTCCTTGCTCGGCTGCCACTCGTAGAAGCCGTCCGCCGGGAGCAGACAGCGGCGCTTGAGGAACGCGCGGCGGAAGGCCGGCTTCTCGTGCACGGTCTCCACCCGGGCGTTGATCATCCGCGCGCCGATCTTCGGCTCCTTCGCCCAGGTCGGCACCAGGCCCCAGCGCAGCGGCCGCAGCTCCCGCGAGGCTGCCGCCGCGTCGCCCTCGCCGCGCGGGGTGCGCTCCAGGACCGCCCACACGTCATCGGTGGGGGCGACGTTCCAGTTCGGTGCGAGCGCCTCGGTGGCCGGCCACTCGTCGGCGTGGAACAGCTGCGCCAGGTCCTGCGGGCGCCGGGTGGAGACGTATCGGCCGCACATGCGCCCACTGTCTCACCGCCCAGTCGCTCCACGAGGTATCGGGCAGGGGGGCTCCACGCAGCGTTAGGCCCTCCGGGGGCCCAGCGGTTGCCGCGATCACCGAAGGCAGCGTGCCGGTGCCCCGCGGATACTTCTCTCCGCGGGGCACCGACCTGTCAGTGATCAGCCCTGGGTTCCGCCCTGGGTGTTGCCGGAGCCGCCGCCCTGGGTTCCGCCCTGGGTGTTGCCGGAGCCGCCGCCCTGGGTTCCGCCCTGGGTGTTGCCGGAGCCGCCGCCCTGGGTTCCGCCCTGGGTGTTCCCGGAGCCGCCGCCCTGCGTACCGCCCTGGGTGTTGCCGCTGCCGCCGCCCTGCGTACCGCCCTGCGTGTTCCCGTTCCCGGAGCCCTGCGTACCGCCCTGCGTGTTGCCGCCCTTCGGCATGGCAGCGTTCTTCGACGCGCTGTTCTTCGACGCGCTGTCCTTGCTGTTGCTGTTGTTCTTGCCGTGGTGCTGCTGGTGCTGCTGGTGGTGGCTGCTGGCGTGCGAGGCGTTGTGGTGCATCGGCGCAGCCTCTGCGCTGGCGACACCGAGGGTTCCGGCGGCCACGGCGGCGATGCAGGAGATGCCGGCGAGGCGGGCGGCGAGGTGACGTCGGGCGTTCAGCATGGGAAAGATCCTTCGGAAGCTGTTCGGGGACTGGGCCGGTCGGCCTTTCGTGTCTTCAGTTCAGCCCCTCCGGCCGCCCCCGTACGTCCCCCGACCGGCCCACCCATCGGCTGACCCGCCCCTCCAACCACCGGCCGCCGGGCCGGCAGAGCCGGGCGGTGAAGCTGCACAGGCACACCGGCTTCGCTGGCGCGATGGAGGACATGGGGTGGCGCCGGGCGCGCCGGCAGGAGGCCCCTGCCCGCACTTGTCACACAGCGAGGCGGGTCCCGCGCGCGCTCGCCGGGTGCTGGAGCTGGGCCCTTGTAGATTGTGAGGAGGGAGCAGCTTGCTGGGAGATGCGTGTGATGGCTCCGGAGATCGACTACGCGGCGGTTTTCGCCGCCCTCCCGAGCCCGTGTCTGATGCTCGGCACGGACCTGGTGATCGCCGATGCCAACAGGGCCTTCTGCGAGGTGACCGGACGGAGCTGGGGGGAGCTGGTCGGGCAGTACCTCTTCGAGGTCTTCCCGGACAACCCCGCCGACGCGGAGGCCGACGGACCGGCGACGCTGAAAGCTTCACTGCACCGGGTCCTCGCCTCCGGCCAGACCGATCACATGGCATTGCAGAAGTACGACATCCCGGTCGCCGGCAATCCGGAGGTGTTCAAGGAGCGGTGGTGGACCGCGATCAACGTGCCTGTCCTCGGTCCGGACGGCAAGGCTGCTTGGATCATCCACCGGTCCGAGGACATGACCGAGGTCGTCCTCGCCCACCGCACCGCGCACCTGCCCTCGGTCAGTCCCGGCCGGGAAGCGGCCATGGAAGCCGAGCTGTATGCCCGGGCACGGCAGCTGCAGCGGCTGAACGAGGAACTACGGCAGGCCCACGCCCGTGAACGGCGCATCGCCGTCGCCTTGCAGGAAACCATGCTCCACACACCGGACCTGGCCCGGCACCCTGATATCGCCGTGCGCTACCTGCCTGCGACCGGATCCCTCAACGTGTGCGGTGACTGGTACGACGCGGTCGACCTGGCCGCAGGCCGTTTTACCGTCGCGGTCGGCGACGTCGTCGGCCACGGTCTGATGGCCGCGACGGTCATGGGAAGGCTCCGCAGCGCGCTGAGCGCCGCCGCCCGCACCGTCCACGGCCCCGCCCAGGCCCTGGAGGTCCTCGGGTTGTACGCGCGCTCGGTCGAGGGAGCATTGGCCGCCACCGCAGTCCAGGTCCTGGTCGACTGCCGCGGTCACCTGCTCATCTACAGCAGCGCCGGTCATCCCCCGCCCGTCCTGCTCCACCGGGACGGCTCCTGCGACCTGCTTGACCAGGCCACCGACCCTCCACTGGGCGCCCGCCCCGAACACGTCCCCCGCCCCCAGGCCACCACAATCTATGCCGTCGGTGACACCCTCATCCTCTACACCGACGGCCTGATCGAACGCCGCGGCGAGGACATCGACATCGGCCTGTCCCGCCTGACCTCGACACTCGCCACCTGCACCGAATTCGGACCGGAACATCTCGCCGACGCCCTTCTCGCCCGCCTCGACCTCACCAGCGGCGCCAACGACGACATCGCCCTGGTCGTCGTCCGCCTGCATGACGGGCTCCAATCATTTTGATCGGTCTCCAGTGCAGGAAGATGATCAAGGGTGGCTTGGGCCGTACTGCGAACGGATGATCACCGGTGCACGGGCTTCCGCCCGCTCCAATAGCGGGCCGTGTCTGTCAGGGGAGAGCCCGGCGTGCAGGGCTGACGGCTCCGTTCGCGGGCTGTGGCTGCCCGGGGCGGTGCCGAGGGCCGGGCACCGGACCCCGGCTCACCGCCGTCGTCGTTCTCAGTCGCCGAGGCCCTTTTCGAGGATGGTGCTGGGGTCCACCGGCTCGTCCGGCTGGTCGGGCTCCGCCGGGGGGGTGTACCCCCAGGTCACCGGGGCGGTCTCCTCGTAGGGGTTGGGCGGGGCATGGTCCGGGATTTCCAGCGGAGGATCGGGCTGTACCGGGGGCGGGTCCGCTTCGAAGGGGCCTAGCGGGGGGTCCACCGGATCCACCGGCGAGGCGGTGGGTACGCCGGCCGTCGGGGCCGCCATCGCGGTGGTGGCGGGAAGGACGACGCCTCCCGTGACCGCCGCGGCCGCCGCCGCGATCGTCGCGAACCTCAGGCGGACGGAGTTGTTGCGGATCGTGCGAGCCATGGGTGTCTCCCGCTGGTAGTGAAGGGCGCCCATCTGGCGTCCTCGGCCTTGATTCCAGTAGGCCGGAGCCACCCCTGCGCGGTCATGCGCCGGGTTTTCGGGGCTTGACACCGCAAGGGCCGGCCGGACCTGCCTCGCGATGGCGGCCCCGCGGACGACGACGTGAACGGCACGAGGCCTCCCGGCACTCCCGGAGCCTCGCTTGATCCGGCTCCGCAGCCGTACACCAGACAGCGCAAGCGTCGGCGTCACGCCAGCTCCACTCCCCGCTCTCAAAGTGCGTTCAGCCGCTCCACCGTGAGCTTGCCGCGCCTCGCGCGGGTGTAGGAGATCCACACGCCGCGCCACCGGACACCCCGCTTCGGTGTCCTGCCCAAAAGTGCGCAGGCAGGGGGCAGGCGAAGGCCCCGACTGCGCCGCCTGGCCGGGCGCCTGGCAGGGCGCCAACCTGCGCAGCGTCGTGAGCGGCCTGGGGATCGACATCGACCGGCCGTGGCGCAGGCTCAGGAAGAAGGACCGCAACTGGCTGCTGTACACGGACGAGCAGCCCTTGGTGTACATCGAGCCGGAGGAGGACCGCGTCGACTACGGCTACCAGGGCAAGTTCTGGAGCGCCCGCAAGCACGTCATGCACGTCCTCGCCGACTCCAAGAGCGAGAAGATGCGCGAGCGGGCGCTCCGGTTCGTCAAGAGCGTGCCCTGCCCCGCCTGTCACGGCAGCGGACTGCGGCCCGAGGCACTCGCCGTGACCTTCGCCGGACGATCCATCGCCGAGATCAACGCGATGCCGCTCACCGAGGTCGTGGCCCTGCTGCGGCCCGTCGCGGCGCGGTCCGAGGCCGACGCCACCACGGCGACCGCACGATCCGGGGAGACGACCGAGGTCGCGGTCCGGATCTGCGGCGATCTGGTCGCGCGGATCGACGTACTGCTCGACCTGGGCCTCGGATACCTCAGCCTCGGGCGCCGCTCGACGACCCTGTCGCCCGGCGAGGCGCAGCGCCTGCGGATCGCCACCCAGCTGCGCTCGGGGCTGTTCGGCGTCGTCTACGTCCTCGACGAACCCTCCGCGGGCCTGCACCCGGCCGACGCAAAGCCGCTGCTGGAGGTGCTGGACCGTCTCAAGGCGGCGGGCAACTCGCTGTTCGTCGTGGAGCACGACATGGACGTCGTACGGCGGGCGGACTGGGTGGTCGACATCGGCCCCGGTGCGGGCGAGGGCGGCGGACGCGTGCTGTACAGCGGCCCGGTTGCCGGTCTTGAGCGGGTCGGGGAGTCGGCCACGAGCCAGTACCTGTTCGGGCGCGCCCAGCCGCTGGATCACCGCCCGCGCACACCGCACGGCTGGCTGCACCTGCGCGGCGTCTCCCGCCACAATCTGCACGGCGTGTCCGTCGACGTACCGCTGTGCGTACTGACGGCGGTGACGGGCGTGTCCGGTTCCGGAAAGTCGAGGCTGGTGACGCAGGTGCTCGCCGAGGTCGTCCGCGGCCACCTCGGTCTCGTACCCGAGGAGCCCTACGAGGCACAGTTGGAGGTCGACGTCCAGGACGCGTCGGGGATCGAGTCGTTCGACCGGCTGGTCCGGGTCGACCAACGGCCCATCGGCCGAACTCCCCGGTCCAACCTGGCCACGTACACCGGGATGTTCGACGCGGTGCGCAAGCTGTACGCGGCGACGGACGAAGCCAGGGCGCGCGGCTACTCGGCCGGGCGGTTCTCCTTCAACGTGCCCGAAGGGCGGTGCGAGACCTGCCAGGGCGAAGGATTCGTCGCGGTGGAACTGCTGTTCCTGCCCGGCACCTACGCGCCGTGCCCGACCTGCGAAGGCGCCCGGTACAACGCGGAAACGCTGGAAGTCACCTACCGCGGCAATAACATCGCGGAAGTACTGGCGCTGTCCGTCGACGCCGCCGCCACGTTCCTGTCCGCCGTCCCGGCCGCCTCCCGCAGTCTGGAGACGTTGCGCGAGGTGGGGCTGGGGTACCTGCGGCTGGGCCAACCCGCGACGGAACTCAGCGGCGGCGAGGCGCAACGCATCACACTGGCCACCGAACTGCAGCGAGCCCGCCGCGGGCACGCACTCTACCTGCTCGACGAGCCGACGGCGGGGCTGCACCCCTCGGACATCGCGCTGCTGCTGCGACAGCTGCACCGGCTCGTCGACGCCGGCAACACGGTCGTCCTCGTCGAACACGACCTGGACACCATCGCCACCGCCGACTGGGTCATCGACCTCGGCTCGGGCAGCGGCGACGCGGGCGGGCGGGTGGTCGCGGCGGGCCCGCCGGCCAAGGTGGCGAGGGCCCGCCGCAGCGCCACCGCGTCCTATCTCGCGGCCCGGCTCGCGCGCTCCTGACGACAGCGCGAAGGGCTGCGTACCGGTCAGCCGGCTTCGGGGCGCGGGGTCGCGCGCGTCGCGTCATCAACTGCCCCTGCCACGGCAGCAGGTTCTCGATCACCGACGGAAGTGTGCAGAGCGGGCCGGCGACCAAGGCGCTGCCCGCGACGCGGATCTCGGTGGACGGTGACGCGATCACACTGGCCTGACTGAGCGGGTCCGCCCGCTGTTCATGCGCCCTCAGGCCGGTCTCCGGACCTGGCCGAGTGGATCGCACGAGACGGGCTCGACGTACGGGAAGTCGCGGACGAGATCAAGGGATGGACCTCTCGGTCGGGAGGCTGAGAGCTTTCTGCGGAATCCCTCACGGCCCGCAGCAGGACGCGGGCCTGCAGCAGATCCGCGACACCCTGCCGCCCGCGCCCGTACCCCGCACGGTCGAGCCCGCCCCGCGCCCGGTCAGCGAGGAGGTGCCACCAGAGGGCTGGCGCTGGTGACCCACTACTGCCGCCGCAACAACGCCTACCTCGCCCGCGCCCAGCACCTGCAGACCCTGCACGGCGACAGCATGAAGCAGTGGCAGCGCCTGGTCCTGTACGCCCTGACCGACGCCCTCGCCCACAACCACCTCCTGGTCGGCACCCTCGCCGCCTACCTCCAGCGCCAGGACCTCGACGCCGACCTGCTGACGCCGCTATCTGCAGTCCCCGGACCCCGACCGCTACATCACCCGTGAGGCCGTCCAGCTCCTGGACGGCCTCACAGGCGCCGTGCGTCGGCCCGGCCCCGGAGCTCATCGTTAGATCACGCCTTCCCAGACGCAGCCGGCCGTCGGATGACAACGCCAGCCGCGATCCTCCGCCCCCGGCACGGCCGGGACGGCTGGCGGGTCATGAGGGTCACGGCCAGTCTTTCCGCCCACGGCACCCATGATCCATACACCGTCCGGCGTCTCACCCAAATACATCATGAACGCAGTGGATGTGGTTTGGCGGTCGATGGCTGCCCGCTGCAGCGGCAAATCGAGTCCCATGGCTTTCCCTCTCAATGTTGGCACGTTGGCAAGGCCTTCAGCCATCACGTGATCTGGCCCGAACACCGCCGCGGGGACGGAACCACTGCAAGTCAAGACAGGCTTCGAGGAACGAGAACCGTACGGGATCCCGCTCGTCCCGCGGGCATTCCTTTGCTGTGCTGTCATGTTGGTCGTATCCGGCGGGTGGGGCCCCGCCGGCGGAGGGTTCGTGGCGGTATTGCCGTGGTGGGGGAGGACCAGGCGGCAGAAGGGATACCCCCTGCCGCCGGATCCTGCCACGCCGTTGTCTTCCCTCAGAAGGGGAGAATGTTGCCCAGGATCTTCCCGAGGAAGCCACTGGCCTCCAGGCCCGGGTTGTCACCAGGGGCTGCGGCGGGAGCGGCTTCTGCGCGGTCGACCGGGG
>NZ_JBIBUW010000041.1:0-9078 GCF_043079785.1 Streptomyces sp. NPDC015139 | reverse complement strand
GGTGCCTGCTGGGGCATCTGGAGCGCCGTGGTCGGCCGGCTCCTGGCCTCGTTGTACGGGGTGTGTTCGATCATGACGGGCTTTCCTTTGCTGTGCTGTCCTGTCGTCAGGTCCGGCGGGCGGGGGCCCGCCGGCGGAGGGTTCGCGGCGGTATCGCCGTGGTGGGGGAGAACCTGGCGGCAGAAGGGCTACCCCCTGCCGCCAGATCCTGCCGCGCCGTTTTCCTCAACGGAGTAGAGGCGGGCGCGGAGCGTTGCCCGGCGTATCCCTCAGAAGGGGAGCAGATCGCCCAGCCACGACCCGATGCGGCCACTGGCTTCCAGGCCCGGGTTGTCACCAGGGGTTGCGGCGGGAGCGGCTTCTGCGCGGTCGACCGGGGGTGCCTGCTGGGGCATCTGGAGCGCCGTGGTCGGCCGGCTCCTGGCCTCGTTGTACGGGGTGTGTTCGATCATGACGGGCTTTCCTTTGCTGTGCCGCCATTCGCGGCGGATGGTTTCGAACGAGCGTGGCGGTTGTCGGCGCTATCACACCCTCACATTTCAGGGAGAAAGCTTTCCCAGATCGGCTTGACGAAGCGGCTGGCCTCCAGGCCCGAGGTGTCACCGGGGGCTGCGGCGGGGGCGGCTTCTGCGCGGTCGACCGGGGGTGCCTGCTGGGGCATCTGGAGCGCCGTGGTCGGCCGGCTCCTGGCCTCGTCGTACGGGGTGTGTTCGATCATGACGGGCCTCCCTCGTATGGGCCTCATGTGCGGTTGACGGGCTGGCAGCCGCTAGGTGGAGATGCCGTAGAGCTGGGCGTAGCACTGCTGCCGTGCGGGGTCGGGAAGATCGGCACAGCGTGTCCTGGCCGCTTCCACACCGCTGTCCGGATGCTGGGCTTGTGGAGCCTCGTGGATGTTGCGGTAGACCGGCGGAGCCTGCAGGGGCGGTGTGATGCGCGGTTCGGTATTCGCAGGGCTCATGTTCTTCCTCCTCGGTACGCGATGTTCACCGGTCGAGGAACACGTGGACCGGTGCCAGACTGACCGGCAGGTGGTAGCTGACGTCGAACGTGTACTGGTACCGCGTCTTGGCCCTGCGGTCGTCTTCCGGATCGAAGAACGTCACAGTGACGTCCATGCAGCGCGAGCCCGGCCGGCAGTATGGGCTCTCCGAAACGGTGATGGTGTCCAGGGCGTACAGGTGGTGCTTTCCTTCCCCCTTGGGTCCTGGAACCAGTTCGCCGGACAGCAGGCCGTCCTTGATCGAGTCGGCGAAGAGGAACGCGTTGGTGCCCGCGAAGTTCAGGGCCCGGTCGCCCGGCGTCTGCCCGAGGTTGCGGAACTGGTGGTAAAGCTTGGTGAGGAAGGCACTGACGAGCGTGGCGAGCTCGTCGGCGCTCATACCGGTGTTCAGCTCGGGGCCGTCGGCATTGGCCTTTTCCCTGTCCTTGATGGCTTGGACGACGCTGTCGACGAGTTTGGTCTCGTTCCAGGTGTAGACACCGGGGGTTTTGACCTTGACCACGGGAACCGTCTGGCCGTTGATCAGACGCACCGTTCGGCCGGTGAGCTCTCCGGGGACGGATACGCGTGAGATGCGGTTGGGGTCTTTGGGTTTGAGGAGCTGGCCCTTGAGGGCTTCCTGGAAGAGCCGGTAGATCGTGGATACCGGCGGGCGGGACAGCGCATCGGTCAGGTATGTGAGCCTGTTGTCCAGCTCTTCAGGGGTGGCGCTGTGGCCCGGCTTGCGGCCCGCCGGAGCAGGAGGCGGTTCAGGAGGGACAAGCGGTTGCCCGCCCCAGTCCATGGCGACCGGCTCCTCCGCCTCCAGCGCATAGACCGCCGTGCCGCCGTCGAACTGCAGCAACCACGTCACCTTGTCGCACAGCCACGGCTCGTGCGCCAGGAAATCGGCCAGTTGGGTTCCGTCGTAAGGGTTCGACGGAAGTTCCTGCTCCGGGTGCTTGTCGGTCGCCGGGATGGTGACGGCCGGCATCCGCTGACGGAACATGTCCCGGCAGGCTTCCGTCAGGAAGTCGACCCCGATGGTGCCGATCGCGTAGATCAGCTGGCTAGCCCCGTTTCCCCCGTTGCCTCCGCACTGACAGACCGACGCCGGGGTGCCCCCGCATCCGCACCCCGAGGAGGCACGGACACCTCCCTCAGGGCTGCCGCCGCCCGCCCGCCCGGCCGGCGGTACCGGTGCGGCAGCGGCCGCCTCCGCCATGACCGTCGTTTCCTCACCTGGTGTGACGGGCTGGGCCGGCAGGGAACGGGCTCCCTCGGGCGGGCCGGAACAGGCGGCCTCAACCCCCGCTGCCTCGTCTGCGGCACCCGACGGTTCCGACGACGCCGCGACACCCTCAAGGGCGACATCACCGTTGTCGGGCACCGCGGCCTCGGCTTGCTCGTGAGCAGTGATGGGCTGGTTATCCATGGCGTTGATTACCTCGTTCGGTTGGAAGTGGGGCATCCCGGGCGGCCGGGGCCCGCCTGCGTGACCGGCCCCCTGGCCGGCCCAGGCCACCGCGCTGTGGCCGGCGCCGCCCCGCAACGGATGCAGGGCCGAAGCCGCATCGGGACGGACCGCGGCTGCGCTCCCTCGCTTACTGATGAGGTCGTAGGCTCCGCGGGCGTTCAGATTGCCTTTCAGATGCCGTCGGCACGACGCGGTGTCACTGGGGAAGCACGGGTCCGCGGTCGCGGTGCCGAGAATGGCCTGCCCCGCCGCGAGCGGATCCATTGCCCGCCCTTCCCGGAGCTGAGCGGCCACCAGCAGGGCCGCGACACCAGAAACCGCAGGCGTGGCAAAGCTGCTCCCGGTCAGTTTCCGGCACCCGCCTCCGGGCACCGCACCCTGGATGTCCTGGCCTGGGGCAAGCACACCGTTACTGCGGTACGCCGTACCCCAGTTGCTGAGTTCCAGCGGCTTGCCGTCGGCCCCCAGGGCGCCGACCGCCAGCGCCGACGGTGTCGCGGCCGGTGTCTGCAGGCAGTCACATCCGTCGTTGCCGGCGGCCGCTACCACCAGCACTCCGCTGTCCGCGCACAAGCGGAGAGCTTTGTCGAGCAGTTCCCCGGGCCGCCCGTCCGACGTGCGCTGCCCTCCGCTGATGTTGATGACGTGGGCACCCTGCTGCACGGCCTGCTCGATTGCCCTGGCCAGATCCAGTTGGGAAACCCGGCTTTCGGTGTCCCGGAAGACGGGGAGGAACAGCCCCCGGCATCGCGGAACCATGCCGAACACCTCGGTGCCTGACTGGCCGAACAGCAGGCTGGCGACATGCGTACCATGCAACGACATGAGCCCAGGGCCCGCGGGCTCCTGGACGAGCGTGTTCACCCTCGTCAGGTCCGCACCCGCGAAACAGGGATGGGACAGGTCCACCGGACCGTCCAGCACCGCAACGCAGACCCTCGCGTCACCGAGGAGGTCATCCTCGGAAACCAGACCATTGAGGACTGAACGAACTTCCATCGAGCCGCTTCTCCGTCCATTCACGAACGAACCGTTACAGGCTGATTCGACTGTTGCACCTAGCCGCTCACCGGCCGCTATCGAGGGATGCGTCCGACGCCCCCAAAACGTTGCCGAACCGTTCCTCGGCTGTGTGGCACGCTGCTCAGAGCCGAACAGAAACAGGATCGGAAATATCCGGGAAACCGCGCACCATGGCGTTTATCGCCGCTGCGACTTCCGCTGATCGCTGCCGCCGATCCCCGACCGCCGTTCCCCCGAGACGCCCCGGATCACCGGGGGGCCAGGCCGGCGTCCGCGGCGCATCTCTTCGGCGTCACCGAGTCGTTCCTGCTGTGTCTTTGCAGGCCAAAAGGCGAGCAGGCGGGCGCACAGCAGGTGCGCGTGACAGGTGCTCGTTGCACAGTGGTGAGCGGGCCAGGAGATCGCCGGGTATCCCGCGCCGCGGGATGAAGCCCTTGTGGCTGACTCGCCTGCTGATCGCCTTCCGGCGCGTGCCGCTACAAATGCGGTCCTGCCGATTCCCCCGACCCTTGCAGCGTCCTGCTCCCAACCGGCCTCCCCCGCGAGCCCAGGGGACCGGAAAAGCGGTGCAGTACGGGTGCACAACAAGTGCGCATGACAGGTACCGATGGAGAGTGGTGAATGTGTCGCTCCCCGATTCGCGACTTGAGATTCTGAGGCCTTTCGAGTTCACCCATGCCGGCCACGGAACGACCGTCCCCATGGGGGCGCGGCGCCTCCTGGCATTCCTGGCCCTGCGAAACGACTGGGTAGGCCGGACCTCGGCCGCCGAGCAGTTGTGGCCGGCGTGCACACCCTTCAGAGCGGCGGCGAACCTCCGCTCCGCCTTGTGCCAGAGCCGCAGAGCGGGAACACACGCGGTGATCGACAGCGTTGACCAGCGCCTGATGCTCTGCCCGTCGATCGAGGTCGACCTCCACGAGATCCAGGAGTCGGCGCGCCGGATCATCGCCGGACCGGTCCCTCGGTCGCAAGACTGGAACCGTCTGGTGGGCAACCTGAGCCGGGAATTGCTGCCGGGGTGGTCCGAGGACTGGCTGAACCTGCCGCGGCAGCGGTGGGACCAACTGCGCCTATATGCCCTGGAGAGCCTGGCCCAGCAACTGCGGACCGATCACCAGTACCTCGATGCCCTGCAGGCCGCGCTCGCCGCGATCGCCGTCGATCCCTTCCGGGAGACCGCCTACCGCATCGCCATGGAAGTCCACATAGCCGAGGGCAACATCGCGAGCGCCATCAAGCGGTACCAGGACTACCGCACCTTCTTGCAGGCGGAGCTGAGAGTCACACCGTCCCAGCAGATGACCGATCTCCTGCACGCACTGCTGGGGGATCGTCTGGTCAACCATGCCGCCCGAACCGACGCGGTCAGGCGCTGACCTGCCCGGGGAATGCGGCATGTGGCCGATAAAACCCGCCTGATACGGCACCGCCGCGAAGGTCTGGCCTCGATGGCCGGAGCGTGGGCGCCGGGCCAGGCTGGTAGGAGAAGACAGCGCACGGCCTGCCGCCAGCGGTGCCCGCACCCTGGACGGTCGGCCGGGGAAGGCCATCGCCATGCTCTACGCAGGAATGGACACAGGCAAGTATCCCGGGAAGCCCGTGATGGACACGATCTGGGACCTCTCCAACATCTACTGGACGGGCATGTACCTCGACTCGCCGGCACCGGCCCCAGGCGAGGTCCCGGTCACCAAACCACTGAACGGCCACAACCGGATGGGCGGTATCGGTGCCAACCCGGTGGGCGGCTGGATGAACGGGTGGTTCGACCTGCGTCCGGTGTGGGGGCTCCTGCCGATCTACTGGGGACAGCAGGACCCGCGCAACGATGACGGGCCGATCGACCTCCGGGTGCAGATCGCCACGGCGAACGCCGAGGACGCCGCAGTGAAGGCGACGAGCGCGGGCCTGCCGCAGGGCTCGGTGATCTACCTGGACTGGGAGATGGGCGGCCCGCCGGATGACGCGGGCAAGAAGTACTGCTCGGCCTGGTTCCACCGGCTCGCCGAACTCGGCTACCGGCCCGGCGTCTACTGCCATCCCCCGTCGTCGTTCGTCTTCCGCAAGGAATACCCGGGCCTGTACGTGTGGAACGTCAACCTGCTTCCGGCGACCGCCGGCGGCATCACGGTCGTGGACGGCAAGGTGATGCTCGCGACCCCGCCCATCAACAGCACGGGCGGCGAAGCACCGGACCGGGACGCGATCGCCCGGCAGTGGCGGTTCGGGGTCGGGCAGCCCGCCGGAGGCCCCATCGCCGGGTTCCCGAACATCGACGCCGATGTCGCCGTCGTACGCAACCCCGCCTTCCCCGAGAGCGGCAACCAGCCCGGCGAGGTGCGCGGCGGGCCCGTCGTCGGCGCACCCGGCACGACCGACTGGCTCGGGGCCTTCGCGGTGCGCCGGGGCAGGGCCACCCGGGTGACCTGGTCGCCGGGCGCGGCCACGCTCGACACCGATCTCGACGGGTCGACGTCGATACCGACGGCCTCCTTCAACCCCTTCACACCGATGTCGGCGCTGACCGACTGGCTCGCCGGGCTTGCCCAATGGGACAGCGGCACCGACCGCGACTGGCACATCCACACCTTCCGGCACGCCGCCTCCGGGGCCTGGCAGGAGTTCTCCGTGCCCGAGAACAACACGGTGGTCATCGACCCGCTCGCGGGCGTCGTGATCGCCCGCCGCAAGGGCGGGGCGCCCGAGGTGTTCGCCCACGACCGGCAGGCCGACAACATCGCAGGCAGCCGGTGGAACGAGGCCACACAAACCTGGACCACCGTCAGCCACCTCCAAGCCTCCGCCGGGCCCGTCGCGCCCTTCGTGCTCCGTACGAACGGTCTCACCGCGCTGAGCCGCAAGGCCGGCCTCCTGGACCTGTTCTGGGTGGGCAGCGACTCCGTACCGCGCACGTCCTTCTCCCTCGGACCCGGGAACTGGAGCAACTCCTTCGCCATCGGCGACCCTCTCGTCCGCGCACACACGATGGCCAACCTCGCAGCGTGCAGCCCCGGCCCCGACCTCATCGAAGTCCCCTTCATCGGGCGCCGCGACGGCAATCCGAAACTCCGGCTCTACAGCACCCCCTGGACCACCGCGTCGCTGTGGGGCACCACCCGCGAGATCGGCGGCGGGGCCGTGCCGCTAGAACCCTCGTCCCGGATCGCCGCAGCCAGCCGCTCGTCCGAATTCCTCGACGTGTTTGTCATCGGCCTCGACGGCATGCTGTACAACACGTTCCTGACAACGGCGACGGGCGCTTGGACCGCACTGCGGCGCATCGGCGGGACACTGCCCAGGCTTGCCCACGTCGTCACCGCGTGCTGCCGGGGCGCCGGCGACGTCGAGGTCCTCGCCGTGGCACGTGACGGTTCGGTGTGGTCGACGCACTGGGACTCCGCCCTACTCGACTACATCCCGATGGAACGCATCACCCTCCTCGACCTCATCTGACCAGCCATCACTGTCCTGTCATAGCTGTGTGGTTCAGGGCGGCATGGAACGCCCCGGCAGCCTCTGGCCTCGCCGACGCCCGCGGCCTCTAACCCCGCTCCGGACCACCTGCCTCGCGCCCGAACCCTCGCGGTCGGGTGCGGGTCAGGCCGTCCGGCCACCCCCCCGGCACCTTCCCGCGCCCGCTGACGAACCGACGTCACAGGACGCGCTGCTGATCCCCTGGAGGAGATCACTCGTGCTTGTCCCCCGCCCGCGCCGCCGGATCGGCCGGCCCCGCCCCCAGCGTCCCGGCCCCCGCTACCCGCACCGCCCCAGCCTGCTGCCCGCCCCTGGGTGGCGGTATGACGCCGGCTGAGCTGGCGCCCCTCGCAGGGGCCGCCCCACGTTGTGGGGCGGCCTCGGTCGTAGCCGCCCTCGCGGAGATCGGCCAGATTGTCATGCTCGATGTCCGCACACAGCCAGCGCACTCCCGGTAGGCCGGCGCGCTCGGTCCGGGCCCGGGTGAGGGCACCTTCGGCGAAATCGACACCGTCGACCTCATATCCGAGAAAGGTCAGGAAGGCGACGAGTTCACCTGTCCCGCAGCAGGCATCGAGGGCCCGGCCACCCTCGCGCGCTGGCACGTGCAGGGTGAGTAGAGCCTTCTCCTCCTCGCCCAGCAGCCGGAAGCCGCGGCCGTCATGGAAGTGCTGGGAGCACTCGGCCCGCGCGGTCTCTTTCACAGATCGCTCCTTGCGCAGGGGGCGGGTCTCACACCACCCCCGTCGGTTCTGCAGTGGGCGGGTGCAGGTCAGGGCCGGGTCTTCAGGGCGCCGTGGGCGGAGTGCCACCACTGGCGTGTGAAGTGAATCTTGTGTGTCCGTGATCCCCGCCGCAGTGGTTGGCGTGCTTCGTGCTTGCGTCGGCGTCAGTCCCACGTACTAGGGTTCTTGATCATGTCCGCCGCGGTGTTTCTGCGGGGTGGGTGTGAAGCACGGGGAGGAACGGGGATGGGTTACACGATTCCGGGCTGGCTCGATGATGTCCTGGACTTCATCGGGATCAACTTTCCGAACGTGGACGAGGACGACTACCGCGATATGGCGGACGCCATGCGGGAGTTCGCGGACAAGTTCGAGGGGCACGGCGGGGACGCGCACAAGGCTGTCACCCGGATCCTGTCCTCGTCCGAGGGCTGGGCCGTGGACGCCTTCGAGAAGCACTGGAACCAGGTGAAGGTCAGTCACCTGGAGAAGCTGCCCGAGCTGGCGCGGCTGTTCGCGGACGCGTGCGACGTCTTGGCGGACATCATCTTCGGGATGAAGACGAAGGCTGAGATCGAACTGGGGGCGATGGCTGCCTCGGTGGGTATCTCGGCCGGGCTTGCCGTCGTCACCGGTGGTCTGTCCGCGCTGATCGGGGCTGCCGAGGTCACGGCAATGCGGCAGGTGGTCAAGCGGATCATCGACGAGGCAGTGGACCGGATCGTCGATGAGGTCCTGGCGAAGCTCACCGAGCCGGTGAACGCCAAGCTGGAAGCGATGGTCGAGGACATGGTGCTCGACCTTGCCGACGGTGCGTTCTCCATGCCGGCCCAAGGCGGTGGTCGCGGTCATGGCAAGGGCGGAATGCAGCTCGCCTCGGCCGGCGGCGGAAGCGACGCCGGGAGCGGCGGCCCGGCGAAGTCCACCAAGATCGATCACATCGAGTTCGAGGACGGAGCGGGCAGGGTCAGCCGGCACGGCAGCGATCTGCACATTGCGGCGGGCTCACCGCTCGGGCGAGCTAGAGGTTGTCCCGTAACCGGTGGGGCGGTTGGTGCGTTGGTTGGGCATGGGTGGGGTGATCTCAGCGGGTGATCCGAAGTGGATCGAGCCGTTTTCGGGTTTGTCCGAGGTGCAGTTCGGCAGGCTGGTGGCGTTGGTCCGGCGTCGTGGTGGCGACGTGCAGCGTGGCCGGCCATGGCGGCTGACGCTGGAGGACCGGGTGCTGCTGGTGGCGACGTACTGGCGTACGAACCTCACGTTGCGGCAGGTGGCGCCGTTGTTCGGGATCTCGAAGTCCGCAGCCGACAGAATCCTGGACCATCTCGCACCTCTGCTGGCGATCGCGCCGGCGCGTCGGCCGCGCAAGGACACCGTGTACATCGTCGACGGCA
>NZ_JBIBUW010000040.1:0-19857 GCF_043079785.1 Streptomyces sp. NPDC015139 | reverse complement strand
CTATATCGCAGGCCTCCACCTCCGCGCCGCAATGATCTGGATCGACGACCTCCTGAAGACCACCGACTGATCACGACATCACACAGGCCCTAGTGCTGGATTCCGCTTTCGCTGGGTATATGTCCTGATGGCGGGGTGGTTCGTTCGCTCGGGGGCGGGTGCTGGACGGTGGTGTTACGGGCACGGCCGAGCCGTGACGAGAACGAGCAACGGCTGGTGCGTCGACTGTCGCGAGCGCGCAAGGCGCCGCGGGATCTGGTGGTGCGGGCTCGGATGGTCGAGCTGAGCTGGGCCGGGCAGCGGGTGCCGGCCATCACGGACGAGCTCAGGTGCAGCCCGAAGACGGTCCGCCGTTGGTTGCACCGCTTCAACCGCTCGGGCCTGGACGGGCTGGAGGACCTGGGCGGTCAGGGCCGCAAGTGTCGGATCACCGAAGCGGAACGCTCCAGGATCATCGGCCTGGTCAGACAGCCGGCGCCGGGCCGGCTGACCGTGCAGGCGGGCGGGGAGCTGGCCGCGGCGGATGAGTCCGGGCCGCCGGAATGGACCCTGGACGCGCTGGCCGCCGAGGCCGGACGGCTGGGTATCACCATCGGCCGCAGCCAGGTCCGCAGAATCCTGCTGGCCGAGGGGGTCCGCTGGCGCCGCACCCGGTCCTGGACCCGCTCGAAGGATCCGGACTTCGAGGGAAAAGGACGAGGATCATCGGCCTCTATACCTGCCCGCCCGGGTGCGCGACGGTCGTCTGCGCCGACGAGCTCGGGCCTGTGATCCCGCGTACGTTTCCGCCGGCGCCGGGCTGGTCGCCGGACGGCCACCGCATCAAGTCCGAGGTGGACTACGGCCGTGGGCCGGAGAAGACCTGGGTCTACGGCGCTCTGAGAGTGCGGGACGGACATGAGGTCACCATGACCGCCTCCTCCCGCAACAGCGTCTTCTATCAGCAGTTCCTTCAGAAGGTCGAGGCAGCCAATCCCACTGGTGACATCTACGTCGTCACCGACAACCTCTCCTCACACAACAGCCTGTCCACCCGCACCTGGCTGGAGGACCACCCCAGAATCAGGCACGTCTTCATCCCCGTCGGCGCCTGCTGGCTCAACCTCCAGGAAGGCTGGTGGCGCATCTTCCGCAAGGCCGCCCTCGCCGGCCAGTCCTTCGCCGGGCCCTCCGAGATCGAACACGCCACCCGCCTTGCAACAGCCCAGCTCAACACCCGAGCCCGGCCCTGGGTATGGGGAAGACCCGCACCACCAACTCGCCTGCTACGACGCCGGTATGTGTACACCGTTTGAGGAATCCAGCACTAGGCGGTCCGCGGCCAGTCCGGCCGCGGTCATTCCACGTGCGGCCACACGTCCTTGACCCAGCCGGCCACTACGTCCTCGTTGCGCCTGAGGGCGCGGCAGGCGGGAACTTGATGGCTCCAGCCGTGCCGACGCAGCATCTGCGCGATGCCGGACCGTGTCATGGTCTTGTGGAACCTGCGGCCGATCAGCGTCTTGATCCGAGCCAGGGTCCAGGTCTGGTCCGGCCAGCCATGAGCACCCGGACCTCTGGCCAGTTCCTCCTCCAGTACGGCGAACAGCGCGTGGCTAAGTTTCGGGCGGGAGACCGCACCGCGTGAGCGCAGCCCGTCGGCACCTCGTTCCTGCCACGACCGCCGCCACCTTTGCGCGGACCGAACGCTGACCCGTAACTCCCGCGCGACCGCCGCATTGTCCTGCCCGGCAGCGAACAACTCAGCCGCCCTCATCCGGACACCCTCCCCAAACGCCTGCCGCTCAGGCGCCAGGCCCCCACCCTGCGGATACCTCACAGTCCTGGCCTACCGCGACGATCAAAACCTCTCAGCCCTCACGACACCGCGCCTACAAGTTCAGTAGAAGGGAGAGTGAATGGCTGCTCGTCCTGTTCGAGCAGAGTTAGCACCCGGCGCATGTCAATCATCGAAGTGTGTCTTCGAACCCGCTGTCGAAACGGTGGTGCCCAGGGCCCGCATCCCTTTGGGGCAGCTGGCCACCGGCAGGCCGGAGCTGTACCGGTTCAGTTGCGCGTCCGCATCATAGGTGTACGGCTTGATCGCCAGCTGTGCTGGAAGCGGCCTGGCAAAGCGCAGGGCGAACGGCTGCGGGACAGAATCGGAACTCACGGACACGCTCTCTCTTTCGTCGGCTCAACCATCCATCGGGGCAGGGGCTGGGTGTGCTGAGACTGCATCTGTCTCCCGGCCGAGTCCTCGCCCTCCCCTTAGACGGGCAGAGGTCCACTTCCGTTTCTACGGCAGGTGCAGGCGAGGTACTCAATCCTTGGGTGTGTGAGCCGTGCCGCGCGGCCCCATCGTGCATGAATAGTCACTCGCAGTAATGCTGGGACGTGATGTCAACCTACCAAGCTGGCCAGACGTAGAGAGGGTGACAGGGTCGCTCAGGGGAGTCTGCGTTGTGACCATCGAGGAATATGAGGAGTTCTACGCGTCATGTGCGAGGCGTCTTATCGGACAGGTCTATCTACTGACCGGCAACCTGCACGAGGCAGAGGACACCGTGCAGGAGGCGTTCGTGCGCTGCTGGGTACGTCGGCGCTCCATGGAAACAGCGTCCTGCCCGGAGGCGTGGGTGCGCACCGTGGCCTTCCGGCTAGCCATCAGCCGGTTCAGGCGCCGGCGCCGCGGCCGGGAAGCATGGCACCGCGCCATGGCCGGTCAGCCACGAGAAGTGGCGGCACCTGACGAGCAGTCGGTTGCCGTAGCCCAGGCGCTTGCACGCCTTCCTGACCGGCAGCGCCTGGTGATCGTCATGTTCTACCTCTGCGACATGACGGTGGAGCAGGTTGCCGCCGAGGCCGGTGTAAGTACCGGAACTGTCAAAACCCAGCTGTTCAGGGGCCGCTCGGCGCTGGCCAGCTTGTTGGAGGGCTTCAAAGGAGGCTCGCGCAATGACTGAGCGCTGGTCAACTTCCTTTTCTGACTCCGCTGACGACAGCGCAGGGCTGCGCCTCATGCTCAGGGCGGCCGCCGAGGACGCTGGCCGGTTCGCGGCACCAGATGCCGCAGCCAGAATTTCCGAACGGGGTGCTGCCCGACGCCGGCGGCGGCTCGCTGCTGCAGCCGCTGCTGCGGTGGTCATGACAGCGGGAGCGGTGGCAGCCGCCGTTCTGGCTCATGGGCCCTCTGGCCCGCCCGCAGCACCGCCCGGGCAGACGCTGACGCCTCACACTGCTCCCGCGTCGTCTCTCTTTCCCCACTCCATCGCCCCTGGACAGCGACCGTGACGCAGAAAACGCGATTGAAGAACAAAAGCCGTGCAGCCATGTTAGGAACGCCGAGTCGATGGTCGCCGCCGCAGCGTCTCGACGGCCATCTACTGGCAGTCACTTGCACAGCGCTGTACGCAGTCCTTGCACTGTCCCGGTGGCTGAACTACCGCACGATGTCCTGGGACCTGGGAATATTCGAGCAGGTTGTAAGCGGCTATGCCCATTGGCAGGAACCGGTCTCGGACCTCAAGGGCCCCGGATTCAACATCCTGGGTGACCACTTCAGCCCTGTAGTGGCCCTTTTGGCGCCCTTGCACGGAATATGGCCGAGTCCCGTTACCCTCCTGATGGCCCAAAGCGTTCTGCTTGGCTGGTCCGTTTGGCCGGTTACCAGCGCTGCGGCGCACTTGCTGGGACGCCGGACTGGTCTGCTGCTAGGTGCGAGCTACGGGCTGTCGTGGGGACTTCAGCGAGCAGCCGACTTCGACTTCCACGAGATCGCCTTCGCGGTTCCGATGATTGCTGCAAGCCTGTCCGCGTTGGTGACAAGACGGTGGTATGCCGCACTGCTGTGGGCGCTGCCACTGGTGTTGGTCAAGGAGGATCTGGGAATGACCTGCATGGTCGTTGCCCTGATTACTGCACAACGTTGCCGCCGTGGCAGAACGGGTCTGGCGTTGATCGCCCTTGCTACGGCAGCTGTGGGAGCTGTCTGCTGCCTCTTCACGGTGACGGTGATCATTCCGGCGGCCAGCGGCCACGGATACGACTATTGGGTCAAGATTGGCGATAGAACCGACCCGGTGACGGCGCTGTTCCGGCACGGCGGTGGCGAGAAGCTCCGCACCCTGATCTGGACCCTGCTGCCTACGACCGGTCTGCTTGCTCTGCGCTCGCCCCTGCTCCTGATCGCCACGCCTACCCTCTTGTGGAGGTTCTTGTCGAACGATGAGCACTACTGGAGCACTGACTGGCATTACAGCGCAGTGCTGATGCCGATCACCACCATTGCCCTCGTTGATGCCCTTGCGGCTGTCCGCTGCACCCGGCGCCTGTACTTGCGTATCTACGCAGGACACCTGCCCACTGCGCTCCTGGCTTCAGCCCTTGCACTGTGCACTACTCTGCCGTTCGCCACTCTGACCGAAGCGGCAACCTATCGCGCTGACCCCGCTGCCAAGGCAGGAGCAAACGTTCTCGCCACCGTTCCGGACGGCGCAACCGTAGAGGTGGATATTGTCCCCAGTGCTCACTTGGCAGACCGCTGCCGCGTCTTCTGGATCGGCGACGCGGGCCGAGGTGCCGACTACATCGCGTCTTACGACCCGGATC
This sequence comes from Streptomyces sp. NPDC015139, assembly GCF_043079785.1. Classification (NCBI taxonomy): domain Bacteria; kingdom Bacillati; phylum Actinomycetota; class Actinomycetes; order Kitasatosporales; family Streptomycetaceae; genus Streptomyces; species Streptomyces sp. NPDC015139. Next base: position 15,267 of record NZ_JBIBUW010000040.1, on the reverse strand, counting down.
ACAACAGCGCTGAGATGCTCGCACGAGCTGAGCAATTGCACCCTCACCAGCGCTACACCGTCATCAGCAACGCATCGGGCTACTGGGTTCTCAAGCACATCCCGAACGGCACCAGGTGAGCGGGCTGCATGCCGTCGGCTGCCTCCATCGGCTACGTTGACCCCAGCCTGTGTCGGCCCTCGGACGCTTCGCACACGAAGCGCCGGGGGAGCCGGTCAACAGAAGCGTCAAACACCAATGCCCCAAGCGACAACCGTCATACCGACGATGTCGCGTCGGCGAGTCCGCCTTGACAAGGACGGGGCCGGCCGAAGATCCTCCGCTGGCCGGGGCGCAGGCCGGGGCGCAGGGTGTCCGCCGTAGGCTCCGCTCCCTGACCTCCAGCCTCCGGCAGACTCCCGACGCAGTGCTTTGCCTATGGCGGGCATTGGCAAATCCATTGAGCGCAACGCATTGTCCCCCAGTAGCGAAATCCGTAGCCTTCCAGCGTTCGAGCAGCTCGTTGCCCCTCAGCACCAGCGGACCGGAACGCAGGTGGGTATGTTCTGTGTCAGTCATCTCTGCCCAGATGCGCGTAGGCGTGCGCAGCATCCGTTCGTGCTCACGAGGACGCGACAGATCTCACGCACCATAGGTCGGTCACTGCCCGGCGCAGCGACAGCGGCAGGGGACGCACGCACGGTATACATGCCCCTCGGCTCCGGTCGAGTCACTGGCGCCTGCCTACTTCAGCCCCTACTTGGCAACTCAGGCTTATGTATGAAAAGTTGAGTGACGCCAGAGAGACATCAGCTGCGAGAGCGAGGCGATAGGCCGACGTCGTCCCGAGAGGCTGAGTTAGCGCTGTCGAGATGCTCAAGAGGTCGCAATCGGCACACCGACCCGGCAGCGCCGGGCCTGGAGCAGCGGCTGCGTGTCTACTCTGGCAACCCCGTGACTGTGCCGGCGCATACAGATCGTGTCTCTGTGTTCAATGGCGCTGGTGCTCGAGCCCGGCGATCGGCGAGAAGCTGACGCACCACCAGAGCAATGTCGTTGGTACTCGCTGAAAGGTTCCCGGTCATGAGGCAAGGAGCAGATCTGGCGATGCTCCGCACCTTCCTGTGCGTTTACAGATGCGGAGGGGTTGCCAAAGCAGCAGCACAGCTAGGGGTGTCCCAGCCCGCGGTCTCCCGGCATCTGAAGACACTCGAAACCGACATGGGGCGGGTGCTGTTCAGCCGGCGAGGGAGAGGGGTTGTCCCCACACCTGCAGGAGACCTCCTCGCAACCCAGATCGCCATGCACCTGGATGCCCTGGAAGATGCCGTGGGCACTTTCAAGCCGTCCGGTGCTGCTGCTCCCGTGGTCTTGGGGGCCCCGGCCGATCTCCTGGCCGTGCATCTGGTCCCCAGGCTCACGCCTCTCCTTGCCCGGGGCATCGACCTGCACTGCCGAATCGGCCCATCTCCTGAACTGGCCACAGCACTCGTACACAACGAGCTGGACCTCATCGCGGTGACGCAGGTCGATGAAGTGCCCACCCGGCAGCTCTACCTCAGTCACATGTACGAGGAGGAGTTCGTCCTGATCGGTAGGGCCGGAGAAGCCCCCTACACGCCGGAAAGCGATCACCGCAGCTTCATCGGATACTCGACCAGTATGCCGATGGCCCGACGCTACTTCCGTACCTGCTGGGACATTCAGCCGCCGACACCGGCGCTGACCGTGGCCGATCTTCGAACCGTGGTGAGTGCTGTTGCCGGAGGCGTGGGGCTCAGCGTGGTCCCCCGCTACCTTGCCCAAAGAGGCCTGGACGCCGGCAGACTGAGCATACTGCACATACCGCACAAACGGATCACCAACTCGATCTACCTGGCCACAAGGCAAGGCCGGCAACAGTATCCCCCGATCCGCTTGGCCTTCGATCTACTGTGCCCCATTGAGGATGGCATGTCGCTGCCCTCGTGATCCCGCAGTGCCGCCAGCCAGCCGTGCCCCCGGCGATTACTATCAGGGCAACCGCACCAAAGGCAAGGCGCCTGCCGCTGAAGTGTGTTGCATGAGGCTCGGTGTGGGCAGGGTTGGGTGGCATTCTGCCGACGGTCCCACTGTTGCATGACGAGGATGTGCAAGGTGGGCTACCGCCGATGTAGCGCGATTAGGGCCCTCACCTCTCGGGCGACAGCCGCGGCGAATCTCTTCAGTTGTTCAGCCAGGCGAAAGTGTGCTCGACTCGGGCCCGCACGCCTCGGTGCGCGATCGTGTCTTCCCTCCGGCCCCGCAGGCGGGGCCGCCCGGCGTTCCTGCACGGTGAGACGGGCAGACCGGTGCACGGGCACTCGCCGTCGCGATCATGGTGTGTCTGCCGCCACGGCAGGCGGTGCCGACTCGCACACACGTGCTGGCCCCGTCTCGCCACGTGCCGGGTAGGCAAACGCCACCACCCGGCGGGTCGGCTTCGATGGTGACCTTGCATGTCTGCTCTGAGCCGGTAATTGCGTGAGAGAGGCTGCTACCGGCCAGTCGTGGTGCGAGATCAGTGGGCGGCCATCATGCATTCCCGGTCGTCGCCTGTCACCGGCCGAGGGGCTGGCTCGAGCGCGAGGAGCGATCGCAGGCGCCGGATGATCCGGCAAACGGTGCCAGGTGAGCAGCCGACAAGTGAGGCGAGTTGCCGCATAGTGAGTGCGGAGGTGCACCGAGACCAGCCGTGCCGGCTCACCTGGTGGAAGAGACCACGGTAGACCGCCGCCAGAGGCGTTGCCGCCCCGTCCTCACTACCCGAGGCGGCTTCGCAAACCGTTTCGTCCACAGCCCAGTTGCGGTCCCCGCCCGCACCCGCTCAGTTCCCTGCACCTCGCCCGTACAGGCAAAATGCTGACGATCAAGCCTTGCGCCGCACCTTTGAGGCAGTCCAGTGACTGCCTCAAGGCGTCCGGCGCCAACTGCTCAGCGGCGGGAACGGCATCGGGGTTTGGATCGTTCCGGGCGCTGTTTGAGCCTGTGGAGCACCACGTCCGCCCGGCTGGCGTCGACGCTGCAGCGGCAGGTCCAGCTCGCTTCACATCCCGGTCATGCCGACCCTGTGCCCACGGCACCTCAACTAGGGCTGCACATCGACCGGAACGAACGCTCTGCAGCCGGAGGATTTCGCGTCGTCGTGGAGAGAAGAGCCGAATGATGCGGCACACTGGCACATATTCAGCCTTGCTATGAGTACTATCCAGTATTGCATTACTCGACCAGGCTAGGGAGAGAGAGGGTCACCGTGACCGAAGGACAGGACGAAACCACCAATCTCCAGCCGCTGTATGCAGCTCGGCTGGCTGACGACCTGGAGCGCAACACACTCACGCAGGAACGCCTGACCGACGAGCTGACCGCCTTGGAGGGGCGTCTCGAGGCCCTGCGCCGCAACCATGCTCTCCTCGTCAACATGCAGCAAGCACTTGGTGACCCCGGCGTCTCTGTCAACGGGGCGGCGACGGACCACAAGGCACCTTCGCCGGTCCCGCCCCAGGGCAGGAGCCGACGCAACGGCAGGTCGAAGGACAACAGCTCCGTGAAGCCTGCTGCAGTGAAAGCGTCTTCGGCAGCAACCTCTGAGGGCCGCGGCAAGAGCAGCGGAGGACCGACTCTGCGGGAGCTAGTGGTCAGTCAAGTCACCCGCAAGGCGCAGCCCATCTCGGCGCAAGAAGTCACCGAGGCGCTGGTGGTCGCGCACCCGGAACGCAACATCAAGATCACGGTAGTGCGGAGCACGCTGGAAGCGATGGTGGCCAAGGGGGCCGTACGCCGTGACAAGCAGGGCAAGGCCGTCTTGTACTCCGCGTAGTCCTGACCACGACCGGGCAAATTCCGGCGTCAGGATGTGACTGCTCCTGACGCCGGAACAGTCCGTGCTTCGGCAGGGCTCTGAGCTGCGTCGACCTTTAGCCAAGAACTTCCTCGGCCAGGCCGAACGACAGGGTCATACCTGCATCACCGAGCCCGTTGACAATGATCACCCCCGGCTCGGGCTGGACGACAAGTTCGGTACCTCCTTCGTTCAGCGAGGAGTAGTAGCCCACCCAGCGCTGGGCGATAGCCAGGTGGGGCGCATGAGCGAACGTGTGGAGATATTTCATGATCGCGGCGTTGACATTCTCATCCGCGAAGGGCGCATGGGTGTGGGCGTAGTGGTGGCTGCCGCCTATGATCAATGCGCCACTCGCGGTTTGTGACAGCAGTACATGGATGCCATTGTCTCGCTGGAAGGGCCAAGCATCTTCCATCCGGCCCCGAAGCTCGTGAAGTGAGATGCAGGACCTGAAGGCGGCAGAGTGCAACAAGGTGAGCCCGGCGCACAAGGCGGCCCCAAGCTGCCACGCGTCCGGTTGCACAGCCGTGCGCATCATCTGCAGCTTGCAGCGCGTGATGTTGCTGGCCGCGAAGGCCTGTGGATACAGGGTCTCGAAGTCATCACCACTGCACACGAACACCCGGTCTGCATGCCAGATTCCCTTCGAAGTTTCCACGTGCGGCAACGACACTCCTCGCACCGTGGTACCGAACTGAATGTCGACGCCGTAGTGATCGACAAGATGGGCCTCCAGCGCTGGAATGGCTTGCCGAGGATCTATGTTGAGTTCGACAGGGCTCCACAGAGCAGACAGCAGGCCGTCGGTGCGCACGGCGGAGCTGAATTTAGCGGCTTCCTCGGAGGTCACCAGGCGGGTGCCCTCGTCGGCGGCCGCTGTGTTGATGCACAGGAACTCCTCGAGCACCGCTTCCTCGTCCTTATGCCGTGCCAGGTGCAGGGAGCCTGACTCCCGACACCACATACCCGTCTTCCTGGCAATCTCCAGCCATATCTCCCGTGTGCACAGAGCGCGTTGACGAAGGTGGCCGTTCGGCTGGCCCACAGGCCAGACAAGGCCGAAGCTGCGGATGGAGGCGCCAACGGAGTAGCCACTGCGCTCGAACAGGACAACGCGGTCACCACGGCGGGCCGCAGCCAGCGCGTGTGCGAGTCCGATGATTCCCCCGCCGACTACAGCAGTGTCTGCATGGTTGGTAGGCATGGTCACCTCAACGCTCGTAACTGTGGATGGTCTGGCGCCGTACACACAGTGACATCATCGCCGGTGTGTAGGTGACACCCGCCCCTCGATACGGATGGCGTGGGGATCCTTCTCGGTGGACGCGCCGTGAGGATGCGTGATGCGCTGCACGTGCATACGCAGCTGCCGGCAGTGACACTTGGGGATTTGTGAAGTGGCTTGCACCGAGAAGTGACTGGCTGCACTCGCCAGCGGGGGAGACCCCCTACGTGCAGCCCTATCCCGGCCTGCCTGCGCAGAAGCCTCGCAGGTCCAGCTGCATCGGAACGCGGCAGGTGGCATGGGCCGGCGTCAACCCGATACCAGGTACCCGGCTCGCGCTGGGGCCGGGTGGCTGACGGGCGATCCAACTGAAGCTTTTTCATCCTGAATAGCTGTAGGTCAGTAGGGTGTGAATGGCCTTGACGATGGTGCCGATGCGGTTGGTGGTGCATCGTGCCCGTCGAAGACTCTCCGCGATTTCAGCAGTGCGAAGGCGCGTTTGCCGGGCTCTCAGGTGGGCGTGGTCCCGGTTGAACCGCTGGTAGTGGGCTGGCTGGATGCTGTGGTGGTAGTAGGGGTGCGGACGGTGGCACCTGCTCCCTAGTAGGCGCGGTCGGCAAGTACGAGGATCTGCCGGGTCAGGCTGGCCTGGACGATGCCGTATGCCGGGCGGCGGTCAGGTCGTGGGTCCGGCCCGGCAGATCGCGGGAGAACTACAGGGGCGTTCTGTCCGGTCGGGGAATGACCTGCACGTTCATCCCATGCTTGCGGTGCTTCATCGAGTAGTACGGCTCGTCCGCGCCGATCCGGTAATGGTGGGCACGAGACTTCTGTCAACGATCACGAAGTCACCTTCACCCAGCCCGGTCAGAGCTTCTGGGAGGCCCGGGGCTCACGCTGCGAGGACGTCCCAGGTCTCGTCGACATACCGCCAGGCCGTCGCCTCCGGCACCCCTAACCCTGCTCCCACCTGCGCGAGTGCCTCGTTCTTCCGCAGATGGGCGAGCGCGAGCAGAGCCTGCTTGAAACAACCCAACCGCCGCCAGGGAGAGTTCAGCTCGTGCCGGCGGGCGTGCAGCAGCCAGGAGACATGCTCGACGAGCTCGTACGGGACGTCCAACGTGGCAAAGTACGGGACCAACGAAGCCTCCGGCGCCGATGTGATGAGTGAGATCACCACACCAACGACGGAGGCTTCGCCATGTCACCCACAACTCGGCAGACCTGCGCTTTCACTCCTCAGAGATTCCCAATGATGTTGTCAAGTCGCGGCGGTGACGGTCAGTGAGGAGTTCATACTGCTGCGCCGGGGCTGCCGGCTCAACGTGCTCTGGGCCCTCATACGCGACCAGCGCACCTTCGAAGCAGCGTCTGGCCAGGGCGAGGACGGCTTGCTTGTGGTTCTTTCCCTCGCCTCGTTTGCGCTGATAGAAGCGCTGGGATTCGGGACAGTGGATGGCGGCGACCTGGGAGGATATGTAGAACAAGCAGGCGTCGGCTGTAGCGGCGTGGTCTGCGCAGATTGCCGGAGACTTTCCCGGAATCGCGTGGGACGGGTGCGAGTCCGGCGACGCCGGCGAGCCGGTCGGGGCTGCCGAAGGCGTTCATGTCACCGCCGGTAGCGGCGATGAACTCGGCGCCGAGGGTGGCGCCGATGCCGGCCATGGACGTGATCACATCCGCGTCGGGATGCTCGCGAAACCGGCCGTCGATCAGGGCGTCGAGTTCCGTGATCTCCTGATCGAGGGCCATCACCTCCCTGGCGAGGGTGTGGACCATCTTCGCGGCAGTCTTCTCACCGGGAACGACCTTGTGCTGGGCCTCGCCTGCGGTCACGGCCGCATCCGCGGTGTTCTTCGCGATGCTGAGCGTGCGCACTCCGTGGTCCTTCAGCCAGGTCGCCAGCCGGGCCCGGCCGGCTCGGCGCAAGGCGGCGGGTGTCTGGTATCAGCAGGATGAGCGCGCTTTTGGAGGTGCTGTAGTCGAAGGCCCGCTCCAGGGCGGGGAAGTACCCCAGCATCTGCGCGCGCATCCGGTTGATCGCCCTCGTGCGGTCTGCGGACAGATCCATGCGCCGCGCAGTGAGAATCTTCAGGTCGATCGCGATCTCGCTGGTGGCCTGGAGGGGCTGTAGGTCCCGGCGCATGCGGGCAGTGTCGGCGATGACGAAGGCGTCCTTCGCGTCCGTCTTTCCGTTGCCGCGGTAGGCGCCGGCTGCGTGATGGACCGTGCGGCCGGGGATGTAAAAGCAGCTTTTGCTCACGCTGGACGAGCAGAGCGATCCACAGCGCAGCTCCGCTGGCGTTGAGGTCCACTGCCCAGGTCACCGGTTCACCCTCGGCCAGCCGGAGGCCGTCGTCGAGGAATTCCAGCAGCTCGGCCTCGTTGTTCGGCACCCGTCGGGTGAGGAACACCGTAGCGTCCTTGTCGATCACCGTGTAGTGGTGCTCGCCCTTGCCCGCATCAGTTCCGGCCCACAGCTCGGGCACGGCCACCTCCGAAGTCGTTCCGTTCCTTCACCCAGCACACGACCTCGCCGACGTGTCCATACGAAGCGATGCAAGGCCGCCGAGGACCAGGGCCGGCTGATCAGCAAGCTCACCAGCTACTTCCGCCCCAGCGTCCTCGTGGTCGACGAGGTGGGCTACCAGCCGCCGGAGCGGGCCGAGGCGAACCTGGTGTTCCAGGTGATCTCCAAGCGCTATGAGAAGGGCTCGATCATCCTGACCTCGAACAAGACCTTCGGCGAGTGGGGCCAGGTCTTCGGCGACGAGGTCCTGGCCACCGCCATTCTCGACCGCCTCCTGCACCACTGCGAGGTCGTCCCGATCAACGGCAACAGCTACCGGCTCAAGAACCGTCTCCAGGCCATCGAACGGGACACCGACGTGGCCTGAGCAGTGGTGCACATAACTTCGTACTCGGTGGTGCACTCAGACGAGTACGCGGACAGACCCGCGCCAGCCGCCGGAAGCGGCCGGCCGCCGCTGGCAGAAGGGACCGGGCGCCGTCCCGGTCGGTCACGGACGCCGGTGTGACCAGCACGGCCAGGAGAAGTCCGAGCGTGTCGGTGAGCAGGTGCCGCTTGCGACCGTTGATCTTCTTGCCCGCGTCGAAGCCCCGTGAGCCGAAGGTGACGGTGGCGTCCGCCTTCACCGACTGCGAGTCCACGACCCCCGCGCTCGGCTCGGCGCTGCGGCCTTCACCGGCGCGGACGGCTTCCCGCAGCCGGTCGTGCAGCTCGGTTACCAGTCCCGTGTCCCGCCAGCGGGCGAAGAAGGCATAGACGCGCGGCCTATCAGTTACGTGGAATCAGACGCAGCAGGAGCCATCTCGTATCCTGCGGCGTCCCCATGGGCTGAGGAGGCGTGTTGGGCAGCGCGGTGGTGTTGGAGGAGAAGTGGCCGGTCCTGGGCCGGCATGAGCGGGCGGCCGAGTGGCTGCGGGTGTGGACGGATCTTGGGAGGGCTCCGCGGACGATCGACGCGTACGCGCGGGGTCTGGCCGAGTACCTGCTGATCTGCGAGCGGGACGACGTCGATCCGATCACGGCGGGCCGGCTGCACGTGGCCGCGTTCGTGAAGGACCTGTCCACGCGGCCGAGCCGCCGCGGAGCGAACGTGGTCGTGCTGGACTCCGGGGCGGGTCTGGCGAACGCGACCTTGCAGCAACGGCTGGTGCCGGTCCGCCTGTTCTACGACTACCTGATAGAGGAAGGGCTGCGGGAGTCGAACCCGGTCGGCCGCGGCCGCTACACGCCCGGCCGGAAGTTCGGCTGCCACGAGCGCGGCCTGGTGCCCCGCCTGGTGAAGCTGCCGTGGATCCCCAGCGAACAGCAGTGGCTCGACCTGCTGGACGTCGTACGCGAGGAGCCGGCACGGAACCGGGTGATGCTCGCCCTGGCCTACGAAGCCGCTCTGCGACGCGAGGAACTGTGCTCGCTTCGGACCGACGACGTCGATCCAGCCCACCGGACGCTTCGGGTCAGGGCGGAGACGACGAAGACCCGCCGCGAGCGCGTAGTGCCGTACTCCGCGCCGACGGGCGTGCTGCTGTCCGGATACCTCGCGCACAGGGCGACGATCAGCCGGGCCCGCGGCCCGCTGTTCCTGTCGGAGTCGCGTCGCAACCACGGTCAGCCGCTGAGCCTGTGGACGTGGTCGAAGGTGATCCGCCGCGTCGCCCTGGCCGCGGACCTGCCGCGCTTCTCGACCCACACCACCCGCCACCTTTGCCTGACCGACCTGGCCAGAATGGGCTGGGAACTGCATGCCATCGCGACCTTCGCCGGACACCGTCACACCGATTCGACCATGACCTACATCCACCTGTCCGGACGGGACCTCGCGGAGAAGCTGAACCGCGGCATGCAGCAGATCCACTCCTGGCGCATCGACATGCTCACCCGCGCCGGCCACCCGGGCGGGGTGAACCGTTGACGGCGACTCCGGCGACTTCCGCGGACAGCGGTGACACCGCGGACTGGATATGGCCGCTCGATCTCGCCTGCTACGACCGGCGAGCCCTGCTGACCCACGCCGAGGCGAAGGCGCTCGGCGCCCTGGGGATCGAGCAGGTCAGACGCTTGGGACTGACGCCGCAGGCGGCCCCAAGGCGGCTGGTCGAGCCGCTGGCCCACGCCCGGGACTGCCTCCGCTGGGCACCGGGCGCCGGCCACCAGCGACGGTTCGCCCGCGACGCGGCTGGCCTGGTCCTGGTCCGCTGTGGTGAACTCGGCCGTAGCTACTGGGGCTGGTCCGACCAGGATTGGGTCGACCTGATTGACCGGTCGGGGGCCGAGTTCCGACGTCGGTGGGGCGGTCAGGTCGGCCCGAACGGGCGCCCGTTCGTGATCGCCTACGCCTACCTCCTTGGCGGCTTTACCGCGTTCGAGCAGGTCGGACGCTTCCAGCGGCCCACTCTCGCCCACCGGGTCTTCGGCGAGAGCGCGGTCGATGCCGCGGTCGGGAAGGTCCTCGCGGTCCTGGGCGACTGGGGCTACCAGCGCCGTCCCAGCCGGCTCACCTCGGCGGTCTGCCAGATCCTGTTGCTGAACCGCAGTCCTCGGCTGGAGGACCTGTCCTCCGGCCCTGGACGCGGTCCGCGCGTCCGCGGCCATGCAGGAGAGCGAGTGGGCCAGCGACCTCCACGGGATCCATCGGGCCGTTGCCGCTCTCGGCCACGCCGATCCGCCGCCGCGTCCCCGGCACGGCCCCGGGCCCACGGCGATCGAGGGCACCGCAGGCAGCTGGGCGGACTGGGTCGAGCGCTGGCACGCGACCTCGACGCTGACGCCGGGCGTCCGCAGCAGCTACCGCAGTGTCCTCGCGAAGATCGGACGCTGGCTGGCCGCCGAGCACCGCGAGGTCACCGGGCCGGAGCTCTGGACCCGCCAGACCTGCGCGTCTTGGGTCGCGGCGGTCGACCGCATGACGGTTGGCGACTACTCCCAGTGGACGGCGGGCATGCGGTCGCAGGGTCGCATCGGCAAGCCGCTCACCCCGCAGGCGAAGTCCGGCTACTTGAAAGTGAGGTTCCCCCGCTGCTCGGGAGGTGCTGATCAGCTGGTCAGCTGGGGTTGATGGGTGTTCAGGTTCGCTCGTTCGGCCGCTGCCTGCTCGGCGTAGTGCTTCTCCTCGTACTCGATCGGGCTGAGGTAGCGGAGCCGTTTCTGGATGCGGCGGGGGTTGTAGAAGCCGTCGAGATACTCGAACAGCGCCAGGTTCGCCTCGGCCCGGGTGGCAAAGACCCGACCGCGGATGCACTCGGTCTTGATCGTGGACCACAGGTTCTCGGCGAGGGCATTGTCGAAACTGTCGCCGACCGACCCCATGGACGCCTCAATACCTGCCCTGACCAGGCGTGTTGTCAGCTTCACGGATGTGTACTGGCAGCCGTGGTCAGCGTGATGGACGAGCGTGCCGGGCACGACTTCCCGGGAGGCGAGGGCGTACTCCAGCACGGCGAGGACCAGATCGGCGTCCGCCCGGGCGGCAGTCTCCCAGGCGACCACGCGGCGGGAGAAGGCGTCGCGGATCGCCGACAGCCACAGCGGCCCCTCGTGCGTGGGGATCATCGTCAGGTCCGTGACCCACAGCCGGTTGGGCGCCGGCGCGGTGAAGTCGCGCCGCACCAGGTCGTTGGCGAGGTCGGCGTCCGGGTCCCGGCGAGTGAAGCCCTTGGTGCGGCGCGGGCTGATGCCCTGCAGGTCGGCCTGGCGCATCAGACGTTCGACGCGTTTGCGTCCCACGTGCACACCCTCCCGCTTGAGCTGGGCATGGACGCGGGGCGAGCCATAGATCCCGCCGGAGCCGGCGTGAATCCGGCGGATGTGCTCGGTCAGCTCCGCATCGCGCCGCCGGCGCTCGCACGGCTCGGCTTCCGCCCGGCGCCACCGGTAGTACGTGGAGGAAGGGATATGCAGTTCCCGAAGTACGCACTCGACCCCCAGGCGGGGATGCTCGTCGACGAGCGCCGTCACCTGGACCGGGTCGGGTCGAGCTGCGCCGCGAAAAACGCCGATGCCGTCCGCAGCACCTCATTCGCCCGCCTGAGCTGGGCATTCTCCCTTCGGAGCGCGGCCAGCTCCTCACGCTCGGCGGTGGTCAGCCGGTCATCACGCTCGCCGGCGTCCGCCTCCGCCTGCCTGATCCAGGTCCGTAGCGCCTCCGGATGCACACCGAGATCGACAGCCATCCGCTTGATCTGCGGCTTCGGCTCGGTGACTCGATACATCCGCACCGCACGCTCCCGCAACTCAAGCGGGTACTTCCTCGGGGCAGCCATGATCAGATCTCCTCTCGTGAGAATCATCTGACCCGCTGTCACCCTCCTCCGCATCTCGGGGGAACTTCAAAAGTGCCCCGCGCGTTCTTCCGTGACCTGCACGAATGGGAGTGGATCCCGCAACGGTTCAACCCGGCCCACGCGCTGAGGACGCCCCGCAGCGTCCAGGCCCTCTTGGGCCCCGACCCGCGCGTGATCGCGAACGACATCTGGGCCAAGCTGTTGTGGGCCGGGCTGAACGTCGAGTCCGGTGACCTACCGACCGCGGACGGCCGCACCTACCCGGCCGAGCTGATCCGGGCCATCACGCTGACCTGGCTTTTCGCTGGACAGCGCAGCGACGAAGTCGCCCGGCTCCGGGTCGGCTGCATCCGTTGGCAGCACGACGGCATGCCCATCCCCGGCGACTCCGGAGAGGTCCTGGCCCGGGACGCGGTCTGCCTGCTCGACGTCCCCACCCACAAGACCGGCACCGCGTTTACCAAGCCGGTCGACCCGCTGCTGGGGCAGGCGATCGAGGCATGGCAGGCTGCCCGCCCCGACCAGCCCACCATCCTCGACCCGAAAACCAACGAGCGCGCGGACTTCCTGTTCGCCTTCCGCGCTCGCCGCGTCTCCAAGCACTACATCAACGGAACGATCATCCCGATGCTCTGCCGCAAGGCTGGCGTCCCCACCGCCGACGTCCGCGGCAACATCACCAGCCACCGAGCCCGCTCCACCATCGCCAGCCAGCTCTACAACGCCAAAGAGCCCATGACCCTGTTCGAGCTCCAGGAATGGCTCGGACACCGGACTCCCGAAGCCACCGCCCACTACGCGAAGATCACCCCGAACACGCTCGCCCGGGCCTACAACGACGCCGGCTACTTCGCCCGCAACGTCCGCACCGTCGAAGTCCTCGTCGACCGCGACGCCGTCGCGTCCGGAGCCGCCGCGAACGGCGACCCCTGGCAGTACTACGACCTCGGCCACGGCTGGTGCACCTACACATTCTTCGAGCAGTGCCAGCACCGCATGGCCTGCGCACGCTGCGACTTCTACACCCCAAAGGCCTCCAGCAAGGGCCAGCTTCTGGAGGCGAAGGAGAACCTGCAGAAGATGCTCGCCGCCATCCCCCTGACCGACGACGAACGCGCCGCGGTCGACGACGGCCAGGCGGCCCTCGACCAGCTACTGCAGCGACTCACCGACGTCCCCACGCCAGCGGGACCCACTCCGCGTCAGATCGGTGTTCCCGCCAACGCGACCCTATTGCCGATCGTCGACGTCAGACAGGGCAAACCAGCGGGAAGTTGACAAATCTGGTTCCACAGAAAGGGCGGGAAGTCCGCGGGCATCGCCCGCCACTTGATGCCGTTGTCGAGGAGATAGCGCACTGCATCGATCATCTGCCGGTGGCAGTAGCCCTCCGGACGCCCGCCGCGGCCCGAAAGCCAGCCCGGAACCGGCAGCAGGTCCCTGACCACGGCCCACTCGGCATCGCTCATGTCCGAGCCGTATCGGGGCCGGCGCTGCGGCCGGTCGACCGCGTTCCCGAACCTGTGGGCGAGGCAGTCACCCACGAGTGGACGAACTGGACTCGGCGACCACGACCACGCGACACTTCGACAACAGGGCCTCTTGCTTCTCGCTGGACTCGACATCCGCGAGCTACCAAGAGGCCCTTCCTTCATGCACTCACCCCGGACAACTCACCCGAACCAGGCCCCCGTTCGAACCTGTCCGACCGTGCGAGCGGATAGAGAACAGGCAGTGAGAGCCCCACCATCGGCAAGAGGATGCCAGCCACACCCGAGGCCCCCGGGTGTTCAGATCCTACGAATGACCTGAATCATCCCGAGAAGGAAGGAATGTATGGACAGGATGAAAGGATCTCACTCACCGGGATGAGGCCGGGCACGGCCGCATCCCGGGCTGCCTCAGGCAGAGGCCGTCAGTTCGGGCATCGGATCGCCGAGACGGCACTGAGCTGCACCTACCACCGACGGAACCCTCACGTGCTCGGCGATGTGCAACATCAGCTCGGCGGCTCGATCCACCGGTAGCCCGTTAAATCCCACGGGAATGGCTGGCGTATTCGGCATTGATCCACCGGTTACGAGTGCACGTAGGGTCGGCCACACCGCACCTTCTCCATTCACAGTAGCATTCCTGCGCCGTACCTGGTTCCTCGCTACGGTGCCCTATCCGATGCCGAGTATGTATGTGACGGCGGCAACGAGAGCACCCCGCTTGGGCGCCGCTATGATGCTCCGGGCGCATCGCCAAACAATGCATGGCTGACATTTGCAACATCCTCAGGAGAACCCGTGACACTCGACCTCCACCGGTTGTGGATCTTTATGCAGGTGGTAGAAAACCAGGGCTTTTCCGCTGCAGCACAGAAGCTGTATATGAGCCAGCCATCGGTATCGAACCAGGTGCGAAGGCTTGAAGAGTCCCTGCGTACCACCCTGATCGACCGCTCAGGGGCGCGCATGCGCCCGACCCCTGAGGGGGAGCTGCTCCGCGACTACGGCAAAAGGATCTTCCTCCTGTCCGAGGAGGCCATCGCCGAGATCGACCGGATACGAGGAATGGAAAGTGGTCGCCTACTCGTCGGTGGCTCAACAAGCGCGGGTACCTATCTCCTGCCGGACCTCGTCGCTCGCTTCCGGCAGATGTATCCCGCAATCGAAATTCACGTGCTCGTCGACAATAATGAAAACGTGCGCGAACATCTACTGAACGGTAATGTGGGGATCGCGGTGGTGGCGGGTGTGTCCTCCGAACCTCGATTCACGTCGGAAAAAATCCTCGAGGAGCGGATGGTAATCGTTGCCCATGGCGACCATTATTTGGCGCGTGGTACGGCTATATCTCTCAAGGAGCTTTCCGGGGAGCGGTTCCTGATGCGGGAACCGGGGTCGCAGACTCGCGATATGCAAGAGCAGATCATCCGGTCATGGGAGCTGGAATCCTGCCCTCGCAGTGATGTGTGGGGGTCCGAGGCCCTCAAACGATGCGTTGCCGCCGGCCTGGGGCTCTCGTTGATCTCCGAGTACGCTGTTCGCGACGAGGTGACGCTGGGCAGTCTCGTAGTGCTGGACGTTGACAGCGGCCATCAGAGCCGCCCGATCTCCCTCCTGCAGCGCCGTGACCGGCTGCTTTCCCCCCCTGAACGTGCCTTCGTGAAGCTGCTGAAGAAGCAGGATTCGTGGTCGGCGGAAGCGGCATGACGCGAGATCGGTATCGGGCTCGACAGCGGACTGATCCGCCATAGCGGACCCGTACCGTCTCAGCAGATACCGGCACCGCATCAGTGGCCCCTCCCTTGAGTCCTCCTGTGCCGGTCAGTCCTCGCTGGACGCCGCCGGGAGCTTGGTCTGGATGAGGTCCATGACCGTGGAGTCGGTCAGCGTGGTGACGTCAC
>NZ_JBIBUW010000039.1:5810-21133 GCF_043079785.1 Streptomyces sp. NPDC015139 | reverse complement strand
TGGGGAAGTCCGTCCCGCCCACCTGGCGCCCCGCTACACTCCACGCCACCAGGCCGCTGACCAGCCCAGATACCGAACTACGGCTGGAGTACTAGAACCCCATGTGCCGGTGCTGCAGGCCGCGAACGCCAGCTCACACTCGGATGCCGAGGCCACCTGTCCGTTTCGGTCAGGTGCCACAAGATCGGCCGCACCAGCGCTAGGGGCCGAGCAGGATGTCACCCGAGGGCGTGCGTCGGCTCCGGGGGCGGCGATACGCGGTGGGTTTCGTCCTGCACAAGGAGCGTGAGGAGCGAGGCCACCGTCAGCCCCTGGCCGGCCTCGGCCGGGTGACGGAGGATCTTGGAGGGGTCGATCTGGTAGATATTTCCCCGCCCCTCACGGACGTGCGAGAGGTAACCGGCCTCTTCCAAGTCCGCGATGATCTTCTGCACGGCCCGCTCGGTGAGGCGACAGCGGGCGGCGATGTCCCGGACACGCGCACTCTGGTTCTCGGCGATCGTCGCGAGGACGCGAGCGTGGTTCGTCAGGAACGTCCAACCGTTGTGCGACTCAGGTAGCCCATCCATGCCCCGATTCTACGAACAGGCATGCACGCAACCAAACACACGCACAAACTTTCGTGTATCAATTGACGTATGTCGCCTCCGGGGGGCAACGTAGAAGCGGAAGTCGCAAGCGCAACCGGGAGTGAGCCGTGCAGCAACCCTCTGATCAGGGACAGGCCCTCATAGCGCCGGATCGCCCCTGCTCAGCCAGAGGAAGGTCTGCGCGCACGCTGTCACCTGGCCGGGCATCGGTGTCAAGCGTTCCGGACAGCTCTTGGACACTAGTGAGGGTGCTCGGGGAACTCGACCTCGCCTCGGGCGACCAGATCCGGCCACAGCTGTACGACGCCCTCGCCAAATCGACTAGCGGTATCGAGCTGGACTTGAGCGGGCTCAGCTTCTGCGACTGCGCCGGCCTGAGCGTGCTCCTGGAACTGCGGCACCGGGCCCTGACCCAGGAGAAATCTGTCACCATCCGGGCAGCCGACCCCGCGTTCGACAGGCTGCTCCATCTCATCGGGGCGCACGAGCTGTTCCCCCGGCCGCATTCGCGGTGTCCACAACCGCACGCGCATCGCTCCCCGCCCTCGCCGAAACTGGTGTCGTTTCCCTGAGGAAGGCGCGCCTGACGGAATGAGAGCGTGCGCCCTGAGCGCCGCTGGCACGACGGGCCAGGGACGGGCGATCCCGCGTGTCCTGCTGTGGCCCGCAGCCCGAGCTTCACCCGCCACCTGCGGCCGTCGCAGACCGCTGAGCAGGGCGGAGGCCGCTGATCAGCTCCATAATGGAAACGCTCGCATGGAACGGCGCGCCGGGTGCTCAGCCGCCGCCGAGGCCCGGTTACCTTCCCAGGACCCCAGCCCGGCGCGACGCCGACTTCACCCCTCGGTGCACCGGGCCGGGGCCCCGCACGACAGCCTCCTGGGCACCGCACGACACGCTGCCCGCGGAGAGCCGGCCCGGGGGCCGGCCGGGAGGTTTCCGCCCCGCCCGGGGCAGGCACGCAGTAGCCCCCAGCCGCCCAGCGCCGAGGACCCCCGCATGACCTCCCAGCCGAACAACCCCTTACGCCCGCGTAACGGCCGCCCGCACCCCGCGATGGCGGGCCGCGAGGAATACGTGGCCCGGATGGAAGAGGAAGTCGCCCAGCTCCGCCAGGCCGTCGCCTCCCACGCCAGCGTCGACCAGGCCATCGGTGTGCTCATCTGCCTGCCCCAGATCAGCCCCGACACCGGCTTCACCGTGCTCCGCACCGCCTCCCAGCTCGCCAACACCAAACTCCGCACCGTCGCCGACGCCGTCACCGACTGGGCACGCACCCACCAGCCACTCCCCGAACCGATCACGGAAGCACTCGACGAAGCCCTACGCCTCCACGCGGGCAACCAGGGCACTCCCGAGAGCTGACCGTCTCCCTCCAAGGGCGCCCGGTTCACAGTCCGGATGCCTGCCTCACGCACGCGGCGGCACAGCCATCGCTGCCGTGCCGCCGCGGATCCGCAACCTGTCACCACACACCGGGTACCCGCCCCCCGGCCGAACCCACTCGCGTGACCCCCATCCGCACGCCTCGTTGAGCACAACATTCGCGCCATGAACATCCCACCCCCCGGGGATGCGCGAACCCTCGTGAGGGCCCGGCAGCCGGGCCTTCACCGCAGCGCGCGAACAAAAGATTCCGCTCAGCCGCACTTCACATGCGCAGGGCGCGGCCCAAAGGCCCGCACCCTAGTCGGGGATTTGCAGCGGCGGTGTCCGGCCGGCAGAACTCACATGCCCGGAAGAACTTCCCATCGCCGGTGAGCGCCCGGCGGGCTACCGAAACCCGGCCAGGCGTTCCGGGTGAACGGCTACGACTTGGCGGTCAGAGCTCGCCGCGGCGTACGAGCTGGTTCACCGCGTTCTCGCGGATGATCTCGTTCTCGGCGTCACGCAAGTCCTCGAGGGCTGCCCGGACCTCGGGGCCGGGAATGCCGCCGAGCGCCCAGATCGCCTTGACCGCGAGCGCCCGGTTCTCGTCCCAGCCCAGGTGCTCGGGAACCCAGTGAGTCGCCAAGATCAGCGTCGGCATCGTCCTGGGCGAGCGGAGCTTGCCCAGCATGGACACGATGTCCTCGTGCGCCCTGTGCCATTCGGCAGGGAACAGCTCGGTCAACGGTTCCAGGAATTCCTCGTCCGAGGCATCGGCGGCGGCATGGACGATCAGCGCCATCTCGACGTCGTCGGCGTCCTGGCACTCCATGGCGTCCTGGAGCAGCCGGAGCGATAGGGCCCCACCATCGGACTCGCCGAAGTGGGCGAGTACCTCGTCGATCGTGCGCGTCGGCGGCGAGCCCGGCGCGACCACCAGGCCCAGGATCAGATCCTGCTCCTCAGAGGTCATCGCCTGCCCCCCTCCCCTGTGGTGATGTTCTTGGACAGAACCTAGCCGCCCGCAGGAAGGCGCTGGCGTCCGGCCAGGGCGGAGGGACGTGGACCTCGCGCACGGGGCCAACGGGGTTGGGGGAACCGCTCCTCCCAGCGGGCCTGGGCACGGGGGACGGACGCCGACAGGTCGGCGCAGTGTGCGGGATCGGGCCGCTGACGACGCGCAGCACCAAACCGAGCCGCCCGGCCGAGAAGGTCCGGGCGAGCTCGGTGGTGCCGGGTCAGCAGGCGTCGACGAGTTCGTCGATCTGGTCGGCAAGGCGGTGGCCGGGGTGGTGGCATTCACCGGCGGCTTCATCGACCTTGAGACGTTCCTCGGGCTTGCGCAGGACGCCGGAAGTGTCGATGTTGAGGTGCATCCACGTGGGCGGGGGGACGAAGTCGTCGTCTCGAGGATGGCTCTGTCCACGGGAACAGACAGCGTTTTGACATCAGGACGGACGGCGCTCAGGGGCGGGGAATGTTCACGAGATTGGGCAGCGCTGAGGGCTCAGGCGGTGCTTACCGGGGGGACGGTTTGGGTGACGCGCCACAGTCTCCGTGGGAGGTCGCCTTCTTCGAACGCGGCGACCTCATCCAGACTCCAGCTCTGGGCGAGGTCGTCGACCAGGTCGCGAGGGAAGAAGTGGACGGCGAAGCCGCCGTGCTCCCAGATGTCGTCTCCGTGCCCGGTACCGGCCTGGTAGTGGGCGTCCCCGGTGTGGCGGACGGTGTACACGAAGGCCCCGCCCGGCCGCAGCACCCGCCGCACCTCGGCGACCAGGGCGTGGATCTCCTGAGTGGACAGCGCCATGCAGAGCAGCATGTGCGCGAATACCGCATCCACCGAGGCGTCCGCGAGCGGCAGAGGCTCGCGGACGTCGTGAACCGCCGTTGTGACCCGCTCGTCCACGCCCTGGGCCACGGCGGCCTCGCTCAGCTGATCCAGACCCACCGGGCTGAAGTCGGTGGCCAACACGGAGAAGCCCTCACGGGCGAAGTACAGCGCGTCACGGCCATGGCCGGCACCCAGCTCCAGCACCTGGCCTGCACCGGCGGCGCGGAAAACCGAAGCGGCACGAACCGCCGGCTCGGACGGATCCCCGCCGTACATGCCGGGATGCTCGCCATAGATCTGCTGCCAGTGCGCACGCTGAACATCGGCCAGTCCTTGCTCCGATTCCGACACGTTGACGCCCTTCTCACCGGGCTGCACTCGAACAACCGGCCCGCGTCAGGCCACCCTAGAGGCACCTCACGTCGTCGCCCCGCCTGCCCGCTGCGCCGAAGACCACCAGTACTGTCGATTCTCGTGAACATCGGCTTCGACCCGAACCAAGTGCCTTCCGCAGCCCTGAACAATCGCTGCCGGAACTCGTGAACAAAGCCAACCGGGCCAGTGGCGAGCTCAGTGTCTGCCCCACCTCGTAGGCGGTTACGCACGGCCGCGGGCGGCGGGCCCTGGAGTATCACCACTCCCAGGGCCGCCCCGGCCGCGTGTACCGGTGGTGCCCGGCACACGTAGCCTGTCGGTCAGAAGGTCAGTTTCCAGCTGTCGATGTATCCGGTGTCCTGCGCGGCGACGTCCTGAACCCGCAGCCGCCAGGTTCCGTTCGCCGTCTCGCTGGACGCGTCGACGGTGTAGGTGGCGATGACGTTGTCCGCGGAGTCCGATCCGCTGGAGTTCTTCAGCCGATAGGCCGTGCCGTCGGGTGCCAGCAGGTCGACCACCAGGTCACCGCGCCAGGTGTGCTTGATGTCCACCGCTGCCCGGAGCGTGGCCGGCGCGTTCCCGGTGCGGCCGGACACGGCGATGGCCGAGGTGACCGCGGCGGCGTTGTCCGGGATGGCGACGTCGGTGGTGTTCTCGTACGACTGGCCGGGCGGCGTCGGTTCCGCCGTTCCCAGTGTCCATATCGCGTGCGCGAGAGCGTCGCTGTTGCGGTCCAGCGCGGTGTCGTCGATGTTGACCGACGTGTCGCAGGAGGAGTGGTAGCACCGGTCGAAGGCCTGACCGGAGGTGCCGCCCCACTTGGTGGCCTGCGCGGCCGTCTTGGTCCGGCTCGCGCCTGTGAACAGGCCGCCGACCGGTATGCCGGCGTTCTTGAAGGACGCGTGATCGGAGCGGCCGTCCCCCTCCGTCTCCGGCTCGGTGGGCACGCCGATGCCCGCGTACCAGTCCTTGAAGACCTTCTCGAGCGCTGGGTCGTCGTCGTAGACGAAGTAGCCCGGGTTCGGGGAGCCGACCATGTCGAGGTTGACGTACCCGGAGATCTTGGCGCGGTCAGTGGCCGACAGGCCGTTCACGTAATACTTGCTGCCGACCATCCCCAGTTCCTCGGCGCCCCACCAGGCGAATCGCAGGTGTTTCGTGGGCTGGAACTCAGCGCGGGAGACGGCGAGGGCCGTTTCGAGCACTGCCGCGGAGCCGGAGCCGTTGTCGTTGATCCCGGCGCCTGCGGACACCGAGTCCAAGTGTGCGCCGGCCATGAGGACCTGATTGGCGTCGCCTCCGGGCCAGTCGGCGACGAGGTTGTACCCGGTGCTGCCGGAGCTGGTGAACTGCTGGACGGTGGTGGTGAATCCGGCCGCGTCGAGCTTGGCCTTCACATAGTCGAGTGACGCCCTGTAACCGGTACGGCCGTGCGCCCGGTTCCCGCCGTTGGCGTTGGCGATCGACTGCAACTGCGCGAGGTGTGACTTGACGTTGCCGATGGGGATGTCGGGTGCTGCCAGAGGCTCGGCGCTTGCGGCGGCCGGCCCGGTCCGCTCGAGTGTTGCCGAGGCAGCGGGCGATGCGGCCAGCAGACCCGCCGCGGCCATCAGAGCCAGGGCAGCCAGTGCCTTGGAGTTGGCGCGGGGCAGGCTGGATCTCGGATGCGTCATGTGGGGAGCCGCACTTTCTCGTCGATGTGGGGAGTCGAACGGTGCCTGGATCAGTGGTGCCAGAGCTGTGCGGGTGCTGTCTGCGCCTGATGTTCAGTCAGCTGTCGGTTCCCGTCAAGACCCATATCCGGGCGGGTGCGAGCGTCGCCACCGCCGTAGGCATGCGGACGCTCCGAGCGTCACCTCGACGGCACATAACTGCGCGTCGTCCTTGTGAGGAGGGCTGGGCCTGTCGGCGCGCCGACTTCGGCGACCGGGCTAGTCATCCACGCCATGGAAAGCGGCGCCATCGACCGAGTCCAGCACATCATCGGACCGGCCCACGCGGATGCATCGCGCCGACCGGCAACTTCCCATGGCAACTACCCGGCAAGGAAGGCGGCCAGAGCCCCAGCGGTCTTCTCCGCTCCTACCGGCCCGCCACCGGACACCTCGCACCCCGGCAGGACGCCGGCTGGAACGACCCCGACGGCCAGCTCGTCGCGATCGGACAGCTGATCGCCAGCTTCCGCCGCCCCCACGGCCTCGGCAGAACGCCGAGACCGCCGAGACTCGAGCCGAGCAGCTAGCGGGTAGGGCCGCGGCCCAGGAGAAGTCGGGGCCGCCGCTGCGGCAACTCAACCTGGACATTCTGCGCAAGACCCCGGGGCAGCCGTGCGTGGCCCGCGAGGTCCACTACCCGCTCACGCAGGATCACCCCGGTCGAGCGACATCCGCCCCGACCGTGCGCAACAACCTGCAGACCCTCGTCCAAAAGGGCCTCGCCGAGAAGTCGCGCCAGCAGGGAAGCGTGATGTACACCGCCTACGCAGACGCCGGGGCGGGCGCGGCGCCCGCCGCGGACGGCACCGCTGACGGCAGGGTCGAGCAGGCTACTGAGGGCGCTGCCGAGAAGGTGGTGGCGGAGGTCTGATCGGCGCAGCCGTCCGCCTACGATCCTCATCAGCGTGCGGTCACCGGCACCCTGCTGCCCGCCTACGGCCATATGTACGGCGCGAAGCTGCAGGCGTCGCTGTAGGCCCGTCGCCCGGGCGGGACACCTAGTGGCTCGCCCGGGCCTCGGTCACCGCTCGAGCCGCGTCAGAATCCTCGGGCCTATGCCCGGACCGTGATCAACGGCTTAGCGTTGTTTTTCGGCGAGAACCACCGGGACCCCTCACCGAGTGGACCACGGGTTCTCGCGTTTACCAGGTGCTGCCGCCGGCGGGGACTTCGCCCCCGGCGACCATCCCTTCGTGCCACTTCAGGTGGACGTCGCCGAAGCGTCGGCCGTTGCTGCGGGAGACATACACGTCGGCCGTGTCGCCCCTGGTGAAGGCGGCGATGTCGTCCTTCCCGTCCCCGTTGAAGTCGCCGACACCCGGGATCTCGTTGAAGGCGGCGAAGTCGTTGTTCCACGCTGCCGCGGTGCCGATGAACGATGAGCCGTTGCTCAGCGCCACGAACACATCGGCCTGGCCGCCCCGGGTGAAGGTGGCGATGTCGGCTTTGCGGTCACCGTTGAAGTCGCCGACGGCTGGGATCTCGGAACCGAAGCAGAAGTCGCCGTGCCACCGCTGCGGCGCCCCGAACCGGGTCGCGGTGCTCAGCGCCACCCACACGTCACCCTTGCTGCCGCGAGTGGAGTCGTTGCCGCGATTGAAGGTGATCGCGTCAGCGCGGCCGTCGCCGTTGACGTCGGCGAGGGCCGGGATCTCGTTGGACTTCGCGATTCCGTTTCCCCAGAATGTTGCCGCGCCGAAGGCCGTACCGTTACTCAGTGCCACCCAGGCGTCGCCCGCGGATCCGCGAGGGAAGGCGACGATGTCGTCCTTGCCGTCGCCGTTGACGTCGCCGACAGCCGGGATCTCGTCGTTCGGGGTGAACCAGGTGTGCCAGACCCGTTTTGGCCCGAACCCGGTTCCGGTGCTCAGTGCGACGCTGGCGGTGCGTACGTTGCCGCGGGTGAAGACGGCGATGTCGTCCCGTCGATCGCCGTTGAAGTCTCCCACCAGTGGAAAGTCGCTGGTGTCCGCCAGGGATGACGTCCATTTCGTGGCCGTGCCGAAGGGCCCGGCACCGGACGGGTTGTTCAACGCCACCCACGCCGAGTAGTTGTCGGGGCTGCCGGATTTCACGACGCCGCGGACGAAGGCGGCGATGTCGTCCTTGCCGTCGCCGTTGAAGTCACCACTGCGGCTCATCCAGCCGTCGTTGGCCAGCGTGGGGACCTGCTCGATGATCCAGCGGGACAGGGGTCCCTCGCCGACACGGGCGAAGCCGCTGCCGGTGACCGCCAGCCCGCACGGCTTCAGGATGAAGCTCGTGACTCCGATCAGCCTGGGGGTTCCCTGCACGAACGTGAGCAACGGCCCGCCGGAGTCGCCGTGGCAGGTGCCGCTGCCTGCCCCGGGCACGCCGGCGGTGAGCATCGTCTCGGCACGGTAGAAGGGATAGGTGCGCCGAGCGGCCGCGTCGTCGGCGATGTCGAGTCCGCGGACCTGCAGGTCGTCGGGGAAGCCGCCGGGGGAACCGGACACTGCGCCGCCGACCCAGGTGGTCGCACCCCAGCCGAGGGTCGTGACGCCGCTGCCGGGAAGCCAGGTGTTGCGGTTGCTCGTGAATGCCATGCGGACCGGGGTGATGGCCGACGGCGTCGACAGCTTGAGCAACGCGATGTCGTAGTCGGACGTGTTGTTCCAGGTGGGGGTGAACTGGGGATGGCGGACGATGCTCGTGACCCCGCGAACCTCCCCTGCGGAGCTGGTGAGGCGGGTCCGCCCGATGATCACGGTGATCTGCTGGGGTGTCAGATCTCTGGTGCAGTGCGCGGCGGTGAGGATCCAGCTACGTTCGATCAGCGATCCACCACAGAACTGGGTGTCATGGGCGTCACCAGCATGGTCCGCGCGCGTCAGCGCGGCCATGAACGGAAACTCTCCCTCGGCGGCGGGTAAGCCATTGAAGATCGCGTGGGCGGGAGCGGTCGGCATCAGGAGGGCCGCCGCCGCGACCAGGGCCAACGCCATCCGTCGCAGGATGGTGAGCATGGTCAATCCCTTCATCGAATTGCGGGGTATGAGGAACTCGTGCAGGGATGAGGCCGACTCGCCCGGGGAATGCGGTCGTGCGTCCCTTGGGCTCGCGGATGCCGGCGCGCTCAGGGGAGCGGTTCTCGGCGCCCTGTCTGAGCAGCTTCAGAGCTGGCGCAGCACGTACTCGTAGCCGATCTGCGGTTCGGGTGACTTCCAGTGACGGTGGGCGCCTCCGGCGGGACAGGTGCCGTCGGAGCCGTTGCCGGTGAAGAAGAGACCGGAGCACCTGATGCACAGGAACCACCGCCGCTGGCCGCCGGGGCCGTTGATGCCGTCGGGCAGCGCCTCGATCTTGTACGTGCCCGAGCCGGACCAGTTATGCCACCGCAACGGCTGACTGCTGTTGGGGCAGTACGTGGTCGTGCGTCCGCTGTCCGACCACCCCTTCGACCACAGGGCCGCGCAGTCGCGGCACCACCGCCAGTGGCTGTCTCCGACGCCGGGGTCGGCATCGTAGCGGAGCACGTAGTCGCCGCTGCCCGAGCGCTGGTGCCCATGGTCCCAGCCGAAGATGCCGCTGCCGACAGGGCAGTAGCCGCTGCCGTTGCCGGAGAACCAGAGTTGGCTGCACTGGTAACACCACGTCCAAAGGTGCTGCGCGGCCCGGGCGGGGGTTGCGGTTGCCAAGGTCGCGGTGGCGCTGGCGGCCATCGTGAGCCCGCTTCCGACCGCTGCGGTGAGCAGGGTGCGACGGGAGATCGAGGGAGTGCGGGTAGTCGGCATGTAGTTCTGCCTCACTCTGTCCGGCCGATGGTGGGTAGTCGCTGGCGGGGTCTAGCCTGCGTGGGAGGAGGGGGTGAAGTCGCTGTAGCCGCCGCTGTCGGTGACGGGGGGGAAGGGGCGTAGACGTCTCCGATGATCTCGGCGCTCTCGGAGCGCGCCGCGGACGCCCTTTTCGTCACGGTCCGGCGTTGTCCCGGCCAGGTGAGGATGTAGGCGGTGAGGTCGGCGGAGATGCGATCCCCGGTCTGCACCTCCAGTGCGGCCAGGTTCCTCTATCCGTGTGCGTTCGTGTACGTGGAATGAGTTGACCTCCAGCTTGGCGAGGCGGGCCGGGCCGTGTCGAAGTCCGCTTTCCTATCGGAGATAAGCGGGAATTATGAGCCGGTCGCCTGCACCGACTGCTGCGCGGTGAGCCTCGCCAACGCGGCGAACCGCCGCGGCAGCTCCCGCCGGTCGTCACGCCGACGGGCTGCCACGGTCACCGCCGGTGGCAGATCGCACAGTTCCGTGATCCGGACCCCGGCTGGCAGCGGAAAGCTCCGGACGGCGTAGGGCCCTGGGCAGACCACCCGGTTCAACTTGACCGACAACAGCACTTCCTGGGGCGTTGCAGCAGGCGCACCGACGAACGGTGGCGGAGTGTCGTTCCGGTGGGAGTACAACTGCCAGTACTCCCGCATGCGCTGCCACACCCCCGAATGGACCTGCGGCAACGACTCCTCGATCACGTGCGCGAGCCCTATCCGGTCGGCGTCCCACAGCGGATGGCCGGCCGGAACCGCGAGACCGCGCGGCTCCTCGACCAGTGGCTCCCAGACCAGCAGCTCCGGGTCGATGGGCAGCCGTAGCAGCGCCACGTCGACTTCCCCCGCGATCAGCGGCTGCTCGCACTCGGCGAATCCGATCTCCCGCCAGGTCAGTCGTACATGCGGATACGCCTCGGCGAATGCGGTCAGTACAGGGACGTGGATCTCCATAGCCATGGGAAAGGCGAGTCCGACCCGCAGAGTGAGGTGGTCGCGTGCGGTGCGTCTGGCGGCGTGGGCGGCGGCGTCCACCTCCGTGAGCACCTTGCGTATGCGCTCGCAGAAGACCTCGCCCGCCGGAGTGAGCACCGAGCCCGCCGGGCCCCGGATTAGGAGCTCCACCCCAAGTTCGCGCTCTAGGTCACGGATCTGCTGACTGAGTGCCGGCTGCGACACATGCAGACGTGCGGCAGCTCTGGTGAAACTGCGGTGTTCCGCGACGGCCACAAAATATCTGAAATGGCGTAGCTCCACGACCGGCCCCCTCTGCCGCGATGACGCACCCCATCGTTCCGGCCGGGGGTGCCCCGCCACGCGGGAGATGAGGTGAATCGCGCACGGTCGCCGCCCTGCCGTACTGCGCCCGTCGTGGGGCGGCCAGCGTCGAACTCCGGAGCGGCGCCGCACCCGGCAGGAGGTCAGCATTGACTTCCGCTCCCCGGGCTAAAGCCCGGGGATTCCTACCACGGTTGTCTGACCGTCTCGGTGGGTTCCTGCTTCAACGCGCTGTGCCGGAACGAGTCCCGGTCTTACCTGCGCTCCACGGGCTGACACGGCCAGTCCGGCCGCCTTCGCGACGTTGACCGCCGCGTTGATGTCTCGGTCCAGGAGGGTCCCGCAGGCCCCGCACGTCCACACGCGGATGTGGAGGGGCTTGGGGCCGTCCTTGACGCTGCAGGCCGAGCAGACCTGAGAGGTGGGCTCGAAGCGTCCGATGCGGTAGAAGGAGCGTCCGAACTTGGCGGCCTTGTACTCCAGCATCGCGACGAACGTGGACCATCCGGCATCGTGTACGGACTTGGCCAGGCGTGTGCGGGCGAGGCCCTTGACCGCCAGATCTTCAACCGCGACCGCTTGGTTCTCGCTGATCAGCTTGGTTGAGAGCTGGTGGTGGAACTCGCGCCGCGCATCGGCCACCCGTGCGTGAGCACGAGCGACACGAAGCCGGGCCTTCTCCCTGTTCTTGCTGCCCTTCTCCTTGCGGGACAGAGCCAGTTGGGTGCGCTTGAGATGCTTCTCGGCCCGGCGCAGGAAACGCGGGCTGTCGATCTTCGTGCCGTCGGAGAGCACCGCGAAGTGCCCCAGGCCGAGGTCTATGCCGACCTCGGGCGCGACCGGCGCAAGGTGCTGGGGGCCGCTCTCCACGACGAACGAGCAGAAGAACCGTCCGGCCGCGTCCTTGATCACCGTCACCGTGGACGGCTGTGAGGGCAGGCGCCGGGACCACTTCACCCACACATCCCCGATCTTCGGCAAGCGCAGGTCCCCGCCGGTCGTGATCGACCAGCGGGCGTTCGCGGTGAACCGTACGGACTGCCGGTTGTCCTTGCGGGACTTGAACCGGGGCTCTTGGATCTTCGGACCCTTGCGGGTGCCCTTGAGGGAGGCGAAGAAGTTGGAGTACGCGGTGTCCAGGTCACGAAGGGACTGCTGGAGGATCACGGAGGAGACCTCGCCGAGCCATGCACGCTCGGGGGTCTTCTTGGCCTCGGTGATGACCTGCTTGGACAGGTCCCCGATCTTCGGGTACGGCTTCCCCTCGGCGTGAGCGTCCTTGCGGATGCGCAACGCGTCGTTGAATACGACGCGGGCGCACCCGAACGCCTGGGCCAGCGCGGCGCACTGAGGACCGTTCGGGTACAGGCGGAAGCTGTACCTCAACTGCATGTCGATCACCGTACGACAGTTGGTTTATGGCTGAGTATCAGAACATCCGCACTGGCAGACACTGCGCGTTCATACTGCACGCGCACTTGGTTTTTCTGACGAAGTACCGCCACAAGGTGTTCACCGACGCCCACCTGAAGCGCATGGAAGAGATCATGCGGAGCGTCTGCGAAGACTTCGAGGTGGAGCTGAAGGAGTTCAACGGCGAGAACAACCACGTGCATCTGTTGGTGAGCTTCCCGCCGAAGGCCACCCTGTCCAAGCTGGTCAACTCCCTCAAGGGCGTCTCTTCCCGCAGGCTCCGCCAGGAGTACCCGGAACTGGTCCGGCTCGGGCTTGCTGGATGGCTTCGTGCGCGGGACGCGGGCGCACGGTGACCTGCCGCTGGGTGGCGGTGGCGGAGCTGATGCATTCGGAGCGGACGGGGCAGGGCTGGCAGTCGCTCTTGCGGAAGGTGATGCGGACGATCGGAGTGCCGCGGTGCGAGAGCGCGTCACGCCAGTTGCGGGCGGTCGCACCGTTCGGGCAGGTCACCGTCTTGTTCTCCCAGTCCACGGTGGGCCTGTGGCCTGTGTCGAGGACTGGCCCGAATGCGGGGGCGTGTACGTGGCCGGGGGGTGGTGCGCCGGAGCGCGAAACGTACCTGATTGTGCTTCGACAGGCCCCGACCCGGCCGAGTGAGGAGTTCTGCGAAGCGGTGCTCGTGGTGGAAGAGCTGCATATGCCGGATGAAATTCCGTCCGGCGGTTCGCAACACCCCCACACACGGCCGGCAGGCTGCGACCTGGTGCGGCGGGCCACCCGGCAGCAGCGCCATGGGCGTCTCGGAGGCGGCCCCTGCCTGGTGGCCCGGCACATCGGGCCCGTGCCCGTGTGCACCACGTCCTGCGCAGGCGTAGCCCCCTTGTCGGAACAGTCCCCTCGTGCGTTCAGTGATGCGTGCGCGCGGTCAGGAGCTCGGTCATGCGAAGACGCACACCCTATGCCCGCATACAGCCCTCTGCCGGCAGCGCGGCAGTGTCCCGTGTCGTGGCGCTGATCCCTGCGCACAATGAGGCCGACCGCATCGGTGCGGCTATCGCCGCCCTGTGGGCACAGAGCTGGAGGCTGGAGCGGGTCGTCGTGGTGGCCGACAACTGCACCGACGCCACCGTGGACGTCGCCCGGCGGGCCGGAGCTACGGTGGTGGAGTCCTCAGGCAACCGTCACAAGAAGGCGGGGGCACTCAACCAGGCCCTGAACGGGGTGCTGCGGGGGCTGCGTGACGGTGATCTGCTCCTCGTCCAAGACGCCGACACCACCCTTGTCCCGTCGTTCGTGGCCAGCGCTGTCGAGGCAATGGGACCGGGCGTGGGGGCGGTCGGGGGGATCTTCTACGGCGAGGCGGGCGGCGGGCTGCTCGGCGCTTTGCAGCGGATCGAGTTCCAGCGCTACGCGAGGGAGATCGCCCGGCGCGGATACCGGGCCGATGTCCTCACCGGGACCGCGACCGTCTTCCGCGTCTCGACCCTGCGGCAGATCAGACAGGCACGCCTGGACGGCCTCATCGGCGGCGGCAGGTCGTACTACTCGCTGGCCTCGCTCACCGAGGACGACGAGATCACCAAGGCGGTGCGCACCCTCGGCTACCGCACCGTCTCACCCGCCGGCTGCCGGGTGGTCACCGAGGTGATGAACACCGTGCCCAAGCTGTGGCATCAGCGGATGCGCTGGCAGCGCGGGGCGCTGGAGAATCTGCGGGACTACGGCTGGACCCCGGTCACCGCCCCGTACATCGTGCGCCAGGCCCTGATGGGCCTGTCGGTGCTGGCTCTGGCGCTGTACCTGTTCTTCACCGGCTGGATGCTGGCCCGCGGCCGCCCGGAGTTCCGCCCGTTCTGGGTCGCCATCGGCTGCGTCTTCATCGCGGAGAAGGTCGTCACCGCCCGCGGCGCGGGCTACAGGGCCCAGCTGCTGGCGGGCACGCTCGCCGTCGAGCTGGCCTACGACTTGTTCCAGCACGCGGTGTACGTCCGTTCCCTGTGGGACATGGTCCGCCGGCGTGAGGAGCGCTGGTGCGCGACCTGACACAACCCGCGCTGCCCGCAAGGCCGCCCTCGATAGCCGCCACGCCGATCGCGGGGGGCGGGGATGACGGACGGGAGACGAGACGGGAGATCCGTGTACGCAGGCGTGCCCTTGGCCAGTGCGCTGGGAGCCGGTGGAGCGTCCGCGCTCGCCTCCCGGCGGCGTTCCGGCTTCGACACCCTCGCCACCGTGGTGGCGGCCACCACCCTGCTGATGGCCGGGGTGTCCGTGTCCAAGCTGCTGCCCCGCCGCAGGGCCGGGGCGGTCCTGTCCGGCGTGCCGGTCCCGTTCGCGTCCGGGCGGCTGGCCTTCCGGCCGCCCAGAGAGCAGAACACGGCCGGCGCCCGGGTGGAAATCCTATGACGGCCTCCTTGCCGGCCGCTTCCGCGGGCGCCTCGCGCATCGGCGTCCCTTTCACACTCCGCGTCGCGCACAGCCGAACGCGGTCGTAAAGGCCCGGGGCGCGCCTGTCCCCTGTCGGGCCACCGGCCGGTGCCGCGTCCCGCACCCCCAACAGGAGGAAACAACATGACATCCACATCTCCGGCCACAGCGGCCTTCCCCGACGGAACCATCATCACAGCGGCGGGCAACGGCCAGGGGGGATTCGTCGTGGACGGCGGGCCGGCCGCCGGCACCAAGCTCTACAACCCCTACGGCGTCGCGGTGGACGGGGCCGGGAACCTCTACATCGCCGACACCAGCAACCACCGGGTGCGCAAGGTGACACCCAACGGCATCATCACCACCGTCGCCGGCAACGGGCAGGCCGGGTTCGTCTCCGACGGCAGCCCGGCCGTCGCCACCAAGCTCTACAACCCCTATGCCGTGGCGGTGGACGGGGCCGGGAACCTCTACATCGCCGACACCAGCAACCACCGGGTGCGCAAGGTGACACCCAACGGCATCATCACCACCGTCGCCGG
>NZ_JBIBUW010000039.1:0-5710 GCF_043079785.1 Streptomyces sp. NPDC015139 | reverse complement strand
CAACGGGCAGGCCGGGTTCGTCTCCGACGGCGGCCCCGCCGTCGCCACCAAACTCAATGCGCCCTATGACGTGGCGGTGGACGGGGCCGGGAACCTCTACATCGCCGACGGTGGCAACCACCGGGTGCGCAAGGTGACACCCGACGGGATCATCACCACCGTCGCCGGCAACGGGCAGGCCGGGTTCGTCTCCGACGGCGGCCCCGCCGTCGCCACCAAACTCCACTACCCCTGGGGGGTAGCGGTGGACAAAGACGGAAACCTCTACATCGGCGACCGCCACAACCACCGGGTCCGCAAGGTGACACCCCACGGCATCATCACCACCGTCGCCGGCAACGGCATTGCCGGGTACGTCGCCGACGGAGGACCCGCCGTCGCTACGTCGTTGCACTACCCTGCGGCCGTAGCGGTGGACGGGGCCGGGAACCTCTACATCGGCGACGGCCACAACCACCGGGTGCGCAAGGTGGCGGCCAACGGCGTCATCACCACCGTCGCCGGCAACGGCGTCGCCGGGTACATCGCCGACGGAGGACCGGCGGTGGGGCAGCAGCTCTACTACTCCTACGGCGTGGCCGTGGCCCCCTCCGGCGATCTCTACATCGCTGACGCCTCGAACCACCGCGTGCGCAAGGTGTTCGCAGCGGCGACGATGACCCCGCCGCCCCCGCCCGTCGCCGACCTGTACGGCGAGCTCGTCCTGCCCGTCATGGTCCCCCGCCGCCAGGAGTTCGACCTGGGCGCCCGCGTCCACAACCGCGGCCCCGCCATCGCCAGCGGAGAACACATCACGGTCGTGATCACCCTGGCCGACGGCCTGGAAAGCGCCCGGGAGAACAACGGACGGCGCCTGACCCGCACCTTCCCCGGCACCGACCTGGCCCCCGGCAAAGGCACCCTGGACGGCGTGTTCCGCGTCCGTGCCCTCGACACCGCCAAGCCGGGCATGTACGAGTCCACGCTGGAGATCCAGTACGGCGGCGACCTCAACCTCAAGGACAACAGCTTCACCCTGCCCGTCACCGTCGTCGTCCCCGAACCGGTCGCCGACGAACGCGCCCTGACCATCTACCAGGAGAACATCCCCGAAGCCGCTCCCGGCCAGGGCGCCCGTGTCCTGCTGCGCTACGTGTCACCCGTCGGCCAGCCCGTCAACCCCGGCATCATCACCCAGCGCTTCACCGCACCCACCGGGTTCGTCTTCAGCGGCCATCCCACCTACACCTACCCCGACACCGTGCAGGGCGCGATCAGCGGCGAACTGGACCACGAGATCTACGACTCGGGCCGCACCCTGGTCGTCCGCGACAACCCTCACCTGAACACCACCGACACCGACGCCGGAACCCTCGTCTACAGCCTCGGCCTGCGCGCCCAGCCCGACGCCCAGCCCGGCCTCGCAAGCGACGGCTCGGCCAGCATCGGCCGCCGCTCCCCCGTCCAGATCCTCGCCAAGGTCACCGGCGCCGCGGCCGAGCACACCATCCGTATCACCCAGAGCCGGCTCGGCCAGGCACGGGTGCGGCCCGGCCAGCAGTGGGCCTACCCCGTGGTGATGACCCTCACCAACACGGGACGCACGCGGATCGGTTTTGAGGACATCGTCTTCACCGCTCCCGAGGGCCTGTGGTTCACCGAGAACCGGGTGATGATGTCCAGCGAAGGAGCGACGAGCGAGACCGAACTGGCCGGACAACGCTCCACCGCCAACCGAACCCTGACGCTCCGGGGCGCCGCCCTCAACCTGGACCCCGGCAAGTGGGCCGTCCTCTACCCCGAGATGGAAGTCGAAACCAGCGCCGCCACCGGCGCCGTACGCGTCGGCATCCGGATCGGCACCCCGCCCTTCGCCACCGGCAACGCCACCGTCACCATCGAGGCATAACGCCACAGCCCTGCCTGGCCCGGCCCTGAGCCGGGCCGGGCCCACTCGGCAGGGCAATCCCGCCTCGCCGGCCGCCACCGCACGGGCCCGGTGACGGGCTCATCACCAGGGCCGCCGGCAACGACCGAAGTCACCTCCCCACGGTAGCCGGGCCGCCGCCCGCACCGATGACCGCGCCGATATCGCAATGCGCCCGCCCCGTATGAGTCCCTCCCCCGCGCTGCCACCCCCGCACGCCCGGCAGGAAGCAGAGAGCACCCATGAGCAATCCGGCAATACTCCACGACTGCACGCCGATCGACCCCGAAGGCACCGGAATCCGCACCCTCGGCCACGCCAACCGCTTCGCCGTATGGGACAGCGAGTTCCGCTACGACGGCCGCATCCGCGTCCCCGTCGGGGTGAAGATCAAAGAGATCAAGTACTCCTACACCGGCAACGGGCAGGCCGACCTCGCCGCGGCAGAGGTCAAGCGCGGCCAGAGCGGCATCGGCCAGGAGTACGAGATCATCGACCTCACCTTCCTCGACGACGCCGACCTGATCACCTTCACCCTGCGCGGCGACCTCAACGTCGACGCCGACCCCCGCCCCGCCTACAGCCGCCGGTACCAGATCCGCGTCGACGTCACCCTCACCACGGGCGAAGTCCGCACGGCCACCCCGGAGATCGAGGTCCTCGCCAGCGCCTGGCAGCGCAGCGACGCAGAGAAGGTCGGCCGGCCCTTCGTCCGGCTGCCCTACGACTCAGCCTGGGGCGGCACGCCCAACAGCCAGGCCGGCTTCGGCTACGTGTCGGACAACGGCCGTATCCCCGGTGACAAGTTCATTATCGACCTGGTCAACCTGCGCCAGGGCGAACAGGGCGTCCCAAGCAGCAACAGCGACCACGTCTACTACCAGCTCGTCCACGAGGACGGAACGCCCTCGCACTACACCCCGACCCCCCAGCTGCAGAAGGCCGAAGGGCACAAAGACAGCGGCACCGGCCGCAAGGTCACCCTGCCCGCCATCGACCTGCGTCAGCTCGGTGACAAGCCCGGCTACTACCGCATGTTGATCTGGCCGCAGTCCGCCGACCTCGACGGCTCGCCCAGCAGCCTGCGCTGGGACGAAGCCAAACCGGAGGACGCCTTCCAAATCGGCAGCGTCTACTACCGCTACAAGGCACCGGCCGGCATTGACACCGGACTGCGCGCCACCATCAAGACACAGACCCTGACGGCGACCGCAGGCCAGGACCGCTGGCTCTACCCGGCTTTCGTCATCCGCAACACCGGCCAGCGCACCATCGGCACCGTCAAGGTCGTCTTCACCGCCCCCGAAGGACTGCACTTCACCGAAGACCGGGTGGCCTTCACCCACTGGGCAGACGAGAGCCACGAGACCGTCGCGCTGGGTGTCCTCTCGGCCGACCGCCGCACCCTGACCTGCCCGGCCGTGCCGCTGGACCTGGTACCCAGCAGTCCCGGCAAGGACGCCTGGGTATCGCTCTACCCGGCGGTGGAAGTCGAAGCCACAGCCCCGGCCGGACGAGCACTGGTCGGCATCCAGCTGGGCCAGCCGGTCTTCGCCACCGCCCAGGACACCATCACCGTCACCCCCGCGAGCTGACCGGCCAACACACCAGAGGGCCAAAGGGAAGGGGGCGGTGCCCCGTGTACCGCCCCCTTCCGGCCGGCCTCACGACCGCCGTCGGCACGGTCGGCTGCGCGCCCGCGGTCCGTGAACGCCCGTCTGCAGGGCGAAACCAGAGCATCACCCCGCTCTATACGGTGCTGTGACCTGCGGAAAGGAGACGTGGCCCAGGTTATGGGCTGGTTGTGCACGTCTGCCGACCCATGTCGCGCGGGCACCTGACCCGGCCGCCGTTCCGACAACGCCGCCAGGTCAGTAGAACCACTGCTCCGCCACCACCTCGCCGCGCCCCAGAAGCGCCGTGCGCTCCTTCAGCTTGCCGCCGGCCATCGCCATGGCAGTGGCCCGTACATGGCCTTCCAGGACGACGAGCCGCGTGCCAGAACCGGAATCGACCAGAATGATCTCAGGAACCGAAGCGCCAACCACGAAGGCATCCCGCAACGCGGTATAGAACGGCTCTCCCTCACCTGGCCCGGCCAGCTTTTCCGACGCGAACGTGGCCGCCAGCCGGGTTCCGCCGGTGACCTCCACCCAATAGTCCCAGTTGATGTAGTGCACACGGGCCACATCAGCAGCGTCGATACGCACCCGCCACCAGGTCAGATCCCGTACAGGCAGCCCTCCGACATAGGACTCCAAGGAGATGTCCGCCTGGTCGAATCCGCGGTACTCGCGCAACAGACCCAGCCGAGCGGCGTTCGCCTGCCCGTCGGTGAGGTCCGGGTCCGTCACCAGCGCCGCGGGCAGACCATCGCGCTGCAGCAGACTGCCCACAAGGGCGCCGAACCGATCGGAGTGAACCTCAGCGCCGAGCCAGACAGCGACCACTTCATCAAGGGTGACGGGCAGGAGAAGTTCCATCCAGGCCTCGGAACTAGGGCATCTGACATCTGCCAGAGTAGGTGCGGTGCGCACTGGGGAACAGCACGTATCAGCCGGAGCAGGGTGGAACGACTAACGGGGACGGCGAATGCCTCGGCCAGGCATTATCACGACGCGGCGCTGGGCTGTCGCGCTGTCGTCGGCACCGATGGTGACGGCGCTGCCGTGGACATCGGTGGTCTGGTGGAGCCCAGAGGCCGTGGGAGGTCGTCGGTCACGACCGTTCATGATCGCGGAGCTGGTGCCCCTCCGTGGCCTCGGCACTGAAAATGATCCAGAACCTTCACTGGGCGCTATCAACTGGCCCCTCTGACGACACGGTCCCGTCCGCCCCTGTGGCCGACGGCCACTTCACTCGCTCATCTGAATGAACATCAGCGGTGGACGGAATGGGGAACCGTTCCGCCAGGACAGGCGGGCGGCATGAGACTTCTGCGTATACGGCGGCGGCCCCTCTCCGGTGCGGCCGCGCTGCTCGCTGCCGCCGTCCCGACCGTCCTGGCCGCATCACTGATCGGTTTCGCACCCGCCCACGCCGCGACCGCGGGCGCCCCCGTAACGCACCGGGATCAGATCGCTTGCCCGCGCGGCTTCGTGTGCATCTACCCGGAAATCAACTTCAACGGCCAGCCCTACGTCAAACGCGCCGTCGACGGATCCGTGCGACACCTGCCGGACTACATCCGCGGCAAGGGCAGCTCCATCATCAACAACAGCAGCCGCACCGCCCGCGTCTACCAGAAGGACAATTACTCCGGCCGACACGTCTGCGTCGGCCGCGAAGGCGGCACCATCAGCGACCTGCGCTCCTACCAGCTCAACGACACCACCCACAGCCTGCGCAACAACAACACCCCTTGCGGCGCGTAACCGCCTCGAGGTACCGCCGCCGCGGCGGATCACGGCGCAGGCGGCGCTTGCGTGAGCCGGTACAGCGAAGGGGGCCGGCTCACCAGCCGGCGTGCGGGTGTTCGCGCTGGCGCAGGCGGTGATGGTCCGCTATCTGCGGCCTAGACGCTGGGCGCGGGTTGCGCCCCGCGCCTCCCTGTTTTCGCGTCCGGGGTGACGACGGCGCTGTGAATGCAGGCGGGACGGTGTAGCGACGACCGTGCCGCCGTCTGATGCCCCCGGCCAGGGGGCGGCTGAGGCCGCCCTCGCGCCATCCCAGCTCGCCGTACGTTGCCCCCAGCCTGCGGCTTTCACCTAGAGCGTCCGCCAGTAGGCTGGGGAAGTGGTGCAGGCACGGTCTCCGATCATGGAGTTCTCTACGCTTCATGATCACTCGGGGTGTCCGTGCCTG
>NZ_JBIBUW010000038.1:0-25631 GCF_043079785.1 Streptomyces sp. NPDC015139 | reverse complement strand
GTCTACCAGGCGCGGCTGCGCTCCCGCTTCGGCCGCGCCTGGCGCCGCAAGGCTCCGGTGGAGTCGCTGATGCCGCTGCGCCTGGCCCGCTACGGGGTCCCGCTGGCGGAGACGGCCCCGGCGGGCCTGCTGGCGGCGGGCATCGAACCGGCGGTGCTGCCGGTGGTCACGCGGCAGCCGCAGCTCGTGGCGGCCGACGCGGCCGTGGACGGCCCCGCGGGCGCCCGGGCCGGCGCCGGGGCGCCGATCCCGCGGCAGGCGGGGGCTCCCGGCCGGCAGCGCCCCGAGCCGCCGGTGGACGAGCAGAGCCCCTGGTTCCAGTCCCAGCGCGAGATCGAGTACCACGGCGGCTACGACCCCGCCTACGAACCGCCCCCCGAGGCGATGTACGAGCCCGAGGAGCAGTACGAGGACTGGTACGAGGAGCAGGTTCCGGAGCGGTTCCAGCAGCCCTCCCCGGAGGAGACCGGCAGCTTCCCGATCCCGGTGACCGCCCACCGCACCCGCGAGCTCGGCGAGGGCGGCGGCACTCCGGAGCCGGAGCCGACCGAGGAGGACTTCTACCTGGTCTTCCGCAAGTCGATCGACGGCAGCTACCCGACCGCCGCCCAGTTCAAGGACGACGTCGAGGCGACCTTCGGCATGGCGCTGCCGAAGGGCGAGGCGGAACGGATGGTCAACCGCTTCGCCAACCGCCACACCGCGGAACTCCAGGAGGACCACATCGCCTGAGGGCGTGCGTCCGGACGGGGACGGCAGGACACAGGCGACGCGACAGACGAAAAGGGGCCCTCCGTGGTGGAGGGCCCCTTTTCGTCTGCCGTCTGCCGGTCCGCCTACTGCCCGAGCAGCTTGCGCACCCGGTCCTGCCCGACCGCCAGCAGCAGCGTGGGCAGCCGGGGCCCGGTGTCCCGCCCCACCAGCAGGTGGTAGAGCAGGGCGAAGAAGGTCCGCTGGGCCGTCTTGATCTCCGGCGGCAGCTCCTTGGGCGTGGCGTCGGCGGCGAACCCGGCCTGCACCTTGGGCACGCCGTAGACCAGGTGGGTGAGCCCGTCCAGCGACCAGTGCTCGGCGAGCCCGTCGAGCAGCAGCCGCAGGGACTGCTGGGACGCCTCGTCGAGGGACTTCAGCAGCTCGGCGTCGGGCTCGTCGCGCACGATGGTCCGCTGGTCGGCGGAGACGTGGGTGTTGATCCACGCCTCGGCGCGGTCGTAGCGCGGCCGGGCCTCGTCCAGGGAGCCGAGCGGCTGCTCCGGGTCCAGCTCGGAGAGGATGCGCAGGGCCTGGTCCTCGTGTCCGGCGGTGATGTCGGCGACGGACGCGAGCGTGCGGTACGGCAGCGGACGCGACGTCTTCGGCAGCTCACCGGCGGCGGTGCCGACGGCACGGGTGTACGCGGCCACGTCACCCGGCAGGGCGGAACCGTCGGCGACCTTGGCCGCGAGCTTGTCCCACTCGTCGTAGAGCCGCTGGATCTCCTGGTCGA
Source organism: Streptomyces sp. NPDC015139 (assembly GCF_043079785.1). Taxonomy (NCBI): domain Bacteria; kingdom Bacillati; phylum Actinomycetota; class Actinomycetes; order Kitasatosporales; family Streptomycetaceae; genus Streptomyces; species Streptomyces sp. NPDC015139. The sequence continues at coordinate 24,145 of NZ_JBIBUW010000038.1, read as the reverse complement.
AGGCGATCTTGAAGGACTGGTTGGGCCGCCGGCGCGCGTACAGCCACCGCAGGATCTGCGGCTCCATGATCGTGAGCGCGTCCGCGGGGGTGGGCACGCCACCGCGCGAGGACGACATCTTCGCCATGCCGGAGATTCCGACGAAGGCGTACATCGGGCCGATCGGCTGCTTGCCGCCGAAGATGCCGACGATCTGCCCGCCGACCTGGAACGACGACCCGGGCGAGGAGTGGTCGACCCCGCTCGGCTCGAAGATCACGCCCTCGTACGCCCACCGCATCGGCCAGTCGACCTTCCAGACCAGCTTGCCGCGGTTGAACTCGCTGAGCCGGACGGTCTCCGCGAAGCCGCACGCGGAGCAGGTGTACGCCAGCTCGGTGGTCTCGTCGTCGTACGAGGTGACCGTGGTCAGGTCCGTGCCGCAGCCGCCGCAGTACGGCTTGTACGGGAAGTACCCGGCGGAGCCGGAGCTGCCGTCGTCCTCGGCCGCGGCGCCGGAGCCCTCCTCGGCCTCCAGCTCGGCCTCGTCCACGGCCTTCTGCTGCTGCTTCTTCGGGGCCTTCTTCGTGCGGTACTGCGCGAGGATCGCGTCGATGTCGCCGCGGTGCCGCATGGCGTGCAGAACCTGCTCGCGGTAGACGCCCGAGGTGTACTGCTCGGTCTGGCTGATCCCGTCGAACTCGACGCCCAGTTCGGCCAGCGCCTGCACCATCACGGCCTTGAAGTGCTCGGCCCAGTTCGGGTACGCGGAGCCCTCGGGCGCCGGCACCGAGGTCAGCGGCTTGCCGATGTGCTCGGCCCAGGAGCCGTCGATGCCCGCGACACCGGCCGGGACCTTGCGGTACCGGTCGTAGTCGTCCCAGGAGATGAGGTGCCGGACCTGGTGGCCGCGGCGGCGGATCTCGTCGGCGACCAGGTGCGGGGTCATGACCTCGCGCAGGTTGCCGAGGTGGATGGGCCCGGACGGGGAGAGGCCGGACGCGACGACGACCGGTTTGCCCGGGGCCCGACGCTCCGACTCCTCGATGACCTCATCCGCGAAACGGGAGACCCAGTCGGTGGTCTCGGTGCTCTGAGCCACGATCGGCACGTCCTTCTTTCTGAACGGGGTGACACTCCATTCTCACAGACGGGCTTGCGCCCGCGAAAACGGCTTTACCCGCCGTGGGATACTGACCGGGTCTATCCACCCCACGAGGAGAACGGCACCCATTCCTATGGCCTCGGTCACGTCCCTCAGCGATTCCGTCCAGCAGCACCTCGCGTCCGCCCTCTCGGCCACCCTGCCGGAGGCCGTCGGCGCGGACCCGCTGCTGCGACGAAGCGACCGGGCCGACTTCCAGGCCAACGGCATCCTGGCGCTGGCCAAGAAGGCGAAGGCCAACCCCAGGGAGCTGGCGACCCAGGTCGTCTCCCAGGTGGTGGCGGGTGACGTGATCAAGGACGTCGAGGTCTCCGGCCCCGGCTTCCTCAACATCACGATCGCGGACAGGGCGATCACCGAGAACCTCGCCGCGCGGTACGCGGACGAGACCGGCCGCCTCGGCGTGCCGTACGCCGGGCACCCCGGCACGACGGTGATCGACTACGCGCAGCCGAACGTGGCCAAGGAGATGCACGTCGGCCACCTGCGGTCGGCGGTGATCGGCGACGCGGTGGTGCAGCTGCTGGAGTTCACCGGCGAGAACGTGGTGCGCCGCCACCACATCGGCGACTGGGGCACCCAGTTCGGCATGCTCATCCAGTACCTGGACGAGCACCCGCACGAGCTGGACCACAAGGACGCCCGGGTGACCGGCGAGGAGGCGATGTCGAACCTCGACCGCCTCTACAAGGCCGCGCGGGGGAAGTTCGACTCCGACGAGGAGTTCAAGACGCGCGCCCGCCGCCGGGTGGTGGACCTCCAGGCCGGCGACCCGCAGACGCTCGCCATGTGGCAGAAGTTCGTGGACGAGTCGAAGATCTACTTCTTCTCCGTCTTCGAGAAGCTGGACATGGAGATCCAGGACCCCGACATCGTCGGCGAGTCCGGTTACAACGACATGCTGGCCGACACCTGCCGGATGCTGGAGGAGTCGGGTGTCGCCGTCCGCTCCGAGGGCGCGCTGTGCGTGTTCTTCGAGGACGTCAAGGGCCCCGACGGCAAGCCGGTGCCGCTGATCGTGCAGAAGTCGGACGGCGGTTACGGCTACGCGGCCACCGACCTGTCCGCGATCCGCGACCGCGTCTTCAACCTGAAGGCGAGCACGCTGCTGTACGTGGTGGACGCCCGGCAGGCCCTGCACTTCAAGATGGTCTTCGAGACCGCCCGCCGGGCCGGCTGGCTGAACGACGACGTCAAGGCGCACCAGCTGGCCTTCGGCACGGTTCTCGGCAAGGACGGCAAGCCGTTCAAGACGCGTGCCGGTGAGACGGTCAAGCTCCAGGACCTGCTGGACGAGGCCGTCGAGCGGGCCACCGCCGTCGTCCGCGAGAAGGCCGAGAAGGTCGGTCTGACGGAGCGGGAGATCACCGAGAACGGCCGCTACGTCGGTATCGGCGCGGTGAAGTACGCGGACCTGTCGACCTCCGCGGTCCGGGACTACAAGTTCGACCTGGACCAGATGGTCTCGCTGAACGGCGACACGTCCGTCTACCTCCAGTACGCGTACGCCCGCGTCCAGTCCATCCTGCGCAAGGCGGGCGAGGCCCGCCCGGCCGCCCACCCGGAGCTGGAGCTGGCCCCCGCGGAGCGCGCTCTCGGCCTGCACCTGGACCGGTTCGCGGAGACGGTCCTGGAGGTCGCGGCGGACTACGAGCCGCACAAGCTGGCCGCGTACCTGTACCAGCTGGCGTCGCTGCTCACGACCTTCTACGACCAGTGCCCGGTCCTGAAGGCCGACACCGCGGAGCAGGTGGCGAACCGCCTCTTCCTGGTCGACCTCACCGCCCGCACCCTGCACCGGGGCATGGCCCTGCTCGGCATCAGGACCCCCGAGAAGCTCTGACACGCGGCCTCCGGGGGGCCGTGGAGCACCACCACGGCCGCCCGGGATGCCGTCGCGGAGGCGCCAACGGCGTTGTCAGTGGGGGCGTTTACAGTCGGCGGCATGGCGACTCTTCCCAATCCGCTGCCCCGGCTGGCCACCGACCCCAGCGGGCGCTCCCTGGGGCTGCAACTGCCGCCCGGCAGGCTGTTCGACCTGGCCCAGGACGGGCCGTGGCACGAACCGCTGCTGTGGTACGCGCAGAAGCCGGCCGCGCCGGGGACCTGGAAGGCCCTCGGCGCCCCGGCGTCCCGCATCGGTCTGCTGCCGGTGCTCGTCGACCTGAGCGATTCCTCGGGCAGCCTCCAGGACTGGGTGTTCCTGCCCGGCGAGACGTCCTACCCGGGCGACCACGACGCCGAGGACGTCCTCGCGGAGTACTGGGAGGAGGAGGCGGCCTACGACGAAGCCGCCGAGGACCTCGCCCCGTTCGGGCGGCAGTGGCCCGGCCTCGCACCGGCCGGCGCCCTCTCCGCCGACCCGGACACCCGCGCCGCGCAGGTCGCCGACGCGCTGAAGAGCGGCCGGGACGCCGAGATCGAGGAGGCGCACCTCGCCCTGGTCCCCGCGCGCCGGTCCGCCGACATCCCGGCGGCCGTCGGCTGGACCGGCCCGGTCAACTACGAGGCGGACGTGGCGCGTGTCTGCGCGGTGCTGCGTTCCTGGGAGGACCGGTTCGGCATACGGGTCGTGGCCCTCGGCCCGGACACCCTGATCGTCTCCGTCGCCGCTCCGCCGACCACCCGGGAGGCCGCCGAGGCCGTGGCGGCGGAGCACTTCGCGTTCTGCCCGGACACCGCTCTGGAGGACGGGCCGGACCCGCTGCGCGCCTACGCCAAGGACCTCGTCGGCAGCCACACCTGGACCTTCTGGTGGGACTGACGCCCGCCCGCGCCCTCAGCCGCTGAGGCCCCGGCCCAGCCTGCGCAGCCCCTCCGCGATCTCCTCCGGCGTCTGTGTGACGAAGCAGAGCCGGAGGGTGGAGCGGTCGGGTTCCCCGGCGTAGAAGGGGGCGCCGGGGACGTAGGCGACGTGCTGCTCCACCACCCGCGGCAGCAGCGCGACCGTGTCGTAGGCCTCCGGCAGGCGCGCCCAGAGGAACATGCCGCCCTCGGGCCGGCTCCACCGCGAGCCGGCCGGCAGGGCGCCGGGAAGGCCCGCCAGCATGGCGTCCCGGCGGGCGCCGTACACGGCCCGCACCCGCTCCACATGGGCGTCGAGCACGCCCAGGTAGCGGCAGGCGGCGAGCTGGTTGAGGGTGGGCGTGTGCAGGTCGGCCGCCTGCTTGGCGACCGCGCACGCCCGGCGCAGCCCGGCGGGGGCGCGCAGCCAGCCCAGGCGCAGGCCGGGGGCCATCACCTTGGAGAACGAACCGAGCAGGACGGTCCGGTCACCGGCGCCGGGGAACGACGCGATCCAGGGCACGCGCGCGCCGTCGTAACGGAGTTCGCCGTAGGGGTCGTCCTCGACGATCCACACGCCCTGCCGGGCGGCCACGGCGGCGATCGCCTCACGGCGCGGCGCGGGCATCGTCCGGCCCGTGGGGTTCTGGAAGGTGGGGACGAGGTAGAGGAGCTTCGGGCGCTCGCGGCGGACGGCCTCCGCCAGGGCCCCGGGATCCACTCCGTCCTCGTCGCCGGGTACGGCCACCACCCGGGCGCCGGCCAGGCCGAAGACCTGAAGTGCCGCGAGATAGCAGGGGTCTTCGACCAGGACGGTGTCGCCGGGTTCGAGCAGCGCGGTCGCCAGCAGGGACAGGGCCTGCTGGGACCCGGTGGTGATCAGGAGGTCGTCGGGTGCGGTGGGCAGCCCCTGGGCGGTGATCCGGGAGGCCAGCGCGGCCCGGAGCGCCGGCTCGCCCTCGGTGGTGGAGTACTGCAGCGCCCGGGCCGGGGCCTCGGCCAGCACGTCCCGGAACGCGGCGGCTATGCCCTCCCGGTCGAAGAGTTCCGGTGCCGGGAGGCCGCCGGCGAAGTTGATGACCTCGGGGCGGGCGGTGACCGCGAGGATGTCCCGCACGGGCGAACCGCCCACACTGCGGGCGCGCTCGGCGAGCGGCGGGACGGGCGCGGTGGGCGGTGCCGGCTCGGTGACGGTCATGGCGCGGCTCTCCTCGGCTCGGTGGATCGTCTCCGTCCGGAGCATAGGGAGTTGCGTGTCGAATACACCGATAATTCCGGGATCCGGACACCGTTGTACGGCGGCGCTGGGCCGCCGTCTCCGCCGGTGGGTCAGCGCAGCTTCTGGGCCGCTTCGGTGGCCCAGTAGGTGAGGATGTTCCGCGCCCCGGCCCGCTTGATACCGGTCAGGGTCTCGAAGATGGCGCGGTCGCGGTCGATCCAGCCCTTCTCGGCGGCGGCCTCGATCATCGAGTACTCACCGGAGATCTGGTAGGCGGCGACCGGCACGTCCACGGCGTCCGCGACCCGGGCGACGATGTCCAGGTACGGTCCGGCCGGCTTGACCATCACCATGTCGGCGCCCTCGGCGAGGTCGAGCTCCAGCTCCCGCAGGGACTCCCGCCAGTTGGCCGGGTCCTGCTGGTAGGTCTTGCGGTCGCCCTGGAGCGAGGAGCCGACGGCCTCGCGGAAGGGGCCGTAGAAGGCGGAGGAGTACTTGGCGGTGTAGGCGAGGATCGCCACGTCCTCGCGGCCGATCTGGTCGAGCGCGTCGCGGACGACGCCGATCTGGCCGTCCATCATCCCGCTGGGGCCCACGACATGGGCTCCGGCGTCGGCCTGCACCTGGGCCATCTCGGCGTACCGCTCCAGGGTGGCGTCGTTGTCGACCCGGCCCTCGGCGTCCAGCACCCCGCAGTGCCCGTGGTCGGTGAACTCGTCCAGGCACAGGTCCGACATGACGAGCAGGTCGTCGCCGACCTCGGCCCGCACGTCGCGCAGCGCGACCTGGAGGATCCCGTCCGGGTCGGTGCCGACGGTGCCCTGGCCGTCCTTCTTGGACTCCTCCGGCACGCCGAACAGCATGATCCCGGAGACCCCGGCCTCGACGGCCTCCAGCGCGGCCTTCTTCAGGCTGTCCCGGGTGTGCTGCACGACACCGGGCATCGCCGAGATGGGCACCGGCTCGGAGACGCCCTCCCGGACGAACGCCGGGAGGATGAAGTCGGCGGGGTGCAGTCGCGTCTCGGCGACCATCCGCCGCATGACGGGCGAGGTCCGCAGCCGCCGGGGACGCGTACCGGGAAAGGGTCCGTACTTCGTCATGCCTTCTACGCTACGCCCGCGCGGGGCGCGCCTTTGCCGACGCGGCGTCGGCGCACGGCCGTCGCGGGGCGGCTCACCACAGCCGGGCGCCGGCCCCGCCGAGCCGGGCGTGCCAGGCGCGCATCCGCGCCCCGGCACCGGCGTTGAGGACCTGGTCGACCGCTCCCCCGGCCTCGGGCGACGAGGCCCCGAAGGCGCTCACCGCGGCCCGCTGCCCGGGACTCGGCACCGGAGACATGCCACCGCCCCGCCCGACCAGGGCGTACCGCCTCCCGCGGACGGTGATCAGCAGGGTCCCGAGCCGGGTGAGCCGGCCCTCGACCTCCCGGGGATCGCCCTGGACGACGACCTGCCCGTCCCGGTCCTCGGCCCGCAGCTCACCGGGGGACAGGCTCAGCACCACGGGCACGCAGCGCGCCCCGTTCCACAGGCTCCGCCGCCAGTAGACGATCTCCGCGTACACGGCGTACTCGCTCATGCGCCCGATCATGGCATGCACACAACCCGCCCCGGGAGGCGCCGGGGGCGGACGGCGAAAGGCGGGACGCGTCCTCACGACACGTCCCGCCTCCTCATCGCCTCAGGGCGTCACGGCCGCCCGGCGCTCACGTCGTCGACCGGCGCCTGCGCGCTCCCGGCCGTCGCTCGCTGGGCCGGGTGACGGGGTCGCCCGCCTCCAGCGCGGCCGCCCGGCGCTTCCTGCCGAAGTCCGCCAGCGCCTCCGCCAGTTTGTGCACCGACGGCTCGGGAGCCATCACGTCGACCCGCAGGCCGTGCTCCTCGGCGGTCTTGGCGGTGGCCGGGCCGATGCAGGCGATCACCGTCACGTTGTGCGGCTTGCCCGCGATGCCGACCAGGTTCCGGACCGTGGACGAGGACGTGAAGAGGACCGCGTCGAAGCCGCCGCCCTTGATCGCCTCGCGGGTGTCCGCCGGCGGCGGCGACGCGCGGACCGTCCGGTAGGCGGTCACGTCGTCGACCTCCCAGCCCAGCTCGATCAGGCCGGCCACCAGGGTCTCGGTGGCGATGTCGGCACGCGGCAGGAAGACACGGTCGATCGGGTCGAACACCGGGTCGTACGGCGGCCAGTCCTCCAGCAGACCCGCGGCGGACTGCTCCCCGCTCGGCACCAGGTCCGGCTTCACGCCGAAGGCGATCAGCGCCTTCGCCGTCTGCTCACCGACCGCAGCCACCTTGATACCCGCAAAAGCCCGAGCGTCAAGGCCGTACTCCTCGAACTTCTCCCGGACCGCCTTCACCGCGTTGACCGACGTGAAGGCGATCCACTCGTAGCGCCCCGTGACCAGGCCCTTGACCGCCCGCTCCATCTGCTGGGGGGTGCGCGGCGGCTCCACCGCGATCGTCGGGACCTCGTGCGGAACGGCGCCGTAGGACCGCAGCTGGTCGGAGAGCGACGCCGCCTGCTCCTTCGTGCGCGGCACGAGCACCTTCCAGCCGAACAGCGGCTTGGACTCGAACCACGACAGCTGGTCGCGCTGGGCGGCGGCGGAACGCTCGCCGACCACGGCTATCACCGGCCGGCCGCCGTCCGGCGACGGCAGCACCTTCGCCTGCTTCAGCGTCTGCGCGATCGTGCCGAGCGTCGCCGTCCAGGTGCGCTGGCGGGTCGTCGTACCGGCGACCGTGACCGTCAGCGGGGTGTCCGGCTTGCGGCCCGCCGAGACCAGCTCGCCGGCCGCGGCGGCCACCGCGTCCAGCGTCGTCGAGACGACCACCGTGCCGTCCGAGGCACCCACCTCCGTCCAGCAGCGGTCGGAGGCGGTACGGGCGTCCACGAACCGGACGTCCGCGCCCTGCGCGTCGCGCAGCGGCACACCGGCGTACGCGGGCACGCCGACCGCCGCCGCCACGCCGGGCACGACCTCGAAGGGCACACCGGCGGCGACGCAGGCGAGCATTTCCTCGGCCGCGTACGTATCAAGTCCCGGGTCCCCGGACACCGCACGGACGACCCGCCTGCCGCCCCGCGCGGCCTCCATGACAAGATGAGCGGCATCCCGGGCAGGGGCCGGGGCAGCGGCGGCGGTTGACGTGCCGTCAACGACCGTGAGCTGCGGCGTGCCCGTGCCCGGCGGCGAGACCGAGGAGGGGTCGGCGTCCGTCCTCACGACGGAGACGCCCTGCCGGGCGTGCGTCCGGATGACGTCGAGCACCTCGTGCTCGGCGACCAGGACGTCCGCGTTCGACAGCGCCTCCACGGCGCGCAGAGTCAGCAGTCCCGGATCCCCGGGTCCGGCACCGAGGAAGGTGACGTGCCCGTGTTCGAGGCCGGCGGGAAGGGTGGTGGGGCTCACTGCGCTCGCTCCCCCATCAGACCGGCCGCGCCCTGGGCGAGCATCTCGGTGGCGAGTTCGCGACCGAGTGCCATCGCCTGCTCGTGCGTCTGGGGCACGGGACCGGTGGTGGACAGCTGCACCGTGCGGGTGCCGTCGGTCGTGCCGACGACGCCGCGCAGGCGCATTTCCTTGACAATCTGCCCGTCGCTCAGAAGGTCGGCCAGTGCGCCCACAGGGGCGCTGCATCCGGCCTCCAGGGCGGCGAGCAGGGACCGTTCGGCGGTCACGGCGACCCGGGTGAACGGGTCGTCGAGCTCGCCGAGCGCCGCGATCAGGTCCGCGTTGTCCGCGGCACACTCGATCGCCAGTGCCCCCTGGCCGGGGGCGGGCAAAACCGTGTCGACCGACAGGAAGTCGGTCACCTCGTCGATCCGGCCTATCCGGTTCAGTCCGGCGGCGGCCAGCACGACCGCGTCCAGTTCGCCGTCGCGGACGTACCGGATGCGCGTGTCCACGTTGCCGCGGATCGCGACCGTCTCGATGTCCAGCGCGTGGGCGCGGGCGTACGCGTTCAGCTGCGCCATCCGGCGCGGCGAACCCGTGCCGACGCGGGCGCCCCGCGGCAGGTCGGTGAACTTGAGCGCGTCCCGGGCGACGATCACGTCCCGCGGGTCCTCGCGCAGCGGCACGGCGGCCAGGGCGAGTTCCTCGGGCTGCGTGGTCGGGAGGTCCTTGAGCGAATGAACCGCGAAGTCGACCTCGCCCCTGAGCAGCGCGTCACGCAGCGCCGTGACGAAGACGCCCGTGCCGCCGATCTGCGCCAGCGCCTCGCGGGAGACATCGCCGTACGTGGTGATCTCGACCAGCTCGACGGGCCGGCCGGTCACCCGGCGGACGGCCTCCGCCACCTGCCCGGACTGGGCCATGGCGAGCTTGCTGCGCCTGGTCCCCAGTCTCAGTGCCTTGTCAGTCATGCCGGTCGGTCCTTCTTGTCTGTGCTGTCCACGGCCCGGGAGACGGAGGCGACCGTCTCGGGGTCGAGGTCGAACAAGGTGCGCAGCGCGTCCGCGTACCCGGCGCCGCCGGGCTCGGCCGCGAGCTGCTTGATCCGTACGGTCGGCGCGTGCAGCAGTTTGTCGACGACGCGGTGCACGGCCTGCCGGATCTCCCCGCGCTGGCGTTCGTCCAGGTCGGGCAGGCGGCCGTCGAGCCGTGCGATCTCACCGGCGACGACGTCGGCGGCCATGGTGCGCAGTGCGACCACGGTCGGCGTGATGTGCGCCGCCCGCTGGGCCGCCCCGAAGGCCGCGACCTCGTCGGAGACGATACGCCGGACCTGGTCCACGTCGGTCGCCATCGGCGCGTCCGCGGACGCCTCGGCCAGCGACTCGATGTCCACCAGGCGCACCCCGGCCAGCCGGTGCACGGCCGCGTCGATGTCGCGGGGCATGGCCAGGTCGAGGAGGAAGAAGGAGGGCGCCGGACGCGGGATCCCCGCGGCCGGTTCGGGCTTGCGGCGCTCGGGGATGCGGCCGACGGTGGCCGCGGTCGCGGCGAGCGCGGTGATCAGCTCGGCGTCCGCCTCGGGCGTACGGCGTTCCCGGCGGTCGACGGTGCCGCCGGCGACCCAGGCCGCGTGCTGCTCCAGGGTGGCCGCGTCCATACCGGCCACGGCCGCCTCGCCCATGACGGAGAAACCGGGCTGCGCGGCGGCCAGGTCCAGCGGGCAGTTCTCGTCGGCGCCGGCGGCCAGCGGGGCCTTGCCGTGCGTGGGCGCGGGGGCCCTGTCGGCGAGCTCGGCGGCGGGCCGCCCGGTGCGGCCCTCGACCGCCTGGGCGACCGCTTCCGCGCTGAGCACCAGGCCGGTCGCACCGGTGCAGGAGACGACGACGTCGGCACGTGTCAGCTCACCCGGCACCGCGTCCATGGTCACCGCACGGGCGGCCACGGCGGTGTCGTCGCCCTCGGTGAGGATCTGGGCGAGCCGCTCGGCGCGCTCGACGGTGCGGTTGGCGACGACGATCTCGGCGACCCCGGCCCGCGCGAGCGTGGCCGCGGCCAGCGACGACATCGAGCCGGCACCGATGACCAGCGCCTTCTTGCCCTCGGCCCAGACACCGACGTCCGTGCCGACGGCCAGCTGCTCCAGGCCGAAGGTGACCAGGGACTGCCCGGCGCGGTCGATCCCGGTCTCGGAGTGGGCGCGCTTGCCGACCCGCAGGCCCTGCTGGAACAGGTCGTTCAGCAGCCGTCCCGCGGTGTGCAGGTCCTGCGCCCGGGCCAGGGAGTCCTTGATCTGGCCGAGGATCTGCCCCTCGCCGACGACCATCGAGTCCAGCCCGCAGGCCACCGAGAACAGATGGTGGGCGGCCCGGTCCTCGTAGTGGACGTAGAGGTAGGGGGTGAGCTCCTCCAGGCCGACGCCGCTGTGCTGCGCGAGCAGGGTGGACAGTTCGGCGACACCGGCGTGGAACTTGTCCACGTCGGCGTAGAGCTCGATGCGGTTGCAGGTGGCGAGCACCGCGGCCTCGGTGGCGGGCTCGGCGGCGACCGTGTCCTGCAGCAGCTTGGTCTGGGCGTCCGCGGCCAGCGCGGCCCGCTCCAGCACGCTGACCGGGGCACTGCGGTGGCTGAGTCCGACGACGAGAAGGCTCATGCCGGCATCACGGCGGGTACGTCCCCGTCGGGTCCCTGGTCGGTGGAGTCGTCGGCGGCCGTGCCGCGGGGAGCGGCGGCGGGCAGGGCGCCGGTTCCGGCCGCGGTCTCCTCGCCGGCCTTGCGCTGCTCGTGGAACGCGAGGATCTGCAGCTCGATGGAGAGGTCGACCTTGCGCACGTCGACCCCGTCCGGGACGGACAGCACGGTCGGCGCGAAGTTCAGGATGGAGGTGACCCCGGCGGCCACGAGCCGGTCGCAGACCGGCTGGGCGGCACCGGCGGGGGTGGCGATGACGCCGATGGACACCCCGTTGTCCTTGATGATCTTTTCCAGCTCGTCCGTGTGCTGGACCGGGATGCCGGCGACGGGCTTCCCGGCCATGGCCGGGTCGGCGTCGATCAGCGCGGCCACCCGGAAGCCGCGGGAGGCGAACCCGCCGTAATTGGCCAGCGCGGCGCCGAGGTTACCGATACCGACGATCACGACCGGCCAGTCCTGGGTCAGGCCGAGCTCGCGGGAGATCTGGTAGACGAGGTACTCCACGTCGTAGCCGACACCGCGCGTTCCGTAGGAACCCAGGTAGGAGAAGTCCTTGCGCAGCTTGGCGGAGTTGACCCCCGCCGCCGCGGCCAGTTCCTCGGAGGAGACCGTGGGTACCGAGCGCTCGGACAGTGCCGTCAGGGCTCGGAGGTACAGCGGAAGCCTGGCGACGGTGGCCTCGGGAATCCCTCGGCTACGGGTCGCCGGTCGGTGTGTTCGGCCAGTTGCCACGGTGCTCCTGCGGGTAGAGCGGGGCTGTGGGCGGTCATACGTCCCCGGACCGCCCCGTCGACAGCAGGCTATGTCTTTGTGAACGCGTGCACAAAGATGGTGTCCGATTTGCCCGGCAGAAGTGACCGGGGTCACGCGACTTCCGCACCCTTGGCGGGAACCGGCGTATACACACCGAGGTTCCTTCGTTACTGGGGGCAAAACCGGACACTCTCCTCACGAATCCCGCCCCCGAGACCAAACCGCCAACGATCCTAAGCGACTTTTCGGGGATTTGTACTACTCGGTCAGTGCCCGGCGCAGTCGCTCCTCGTTCACGCGCCAGAAGGTGTGCTGTTCACCATCGATCAGTACGACCGGAATCTGCTCCCAGTACCGGTCGTGCAGCTCCCGGTCCTCGGTGATGTCCCGCTGCTCCCAGGACACGCCGAGTTCTCCGCAGACCTTGTCGAGCACGAGTTCGGCGTCGTCGCACAGATGGCAGCCGGGCTTGCGGATGAGGGTGACCAGCCGCTCACGGGGCTCGGCCTTGCGTCGGAAGAGGGGACTCATACCGGCCATTCTCGCGCGCCGGGCACCGCCGTACCGGTCGTCTTCGGGCAGTTCTTTAACGGCCCGGTCGCGGAGAGTTCACACCCTTCCAACCTCTCGACTCCGGAAGCACCGAACAGACTGGCTATGCTCACGACATGGCCGCTCTCGGATGGCTCACTCCCCGTAGGCGCTCCGCCACGGCGCGGAGCGTGTTGGCAGGCGAGGCCTCGGCGGAGGCTGCCCGCAAGTCCTCGCAGGAGGCGCCGCAGACCCCGCAGGCCGCCGAGGTGGAACCCGAGTTCCCGGTGATCGGCGACGACAGGGCGGCCGCCTTCTTCGACCTCGACAACACCGTGATGCAGGGTGCCGCGCTGTTCCACTTCGGCCGCGGCCTGTACAAGCGGAAGTTCTTCGAGACACGCGACCTGGCCCGGTTCGCCTGGCAGCAGGCCTGGTTCCGGCTCGCCGGTGTCGAGGACCCGGAGCACATGCAGGACGCCCGCGACTCGGCGCTGTCCATCGTCAAGGGCCACCGCGTCGTCGAGCTCCAGACGATCGGCGAGGAGATCTACGACGAGTACATGGCCGACCGCATCTGGCCGGGCACCCGCGCCCTCGCCCAGGCCCACCTGGACGCGGGCCAGAAGGTGTGGCTCGTCACGGCGGCCCCGGTGGAGATCGCCCAGGTCATCGCCCGCCGTCTCGGCCTGACCGGCGCGCTCGGCACGGTCGCGGAGTCCGTCGACGGCGTCTACACCGGCAAGCTGGTCGGCGAGCCGCTGCACGGTCCCGCGAAGGCCGAGGCAGTCCGCGCGCTGGCCTCGGCGGAGGGACTCGACCTCTCCCGCTGCGCGGCCTACAGCGACAGCCACAACGACATCCCCATGCTGTGCCTGGTCGGCCACCCCTACGCGATCAATCCGGACGCCAAGCTGCGCCGGCACGCGCGCGAACAGGACTGGCGCCTGCGCGACTACCGGACGGGCCGCAAGGCGGCCAAGGTCGGCATCCCCGCGGCGGCCGGCGTCGGCGCGGTCGCCGGCGGCACGGCGGCGGCGATCGCCCTGAGCCGACGGCGCCGGTAGCGGCCGCACCGCCGCTCTCGCTCCACACTCCCTCAGTTTCCGTGCCGCGCGCCCGAATTATGCCGCGGCCATTTCAAGACGCCCTGGACTTCGCCGAAACTCGCCACTTTCCGTTCAAAAATCGATCACTCTACGGTCCTTGATGGGGCGTCAATCGGTAACAGAAGCGACGCAATCGATGATTTGAGCAACTCGGTGTAGCAGTGCCTGCACGAAGCGTTATTCTCCTCAGACGCAAACGAGACCCCATTCGTCGCTACGACGGGTGAACGGTCCCGCACTGCACGTGATGGAAGCTCTGCCTCTGGGAGTCCCGTGTACCCACACGTCGGGGTTGACGCCTCGGGCCTGGCTACGCTGCGCGCAACGGTCGCAATGGTCAAAGAGACGATGCGCGGCTTTGTCCCGACCGCGTACGCCGTCCCCGCCTTCGCCGCCGCCGCGCCCGCCGGCCCGTGCTACGCACTGGCCGAGAGCGGCGCCGCGGTCGGCAGACGAGGGCGCCCCAGCGGCGCCGCCACCGCCCGCCGCCCGGCCGCGGACAGCGACAGCGCCCGGATGATGGACCTCGTCGAGCGCGCCCAGGCGGGCGAGGCCGAGGCCTTCGGCCGGCTGTACGACCAGTACAGCGACACGGTGTACCGGTACATCTACTACCGCGTGGGCGGCCGGGCGACCGCCGAGGACCTCACGAGCGAGACCTTTCTGCGGGCGCTCAGGAGGATCGGCACCTTCACCTGGCAGGGCCGGGACTTCGGGGCGTGGCTGGTGACGATCGCGCGCAACCTCGTCGCCGACCACTTCAAGTCCAGCCGCTTCCGCCTCGAGGTCACGACCGGCGAGATGCTGGACGCCAACGAGGTGGAGCGCTCCCCGGAGGACTCGGTCCTGGAGTCCCTGTCCAACGCCGCCCTGCTGGAAGCCGTGCGCCGGCTGAACCCGCAGCAGCAGGAGTGCGTGACCCTGCGGTTCCTCCAGGGCCTCTCGGTCGCCGAGACGGCCCGGGTCATGGGCAAGAACGAGGGTGCCATCAAGACCCTCCAGTACCGTGCCGTACGGACGCTCGCCCGGCTGCTGCCGGACGACGCACGCTGAAGCCCGCGCCCCACACCACTCAGGGCGACGGGCAACTCACTCTCCGTGAAAGCTCGTTGCCTTTCCGAGCCGATCATCCGGCGTCCGTAACCCAAGTGCCGCGCCAGTCGTTGTGCGGGATACAGGCTCCCTGTGGTCACGTCCTGGCCGACCCTGATCGCTCGATCGTGTGGAAGTGGTCGTGGGCGTGCAACCCTCAGGACCCCCTGGGGAGTCGACCGTCATGACGAGAGGAGGTGCCGCCAGTGATCGCGAATGTATCGGCGCACCGGCGGGCGAACGCCTTCGCCCAGGCCCTGGAGGAGCAGTCCGACCGGGACACGGCGGCCGAGCAGTCCGCAGCACCGGCGGGTTCCCCGCCGACCGCCGGGGAACCGGCCGAACAGGGCACATTGCTGGCCCTGGCGGCGGGTCTCGGCGGGCTGCCCAAGCCGCAGCTCGACCCCGAGGTCAAGGTCGTCCAGCGCGCCCAACTGGTGGCCGCGATGGAGGCCATGCTCCAGGAGGGAACCGGGGCGGCGGATGCGTCGGTACCGGACCAGCGCTCCCATAGGGCCCGGGGCGCACACCGGGCGAGCCCGCTGGGCAAACTTCGCCCGCGTTCCAGGCTGACCAAGGGGCTCGCCGCGGGCGGGCTCAGCGTCGGCGTGGCCGCCGGGGCTTTCGGCGGGGTCGCCGCCGCCAGCTCCGACGCCCTGCCCGGCGACTCGCTGTACGGCCTGAAACGCGGGATCGAGGACTTCAAGCTCAACTATCTGACCGACGGTGACGACCAGCGCGGCCAGACCTACCTCGACCAGGCCTCCACCCGGCTCAACGAGGCCCGCCGGCTGCTGGACCGCGGCCGTGGCGGTCACCTCGACCACGAGTCCATCGGGGAGATCCGCCGCACCCTGTCCGGCATGCAGCACGACGTGGCCGAGGGCCACCGCCTGCTGCACGCCGCCTACCAGGCCGACCCCGATTCGCTGGGTCCCATCCAGGCGCTCTCCACCTTCTCGCGGTCCCACCGTGAGGCGTGGAGCACGCTCAGCGACAAGCTGCCCATGCAGCTCGGGGACGTCAAACAGCAGGTGTCGTCGGTCTTCGACGCCATAGACGAGGAGGTCGCCCCGCTGCAGTCCCTGCTGCCCCAGCAGCCGGCCCAACCCGGGGACGGCAAGCGGCAGGGGGGCTCCGGCCCGGCGTCCACCGGCTCCTCCGACACCCACCGGTCGACCGCGCCCAGTTCCTCGGGCGACACCCCGTCCCCGGGCAGGCACGCGAGCCCGGGCAGCCCGAGCGGCTCGGCCACGGGCAGCAGCGGCGACGGTCTGATCGGGGGCGACACGGGCGGTCTGCTCGACCCGCCGAAGATCGGCGGCGACAACAGCTCCCCGTCCGCCGGCAAGACCCCGTCGGGTCAGCCGGACATCACCATCCCGCCGCTCTTCCCGGATCTGCTCCCCGGCCTCGGCATCGACAGCGAGGACGCGGAGTAGCCGTAGCGGCCGAAGCGAAGGGGGCGCCCCACCCGAGCGGGGCGCCCCCTTCGCCGTAGAGCCCTGTCGTCGTACGGTCTGCCGTCGTACAGGTCGGTCAGAAGAAGACCGACCTGCGCTGCACCAGCAGCTTGTACAGCGTGTGCTGGATCTGCTCGCGTACCTGGTCGGTCAGGTTGAACATCAGCATCGGGTCCTCGGCGGCCTCCGGCGGATAGCCGTCCGTCGGGATCGGTTCGCCGAACTGGATCGTCCACTTGGTGGGCAGCGGGATCGCGCCCAGCGGGCCCAGCCACGGGAAGGTCGGCGTCAGCGGGAAGTACGGGAAGCCCAGCAGCCGGGCGAGCGTCTTCGCGTTGCCGATCATCGGGTAGATCTCCTCCGCCCCGACGATCGAGCAGGGGATGATCGGCGCGCCCTGCCGCAGCGCCGTGGAGACGAATCCGCCCCGGCCGAACCGCTGCAGCTTGTACCGCTCGCCGAACGGCTTCCCGATGCCCTTGAAGCCCTCCGGCATCACCCCGACCAACTCGCCCTGTTCCAGCAGCCGCTCGGCGTCCTCGGAACAGGCCAGCGTGTGCCCCAGCTTGCGGGCCAGCTCGTTGACCACCGGCAGCACGAACACCAGGTCGGCCGCGAGGAGCCGCAGATGCCGGCCGGCCGGGTGGTGGTCGTGCACGGCGACCTGCATCATCAGGCCGTCCAACGGCAGCGTCCCCGAGTGGTTGGCGACGATCAGCGCCCCGCCCTCCGCCGGGATGTTCTCGACGCCCTTCACCTCGACCCGGAAGTACTTCTCGTACAACGGCCGCAGCAGCGACATCAGGACCTGGTCGGTCAGCTCCTCGTCGTACCCGAAGTCGTCGACCTCGTACTCCCCGGTCAGCCGGCGCCGCAGGAAGGCCAGTCCGGCCGCCACACGCCGCTCCAGCCCACCGTCGTGCCCATCCGCCTCCGCCGGTTCCGGCGACTCCTCCTCGGGGCGCACAGCGCCGTCCTCCCGGGTCTGCGCCCGGCCGGGCAGGGGCTGCACCTCACCGAGCTCCCCGGCCTCCCCCACCCCGCGCACCACGGCGCTCTCGCCCTTGCGCCGGCTCCCCGTGCTCCGGCGCCGCGCCGGCCGCTGCGCGGCGCTCCCGCGGGACCGGTCGTCGTCGAACGGAATGACCTTGGCGTCCGCCATCGTTGCTGCGCTCCTCAATTGGCGCTGTGCGTCGTGGGCCGGCCGCCGGTCTGGGCGGCCAGCGCGGCGATCCGGTCGACGGCCCCCGAGAGGGCCTCCGGCGGCAGCAGCCCGGGGCCCTGGCTCCGTGCGAACTCCGCGAACGTCTCCGCCGTCGTGTACCTGGGCGTGAAACCCAGCGTCTCGCGCATCTGCACCGTGTCCACCACCCGCCCGTGGGTGAGCAGCCGGATCTGCTCGGGTGAGAAGTCCGTCATACCCAGCGTACGGACCAGGGAGCCGGCCCAGGTGACCGCGGGCAGCAGCAGCGGCACGGTGGGCCGGCCCAGCCGCCGGGAGCACTGCGAGAGCAGCAGCACACCGTCCCCGGCGATGTTGAAGGTGCCGCTGTTGAGGGTGCCCCGGCGCGGCTCGTGCGAGGCGATCCGCAGCACCTCGATGACGTCGTCCTCGTGCACGAACTGCAGCCGCGGGTCGTAGCCGAGCACGGTCGGCAGGACCGGCAGCGCGAAGTACGAGGCGAGCGGGGTGTCCGCGGCCGGGCCGAGGATGTTCGCGAACCGCAGCACGCACACGGCCACGTCCGGCCGCCGCCGCGCGAACCCGCGCACGTACCCCTCGACCTCGACGGCGTCCTTGGCGAAGCCGCCGCTGGGCAGTGACTTGGGCGGGGTCGTCTCCGTGAACACGGCCGGGTCGCGCGGCGCCGATCCGTAGACGTTCGTACTGGACTTCACCACCAGGCGCTTCACGGTCGGCGACTTCTGGCAGGCGCCGAGCAGCTGCATGGTGCCGATGACGTTGGTCTCCTTGACCGTGGCCCGGTTGCCCCCGCCCAGGGCCGTGCCCGTGACGTCCATGTGCACGACCGTGTCGGCGCCGGTCTCGGCGAGCACCCGGGCGATGGTCGGCTTACGGATGTCGGCCTGGACGAAGTCGGCCCCGCCCAGATGGTGCGCCGGCGGCACCGCGTCCACGGCGATCACCCGGTCGACCTCCGGGTCCCGCTGGATCCGCCGCACGAACCGGCCGCCCAGCTGCCGGGCCACTCCGGTGACGAGCACGACCTTCGCCAAGATCAGCGCCTTCCTTCTCCGCGTTGCCCCAGTTCCGCGTTCCCCGTGTGCGGCCAACTTAGCGGTTCGATGTTGCGCTGTGATGACCCCCCGATGCACGAGGTGACCGAAACTCCCCCCATCGGAACATGCCGGGGGCCCCGCCCCCGTACCTGCGGACATGACTGTGGCCTCCCACCAGCACGGGTGGGAGGCCACAGGTGTACGCCCTCGCGGCGTCGCCTACTTCTTGTTGCGACGCTGAACGCGCGTGCGCTTGAGCAGCTTGCGGTGCTTCTTCTTGGCCATCCGCTTGCGCCGCTTCTTGATAACAGAGCCCACGACTACCCTCGCTCACTTCTCATCACTCGGTTGTTTGGGCGCCATGGGCCCACACGACCTACGAGGGCCTAGCCTACCCAACCGAGCGCTGAGGTCGTAATCGAGGGGTGTTCCGGTCTCCCGGGGACACCGTCAGGCCGTTTCCACCCCCACGTAGCTGTCGCGGAGGTACTCGTGTACCGCTTGCTCCGGGACACGGAACGACCGCCCGACCCGGATCGCGGGCAGATGACCGCTGTGCACCAACCGGTACACGGTCATCTTCGACACTCGCATCACCGTGGCGACCTCCGCCACGGTCAGGAACTGAACCTCGTTCAGAGGCCTCTCGCCAGCTGCAGCCATGACACACCTGAACCTTCCGCACTCGACGGCCACCGGCTTCCCCTTCCGGTGACTCTTCGTCGTTGCGTGCTCACTCCCCAATGTAGGGGCGGGTGATGCGAGTGGGGAAGAGGTGCACCCGTCGCCGGCCTACTGTGACAGACACGCTCGTTTGAGCACGTAGCGGGTGAGCGGGAGGTAGTGCTCCGAGCGCACGCCGTCGTCAACCGGAACGACGACCGACACGGATCCCTCGGCCTCTCCCACGAACGGCGCCGGATCATCGGTGTCGGCCGGCCCGATCGCCTCGAACCCCAGCTGACCTGCACCGCAGAGCCACCCGTGATCCCCCACCACGAGCTCGGGCAACGGCCCCCCGCGCTCCGCCGCGGCCTCGAGCACGACCCGAACCGGGAGCGGCGAATGACTGTGGACGCCCGGCTCACCACCGGGGCGCTCGGCCTCCGGTTCCCGCACCAGGGCAACACCACGTAGGTAGTCGACGCGGTACGTACGTAGACCGAACCGGGTCAATATGTCGACACAGCGACCCTGCGCAGGGGTGAGCACCTCACACCCCGCCGCCGAGAGCGCGTCCGCAAGGCCGGCGTAGAAACCGAGCAGCCGCTGTGGGTGCCCGGTGCCGAAGAGCACGGGCGCACCCCGCCGGGCGACCTCGCCGATCCGCTCCGCGAAGGCGTCCAGCGCGGCCAGCGTGCGCTCCGGATCGATCACGTCGGGGCCGGCCGTGTGCCGGGGATCGGCCGAAACCCCGCACTTCTCCGCCATCAACGCGAGCAAGTCCGGCTGTTCCCACGGCCATTCCGGGTCGATCCCGATCAACAGCCGCGGATCCCTGGCCGCGAACAGCCGGTAACTGCGCAGGCTGTCCTCACGCGAGGTCCCCACGACCCCGGCCAGCCCGGCGGCCAGCAGGTGCGCGCGGAGGTCGGCAGGGGGCGACACGGGTGCGATGGTGGCCCATCGGCCCGGCGGCGGGCAGCGGAACGGCGAGAAGACCGCACGGTCGGCCTAACGCCTCCCGCCTCACCCCTGCCACGGAGCGCCGCGCTAGGGCAGCAGCCCCCGCAGCGGGAAAGCCGCCCGGCGCGTCGCCAGCACGGCCTGGTCCAGGCGGTCGGCGGGGTCGTACCCCTCGTCCCAGGCGGCCCAACTCACCGGCCACCGGCCGTCGGTCATCCGGTACGGTCCCGGCTGCCGGGTCCGGGCGTAGACCTGCTGCCGCCACGCGTCGGGAATCATCGTCTCCGGAGCGACGGGCCGCCCCGCGGCGATCGCCACGAGATGCGTCCAGGACCGCGGCACGACCTCGACCACCGCGTAACCGCCGCCCCCGAGCGCCACCCACTTGCCCCCGGCGTGCTCGTGCGCCAGCTCGTGACACGCCACCTGCACCGCCCGCTGCGCGTCCAGTGACACCGCGAGATGCGCCAGCGGGTCCTCGAAGTGCGTGTCGGCACCGTGCTGCGAGACCAGCACCTGCGGCCGGAACTCCGCCAGCAGTTCGGGCACCACCGCGTGGAACGCCCGCAGCCACCCCGCGTCCCCGGTGCCCGCCGGCAGCGCCACGTTCACCGCGGCACCCTCCCCGTCCCCGGCGCCGGTCTCCTGCGGCCACCCGGTCTGCGGGAACAACGTACGGGGATGCTCGTGCAGCGAGATCGTCAGCACCCGCGGGTCCTCCCAGAACGCCGCCTGGACCCCGTCGCCGTGATGCACGTCGACGTCCACGTAGGCGACGCGCTCGGCGCCCAGCTCCAGCAGCCGGGCGATCGCCAGCGAGGCGTCGTTGTAGACGCAGAAACCCGACGCGCCCCCGGGCATCGCGTGGTGCAGCCCGCCCGCGAAGTTCACGGCGTGGTCGGCGTCCCCCCGCCACACCGCCTCCGCGGCCCCCACCGACTGGCCGGCGATCAGCGCGGACACCTCGTGCATCCCGGCGAACGCGGGGTCGTCGACCGTGCCGAGCCCGTAGGCTCCGTCGGCACCCGCGGGATCGGCGGACGCGGCCTTCACGGCGTCGATGTAGTCCTCCCGGTGGACCAGCCGCAGCGTCGACTCGCCGGCCGGCTTCGCCGCCACGACCTCCATCTCCCGGTCGAGCCCGAAGGCGCCCACCAGTTTCCGGGTCAGCTCCAGCCGGACCGGGTCCATCGGATGGTCCCTGCCGAAGTCATAGCCCGTTACTGCCTCGTCCCACATCAGCTGTGCGCGGCCGCTCATGACCGCCACCGTATCGGTCCGGTTGAGCGGCGAACGACCTGGCGTACACCAACGTCACCAGCACCAACACCATCGGCACCAGCATGGCCCCGCGATAGCTCCAGGTGTCGCCGAGGGTCCCGACCAACGGCGAACCGATCAGGAAACCGACGTAGTTGAAGATGTTCAGCCGGGCGATCGCCGTGTCCGAAGCCCCCGGGAACATCCGCCCCGCCGCCGCGAACGTCTGCGGCACGAGCACACACAGCCCCAGACCCAGCAGGGTGAAACCGAGCATCCCGATCCACGCCCCGGGCGCCACGGCCACCACCGCGAACCCGCCGGCCGCGACCAGCGTGCCCAGCCGCACGACGGTCACGGCCCCGAGCCGCCGCACCCCGTAGTCCCCGACGGCCCGGCCGACGAGCGTGGTGATCATGTAGACGTTGTACGGCACCGTCGCCAGTTGCTCCGAGCTGCCCAGCACGTCCTTCAGGTACTTCGCGCTCCAGTTGGAGACCGTCGAGTCCCCGATGTACGCGAAGGTCATCACCAGGCACAGCGGGAGCAGCAGCTTGAACACCACACCGCCGCCGGCCCGGTCGTCCGCCACGGGCGCCGGCTCCCCGTCGACGTACCACCTGCTCCCCACCAGTGCCGCCGGCAGCAGCACCGCCACCACCGGCAGGTACGACACCCAGAGCGCGAGGTGCCAGTGCGCCCCGGCCCAGGCCAGCGAGGCGCCCACGATCCCGCCCAGACTGTAGGCGGCATGGAAGCTGAGCATGATGCTGCGCCCGTACGTCCGCTGCAGACTGACGCCGAGCATGTTCATGGAGGCGTCCAGCGCGCCCACCGCGAGCCCGAACACGCCGAGCGCCACCGCGAGCGCGGCCACCTGCCCCTGCCCGCCGGCCCCCACCCCGAGCAGCGCCAGCAGCACCACCGGCTGGGACCAGCGCAGCAACCGGCTGGGCCGGACCCGCTTCACCAGCTGCTCGGTGGTCACACTGCCGACACCGGCGAGGATCGGTACGGCGGCCAGGAAGGCCGGGAGCAGGGCATCGGAAACGCCGTACCGGTCCTGGACGGCCGGGATGCGGGTCACGAGCAGGGCGAAGGCGGCGCCCTGGGCGAAGAAGCTGAACGCCAGCGAGGCCCTACCGCGCCGCAGCACATCAGTCATGGCGGCGAGCGTAGGGCCCCGGGCTACCTGTGGGTAGATCAAGCCAAAGATGAATTTCCCTCAGCTTTACCGAGCGCCGAGTCAGGCGGCGACGGCGACCTCGGGCTGCGCCCGGTCGGCGCCGGCCTCCACCTCGGCGGCCAGCATCCCCTCCATCGGCGCGACGGCCAGGCCGCCGCTGACGACCATCGCGACCGCGACCGTGCCGATCACGACGACCGTCCCGAGCCACACCATGGTGTCCACCGGGACGGTGTAGGCCCCCACGACCCGCGCCACGCACTCGGCGAACAGCGCCACGCCCCAGACGACGGAGAAGACGCTCTCCTTCCGCCGGAAGGCGGCGGAGGCGGTCGCCCTCCCGGTCATCAGCCGCTCCCAGGCGGCCTCCTTCGCCGTGTCGCCCTTGATGAGGAAGGGCTTCATACCGGCGGTCATCATCGGCTTGCCGAGCCGTACGGAGACCAGGATGCCGATGGCGACCGTGCTGCTGATCCCGCTGTCCTTGGCGAGCATCAGCCGGGGATCGCCGGAGACGAAACTCAGCAGCAGCGAGACGACGTTCACGACGAGGATGAGGCCCGCGAGCCCGTTGGTCCTGCGTTCCCTGACCAGGCTCCACCCGGTCCGCAGCGCCGGCACGACGCTGCTCCAGGCGAGCGCCGCGAAGACGCTCATCCCGAAGGCCCCTTTGAGGAGGTAGTACGAGCCGAGCGGCACCGCCACGTCGACGAGCAACGGCTTGAAGTTGTCGAGCACGCTCGGGTTGCGCTTCCGCTGCTCGCTCCGGCCCTGGGCCCCCGTGTTCTTCGTCATGCGTTCAGCTTCGCCGACCCTGGGGGGCCGGCTGTAGAAACGATCGTCCGGAGGTCCGCATGACAAATGTCAGGAGCGGACCGGTGGCCCGCGTCATACCAGCAGGTCAGCCAATTCGCCCATGTCGGTGAAGGGTTGGTTCGCCTGCGCCAGCCTGTTCGCCGGCGTCATCGCGGTGAAGCCGTACACGTCCATCCCGGCCGCCACGGCCGCCTGGACGCCGAGGGGGGAGTCCTCCACCACCAGGCATCTCTCGGGTGCGACTCCCATGCGCCGGGCCGCGTACAGGAAGAGGTCGGGCTCCGGTTTGCCCCGCCCGACATCCTGCGAGCTGAAGACGCGGTCCTCGGTGAACCACCGGTCGAGCCCGGTCGTCCGATGCCCCACCCTGATCCGTTCGTGGCTCCCGGAGGAGCCCACGCAGTACGGCACCCCGTCGGCGGCCAGTTTCTCCAGCACGCCTCCGACGCCGGCCACGGGCTGCAACTCCCGCTCGAAGGCCGCGAAGACGCGCGCGTGGAAGACGTCGTCGAAGTCGTCCGGCAGCCGCTGCCCGGTCCGCTCCAGGACGAGCTCGTGGATCCGGTGCATCGCCGACCCCATGTAGTCCCGTATCGACTCCTCGTACGACGTCGGGTGCCCCAGCTCGGTCAGATACGTGGCGAGCAGCCGATTGGAGATCGGCTCGCTGTCGACGAGGACGCCGTCGTTGTCGAAGATGATGAGGTCGTAGCGCATACGTCGACCCTAAACGCAGAAAACCCCCGCATCCGTGGATGCGGGGGTTTTCCCAAAGATTGTTCGGCGGCGTCCTACTCTCCCACAGGGTCCCCCCTGCAGTACCA
>NZ_JBIBUW010000037.1:0-26232 GCF_043079785.1 Streptomyces sp. NPDC015139 | reverse complement strand
CTCCCACTCCGCATTCGTCAGGTCTCCACGTCCCATGCCGTCAGCCTGCCCCCAACACCCCACCCGCGGAGGGAGATCCGAGAAACAGCGCCTAGACCCGCCGCGGCCGGCAGCACTCACGACCTCATCATTCGATAGGGCCGCTGGGACCCGGCATCGGCCAACTGTGCTGCTAAGATCCGCGCTTGACTACTGCAGGAACGTACGTGCTGCCGATCTACAGTGCGCTGGTCAATCTCTCTTCGAGGCCCTCGTTCTCGCCCGTTGGCGTCAGTAAGGCGGCAGGCGGCCGCTGAGCGTTCACATGGTGGTTGCATGACCGGAGGGCAACTGATCGGGCGAGCCCGCGCCACAGTGCATCGCCAGCATATCAGACGGACGGCAGCACCGACCGAAGATGCCGTCGTTGATGTGTGTGAGCGCCCCCGCCTCACCGACGTTGGGCACAGGGAGGCGGAGGGGTGCAGGTCACACTGCGCTGGATGCGGAGAAGCCCCGTCGGCGAACGAGCCACGTAGGTCATGTCAATGTGCCCTACGCGGCTACGCACGCTGCTACTTGCCTCGCCCATAGCGAGGCCCAAGTACACTCATTCAAACAAGGTTTACTCATGCAGCATCACCTCCTGCGCATCGTGGCTGTGCTGTCGGGGTATGGGCGACCCACTTCTGCGCTGTCACGAGCAGTGAGGGAACTCATGGCGAGACGTCAACCGAATTGCCGGAACGCACCAAGGAGCTGTACATATGAGGCTGGAGGTCGTGACCGATCCGGCCCATGGCGGTCGCTGGACATCTCTGCGGCACGGCAGCCGCGAGTGGCTGTGGCGGCGGGACTGTCCTGAACGGCATCACGCAAGCCCTGGGTCCGTCTTCGTGGACGCAGGCGGCCTGGAGGAGTGCATTCCCACAGTTCGTGGCACCCCAGACCACGGCGACGCCTGGGGCCGCCCGTGGACGGGCGAAGGAGACACGGAGCGCGTACGCTGCGACACTTTCACGCTGGAGCGCACTCTCCGTTACACCGGCGGCGGCATCGAGTGTAACTACACGCTGAGGGCCAAGCCCGGGTTTCGCTTCATCTGGGCGGCTCATGCCCTGCTCGATCTATCCGAGCAGGCAACCGTGCACGCTGCACCTGGCGCATCTACCCGCCTGTATCCGGAAGCTGCTCCCCTGATCGGCCGCCCGTGGCCCCCCGGAGCCCAATGGGTCGAGGGCAGATGGCCTGCTCCCCAAGGACTGCCTCTGGACCGTTTCGGACCGGACGACGGCACAGCGGTCGGAGCGATCGTCGAGACCGACCGCTGCTGTGTGCACGACGGCGAAGACTTCTTGGCATTGAGGGTCGAGGCCGAGGGGCAGCCACTATCAATCGCCCTGTGGCGCAACCTCGGCGGGTTTCCCGCGCATCGGCCCTACCGGTCCACAGGCGTCGAGCCGATGCTCGGCCGAGTCTTCGATCTTGATGGCGCCGACGGCGACGACGCCGCCTGTGTTCCTGGTTCAGGAAGAGTGCGCTGGCGGCTCGTACTCACGGCGGAGTGTCGCTGTCCGCCGTGAGGAGGAACATGCGCGGCGCTGCCCGCGACGTCACGCCACCGCCGGTCGTGCGCCACGCGGTCAACCTCCTCGCTGCGCGCATGCCATCACTCTGCCTGCATCACTGTTCAGAGGTCTCACTGTGACTGACCATCTTTCCCCAGACATCCTCCCCGCTCGCCCCGACCGTCTGGAGCTGGGTGAGGGCATCCGATGGACCGGGGGTGACCGTGTCCACCTGGTCGATATCCTCGCCGGCCGCCTGTTTACGGCCCCCAATGATCCGGCAGCCCCATTGCGGTTGCTGGCCGAACTACCGGTCCCGCTGGGCGCTGCAGCACCTGTCGACAGTTGCCCCGGGCTGTGGATCGCCGCCGCGGGCACCGGAATCTGCCTCTTCGAGCCATATGGGCACGCTGTGTGGCTGGCACGGCCGGAAGAGGGAACCTGCAGAAACATGAGGATGAACGATGCCGCAACCGACCCATCGGGCCGCCTCTGGGCTGGCAGCATGGCCTGTGACGCAGACCGCGGGGCCGGATCCCTCTACCGCGTTGACCGCGACGGCTCAGTCGTCCAGGTTCTTGACGGCATCACCGTTCCCAATGGACCTGTCTTCACTGCCGACGGCAAGGTCATGTACTTGGCCGACAGCGCTCGCGGGGTAATCTCCCGTTACCCGGTGGATGCGGTCAGCGGGCTGCCCGGTGCGCCCGAACCTTTCGTGACTCTCCCGGAGGGGAGCCCCGATGGCATGGCCATCGATGTCGAAGGAGCTCTGTGGTGTGCTGTCTGGGGAACCGGGACCGTACGCCGGTATCTGCCAGATACCACTCTCGACCGTGTTCTTCACCTTCCTGCCGCTCAACCAGCCGGGGTATGCCTGCAGGACACGCTCCTGCACATCACGACTGCGCGCGTAGGGCTCTCCTCACCCGGCCCGTACGACGGTGCAGTGTTCTCGGTTCCGGTCGAGGTGCCAGGCCTGCCGAGTCACTGTTTCCGACTGGATTCCGGCTTGCAGTTCGCAACATCCAGGGAGAGAGACGACGAGTAGGCCGGGTTTCCTCGCCTGTGCCTGTTGCCCGTAGCCCGGCTCGGGGCAGTTCGCCGGGCCAGGGGCGGTCAGATGCCTGCAATCGTGCACGCGTGGTCCCCGAGTAGAGGTCCGGGGACCACGGACACGGCGTCCTCACTCAAGCGACTACCGTGATGTTCTCCGCCTGCGGGCCCTTCTGGCCTTGCGCAACGTCGAAGGTCACCGTCTGACCTTCGTGCAGTTCACGAAAACCGGAGGCGTTGATGTTGGAGTAGTGCGCGAAGACGTCGGGTCCTCCGCCGTCCTGCTGGATGAAGCCGAAACCCTTCTCAGCGCTGAACCACTTCACAGTGCCAATGGCCATCCCTGGACCTCTCGCTCTAAGCAAGCCCACGCCATGCGGACCTGCAGCCCGCACCCTACTTGCAACGGGAGATATGTGCAGGTGAGGCGGCTGCCATACGGAAACATGCATTGAGAGAAGACGTGCCTGAGCACCGGCTCAGCATGCTTGACGTTCGGGACTGGTCAGTGGCTAAATGTCGGCGCGGTTACCTGACTGAGCCAGGTGCCGCCACTCACTGGGCACACTGAGTAAAGGTGCGCGATGGGAGAAGCACGACGGGCAGAATCCGCAGGCTCCTACGCCGGCATCGCGCCGGTTGATCTCACATCTGCGCCCGTTGCCCCTGCCGTGTCAAAGGGGCGTCGGCTGGGAGGCAGCCTCCCGGTCGCCAGTCCTTCCCAGTACGGCATCGGTCGCAAGCGGCTCCAGCGGGCGTCCCTCTACCGCCCACCGGACAACTGCTGGTCCTATCGCAGCCGTCTTCCATCGGCCGCGGTTACACGGACTGCAGGTAAGCGGCGCAGACAGCTGCGTCGCCGACAGTGTCGTGGCCGATAACGCCGCAGGTCCCGCATAAACGTATGCCGTCGTGATCCATAGGCGGCCCGGGTTCAACGCTTCGCGTGGTGATGCCGCCCGCAAGCCGCAGCCGTATTTCCGCGAGGGCGCAAGGAACGACAGCCGGAAGGGACCCGGGCGAGCTGCTGCCGTCGGGTGGATGATGCCCTCGAGCCAGGAATTGCCCGGCCAGGCGGCCCATGTATCCGCGACACCGGCTCCCGTTTCCCCGAGCGCGGTCGAGACTGTCAGACCTGTAACTGATCCCTACGTTGTTCTGCGGGACGTGGTGAGTCCTTCGTATGGTTCACCCACCCAGGGGCGCCGAGTGTGGCTCTAACTGATCTGCTGCTCGTAGCTGGAAACGATTGGCCGCTCAGCGCCCCACGACGACTCGGCTGCCAATTAGGAATTGCGAATGATCGCTGAGTAGGGATCTGACAGCGACGTCGTCCGTGGTAAGCACCCGCAGCGCACTGTACGGAGGCAGCGCATGGCCGCGATCTGGGCCGGCATCGACGCAGGAAAGACCCATCACCACTGCGTCGCGATCGATGAGGGCGGCCGCCGGCTGCTGTCGCGGCGCGTCGCCAACGACGAGCCCGACCTTCTCGAGCTTCTCACCGACGTCCTGGCCCTGGGCGACGAGGTGACGTGGGGAATCGATCTGGCCGACGGCGGATCCGCCCTGGCCATCGCAATCCTCCTCAACCATGACCAGCTCGTCCACTACATCTCGGGCCGAGCCATCCACCGCGCCTGCGAGAGCTACCGCGGTGAAGGCAAGACCGATGCCAAAGACGCCGCGGTCATCGCGGATCAGATTCGTATCCGGCGTGACCTCCAGCCCTTACGGCCCGACGACGAGACCATCACCGACCTCAAGATCCTCACCAGTCGGCGCATGGACCTGGTCGCCGACCGCACCCGCACCGTCAACCGGCTGCGGGCGCAACTGTCCGGACTCTTCCCGGGCCTTGAGCGGATGCTGGACCTCACGAACACCGGCCCACTCACCCTGCTGACCGGCTACCAGACCCCCGCTGCCCTGCATCGACTCGGCACCAAACGGCTGGCGACCTGGCTGCGCAATCGCAGCGTTCGCAATGCCAACCAGCTCGCGCAGACGGCCTCCCAGGCAGCCGAGCGCCAGCACACCAGCCTGCCCAGCGAAAGGCTGACCGCGCAGATGGTGCACACGCTGACGAAGGAAGTGATGGCTCTCAACCTGCAAGTCGCCGAACTCGACAAGCTCATCGAGGCCCGATTCCGCGACCACCACGACTTCGACGTGATCACCAGCATGCCCGGGCTGGGCATCATCCTCGGCGCCGAGTTCCTGGCCGCCACCGGCGGAGACATGACCGTCTTCGGAACCTCCGACCGCCTCGCCAGCTTCGCCGGCGTCGCGCCGTTTCACGTGACTCGGGCAAGGTCAGCGGCAACCTGCGTCGGCCTCAGCGATACAACCGCTGCCTCCAACGCGTCTTCTACACCTCCGCGCTGTTCAGCATCCGACGGAGCGAGGAGTCCCGCCGCTTCTACGCTCGCAAACGGGCCGAGGGCAAGCGTCATACCCAAGCTGTCCTCGCTCTCGCCCGCTGTCGCGTCAACGTTCTCTGGGCTCTTCTACGCGACCAACGATGCTACGAGCCGATCCCACCGGCAGCCCTTGCGGCTTGACAAAGGGACCGTCTGAACACTCATGTCTCCCGCAGGATGCGGGACCTCATCGACGAGCGGGCCTGGCTGACGGTCTTCCTCCTGCCGGCCTACTCACCAGACCTCAATCCGGTCGAGTGGGTGTGGGCGCACGTCAAGCGCAGCCTCGCCAACCTCGCCGTCATGGCCCTCGACCGCCTGGAAGCCCTCGTCCGCAACCGACTCAAACGACTCCAGTACCGGCCCCGCACCCTCGACGGCTTCATAACCGGCACCGGCCTCACCCTGACAAGCTGAAGTCAGTAAGAGGTCCTAGGCCGATTAGAGTTGCGGTGTGGTGCATTGGAGGCGGTGCACCGTCCTCAGATGGCGGGTCCGGCGGCAGTTGGCTCCGCACCTTCAGCAGCTCCGAAACATGGTGGCGACAATGGCTCGCGGCGGCGGGACCTCCAGTCCGGTCGAGGTCATGAATGTGGCCACTGCAGACGGACTTTGTGCCGTGCAGTCAGTGCGGCGGCACCTGGCATCTCACCGGCCGAGGTGGGCGCCGCCGGACGCGGCGATCCACTGGCCAGTCACCCAGCGGGCTTGGTCCCCCGCCAGGAAGGACACCACATCGGCTATGTCCGACGGAGCTCCGAGCCTATGGAAAACGGATGCCTGCGCATACTTTTGACGGACTTCCGGGACCGCGAGCTTCGGATTGATCTCCGTAGCGGTGTAGCCCGGGGCAACGGTATTCACCGTGATACCCCGCGGGCCCAGCTCCTGCGCAAGGGAAAGGGTGAGGTAGTCCAGGGCGGCCTTGGCCATTCCGTAGGCCACGATCTGCGGGTAGGCAATGTGGGTTGCCGCCGAGGAGATGTTCACGATCCGGCCACCGTCGCGCATTCGGGGCAGGCCGCGTTGGACGATGAAGAACGGTGCCTTCGTGTTGACGGCGAAGACCCGGTCGTAGTCGGCCTCGGTGACGTCGGCGATCCCGCGCGGAATGGTGATGCCGGCGTTATTGATGAGGATGTCCAGACCGGGTTCGGATGTCTGCCCGTCCAGGATGTGGTCGAAGGCCGCCCAGAGTTGGTCGGCGTCACCGGGGAGGCCAAGCTCGGCGTGGAGTGCAAAGGCCCGTCCGCCGTGGTTCTCGATCTCTTTAACGGTGTGGTCTGCCGCTGCCCGGTCGTGTCCGTAATGGACGGCCACCAGAACTCCCTCGACTGCCAGCCGACGGCAAATGGCCCGGCCTATTCCGCGGCTTCCGCCGGTCACGAGTGCGGTTCTGCCTGCGTGCAGCTCGTGTGAGGTCATACTGCTTTCCTTCGACTGGAGGTGCGGAGTAGAAGGGCGTCGCGTGGCGAGCCGACGCGGATGGGGCGAGGCAGGTGGGGTGTGATCGGTCGTCTGACATCCGGGGGCCGGGGGGTGGGCCGCATCTCGGCTACCGTGAGGCGTTGACAAGCACGGCCATGTTGCCCGCCGGGTGTCGGTTGTCGTGGATGAGCTGATGGGCCAGGCCGATCTCTTCGAAGCCAAAGGTGCGGGACAGGCACGGGTCGATGACGCCCTGGTCGATCAGACGGGTGATCTCGCGGGCGTCGCGTGTGCTGGCCACGTGCGACCCCTGCAGACGCTTTTGCCGCATCCACAGAAACCGCAGATCCACGTCGCCGTTGTAGCCCGTAGTGCCACCGCATATGACGACCATGCCGGCGTTGTCGCACATGTACATGGAGGTGGGAATGGTGTCGGCTCCGGAGTGCTCTAGCACGATCCGCGGGCTGCGTCGCTCGCCGAGCACGTCCCAAAAACGCCGGCCGAAGGCCCGCGCCCCGGTCAGCCATCGGCTCATCGCGTCTTCGTCGGAGGTGTCCGGCATGCGACCCCAATGGTCGAAGTCACGTCGGTCGATCCACCCTCTCGCGCCGAGCTGTACGCAGAACTCGCCGCGTTCCTCGCTGGAGACAACGGCGACCGGGAAACCGCCGACGTGTCGGACGAGTTGGATGGCGATGCTGCCCAGGCCTCCGGCGCCGCCCCAAATGAGTACAGGGTCGCCGGGGCGAACGGTGTGCGGGGCCCAGCCGAACAGCTGCCTGTAGGCGGTGGCGGCCGTCGCCATGTAGCAAGCGGCAGCTGCCCAAGACAGTCGTACGGGCTTGGGGTGGCACATGTAGTCGTCCACCACCGCGAACTGGGCGAAAGACCCGTAGTTCTCCTCGTAGCCCCACACTCGCTGACTGGTTGATGCAGCCGGGTCGCCGCCAAGGCGGATGTCCTGGGCCGACTGGTCCCACCTGCTGGCAAGCACGACCACCTCATCTCCGAGGCGCACGCCGCTCACATTGTCGCCGACGGCCCACACAATCCCGGATAGGTCGGAACCGCCGATGTGAAAGTCTTCGGTGGCGCCGGCCTTCTGCCGGGCGCCGATCACGTCGAGTGGATGCCCCAGCGCGGCCCAGACGTTGTTGTAGTTGACACCAGCCGCCATCACCTTGACGAGTACCTGGCCTCGCCGTACCGGGGGCACGTGGACCACCTCGGTCCGGAAGGCGTCAACAGGCTGGCCGTAGCGCTCGCGGCGGATAAGCGAGGCATACATTTTCCGTGGGATCGTTCCGAGTTCAGGCGCTTCGCCGAGCTCGTAGAGGTCCTGGGATGCCGACACGGTCATGTGGTTCCTTTGCACTGTGGGAAAGGGAGAGGGCACGCGTCCTCGCACGCTGACCGGCTAGCGGGCGTGGCTGGGGACTACGTCCGGGCTGCTCGCCTCGGGGTGCTGGTGGCTGTCTGCCAGGTGTTGGCTGAAGGACTGACGACTTTGCCAACAGGGGCTTGGCAGTCAGGTCGAGCGAGGAATGGAGCGTGACCGCTCGCGGCTGATGATCGTGGCTGGAGCACCGCGCGGTCTGTCATGTGGACGGGGCGTGGCCTCGCAGGCTCACCAGGTCAGTCTGTCGGTGGGGGGAGGCGCTCCCCTGGCGCGGGGGTGTGTCCCGTCAGCCTCGCGGTCTAAACGGTCGAGGAGGGGACAGCGATCGGGGGACGCGGGAGTGCGACACTATGAGACCAAGGGCCAATCGACACCGGTAGTCTGTCAGGCAGGCGGCTCGTCGCCATCACAGTGTTTCCCTCCGATGGTCTTCGTTGCAGGGGGCGAGGCCGGCACCTGCATCTGACCGCTGGTGGCCTTTCTCAGAAGCCCGGCAACGGTTTTGCCGATCAGAGCGAGGGGCTCGGGTTCAGTCATCTCGTAGTGCCCGCAGGGCACTCGGCAGTCATGCAGGGTTCCCTCAACGTAGGGTCGCCAGGCATCAGCCTTGCCGGGCTGCGTAGCCAGATCGGTGGGGACATCCAGGAGTGTCTTGTCGCCGGCGCTGAAGAACTGGACGTCTCCTTCGAAGACGCCGGGAATGAACTGGGGCGCAATGCGCAGATTGTTGCGCATGACGTCGGCGATAGCCACGGCTTGGATGTGGGTGACGGGCAAGCCGTGCGGTTCTGTGTTCGCGTCGACGGCAATGCGGTCCAGGACAGCCGCCACGTCGGGCGGCGGCTCCGTCGAGCCCGCGGTTTGGCCAGCCACGCGCATCAGCAGGGCGGCCACCTGACGCTCGCAGGCGTCGGCGTCGTAGGTGCTGCCGTACGGTTGCGGAGCGTCCAGCATGGCCAGCAGCTCAACCTTCTCGCCCCGCTCCTGCAGAGCACAGGCCATCGCATGAGCCACAAACCCGCCATAGGACCAGCCCAACAGCCGGTAGGGGCCGTGCGGTTGGATTTCTCGAACGAGTTGAACGTAGGAGGTGACCATGGTGGCGGCATCTGGTGCAGGCGGTCGTGATCCGTCGAGACCGGCAGCCTGGATGCCGTAGACGGGCTGGTCGCCGCCAAGGTGTGGCAACAGGCCGGCGTAGCGCCAAGCGACGCCCGCGCCGGGATGGATGCAGAACAGCGGTGCCGCGCTGCCCTCGGGCCGCAGCGGCAATAGGGGGCCAAGAGCATGGGCGGAAGAGTCCGGGCCGTCACCGTATCCAGCCGTTGCGAGGACGCCTGCGACGGTCGGGACGGACAGCAGTGTGGCGGCAGTCACATCCAGCACACCAGCTCGGCGGAGGCGATCCGCGAGCACGACAGCGCGCATCGAGTCGCCGCCGAGGTCGAAGAAGTTGTCATACAGGCCGATACCGCCGATGCCGAGGGTCTGTTCCCACATCCGGGTCACCTCCCGCTCCCGGTCGGTGTCTGGCGGCACATGCTCAGTGCTAAGCCGGGGTCTGGGAACGAGCGCTGGCTGTGCATCTCTCCTGTTTGGAACCGCCACAGACCTCGTGGTGCGGGCTCCGGGAGCATCGATCCAGTGGCGGTGCCGCTCGAATGCATAGGGAGGCAGCGGTACCGACTGGGGGGTGCCCGGCACCGGCGGGAGCGCGCTGTCCACGCCAGCACTCCATAGGCGCCCCAGCGCTTCGGCGAGGACAAAACCGTCGGAGGCGTCGGCTCTGGCGTGCCGCATGGTGGTGATCGTGACTGGTTTGCGCGGAGTCAGTTGGGCTGCGGCCAGCCGGGTCAGAGTGTCCGCTGGACCGATTTCCACCAGGACCGGGTCGCCCTGCTCGTACAGGGCTGTGACACCGTCGGCGAACAGCACGGTGTTACGTGTGTGGTCGAGCCAGTGCTGGGGCGATGTGGCCTGGGCGTCGGTGATCCAGGTGCCGGTGACGTTGGTGACGAGCGGAATGCGAGGCGGTCGCAGGGTGACTCCGCGCAGGTACTTGCCGTACGTGTCCAGGATCGGGTCAAGGACGTGCGAGTGGGCGGCGGCGGGTATGCGTACACGACGGAAGGATATTGCGCGCCTGGCCAGTTCCCTCTCGAAACGGGCCACGGCATCAGTGTGGCCGGCGACTGTGCAAGCGGTGGGGCCGTTCACTGCGGCCAGGGACAGTTCGGGACCGAGCAGCGGCTGGACGTCCTCGGCAGAGGATGCCACACCAACGGTCGCTCCGCCGGCCGCGCCGATCAGCTGGAGCCTCTGTGCAACCAGGGGCAGCATGTCTGCGAGGTCGATCACTCCGGCTAGGCAGGCTGCCGTGTACTCGCCCAGGGAGTGGCCCATCAGCGCGTGGGGGCGTACGCCCGCGGCCATCAGCGTGCGAGCGAGGGCGTATTCGGTGGCGACGAGCCCGAGAAAGGCGCTCATGTCGTCGGACGGGGCATGTCCGAGGAGGGTACTGCGCAGGTCGGCGCCGAGGACGGGCCGAAGGATGTGCGCACACTCGTCGACGATGTCGCGGTAGTCGTCTCGGTCGCGGTACAGCTCCGCGCCCATGCCTGCATACTGAACGCCTCCTCCCGGCAGCAGGAAGGCCACCCGGGCGGGTCCGTCCGACGGTGCCGGAGTGAGAGGGATGGCCGTGCGCAGCGCCGAGAGGGTTTCGGCACGGGAGGCAGCCGTCACCGTTAGGCGGTGGCGCAGAGCGGGGCGGCGGGTGCGCAGCGCGTGCGCGACGTCGTCCAGCGCAATGTCCGGCTGGTGTTCCAGGTGACGGGCCAGGGCCGCGGCCTGGCCACGCAGACCGCCAGCGGTGCGCGCGGACAGAGGCAGCACCTGGCGGTGGTCGGCCTGGGGTTCGCGTGGCGGGGCGGGCGGTGAGGCCGGGGCCTCTTGCAGGATGAGGTGAGCGTTGGTACCACCGACACCGAAGGCGCTGATCGCGGCCCGCCGCGGGTGGTCGGCGACGCACCAGTCCTCGAGACTGGTGGGAACGCGGAACGGGCTTGCTGTGAAGTCGATGAGCGGGTTGGGCCGATCGAAGTGCAGGCTGGGTGGAATCTGCCGGTGTTCCAGGGCGAGAACGGCTTTGATCAGCCCGGCGATGCCGGCGGCCGCTCCCAGATGGCCGATGTTGGTCTTCACCGAACCCAGCGCGCAGAAGCCGCGCCGGTCGGTGGACTCCCGGAAAGCTTCGGTGAGCGCTGCCACCTCAATGGGGTCGCCGAGCCGGGTGGCAGTGCCATGGGCCTCGACCAGACCGATGGTGTCGGCGGCAATCATGGCCTGGGCCTGCGCGGCGAGCACGACCTCGCTCTGCCCGGCGGAACTGGGCGCGCTGAAACCGACCTTGCGTCGACCGTCGTTGTTGATGGCGGTTCCCCGCACGACAGCCCGGATACGGTCGCCGTCGGTCAGGGCGTCCTCCAGCCGCTTGAGGACGATGGCGCCGACACCGTCGCCGGAGGAGGTGCCGGCGGCGTCGGCGGCAAAGGCCCGGCAGTGGCCGTCGGGGGAGAGGGGTCCGTCGGGCAGGTGACGGTAGCCGAGGAGGGCCGAGGGATTGAGGGAGACGGCACCAGCGAGGGCGGTGTCGCATCGATGGTCGATAAGGTCCTGTACTGCTGTATGCACGGCCACGAGGGCGGTGGAGCAGGCCGTCTGCACGGATACGCTCGGGCCGGTCAGGCCCAATTCGTAGGAGATGCGCGGGGCGAGGGTGCCTAGAGAGTTGGCGGTGGCGGCGTGCACCAGCTCAAGGGAGCCCGGCTGTCCGGCGTAATGGGGATATACGTGTGCGGGGTAGTAGCGGCTGTCGCCGCTGCCGGCGTACACGCCGAAGACGCCGTTGTCGGCGCCGGGCCCTAGGCAGCCGGCGTCTTCCAGGGCATGGTAGGCCGTCTCCAGGAGCAGCCGCTGTTGAGGGTCGACGACCGCAGCCTCGGCGGGACTGTAGCCGAAGAAGCCGGAGTCGAAGCGGTCGATGCCCTCGATGACGGATGCCATGCGGATCAGTGACGGGTCGTCTAGGTCGCGGCGGTGGCCGCCGGCGGCTAGGAATTCCTCGTCGGTGACGGGCCGCACCGCTTCATGTCCGGCGGCCAGGTTTTCCCAGAACGCATCCAGGTCATCGGCGCCCGGAAACCGGCCGGCCATGCCGATGACGGCGGCGGCCGGTGGCTCCTGTGCTTCGTGCGGTGTTGCGTGGTTGTCATGCATGGCCTCGGCCCTTTTCATGCCAGAGGGAGCGGCGTGCTCCGGCCGCGCGCTGTCGTTGTGCCCGTTCTTTGGCGCGATCCAGGTTGCTCGGCTGATCTTCGGTGCTGCCGTGCTGGGTGTCGGTGACCAGCTGCTCGGAGGTTTCGGTGCGGGTGAGGAGGTAGCGGGCCAGGTCGCGCACGGTGGGGTGGGCGAACAGATCGACGATGGTCAGGTCGCAACTGAATGTCCGGTTGACGGCGCTCTGCGCGGTGGTCAAGAGCAGTGAGTTGCCGCCCAGGTCGAAGAAGTTCTCGTCCCGGCCCACTCGGTCGCGGCTCAGCACGCCGCACCAGACTTCGGCGAGCCGCCGTTCCAGGCCGGGGAGCCGGTCTTCGGCGCCGCGGGCGCTAGCAGGCGGTTGTTCGGAGCTGCCGGCGGCGCGCAGCACCCAAGGGACGCCGTCTACCGCCTCAGCCGCGGCCTGGTGCAGTGCGCCGAGGTCAGCGTCTGCTTCCAGCGTGACGCGTGCGACCAGCCGCCTCAGCTGCCGGGCGGGTTCGGCTACGTGGCTGCGGATCCAGGGGGCGGTGCGGTCAGTGCCGATCAGCAAGTGCGGATGATCCAGTGTGCGGGCGAGAGTGAAGGAGCGCAGCGCGGCGGGGGTGTCCAGTGCCCGGTAGCCGCGGGCTTCGGTGAGCGGGGCGAGTGGGTAGTTCCTGCTCATGCCGCGTTCGTGCCACATACTCCAGGCCAGGCTCTGTGCGGGCAGCCCCTGGGCGCGGCGGTGCACGGCGAGCGCGTCGAGGTAGGCGTTGGCCGCGGCGTAGGCGGTGTTCATAGCTCCCCCGAAGTAACCGTTCACCGAGGAGAACAGAACGAACGAGGTCACAGGGTGGTCGATGCTGACCCGGTGCAGGGTCCATGCGCCGTAGGCCTTCGCCGCCAGCGTGGAGCGCCAGGCAGCAGCATCGAGTTCATTGACCGGCCGCTCGATCAGTGTCCCGGCCAGGTGCAGGACGGAGACCAGAGGGACGCCCCAGGCCTCGGTCGCGGCGTCGATGGCCTGCCGCACTTGTTCCTCGTCGGTGACGTCGGCACATGCATAGCGGACCTCGCCGGCGTCGTGGAGCCGCTGGTACGCCTCTTCAATGGTGCTGCCCTCGGAGCTGCCGGGCGACGGCAGTGGGGTACGTCCAAGAAGCAGGACTCGGGTGCCGGGCGTCTGCAGGAGATGAGCGGCGAGCTGGGTGCCGACGCCGCCGAGTCCCCCACTGACCAGGTGAAATCCTTCGGCTGCGGGCTGCAGCGGCCGCCCGGGCACGGGCAGCGCCGCCGGGAGGGGGATCAGCCGACGCACGTAGCGCTGGCCGCCGCGGTAAGCGACCTCGGCATCCACGGGTGCGTGGGCGGTTTCCGCTGCAAGGAGGGGCAGCGGGTCAGTGTCCGGCTCGAGGTCGAGATGGGCACACCGCAGCCGCTGGAACTCCTCCGACAGCGACTTCAGGACCGCGCCTGCCATGGCCTGGGCTGGTGAGGGCAGGTCATTCGCGGTAACGGCTTGGGCGCCGGCCGTCACGTAGAGCAGGTCCACTGGCCGGGCGCCCAGTGCCCGGGCTAGCGCAAGCAGAGACAGCGAGCTCGCCTCGTGTGGGACTGCGTCGCCGGTGTGCGCGGCCGGGAGGAAGATGATGGCGTCGACCGGACGTTCGTCGGCGTCCAGGTCCCGCAGCAGCGCTGCGTGATCGGTGTGCTCGGCGGTCCGGATCTGGTAACGGGCAGCGTCGAGCCGTTGGTAGGAGGGCCTCTGGACAGCGATGGTGCACAGGTGGCCGTCGGCACGCAGCAAGCTGGCCAGCCGATCGGCGAGGTCGTGGGTGCGTGGGTCGCCGTCGGCCAGGAGGAGAGTGTGCCGGCCGGGGGTGGAGGGGTGTGGAGGGTGGTTTGCGGCAGGCTGCCAGGCGGGGTGCAGGAACCAGTCGGGCAGGGTCTGTTCGGTGCCCAGCAGCAGTTGGGCCTTGTGGATGGCCTCGTCGAAGTCACCGGCTTCGAGGCTCTTGCGCAGCTTGGTCCGCTGAATCTTGCCGATTTCGGTTTTGGGGATGTCGCCGGGACCTACGGGGACGAGAAGGGCGGGGCTGACCCCGATCTCGCGGGTGACCTTTCCGGCTATCTCACGCAGAGCGGCGGCGCGGTGCGGGCCCGGGGTGAGGTGGAAGAACAGGGCGAGTTCGTCGGTGGTGGCGGCCGGGTGGGTGCGTACCGCGCAGGCGGCGGTGAAGCTGCGCACGACGCTGGGCAGTTGTTCGACGCAGGCTTCGATCTCGTGGCTGTAATGGTTGACGCCGTTGACAATGATGACGTCCTTGGCACGTCCGGTGATGTAGAGCTCACCGTCGCGAAGGAATGCGAGGTCACCGGTGTCGAACCAGCCATCAGTGGTGAATGCTTCGGCGTTGGCGGCCGGGTTTTCGTGGTAGCCACTGGTCACGGACGTGCCTCGGACCTGGAGCCGGCCGACGCCGCCTTCAGCGAGCAAGGCACTGTCCTCGCCGACGACGCGCATGGCAAAGCCCGGGTAGGGCAGGCCGCAGCTTACGAACGTTTCCTCGGCGTCGGTGGGTTCAGCCAGTAGCACCGAGTCGGTGACCACGGAACAGGTTTCGGACATGCCCCAGCCGGGGTGCATCGCGTCCTGTGGCAGCCCGAAGGGTCGCAACGCATGCAGGAAACCTCGGGCAGTAGCAGCCGTTACGACCTCACCGGCGTTCATCACCAGCCGCAGCGGGGTCAGGTCCCAATCGCGGTTTTGAAAGTGATCGGCGTGTTCGGCAAGCAGCCCGAAGGCGAAGTTCGGGGCCCAGGTGACGGAGACTCGATGCTGGTGGACGAGGTCCATCCAGCGCAGCGGGTTCTGCAGGATCCAGGACGTGGGCGCATGGATCTGGCGGCATCCCAGGTAGAGGTCTCGCAGGTGGAACATCACGACGCCGGTGACGTGGTCGAGGGGGATCCAGTTCAGAGTGACGTCGTGGGCGCCTAGTCCGTTCACGGCTTCCGTGGCGGCGGAGCGGGTCAGTACGTTGCGGTGCGTGAGCCGGACGGCCTTGGGCAGGCCGGTGCTGCCTGACGTCATCAGCATCAGGATGAGATCGTCCGGGTTCGCGGCGTGCCAGTCGCTGTCTTCGTGCGTGTTCCGGAGGGCGTCGACCGTGGTCAGACGTAGGTTCGGCCAGCTATGCCTGCTGGCGTGGCCCTTTAGGCCCGCTGCCTGCTCGGGTGAGCATACGATCCAGGGCCGGCCGAGCATCTGCCAGATGCCCTCTAGCTTGGTGAGGGCGGCCGAGGGGACGTCATAGGAGCCGGGGACGGTCAGCGGGACGGCTACGAAGCCGCCGAGGATGCAGCCCCACAGGACGGCGAGGAAGTCCTCGCTGGCGTCGCACTGGAGGATCACCTGGTCGCCGGGGAGCAGTCCGGCCCGCCTGAGCCCGGCGAGGACGCGGGAGGCCTCGGGGATGAGAGAGGCGTAGTCACGGCGCGTCTGGCTACCGTCGGGATGTACGTGCACGATGTCGCCGTGGCCGCGTTCGGCAGCCCGTATGAGGGCTTGGGCCCAGTCGGCCACCGAGGGTTCGGGCAGATGCGGTCCCTCGCTGAGTGCTGGCCGCGTGTTCGCCGTCGTTTGAGCACTGCAGGGGGGCGGCGTCGGCATGGTGCTGCGTGGTAAGGCGACGCTGCGGTGGATCAGCTCCTGCGGGCTATTCTCGACAACGACTTCGGCTGAGCTGACGCCGTCGATGC
Source organism: Streptomyces sp. NPDC015139 (assembly GCF_043079785.1). Lineage (NCBI taxonomy): Bacteria > Bacillati > Actinomycetota > Actinomycetes > Kitasatosporales > Streptomycetaceae > Streptomyces > Streptomyces sp. NPDC015139. The sequence continues at coordinate 10,315 of NZ_JBIBUW010000037.1, read as the reverse complement.
GGTGAAGGTGCTGGCGCCAGGACTCGGCGGCGGCGTGGTCGACCGCGGGCAGCGCGGCGAGGGCGGTGGTGTCGAGCGCACCGTCGGCGGTGCGGGGCAGGGTGTTCACGGCGGTGACGCGGACTTCGCCGGCACCGGTGCGGTCCAGCAGTCGCTCCAGGCCGTCAGTGGCTTCTTCACGTCCCGGCACCACAAATAGCCTGACTGCGTCGCCGTCGGCCGCGGGTGGTGCGCTGGCGTCACGGATGCCGGGCACCGACCGGGCCGCCTCCACCAGCGCAGCGGCGTCGAGCGAGGGAGGCGTGAGCGGTGTTCGGGGATCCGGCGCTGGAAGGCGGTTCAGTGGTGTATTCGGGTCCTCGCACACGACAGCGAGCGTCCGACGCAGCGACCGGGCGAACTCCTCGGCAGTGGAGGGGGCGTAGAGGTCGGTAGCGAACTCCACCCGCAGGTCTAGGCCGTCGGCCACGCCGTTGCCGGTGTGCCGTTCGAGGATCTCGATGAACAGATCGCACTTGGCGTAGCCGGTGGCGGTGGGCTTCAGTGGTACCTCCCGTCCGTCGAGGCGGAGTATGGCGGGCTCGTTGTTTTGCAGGGCGAGCATGACCTGGAACAGCGGGTGCCTGCCGGGAAGACGGGGCGGGTTGAGTTCTTCCACCAGCCTGTCGAAGGGCAGCTCTTGGTGGTCGAGCGCGGCTAGGTCACCCGTGAGTACTCGAGCCAGCAGCTCGCGGAAGGATGGGGTGCCCGCGCAGTTGAGACGTAGTACGAGGGTGTTGGAGATCAGGCCGATCAAATCGTCCATGCCTGGCTCGGATCGGGTGGCGACGGGGACGCCCAGAACAATGTCCTCTCCGGCGCCGCAGCGGGTGAGCAGGGCGCTGACCGCGGCGTGCAGCAACATGAAGAGGCTGACGCCCTCGTGGTCGGCCAGGCGCAGGAGATCGCGGTGCAGCGCGGCGTCCGCGTGCTCGACGACGTGGGCGCTCCTGCGCAGCGACGTCGGCCGGGGCCGGTCACCGGGCAGGGTGCATTCCTCGGGCATTGCAGTCAGTGCGTGCCGCCAATGCGCGGTCAGCTGTTCGGTGTAGCCCGGGCCGTCTGGTCCGGTGGCGAGCAGCGCGCGCTGCCAGAGCGTGTAATCGGCGTACTGCACGGCAAGTGCCTTCCACGCTGGGGTGGTGCCGTTGCGGCGTGCCGTGTAGGCGGTACTCAGGTCGTCGGCGAGGGGGCGTAGTGACCAGCCGTCGGCAGCGCTGTGGTGCGCGACGAGCAGCAAGGTCTGGTCTTCACCGGTACCGAACAGCCATGCCTGCAGGGGGCTCTCGGCGGCTAGGTCGAAGTGGTGCCGGGAGGCTCTCGTGATGTGGGTGCTGATCTCGTCGGGCGGACAGTCGACGGTGCGCAGGCGAGGGCGCAGCTCACCAGGCGGCAGGATGCGCTGGTGCGGCGCGCCATCGTCGGCGGCGAATACCGTGCGCAGGCTGTCGTGCCGGTCGGCGAGATCGCCGAGCGCGGCCTGCAGCGCTGCGGCGTCAACGGCTGAGCCGAGTGGTACGAGCAGGGGAATGTTGTATGCGGCTGTCGCGTCGTCGAGCCGGTTCAGGAACCACATGCGCTCCTGGGCGTACGACAGCGGAATGTGCGGGGGACGGGGGAGGGGACTGAGAACGGGACGGCCAGGAGCGGTGCCGCACTGGCCGTCGAGGAGCGCAGCGAGTGCGGCTGGGGTTGGGTTTTCGAAGAGTGTGGTGATGGGCACGTCGCCACCGGTTTCGTTGCGTAGCCGGGCCAGCAGACGGATGGCGAGAAGTGAGTCGCCTCCCAGGTCGAAGAAATTGACGTCTGCGCCGGCAGTGCCCTCGGGAAGTTTCAGTACATCCTCGAACAGTCGGCAGATGAGGACCTGTTGGTCACTGGTGGGGGGTACGCCGACCGCTGCGGTGGTGAAGTCGGGTGGGGGCAGGGCATCGGTGTCGAGTTTGCCGTTGGCTGTCAGCGGGAGCGTGTCGAGAGGTACACAGACTGCGGGGACCATGTGCTCAGGCAGGTGGGCGGCGGCGTGGGCACGCAACTCGGCGGGACTTGGCGGAGGTTCGCAGGCCGCAACGGTGTAGGCGACAAGTTGTGTCGCACCGCTGTCGGCGATACGTGGGATGACGGCAGCGCGCAGGACACCGGGGTGGCGGCCGAGGACCGCCTCGATTTCGCCGGGCTCGACGCGGAAGCCGCGCAGTTGAACCTGGTGGTCGGTGCGGCCGAGGTATTCGAGAGTGCCGTCGGCGCGGCGCCGGGCCAGGTCGCCAGAGCGGTACATGCGGCTGCCGGCCGGTCCGTAGGGGTCGTTGAGGAAGCGTTCAGCGGTCAGTGCGCGGCGGTGGAGATACCCTGCGGCCACGCCGGCGCCGGCCACGTACATCTCTCCGACAGCGCCCGGCGGAAGGGGGCGGCGCCGTGAGTCCAGCAAGTACACGCGCAGGTCGGCGAGAGGGGTGCCGATGGTGCTGCCCCGGCGGGGGTCGTCCAGGTCAGCCGGGGTGAGGCGATGGTGGGTCACGTGCACGGTGGTCTCGGTGATGCCGTACATGTTCGCCAGCGCCGGCCGGTCGAGTCCGTGCCGGGCGGCCCACGGCCGCAGCCGCTCGGGGTGCAGCGCCTCTCCGCCGAATACAATGTAGCGCAGTGCGCCGGCCGTTGACGCCTCATCTGCGTCCATCAGCTGTTCGAAAGCGGACGGCGTCTGGCTCAGTACAGTGACGCCCTCGTCGTGGATTAGCTGCAGGAAGTCCCGCGGCGAGCGACTGACGGTGTGCGGGACGACGACGAGCCTGCCGCCGTGCAGCAAGGCGCCCCAGATTTCCCACACGGAGAAGTCGAAGGCATAGGAGTGAAAGAGGCTCCACACATCGTCGGAGTTGAAGTCGAAGTGCTCGGCCGATGCGGCAAAGAGCCGGATCACGTTGGCGTGCGCGACGGGAACGCCCTTGGGCTGGCCGGTGGAGCCTGAGGTGTGGATGATGTAGGCAGTGTCCCCCGGGCTGATCGGTCCGGTGCGGTCGGCGAGGGTGAGGTCACCGGCTGGGAGCGCGGCGAGGTCAGCGGTCACGGCGGGGTCGTCCACGACGACGGTGTCGATGTCGCTGCCGAGTTCCGCGGGGAAGCCGCTCTCGGTGACGAGGAGAGTTGGCGCCGTATCTGCCATGACCAGACGCAGACGCTCAGCGGGATGGCTGGGGTCCATGGGGAGATAAGCGGCGCCGGTCTTGAGAACGGCCAGCAGGGAGGGTAGCAGGCGCGGTCCCCGATGCAGCGCCAGCGCCACGACCCGTCCTGGTCCGGCCCCGCGCTCGGCCATCAGCCGGGCCAACTGGTTTGCTTGGCAGTTGAGTTCGGCGTAGGTGAGGTGCGTATCGCCGTGCGTCACTGCGACCTGCTGGGGCCGGGCGTGTGCCTGGCGTTCGAACAGTTCCGTCAGCGTGTCAGTTGCGGGAAAGTCGCGCGTCGGCTGGTCGCCTGGGTGTTCGCCGGGCAGCAGCAAGTCCAGGTCGGTGAGTGCGGCTGTGGGTGCTGTCTCCGTCAGGCTGCGCAGCAGGGCGATGAACCGGTCGCGGTGGAGGGCGACTTCATCATCGTCGTACAAGGCAGGGTTAGCGTCGAAAGCCAGCCAGAGGGCGCCGGGCGAGGACCCGGACCGCACGCTGATCTGGAGGTCGTCGATGGGGCCACCCGAGAGGTGATGCCAGGTGGCCGGGTTACCGGCGAAGTTCAGGTCCTCGGTGAAGGGAACGATGTTCAGTACGGGCCCGTAGAGGCGGCGCCCTGCGCCGAGCAGGCCTAGGTCGCGGCGGATGAATTCGCCCCGGTACTGCTGGTGGCGGCGCAGCTCAACCAGTCCCGCCGCCGTGGCGTGCACGAGTTCGACTACGGAGGCGTCCGGTTCGACGGCGACCCGCAGCGGCAGGACGTCGGAGGTGGTGCCCGGGGTGCGCAGAGCTACGCTACCTGTCCGGCTCATGGTGGCCATGCCGAGGATCAGGTCGGTGGCGCCGGTCATACGGTGGAGGTAGGCGGCGACAGCGGTGGTGATCAGGGCGGTGCGTGTGGTGCCCAGACGGGTAGCGGCGGTGGACAACGCTTCGGCGTCAGGGGCGTCGATCACGGCCGTATGGCGTAGAAACGGGGCGCGTGGCGGGGCCGTACGGCGGGTGAGGCGGGTCGGCTCGGGCAGCCCGGCCAGCTGGTGCATCCAGTATGCGCGGTCGCGTGCACACCGTTTGGAGGCGAGGTATGACGCATCCTCGGCCTGGAGCCTGCCGATGGGTGCGAAGTCGCTAGGGTCAAGCTCGCGGCCTTCGGCCAGCGCGTTGTAGGTGTCGGCCAGGCGGCGGCCCAGGAGCTTGTAGCTGTAGCCGTCGAGCAGGATGTGGCACGCGCGCAACAGCCATATGTGCCGGTTAGGAGCGAGGGTGATGAGGGTGTGTGTGAACAGCGCGCCCTCGTCGAAGTCCACTGGCCTCGCCAGCTCTGCACGGACCGTTTGCCAGGCGGCGTCTTCCGGGTCGGCGGCGTCGCTTACGTCGATCTGGTGCAGCGGCCAGTCGTCTGCGTTCGGTGCCAGCCAACAGCGGGGGCCCTCGTCGGTGGTGTGGAAGCGCAGGGCGAAGGTTTCGGCCTCGCCGACGGTGCGGCGTAGCGCGGCCTCGAACCTCATGGTGTCCAGAGCGCCGTGGATTTCCACCGCCTCCGCGGTGTTATACGCGGCCTTGTTGGAATCGAGCCGCTGTGCATACCAAAGGCCCTCCTGGGCGGCGGACAGTGGCCGAGGCTCGTCCCCAAGGAGAAACCTCTCGTGAAGTGACATAGCGCAACCCTCGTGTGGCAAACCGTATTGATCCGGCCGGGAAGAGCCCGACCGGCCGGGCAGGGAGCACGACCTGCGTCCATGGGGGATGCGTGGCCGCACGCCGAGGGCGTGGCCATGTCGCGACACGCCGCCGGTTCAGGGCCTCACCGTGGGGCAGTCCGGGAATCCCGGTCAAGCCTTCACCGGCCTTGCCGGGAGAACCTAGATCTTTCCCTGAAGAACACGGTTTCAGGGATAGCTGCTACTCTGTGAAATTTTAAGGAAACCCCGCCAGTTTCTCCGGATAGTCGCCATCAAGCGGATTCTGATGAGCTCGTCCGTGCACTCTCGAAAGGACATAGAGCCGAGGCTGCGACTCAGCGCTAACCGACGTGCAGGCTTCGGCATTGAGCAGGAACGAAAAGGGGCATGAATCATGCATCGTATGCTGTGTCCGGTGGAGACGCTGTATGTCGGGCAGCGAAGCCGCGGGGTGATTTCCAGCGCGCTGAGGGGTCATCTTGACGTTGCGGCGCTGTCGGCCGCATTCGATGCGGTCACGCAGGCGCACCCTTCGCTGCGTAGCCGCATCGTGCCGGAAGGCGAAGGCTTCGCACTGCAACTGCTGGCTGAGGCAGAGCGGCCCCGGCTGGCCACCCGCACCGGCGATACTGACGCGGCCCACGCCGCAGAGCTGAACATGGCACTGCCCGTCGGCGGGCCTCTGAGCCGGGCAGTACTGGTGAGCGCCCCTCGGGGCGACGATTACCTGTTCGTCCTCTCTGTGGATCACACGATCGCTGACGGCCACAGCAGCATCGCCCTGCACCACGAGGTATGGAACCGATATCGAGCCTTGGTTGAGGGTGTCGGGAGCAAGACGAAGCTGTTTTCCGTCGCGGACGGCACACTGGATTGGCCGGCCCCCGTGAGCGGACTGCTGCCTGCGGCGGACAGCGCAAGGACGGCCGATTACCTGGAGCTGCGCATCGAGGAGACGCTCCGTCGACCGGCCCAGATGATCGCCTACGACGTCGCAGACCCGTCCGCGGTCGAGGGCCGTATCGAGGTGTGCCGGGTGGCACTGGACGAGGAGCGCACCAGCCGTTTGCGTCACTGCGCCCGCGCGGTGGGTGTGTCCGTGCATGCCGTAATCGCTGCTGCCCTGCTCGCGACGGCGCGCCGACGTCTGCATGGCGACGAGCCGCTCCCCCTCAGCTGCCTCTCCCCCGTCGACCTGCGGTCCCGCCTGTCGCCACCGGTGCCGGCTCTCGTCATGATCCCTGCCGTGACGGCTCACCTGCAGACCCTGGACGTCACCCCGGGGGCAGAGCTGGGCGACCTGGCCTGCACAATCCACGCCCGGCTCAGCGACTTCGTCACTGGCGAGGGCCCCTATCACGAAATGCGGATCATGCCCGAGGTTCCACGCAGTCCCACGCTGCAACTGGCGACGGTGATCGTTACGAACATGGGAGTCGTGCCCGAGCCACGGATGCCGGAGGGCTTGGAGATCACCGACGCCCGGCTGGTGCCCGCGCGGGAGCGGTACTTCCCTCAGGCCGAGCGCAGTCCAGTGATGGCCTGCGTCGTCTCGTTCGAGGGCCGGCTCACCATCGAGTTCCCCTACTTCACCGCCTGTTTTAGTCCGGCATTCGTCCAGGCGCTGGGGGACGAAGTCCGCGCGGCGCTCATCGCTTTCACCGAAGGCATCGGTCCCGCCTGCCCATCGACGGACTGAGGTAAGCCCACGGCAGCACTCCACGCGGGGCGAGAAATCCGTCACCGGCACACCCACGAGGGGCGATCACCGAGCGCACGTGGCCGCGAAACGGGCTGAGCCGGGCACCCCTCCGGACGAAATGCACGGCCCCCTCCGCTTTGAGGGTGCCCGGTGTTCGCGTACTCGTCTGAGTGGCCCTGGCAAGATTTCCGTGAGGCCGGGGTGTGCCACCGTGCGCCGGTGACGCTCCGTCACGGGTAGCGGCACAGTCAACTGAAGGTCACAGCGCATACGTGCCTGATCTGCAATGACGAAGGCGTCCTTCGCGTCCGTCTTCCCGTCGCCCCGGTAGGAGCCGGAGGCGTGGTGGACAGTGCGGCCGGGGATGTAGAGGACCTTCTGCCCGTTGTCGGTCAGCAGCGCGATCATCAGGGCAGCCCCGCCGGCGTTGAGGTCGATTGCCCACGTCACCGGCTCGCCGTCGCTCAGCTCCAGTACATCGCTGAGCAGTTTGAGCAGTGCATCCTCGTCGTTGGCCACCCTCCGCGACAGCTCCCGCTTGCCACCCACGTCGATCACTACGCAGTGATGCTCGGCCTTCCCCGCGACCGGCCCAGAGCTCAGGCACCGCCACCTCCGAGGTCGTTCCCGTGTACCAACAGACGACCTCGCCAGCATGTCCTTACCAAGCGATCTTTTGCCGCGCATCCCAATGAGTGGCCGAGTCGTCGTGGGATGCCAGGCGGCCAATCGTTTGAAGCCACCAACGGGCTGGAGACACGCAGCCACACCCAGCATCCCTGGGCCTTCCGATCCTACGAGTGACCGGAACCAGACCCAGGAACAACGTAAGGAGACACGACCCCCACCGCGGCCGGTACTTCAAGCCCCAGCGTCTGCACGCCGACAAGGCATACGACATCCCTCACCTGCGGAGATGGCTCCGGGGCAAGCACATCGGCGTCCGCATCGCCCGCAAAGGCATCGAACGGTTAGGGCGCCGCAGGTGGGTCATCGAACACACCATGTCCTGGCTCACCGGCTACCGCCGCCTCAACCACCGCTACGAGCACAAATCCGGCAACTCCCTGGCCTTCCTCGGGCTGGCAGCCGCACTCTGCTGCCACAAACGGCTCCTCAAACTCACCATGTAGGACATGGTCTTTAGAGCTTCACCCGCTGGTAGTTGATCGTGACCCCGTAGTCCTGGGCCAGGCGCTCGTGGATCACTCTTCCCTTGAGGAGGATCTCGGACCTGAGCACCGCGTCGATCAGCGGCGCAACCTCGTCCACCACCCGTCTAGGGCGCTGACCTGCTGATTCTCTCTTCGGCGGTGCGACCGAAGCGGGATCCGTCAAGTACTTGCTCACCGTCCGACGGTTCAGCCCGATCTCCTTCGCGATCTCCCTCAGGCTCATCGCACCGGACTCATACAGCGAACGGAACCGCCTCAACTCCAGCCAGCGATGCGGATCCAAAACCACCGTCAGCCGCCTCCCTGCCGCCCCGAAACGGCAGCAGCAGACTCGCGGCCTTCACCCATCACCGCACCGAAACGGTGCACTTTCATCCGTACGAGGTGGTGCACGTTCGTTCGCTTGTACGCCGCCACCCGGGCCACCTGCCTCCGCCAAGAGGGCGCCGACGGTGGCCGCGTCCCCACCGGGAGCGCCTCAGCGATACCGCCGTCGGTCTACTGAATGGCCTCCGGCACTACCTGCGCAGGCCACCGTCGCGCTGCGAACAGGCCCAGCGCGTGGGCGCGTGCCACCAGAGCCGCCCGGTTGGGAACGTTGAAGCGGCGCAGCAGCAGTCCGACGCGGTACTCGACACCTTGACGGCTCAGATAGAGGCGGCCGGCCAACTGTGAAGTCGATGCACCGCCCGCCACCCCCTCCAGCACGCGCGCATCAAGTGCACTGAGCGACAGTTCCCCCAGCCGGGGCATGATCGTCTCCCCCGCCGGGCGCAACAGAAGGACCAGTCCAGCCGGCCCATCAAGGTCTGCGACCGCAATCGCTGTCAGCTCCGCCGCGAAGGCGTCACCGCTATCGCGCCGGCCGATCATCTCCTGCCTGAACCAGCTAGAACGCCCCTCGGAAAGTCCGGACAACCGGTGGAGCAGAGGTGCGGGCGAATCCTCTTGGAGCAGGTCGGCCAGCTTACGGCCACATATCTCGCCAGGACTCACGCCGAACTGCGCGGCGAACTCTGCTTCCGCGGCCGTGATGGTCATGCTCCTCGGGCACGCTTGAGCCGTATAGACACGGCGGCGCCTGCCACCGTTGGCTGCCTTGACGCAGGTATTGGATGATCCAGTGATGCTTGCGGTCAACACAGAATCCTCGTCTTCCCTCTTCGCACATGGGGTGCAAATTCGACTACGACGGTTGACCATGGGGCAACACTGTCAGCTCTCCAGGACCCCATACCGCCGCTGGACAACAATCGCATCGAAGGCTAAGGGCAAGAAACCCACCGAGCAAGCGCATACCTATTCAACATGCACCTCACCACCTTGTAATTTCGTGACAAATTCGAGAATGCAAATCGACCACCATCCGACGCAACCTAAAACGGGGCAAATACCCAAAAAGCGAGTATGGAGCTGCGCACGATCGATGAACCCAAACCTGGATTTACGGTCCCATCAAACAACCTCTACGCCAAGACGACCGTCACGATGGTCGCAAATGCCACAACGCACCTGGCCGAAAGCAGAACTTAATACAGAGGCCCAAACGTCTCCGCTTCCTGGTCCTATCGTTGCGCCGGTGGGCCACGGCCCGGCGTCTGAGCTCACATCAGCAAGTAAACTGGAACCGCCTGCTGAGCGGAGGTCGCGCCGCCGTGATCCTGCCGGCTCAGTCCGATAGCGAGGAACCTGACACGGCCCCTGCTGTCGGCTTTCGCGATGAGGGCGAATCGACTCAAGCCCTCGCCGACAGCAGAGCTTCCAGATCGGGGCCCACATTGGGCTGCCTCTACCGATTGTGGTCTGCCGGAAGTCGGCCGAACTGACCAAGGGCGACGTAACGACCACGGAGATGTTTCACCCGAGCCCGCCCCCTGGAGACTACTCCGGGATGAGTATCGCGAGGGCGAGATGTCTCCCCCGGAGGGACGGCAGCCTGCCTGGCATCACGTAAGTCTTATAAGGCAAAGCTACGACACTCCACGTGCACCCCGCCTCCGACCCCAGGACTCTGCATGCTCTTCCCCCACCAGCGCTTCGACTGCGGTTCCTCGAGCTCGCTGAGCGACCCTATGTGGCTGGTGACCTTCCCGTTTCAAGGCCCCCGGGGCCGCACAGGTCACCAAACCTTCGCAGTCGCTGGACACCAGATCGAGGCCATCGTCGCCTCCGCTGAGGATCGGGCGCGCCTTCCTCGGGCCAAGCGTCGCCGCGGTGGCGGCACTGTCAATTTCTCCGCCTACACCGTGGAGCGCTGGCGGTCTAAACACACGGAGTAGACAAAGACGATGCTGTGAACGGCTCCGCTTGCAGGATGCGCCTCCGGGGCTTGCACCGGAGGCGCATCCAAGCTGATGGCAGACGAAGGCGCAGACCACGCTGAACCCGGCCTGCTCCGGCGGCATCTTCGCCTCCGTGTCCGCTGCAAAATCCCGGTAGCTACTGACTTCAGCTTGTTAGGGTGAGGCCGGTGCCGGTTATGAAGCCGTCGAGGGTGCGGGGCCGGTACTGGAGTCGTTTGAGTCGGTTGCGGACGAGGGCTTCCAGGCGGTC
>NZ_JBIBUW010000036.1:0-28114 GCF_043079785.1 Streptomyces sp. NPDC015139 | reverse complement strand
ATGCCACAACTGAAGCCCGAGCAGCCGTACCCGCAGTCACACCTCATTGTCCCGCCAACCCCTGTGCACCGGGCAGTAATTGAAATACAAGCCCCGGCCGTGCCGGAGTACTGCCGCTGGACGCCGGCCGACCGTGTTCCCTTCTTCAGGAATCCGGTGTCGTCGATGATGAGGACCGCTTCGGGGTCACCGAGATGATCCACCACATACTCACGGATGTCGTCGAGGACCTCCTCGGCGTCCCACTCGATCCGGTTCAGCATCCGCTGGATGCGGTCCGGACCGTCATGACCGGCCTGCTCGGCCACGGTCCAGCCGTTCTTGCGCTGCAGCGGAGCAATCAACCCCCGCATATAGGCCAGCGCCGACTCCCGCGGCTCCGACCTGCTGAAACGGTGCACGAACCGTTCGTGCACCGCGTCCAGTTCACCCGCCCACAACCTGACATAACAAAGGTCCCCACCCATAACCACACCAACGACCAACCTGGCCATCAGTCACGGCATGCACCGTTGCAGTACTAGGGCCTGTCGTTTGGATCAGGGGCCGAGCCGGGGCCGGACCGAGGCGAGGGCCGGCCAGCGCCCTGATCGGGTTGACCGCTCCCGGCAGGCAGTGCTGGAGTCGGCACGTGGACAGCATCCCCGCCAACCGGCGGCTCTGGAACCGGATCAGCAGCGCCTACCAGCACGAGCACGACCCGCACATCGGCGCCGCGCCCCGGCTGTGGGGCATGTACTCCATCCCCGACGCGCACCTGCAGGCCCTGGGCGACGTCACCGGCAAGCGCGTCCTCGAACTCGGCTGCGGCGCCGGCCAGTGGTCCAGGGCGCTCGCCGCCGAGGGCGCCACCGTGGTCGGGCTCGACCTGTCCGAAGCCCAACTCGCCGCAGCGGCCCGCGCGATGGGAGCGGCCCGCTACCCGCTGGTGCAGGGCGCCGCCGAACAACTCCCCTTCGCCGCCAACAGCTTCGACCTGGTGTTCTGCGACTTCGGTGGGCTCAGCTGGGCGCCCCCGCACCTGGCCGTCCCGCAGGCCGCACGCGTCCTGGGCCGAGGGGGGCGCCTGGTGTTCAACGTCGCCAGCCCATGGTTCGAAGCCTGCTACGACGAAGCCGCCGGCCGCGTGACCACGACGCTGCAGCAGGACTACTTCGGGCTGAACACCATCGCCGAGGACGACGGCGCGACCAGCTATCAGCTCACCTACGGCGACTGGGTCAAGATCCTGCGCGGCGCGGGTCTCGTCATCGACGACCTCATCGAGCCACGGCCCGGACTCGGGACACTCAACGGCTACAACGAAACCGACCCACCCGACTGGGCACACCGCTGGCCGGCGGAACTGCTCTGGGTGACCCACAAACCGTAGGTTCCGCCGCGCCGAGACGTGAAAGGGACCCACGGACGGTCACCGGATCCGCCGGACCGGCGCTGGGCGGGGGCCTCGTGCCCCGTACTCCGGGTGAGGGTGGTCGGGCGCTGCCGAGCCGGTCGAAGGGCCTGCGGGACGGGCCACTCGGCCCCTGCCCGGCGACGGCCGGCCGGGCGCAGTCTGTGAGGGTGGCAGAACGGCATCCAGCCCCTGGGAGGAAGCCATGACCGGCACCCCGACCGTCGTGGACGACGTGATGACCCACCGGGTGGTCGCCCTGCGCGCCGGAGCGGCGTTCAAGGAGATCGTGCGCACCATGCAGGAGTGGAGGGTCAGTGCCCTGCCGGTCCTCGACGACGGCGCTCGGGTCGTGGGCGTGGTCTCCGAGGGCGATCTGCTGCCGAAGGAGGAGTACAGCGAGGGCGGTCTCGACCCGTACGAGCGGGTGCGGCGCCCCGCCGACGTCCGCAAGGCGATGGCGGTGACCGCGGGAGATCTGATGACCACGCCCGCCGTCACCGTGGCACCGGACTCCACCCTCGCCCACGCGGCGCGCGTCATGGCCCGCAGCGGGGTCAAGCGGCTGCCGGTCGTGGACCACGAAGGGGTCCTGAAGGGCATCGTCAGCCGGTCCGACCTGCTGAAGGTCTTCCTGCGGGACGACGCCGACATCGCGGAGGACGTCCGTCGCGAGGTCGTGGACCGGCTCTTCGGCGCGCACGCGGCAAGGGTGCGGGTCGAGGTGCGCGAGGGTGCGGTCACACTCACCGGCCGGGTCCGGGAAACGGCGCTGGTCCCCCTCGCCGCGCACCTCACGCGGGCCGTGGCCGGTGTGGTGGACGTGCGGTGCGCGCTGACCGGGCCGCCCCGGCGCCCGGATCTGGACCCGGACCTGCCGGACCCGCAACGGTCCACCCCGGTCCGGCGCCAGTAGATCGCGCGGACCCGCGGGGCCCGCGGGAAAACAGACGTGGACCCGCGGGCCCGCTGGAACGAGGAGGCGAGCGCGGACCCGCGGGAAACCGGAGACGCGAGGGGGATCGGCGTGTCAGGCGACGTCCGCGGCGGTCAGATGGCACTCCACGCCCACGACGCCTTCCACGCCCCGGACGAGACGCGTGGCCAGCGGAACGCGGGAAGCGTCCTCGACGCGCCCGGTCAGGACGACCACGCCGTCGGTCACGACGACGTGCACGGGTTCGATCGGTGCGGGGAACAGGACGTCGAGGATGTCCCGACGGATCTCGTCGGCGAGTTCGTTGTCCGGGCGCAGGAACACCTTCAGCAGGTCACCACGGCTGACCACGCCTTCGAGCATGCCTTCCGCGTTCACCACGGGCAGCCGTTTGACGTGTCGCAGGGCCATGATGCGCGCGGCCTCGGCGAGACCGGCGTCCGCGTGGACGGTGACGGCCGGTGCGGTCATCAACTCCTCGGCGCAGGCGGCGCCGGCCTTGGCGAGGTCGGGCAGCCGCCGCAGTTGCGTGAAGCGGTCCGGGTCGCTGTTCCTGAACTCCTCCTTGGGCAGCAGGTCCGCCTCCGAGATCACCCCGATCACCCGGCCGTCGCCCTCCAGCACCGGCAGCGCGCTGACCTGCCACTGGTACATGCGCTCGACGATGTCCTTGAACAAGGCCCTGCGGCCCACCGCCACGGCGGCGCGCGTCATCACGTCACCGACCCGGTGCGGACTGCTGTCCATGCTGTCCTCCTCGCACTCTCGTGGCCGCGTCCCGGCGTGGTCGGGCCGCATCGGGTGTGCGCTCACGCCGAGTCCCCACTGCCGTACGGGGCGTAGAGATCGAGCAACCGGACGCGCGAGGCGTGCAGTCGCTGGGCGATCACGCGTCCCACCCAGACGGCGATGGACCGGCCGAACTCGGCGTCCGCCGAGCACAGGGTGCGTACCTCGTCCGCGTCGAACTCCCAGGCCCGTACGGGGCTCATCGTCTCGGCGCCCAGGTGCCAGATGCACGGCGGGAAGTGCCAGGACCAGCCGACCAGTTCGCTGTGGCCGAGTGTGTCTATGACGGCGGGCCGGCGTCCGGGCACGCGCAGGTCGAGGGCGACGGTGCCGGTGCGCACGATCCAGAAGCGGTCCGCACGGCGGCCCTCCTCGAACAGACGGGTACCGGCGTCGAAGGAGACCTCGCGGGCGAGGCGCATCAGCTGTTCGCGGTGCACGAGCTCAAGAGCGGTCGTCATGGTGGTGGCGGAGGTCATCGCACCGGCTCCCTTCATGCGGTGGTGATCCCAGGGTGCGGGTCCCCGCGCCCGGGCACCACGGGCCGCCCGGACCCGGTCGGGGGCTCTTCGGCCCATGCTCCGGAGCCGCTTCCCCACCAGGTCCGGGCCGCGCTCGTGAGCAGGTCTCTCGCACCGTCCGGCGAGCCGTCCGCCGAGCGGTCGCAGCCGCCCACGGGGCCTCTCCCACCGCCCGGGAAAATACCCCCGGGGGTACTCGTGCTACGGTCGATTCATACCCCCGGGGGTAATTTCCAGGAAGGAGAGACTCGTGTTCTTCGTCGACACGATCGAGTTGGCCGGACTCGGCAACCGCAGCTACCTGGCCGGCGGTGAGCGGACGGCCGTGGCCGTCGACCCGCCGCGTGACATCGACCAGGTGATCGCGGCGGCGGCTCGGCGCGGGGTGCGGATATCCCACGTCGTCGAGACCCACGTCCACAACGACTACGTCAGCGGCGGCCCGGAACTGGCCCGCGTCACGGGCGCCGCCTACCTCGTGCCCGCCGCGGCCCGGGTCGCCCACCGGCGCACACCCGTCCACGACGGCGACCGCCATGAGATCGACGCCGGCGCCGGCCTCGTGCTGCGGGCGCTGGTGACGCCCGGCCACACCCCGCACCACACCTCGTACGCGCTGGAGGAGGACGGGACGGCCGTCGCCGTGTTCACCGGCGGCTCACTGCTCGTCGGCACCGTCGGCCGGCCCGACCTGGTCGAACCGCGGCTGACGCGCGACCTCGCCAGGGCCCAGCACGCCTCCGCCCACCGCCTGGCGGCCGAGCTGCCGGACGACACGGCGGTGCTGCCCACCCACGGGTTCGGCAGCTTCTGCTCCTCCGGCCGGGCCGAGGGGGAGGCCACCACGATCGGCAAGGAGAAGGCCTCCAACGAGGCTCTCACCCGGGACGTGGACGCCTTCGTCGCCGCCCTGCTCGCCGGTCTGGACGACACCCCCGCGTACTACGCCCACATGGGTCCGGCCAACGCCGAGGGGCCCGCGCCCGTCGACCTGACCGCGCCCCCCACGGCCGACGCCGACGACATCGCCGCCCGGCTGGCCGCCGGCGAGTGGGTGGTCGACCTGCGCAACCGGGTCGCCTTCGCCGAGGGGCACGTCGCCGGTTCCTTCAACTTCGAGGCCGAGGGACAGCTCGCCACCTACCTGGCCTGGCTGATCCCGTGGGGCAAACCGGTGACCCTGCTCGCCGGGTCGGCCGCTCAGCTCGCGGCCGCCCAGCGCGAGCTGGTCCGCGTCGGCATCGACCGCCCGGCCGCCGCGGCCACCGGAGAGCCGTCGAGCTGGACACGCGACGGCGAGGTGCCTGCCGCCTTCCCGCGGGCCACGTTCGCCGACCTCGCCGACCACCCGCGCGACGGCATCGTCGTGCTGGACGTCCGCCGGACCTCCGAGCGGGCCACGGGCTTCATCGAGGGCTCCGCGCACATCCCCGTCCACTCCCTGCACCGCCGCGTCCACGAGGTCCCCGACGGGCAGGTGTGGGTGCACTGCGCGGGCGGTATGCGCGCCGCCATCGCCGCCTCGCTGCTGGACGCCGCGGGACGGGACGTCGTCGCCGTGGACGACTCCTTCGCCGCTGCCGAGAAGGCCGGGCTGACCGTCCACACCCGCTGACGGCCCGCGGTCCCGCGCACCTCACCACCGACGGCGGCCGCCACCTGCCGCCGTACCGCCTGCCGACAGGACGAACAGGAGCGAGAACCATCATGAGCCTCTTCGGGCGCAGCCCGCGGGGCGCGGCGCGCGTCACGGTGCGGGCGGCCGCCGCCCGCACCGGGCACACGCCGACGACCGGAAGCACCGGGACCGCCGTCCTGCTCGACATACGCGAACCCCACGAGTGGCAGGCCGGGCACGCCCCCGGCGCGGTCCACCTGCCCCTCTCGGCACTCGCCGCCGGCGACGGGCTGCCCACGGCGGCGCGGTCACGGCCCGTCGTGGTGATCTGCCGCTCCGGCAACCGTTCCCGCCGGGCCGCCGAGCTGCTGCGGGACCGGGGCGTCGAAGCCGACGACGTCATCGGCGGTATGCGCGACTGGGCCGAGGCCGGCCTGCCGGTCGTGGACGCGCGAGGCGGGAACGGGACCGTCGCGTGAGCACACTGTTCCTCGCCCTCGCGGCCGGAGCCGTCATCGGCCTCGCCCTCGGGGCACTCGGCGGCGGGGGCAGCGTCCTCGCCGTCCCCGCCCTGATCTACCTGCTGGGATTCACCCCCGTGGCGGCCACCACGGCCAGCCTCGTCATCGTCACCCTCACCTCGGCCACCGCCCTGACCGCCCACGCGCGCGAAGGGCATGTCCGCTGGCGTACGGGACTGCTGTTCGCTGCGGCGGGCATCGGGCCGGCGCTGCTGGGCGGCGCGCTCGCCGGACATCTGCCGGCGGCCGTGCTGACCGTCGCCTTCGCCGCGGTCGCGGCGGCCGCGGCGGTACGCATGCTCAGACCGCACACCGCGACGGACGACGTCGTCGCCGTACGGCCGGGACCGGCGGCGACGGCCGGAGCGGGCCTCGGCGCGGTCACCGGCATCCTGGGCGTGGGCGGCGGATTCCTTGCGGTCCCGGCCCTGGTCGACGTCCTCGGCATGCGGATGCGCGAGGCCGTGGGCACCAGTCTGCTCGTCATCACGGTCAACGCCCTGGCCGCCCTGACCATGCGCGCCGGTACGGCGGACGGCCTGGACTGGACCGTCGTAGGGCCGTTCGCCGGGGCGGCGATCCTGGGTGCCTGGGACGGCAAGCGGCTGTCCGCGAAGCTGTCCGGACGCACCCTTCAGCGGGCCTTCACCCTCGCCCTGCTGGCGGTGGCCGGCTTCATGCTCGTGGACGCGATCACGTGAGGGAGCAGCGCCCCGCTTCCCTCACGCCAGCGACAGGAAGAGCTTCTCCAGCCGCGCGCGCATCGCCTCCGTGTCCTCACCGTTCTTCCGGCCCGACTCGATGTCGGTCACGCACTGCTGCAGGCCCGTGGCGATGATCGCGAAACCGGCTCGGTCCAGGGCCCGTGAGGCGGCTGCCAGCTGCGTGATGACGTCCTCGCAGTCCCGCCCCTCCTCGATCATCCGGATCACTCCGGAGATCTGACCCTGCGCCCGCCGCAACCGGTTCAGCACTGCCTTCAGGGACGCGCCCTCAAGCTCCAGTTCCACGCTCACTCCTCGAAAAATACCCCTAGGGGTACTGTACGTCCCGCTACGGGACGGCGACGACCAGCAAGGATCACACCCGCCATGACCACCTCCCTCGTCCTCGACCCCGCCCAGGCCGCGGCCCGGCTCCCCGAACTCACCGTCATCGACGTACGAACCCCCGGCGAGCACGCCGTCGGACACCTGCCCGGCGCTTTGAACATCCCGCTGGACCGGATCCGGCACGCCCTGCCCGAACTCCGGCAGGCGGCCGAGCGCGGCGAGCTGCTCCTGGTGTGTGCCTCCGGCGCCCGTTCGGACACCGCCCGCAAGCTCCTGGCCGAGGCGGATGTTCCGGCGGCCTCCCTCGCCGGCGGCACCGGCGCGTGGGCCGGCGAAGGGTACGAGCTGCACCGGCCCGCCGCCTGTGACACCCGCGCCCGCTGGAGCATGGAGCGCCAGGTACGCCTCACCGCCGGCGCGGCCGTGCTCCTCGGCCTGCTGCTCACCCTGCTCGTGCACCCGGCCTTCCGGATCCTCTCCGCCGGCATCGCGGGCGGCCTCGTCGTCTCCGCGGTCACCGACACCTGCGGCATGGCCGCCCTGCTGGGCAGGCTGCCCCACAACCGCCCGCGCCCGGCGGACCTCGCCGCGACGCTCACGGCACTGCGCAGAGGCTGACCGGGCCGGGGCGCCGGAGGGCACGGATCCGTCCGGCACGCCCGGATCCGGGGCCATCGGACCCCGGTGAGGCCGTTCGGCGACATGACAGCCGCCGCCGGCCGGGTGAGCCTGAAAGGGCACGGCGCCTCCACTGCCGCCACGAGCGGCGCCGGAGTGCCGCTGCCCGAAGCCACCGGGCTCAGGCGCGAGCCGGGCACCCGCACAGAGAGGCTGATGTCATGGTCTGGGCATCATGGACCACCCCCGGCGTCTTCACCGGCCGGGGCGGCGCACTGACCGACGAGGCCGGGGTCGTCACCGGCGACCTGACCGTCCACACCACGTGGGACGGCAAGGAGGCCCAGGTGAAGGTCCAGTACACCGGCACCCTGGACTGGTTCACCCTCACCGGGAGCCCGCTGCCCTGCGGCTCCGAGCAGCACAGCCGCGAACTGCACCAGGCGGCCGTGGAAGCGGTCAAGGCGGGCGGCGCCTCCCTCGCGCGGCCCCGCACGAGCACCGCCCAGTGATTCGGGCAGGACTGCATCCTTTCGCCGGATTCGACCGGAACCGTCTCTGGCGGTGGGGCGCACCCGTGATCCGCGGTGCCCGCTCCTCCGCCACAGACCCCTGTCCGCCGTAGGGAAGGATGCGCCATGAGGCTTCGCGACGAGATGCCCGTGGACCACAGGCTCGCGACGGTCTACCGGTACGGCGCCGGACTGTGCGGAGTCATCCTGCTGGTCTTCGGCTGTCTGGGCTTCGCCGACGAACTTCGCCCCTTCGACACCGCCGGGACCGACGTCGCCGGAATGTCGACCAACGGACTGCTGAGCCTGATCTCCGTGCTCTTCGGGGCGATGCTGATCGCAGGCGCGGTGATCGGCGGCAACATCGCCTCGGCGCTCAACATGACGGTGGGGGCGCTGTTCCTGCTCAGCGGCTTCGTCCACCTCTTCATCCTCGACCGGCCGGCGAACATCCTCGACTTCGGCCTGGCGAACGTCCTCTTCTCCTTCGTCATGGGGCTGCTCATCGCGACCTTCGGGATGTACGGACGGGTGTCGGGCGGACTCCCGCACGACAACCCTTACTGGCGCCGCCGGCACGCACGGGAGGCCGCGCAGGAGTCCCTGGCCGCCCGCCGCCGGCAACGCGTCCAGGGAATCCTGGCCGGCACCCGGGAGCCGACGTCCGCCCGGCCCCGAGGCTGATCTGCGAGCTGGACGCTCGGTGCCGACGCCCCGGGACACGAAGTCGCCGTGTGTACAGGACACTCGTCCACCTGCGACGGCGACTCCGGGGTGGACTCGACGGGCCGTCGGCCGCATCGGCAGGCGGCCGCTGCACGAGATCGGCCTCCGCGGGGCCCCGGCCGGTCGAGTCAGCCCGCTCATCATCGGGACGACTGAGGGTGACGGTGCATCGCGTCGTGGGCGTTGAGCGAGGTCCGTCCGTGGCGGACGACTCGTCGTCGAGGGTCGTCATGCCCCGGGTTCGACTTCCGCGTTCGGTTTACGATCATTTCGTGCGCACGTGACCGTTCTTGAGTACTGCGTAGTACACCGTGTGCGGAAGTCGGAGCCTGAACACCAGGCCGTACCGTTTGCGGATGGCCGAGACGGTAGCGGCCTTCGGGTCATGTACCGAGCGTGACACCGGTGGATCATCGTTGGGGCCGGCGTAGGGCTCCTCCACCAGTGGGCGCGTGGGCCCGCCCGCGGTCGCGTCCCAGCTCAATATCTGCCCGGAGGCGGTCAGGTTGGTCGACTCCGGGGCACGCGAACTCCTGCCTGCCGGACCGCGTCCCCGGTAGAAGGCGACCAGCCGCCTGCCCTCGCGGTCATGCGTGAAGGGGATGCGGCTTTCCGGCGCGCCTCGGCCGGACCGGCCGTGGTCGCCCGCGGTCAGAATTCTGTCGAGCGTGTCACCGAGGTCCCGGGGACCGGCGCCGTAGTAGGCGGTGACGTCCATCGAGCAGACAACCTTGAAGTCGTCGGTCTCCTGCTGGAAGAACCAACCGGGTCCCGACCCCGGCACGCAGTAGTCGCGCACGATCACCAGCCCCAGCGGCATGGATGCGCGTTCGGCGTACGCCCGAGCCGTGGTCCGAAGCTCCCGCTCCGCCTGTCCCCGAGCCCGCATCGCCTGATCGTTCTGCCCGAGCGTGCGCAGTTCTTTCTCGTTGACGGCTCGGTCCGGGGGCGTGGAACAGGCGGAGACGGCCAACAGAGCCACGAGCACCGACAACGTCCGGACGCTCCTTAAGCCGACGCCGCGCCGCGCGATGTCCCCCATACTCGTCTGCCTCTCATCGACATTTGCCCTGCCTCCGTCTGAAGGTCGGTCGACCGCCACTGTTCAGCAGGGGGGTGGAGGCCGGCATGAGTACTCGTACTCAGAAAGGTGCAAGCGGCGCCAGGCTGCGGACGCCGACTCCTTGCCGGCTGGGTTGGAGAGCCGGGGGTCGGTCGGCGCTTCTATCGTGCAGACATGAAGCACTGGGTTCGAAGGCCGTTGCCACAGCATGAGGAGATCAACGTCGTTTTTTTCAGAGGAATTTCCACGGATGCGCTGACCCGAGGACTGCTGGCCGAGCGTCGCCTGCCGATCGCCTACGGCATAGGCGAGGACTGGAGCGTCATCATGCACGACATGCTCAGCTGGGAGAGCACAGACCACGACCTCGTCCCGTACGGGCAGTTGTGCCGTCGGGGTGGTGAGCTGGCCGTCTTCGTGACCGAACCCTGCGTGGCGAAGGCGCATGCTCCCGCCTTCGAGTACTACCGCGCGGGACAGCTGATCACTCACTTCAGCTTCGAGGATCTGTCCCGCCCGGGAGGGGGAGACCCACATGTGCTGGTGCCGGCTCTTACGGCCGCCAAGGTGATCGGATCCGAAGCAGTGATCGGCGACGATGACGACGAACGAACCGTGCAGGCGATCGCGGAGTTCCTCTCGCTGCCCGAACTCGACATGCCGTGAAGGCCGCAGGCCGGGCGGTTCGTGGGACGTGCCCCATGCACCGCCCCGCCCGGCGAGGGTCGTCCGCTTCAGCCGGCGGGCGTCAGTGATAGGCGGCGATCATGGCAGCGAGGAAAATCGCTGTGGACGCCATGAGCGCCGGAACGCGGTAGCGCTTCCATGCGGCGAGAGCCAGGCATCCTGACCAGGCGGCGCCGGTGAGGGCGACGGCAGACCACCCGCTCGCCGCGCCGACGGCGAGGGGAATGGGAGCCAGCAGGATTGTCGACGGGATGATGACGAGCCTTGGTCTTATGTCCAGGTGCTTGTAGGTGATGGTGAGCACGAGCAGGGTGACCGTAAGGATGAGGGGCAGGGCTGTCAGGTTCCACCAGGTGATGCAGGCCATGTCGCTGTCCTGGCAGGTCCGAGTGCTGCGGCGGTCTGCCCAGGAGAGGTAGCTTCGGGCGCCGGTGGCCAGAATCGCCCCCGTGGCAGCTGCGCCCAGCACACGCGGCAGAGCTGAGCGGGGATGCACCGAAGAGGTAGTCATGGGGCCAGACTTTCGAAGAACTGTGGCGCGGGCATGAGTACCTGTACTCACACCTCAGCCTTCTACGTCTGCGGGGCGGACCGTGAGCCGTCGCACCACAGGCTGCCGGCCCAAGTGTCTGTCCCGCACCTGGCTGTCAGTCGTGAAGTCGGCGCCGGTGATGCGTAGTTGCAGATCTTCGTGGTAGCTTCTGTGCGCCGTGCATAGCTGCGAAATAAGGGAGGTGAGACCGATCAACACTGTGACAGGTCGGGGCTCCCTCTTTCGCATGGTCTAGGGAGTGCCCGAAGGAGGCATCCCGAAAGGCTTGAATCGCTATGCGTTTCACCTCGGAGACGTCGATCGACGGCGTCCGCGAACAGCTCTTCTTTCTCGGCGAAATCCCCGGTGTGCTGTGGACACCGGAAGGCGCTCTCACTCCTCGTCCGCTCATCGTGGTGGGGCATGGCGGCGGCCGACACAAGAAGGATCCTGAAGTGGTGTACCTCGCACGTCGGTTCGTCGGCGAGTGCGGTTTCGCGGTCGTGGCAGTCGATGTGCCAGGGCACGGGGACCGGCCGGTGGTCGAGGAGTACAACCGGATTGCGGCTGACAACCAGGCACGTGTGGAGGCCGGCGAAGAACTTGCGCCGCTGATCGCCGAATTCCAGGCCATGGTGGCCCGTCAGACCGTCCCGGAATGGCAAGCGGTCGTGGATGAGGTCCAGCGGCTCGATCATGTCGGTGCCGGCCCCGTGGGCTACTGGGGGATCTCGCTGGGCTGCGGCCTGGGCGTGCCGTTCGTCGCGGCCGAGCCCCGCGTCCGCGCGGCGGTACTGGGTCTCGGCGGCGTCCGAGGGACGCGCGAAGACGCCGCCCGGGTCACCGTGCCGGTCGAATTCCTGGTGCAGTGGGACGACGAACGCGTCCCACGGGACAAGAGCCTGGCCCTCTTCGACGCCCTGGCCTCCGCCGACAAGACACTCCACGCCAACCCGGGCAGGCACGGGGACGTTCCGGCCCTCGAGCATGACAGCGCGGTGAGGTTCTTTTCCCGACACCTCGCGTGACGCTCTGAGTATCGGTCTGTGAGGCGTCGACCGCGGCCCGTGCTGGTCGACGCCTCAGGACTTCGACGTCATGGGGCGCAGCGAGTGTCTCCATCTCCTTCGCCGGTCGCCGGGAAGACTGGCGAGCATGCAGCTCGGGCGCATCGCATCTCTACCCCCGTCCGGCGGCGAGCCGAGGCCACCCGCGACCGGCTCCTTCATAGGTGACCTGCCCATCACCGCCACCGACCCGGACGGCTACTACGGCACCTTCACCGACTGCACCGCCGGCGACGGATACGGGCTGCTCGGCTTCTACGCAGAGGCCGAGATTGCCACCCCTGGGGAGAGCCCCTTCGCTGCCTTTGTGACGCAGGTCGCCGATGCCCTCTGGGCAGGTGACCTCAGCGGCACCGAACGCTATTGCCCCTGTCGCAGATACTGGGCGCCGCAACTCCGGCAGAAGGGCTCGGCCGCGTCCGTGCCCCATGCCTCGGCAGGCCGGGTCTCGGCAGTGGGGTCGAGGTCGCGGCCGCACAACGCCCTGACCACGCCCGTTTCCGTCATGTGCCAGGTCGTGTCGCGGGCCTCGCCCGACCGCGGCGGCGTGCCCTCCGCGTACTCCGCGCGCAGTTCGAATTCCACGGCCCACCCTCGCTTTCCGCACCGCTGATGCTGTGCGGTCAGTCTCGCAAACGCCGGGCGCGGACGGCGGCCCGCACCCGCACCTGCGCTCAGAGGTCGATGACGCGCACCACGAAGAACGCCGCGACCAACAGGCAGCCGAACACGATCAGGGACAGCCAGAGGCGCGGGTGCTCCCAGATGCCGCCGTCGGGGCGCTCGGGGTGGGCCTCCGCCGTGGACCCCTCCACGGGGGGTGTCTCACCGGGAGGACGCAGTGACTCGGTCATGATCACTCCAGGGTGGTTCGGTCGGTTGGGTCGGGCACGCTATGCGGCCGGACGCCGCGGGTCTTCGTAGTTGGCCAGCGCGAGCCCCAGGGCGAAGAACGTCGGGGCCCACTCGCCGACGAAGATGCCCCAGCGGTCGGCGCGCTCCAGGTCCTCGGTCCTGCTGGAGGTGAGCCAGGAGACGAGCGACAGGCCGATGGAGGCGGTCCCGGCCAGATAGGCGTGCTCGCTCGTGACGCCGGCGTCGTGCAGCCTCTTGACGATCATGATTTCTCCCGGTGCGGTGGGTGGGCCCGCGTCCCGTCGGCGCCGGACCGGCTCGCACGACGGGATGGAGCGCTCAGTCACACATATTTCGGGCGCACCCGCGCGGTCGGATGCACCACCGCCCCACCGAACGTCCCGTCCGCGAGGCGTCAGCCGGTGCCGGACGGCCCGTCACCGGCCAGCACCGCCACCGCTTCCCGCAGGCTCCGAGGACGCCGTAGCTGGGTCTCGTGCCGGGCGGCACCCCAGCCCGGTCCGCAGACATGCACGGCCGTATGTGTGCGGGCGCCGCGCACGCCCCATCGCGTGGCGGCGAGGTGGCGGGCCAGCGCCAGGCTCGCGGTGGACCGGGACTGGGACCACAGGACCACCGCCGTGGATCCGATCCGCCGCACGGTGGCCACGAGGGCCTCGGCCGGAACAGCGCCGCCCAGCATGAGCACGGGCAGCCCCCGCTCCGAAAGCACGGCGCTCAGCGCCTCCAGCGGCAGGGTGTGCAACTCCCCGGGCATGCAGGCCAGTACGACGGGAAGCGCCTCCCCGCTCCGGCCCGGTGCCCGCGACGAGCGGACGTAGCAGTGCCGCAGCGTCGCGGAGACGTGCCAGGACAGCAGGTGTTCGACCTCCACGTACTGGTCACCGGCCGACTCCCACTTGCGGCCCACCGCGTGCAGCGCGGGCGCCAGGATCTCCTCCCAGGCCGTGATGACCCCGTACGTCGTGACGGCCCGGTTCAGTTGCTCCTGCACCGCTACGGCGTCCAGCCGCACCGCGGCCCGTGCCAGACCCCGGCACTCCTGCCACACGCTGCCGAGCGGCAGCCCACCGCCGGAGCGCCCCGCCACGGCGCCTTCGGACGCTTCGCCGCTCCCGGAGTCCTCGGACACCCGCCCGCCGTCGGGCGGCCGTTCGGCAGGGGAGGGCCGCCCGGGAGCGAACGCCCCTCCCGCGGGGAGCTCTCCGGGAGGCCCGGGCTCCACGGCGGGCCCCCGTCCTTCCGTGGACGTCGGCGCCCCGACGCCGTCCGGCACGGCGCGTCGCCTCGCGACCCTCGCCGCCTCGGCGGGTGGCACGCCGGCGGCGGTCATCCGGCACATGTCCTGCATCATGGCCACGTCGTCCGGCGACCAGCGACGGTGGCGCCCCTGTACGCGAGCCGCCGGGCCGAGCCCGTAGCGGCGGTCCCAGGAGCGCAGGGTCGTGGGGGAGACGCCCAGCTTGCGGGCCAGGAACCCGGTCGTCACGCCGGCTTCGTCACCGGGATGCGCACCGCTCCGCGATTCGGTCGTCGTCATCGTCCGGCCTCCAGAACACCCAGCCGACCGTCGTTCCTAAGCGGCACAGGAGACGAGCGCGTCCTCCTGGAGGCAGCGGCTCAGACGGTGCAGCGCACGACGCTGGTGGCTCTTCACCGTCCCCAGGGGCCAGCCCGTGACCCGGGAGATCTGCACCTGCGTGAGGTCTTCGTAGTAGGCGAGGTTCAGCACCCGGCGCTGCGGCTCGGTCAGCTCCGCCATCGACTCCCCGATCAGCACGCGGTCGAGCACGGTCTGCGGATCGGTGAGCGGCCGGCCGTCGTCCAGGGCGAGCAGGGAGGACGCCGTGGCCACCAGTTCGGTGCGGCGGGTGCGGGCCGCCAGCGCATCGGCGATCTTCCGGCGGGTGATGCCCACCAGCCACGAGGACAGGGAGCCCCGCTCCGGACGGAAACCGCCACGGCCGCGCCACGCGGCGAGGAAGACCGTCTGGGTGACGTCCTCGGCCTCGCAGGGGTCGCCGAGGGCGCGACGGGCGAGCGCCTGCACCAGCGTGCCCCACTCCCGGTAGACCTCGGCCAGCGCGTCCTCGTCCCCGGAGACGAAGCGATCGGCCACCTCGGCGGCACCGGAGGGGTGGGCGGCTTCCGGCGTGCGGCCGCAGTCGATGGGGACTGTCTGCGTAGCTGTCATGGTCGGCCACTCCCGTGCGAAGAACGGCACGCCCCGCGCTGTTCGCGGATCGCCGACGGTCACCTGTGGCTGTCCGTCCCTGACAGCCTCACGCCGAAACGATGCACACAACAACCCGCATCGTTTTTGCAGCGTTCCGGTCGCACCGTTCCCGCCTCGTACGCGGCAAACGGTGCACCGATCCCACGTCCGCGGCGGGATCCGGGGCACCGTCCGTGACAACACCGCCCGTACGGGTCACCGGACGCGCCAGACTGTGCGAATGCTGAACCGCTTCTCCGATGTACCGGACGACTTGATCGGCCGTTCGCACGAACTGGCCCTGCTCGCCGGAAGCCTGGGCGGGCAACGCGTCGTCACCCTCACGGGCGTGGGAGGCGTCGGCAAGAGCCGGCTCGCGCTCCACGCGGCCGACCATGTGCGGCGATCCGACGGGCGAGCGGTGGCATGGGCCGATCTCTGGCAGCTCCGGGACGACCGGCTCCTGTTACCCCTGGTGGCCGATTCGCTCGGCTTCGCCGACCACACGTACGGGGAACCGGTCGACTCCCTGGCCGGCTGGCTGAGGGGCCAGGACCTGCTCCTGGTACTGGACTCCTGTGAACACCTGACGAGCAGCTGCCGTGCCCTCGTCAGCAGGCTCCGCTCCTCGTGCCCGCGGCTGACCGTGCTCGCCACCAGCAGGGAACCGCTCGGCATCAGCGGTGAACAGGTGGTCGGAATAGAGCCGTTGCCTGTCGACACGGATGCCGTGGACCTGCTGGTGCGCCGAGCGGCCGCCCTGGGCGTGCCGCTCAGCCGTCCCGAGGACCGGGTCACCGCAGCACGGTTGTGCCGATGGCTGGACGGCATTCCGCTCGCCCTGGAGATGGCCGCGGGCCAACTGGCCGGCGCCACCGTGGGCGAGGTCGAACACCACGTCCGCTCACGCATGGACCTCGGCGCGGCGACCTACGGTCAGGCGGCACCGATGCACCAGCGCGCGTTGCGCACGACGATCGGCTGGAGCCACGAACTGTGCGAGCCGTCCGAACGCCTCCTCTGGGCCCGGCTCTCCGTCTTCCGCGGGCCCTTCGACGCCGAGGCGGCGCTGAACGTGTGCGCGGACGACGCGCTCCCCACCGCGGCGGTGCGCGCCGGCCTGGAGGCGCTGGAACGCAAGTCCGTCCTGACCCGGCACGGCGACCGCCACCGCATGCTCGACACCGTCCGCGAGTACGGACACCTGTGGCTCGGCGAACTCGGGGAGGAACCGGAGTCGAGGAGGCGGCACGCGCGGTACTTCCAGGCGCGCGTGCGCAAGGCCGACGAGGAGTGGCAGAGCGCCGCCCAGACGCACTGGTACCGGTGGATCGAGGACTGCCACGCCGACCTGTGTGCCGCGCTGGACCACTTGTCCTCGACCGGAGCGGCGGCGGCCCTCGACATGAGCGGCCGCCTCGGCTTCTTCTGGAGCTGCGGCGGGCACCTCCGGGAGGCCGCCGAGTACCTGGAGGACTGCCTGGCACGCTGTCCGGCCCCTGCCCGGGTGCGCGTCAGGGCTCTGTGGGCGCTGGGCGTCACCCGCGTACTGTGCGGTGACGGCGCCGCCGCGCGCGAACTGGCCGAGCGCTGCTCGTGGGAGGCCGACCGCTGCGACGACGCCGACGGGAGCCTGCGGGCCGCGTACCTGCTCGCGCTGATCCATCTGCTGGACGGCCGCCCCATGGCCGCCGGCCACGCCGTGGACCTGGCGCTCCAGCGGGCCACGGGCTCGACGGATGTCACGGCGGCCACGGTGCTGTGCCGCCTGGCCCGGGTCTTCGCACTGACCGGACAGGGGTTCCTCGGTCAAGCGCGCACAGGAGCACTGGAGTTGCGTGCCGACTGCGCGGAGCGGGGGGAATGGTGGGGCCGGTCCTACGCCGACTACCAGTTGTCGCTCATCGCGCTGTTCGAGGACCGGAGCACGGACGCCGTGGACCACGCCCGGTCCATGGTGGAGGGCAAGCACCGTATCGGTGACACGTTCGGCATGGCGCTCGGCCTGGACCTCCTCGCGGCCGCGCTGGCGGCGCAGGGAACGGGCGAGCCGGCGGCGGCCGCCTACGCGCTCGGCGAGGTCCTGTGGAGCGCGGTCGGCCATCCGCAGCGCGGCACACCGGAGTTGGGCCCCGTGCGCGCACAGTGCGAGCGCGCCACCCGTGCGCTGCTGGGCTCCGAACGCTACGAGGCCGTGCTCGCGCAGTCGGCAGTACGGGACCCGGAGACCGTACTCGGCGAGATCATGGGACCTTCCTGGCCGACGGCCTGACGTCGGGCGTGACGACGGACGAGGCCTCCGCGCCCGCCGGACGGCTCAGCCGGCCCGGCCACCACGCGGCCCGGCCCAGGTCCCGCACCAGGGCCGGCACCAGCAGCGACCGGACCACCAGCGTGTCCAGCAGCACCCCGAACGCGACGATGAACGCGATCTGCACCAGGAAGGCGAGCGGGATCACGACCAGAGCGGCGAAGGTCGCGGCGAGCACGACCCCGGCGGAGGTGATCACGCCACCCGTGGCGACCAGTCCGCGCCGCACTCCCTCGCGTACGCCGTGCCGCAGCGACTCCTCCCGCACCCGGGACATCAGGAAGATGTTGTAGTCGACGCCCAGGGCCACCAGGAAGACGAACCCGTAGAGGGGCACGGACGGATCGGTGCCGGTGAAGCCGAGCGCGTGCTGGAAGACCAGGGCGGACACCCCGAGGGTGGCCAGGAAGCTCAGGGCCACGGTGGCCACCAGCAGGACCGGCGCCACCAGGGACCGCAGCAGGCCGATCAGTACGACGAGGATGACGGCCAGCACCACCGGGACGATCAGCGAGCGGTCGCGTTCGGCGGTCCGCTCGGTGTCATGACGCTGCGCGGTGAATCCCCCGACCAGAGCATCGGCCGACGGCACCGCCCGCACCGACGACCGCAGCCGGACCACCGTCGCCCGCGCCCCCTCGCTGTCCGCGCCGTCCCGCAGGGTGACGTAGAGAAGCACCCGGCCCTCGGCGACCCGTGCCTGCGCGGGGGAGCCGGGGCGGCCGTCGCGGGTCAGCGGCGCCACCGAGGCGACGCCCGCGGTGCGCCGCGCCGCCGCGGCGACCTGGGTGAGTCGGTCGGCCCGCGCCGTCACGAGCGTCGGATTGCCCGA
Source organism: Streptomyces sp. NPDC015139 (assembly GCF_043079785.1). Classification (NCBI taxonomy): domain Bacteria; kingdom Bacillati; phylum Actinomycetota; class Actinomycetes; order Kitasatosporales; family Streptomycetaceae; genus Streptomyces; species Streptomyces sp. NPDC015139. The sequence continues at coordinate 9,844 of NZ_JBIBUW010000036.1, read as the reverse complement.
TCCGCCGGGGAAGTGCCGGGCCAGGGTCTGCTGAGCGGCGACGGACGGCGCGTCGTTCACGAAGATCTCGTCGAGGGGCACCCCCTTCGAGGCCAGCGTCGGGGCGGGTGCGGCAAGGGCGAACAGGGCCACCAGGCAGACGGCCCACACCCGGCGCGGGGTGCGGTCGACCCGGCCCGCGACCCGCTCCCACAGCCGTCGCCCGCGCTCGCCCGAACCCTGCCGGGACGGGTGCGCGGGCCAGTAGGCGGCACCCCCGAGCAGCGCGAGCACCGCCGGCAGGAACGTGAGCGCCGTCAGCAGGGCGCACACGATGCCGATGGCGCCGACCGGTCCGAGAGCGCGGTTGTTGGTCAGATCGCTCAGCAGCAGAGCCAGCAGGCCCGCGGCGACGGTGGCGGCACTGGCCACCACCGCACCCGCCGACCGTCGTACGGCGGCCCGCACCGCGGCGAAACGGTCCCGTCCGGCGCCGAGTTCCTCCCGGTGCCGGGCGGTCAGCAGCAGGGCGTAGTCGGTGGCGGCGCCGATGACGAGGATCGACAGGATGCCCTGCACCTGACCGTCCACGCGCACCACGCCACGGTCGGCGAGGACGTAGACCACGGCACACGCCACCCCCAGCGCGAAGACCGCCCCAAGGATGATCACCAGGGGCAGCAGCACACTGCGGTACACCGCCAGCAGGATGACCAGCACGGTGACCAGAGCCACGACCAGCAGCAGCCCGTCAATGCCGGCGAACGCGTCGGACAGGTCGGCCTGGCTCGCCGCCGGGCCCGCCAGTTGGACCGTCGCCCCCGGCACCCGCTCCGCCGCCGCCCGGACCCGGTCGAGGGTGTCGGGGAGCCGGTCGCCGAGGTCCGGGCGCAGCGGCACGACACCCTGGAGGGCCTCACCGTCCCGCGCGACCAGCGGAGGGGAGACCGGGCCGGCCAGCGCGGGGTCGCCGTTCAGCGAGGCCAGCGCCCGCGCCGCGCGCGGCTCCAGCCCCGCCGCGGAACCGCGGTCCCCGACGGTCCACACGACGATCGCCGGCAGCGACTCGTCCTGCGCGAACGTCTCCTGCTCCCGCAGCACCCGGGTCGACTCGGCGTTGCGCGGCAGGAAGGCGGCCTGGTCGTTGGTGGCGACCTCGCCGAGCCGCCCGGCGAAGGGCCCGAACGCGGCACCGGCGCCGAGCCACACGACGAGCAGGACGAGGGGGACGAACCAGCGGGGACGCCGGACGGTCGACATCGTTCTCCTTCACGAAAACGGACTGCGGGCCCCGGCGACGGGATCGGCACCGGTGAACCCGATCCGACTACGGCTGTCCCGGCGCCCACGGATGCACGCCCGCGCGAGCGGCTTCCCCCGGCCGGACCCGGGTTCACCCGACCGGCACGGCCACTCGCGCCCTCGCATCCGCCGGAGCCCCCTGAACCGAAGAAGTCCATGAAGCGCCGATGACACCGCCCGCAGGCGCGCCGGGCGGACCGGCACCACCTAGGGCCCCAGGGAGGCCGCCGGCATGACGGACTGGCACTGGCTGTTCGGCGACCAGCTCGGCCCGCACTTCCTCGCACCGGGCGACGGCGGGCCCGCCAGGGACACCGGGGTGGTGATGATCGAGGCCCGCTCGGTGTTCCGTCGGCGCCGCTTCCACCGCGCCAAGGCCCACCTGGTGCTCTCCGCGATGCGCCACCGGGCCGCCGAACTCGGCGACCGCGTCCGCTACGTACGCGCCGAGACCTACCGGGAGGGACTGCGCAAGGCGATCGGCGACGCCCCGGTGACCGTGCACCACCCCACCTCGCGCGCCGCCCTGCGCCTGGTCGGCTCCCTGGACCAGGCGCGGATGCTGCCGGCGAGGGGCTTCCTGCTGCCGCAGGAGGCCTTCCGCGCCTGGGCCGGGGAACACGACGGGGGGCGGCTGCGGCAGGAGGACTTCTACCACTGGGTGCGCCGGGAGTTCGACCTCCTCATGGACGGCGACTCCCCGGCCGGCGGACGCTGGAACCACGACCACGCCAACCGCGAACCCCCGTCCAAGGGGGCACGGACCCTGGGCGCCCCGAGGCCGTACCGGCCTCGCGAGGACCACATCGACGACGAGGTGCGCGCCGACCTCGACCAGTGGGAGGACGAGGGAATCCGCTTCGTCGGCCGGGACGGCCCGAGGCGCTTCCCCGCCTCCCGGCGCGAGGCGCTGTCGGCGCTGCGCCGGTTCACCGAGCACCGGCTCGCCGGCTTCGGCCCGCACGAGGACGCGATGCTCGCCGGCGACCCGGTGATGAGCCACAGCCTGCTGTCGTCCTCCCTCAACCTCGGTCTGCTCGACCCCGCCGAGTGCGTGACGGCCGCCGAGGAGGCCTGGCGCTCCGGGCGCGCTCCCGTCCACAGCGTCGAGGGCTTCGTACGGCAGATCGCGGGCTGGCGCGAGTACGTGTGGCAGTTGTACTGGTACTTCGGCGAGGACTACCGCCGGCACAACGCCCTGCGCCACCACGCCCCACTGCCGGAGTGGTTCCTCGAACTGGACGCCGACGCCGTCTCCGCCCGCTGCCTGGCCACCGTCCTCGCCCAGGTGCGCGACACCGGCTGGACGCACCACATCCCCCGGCTGATGCTGCTGGGCAGCTTCGCCCTGCAACGGGGCTGGGACCCGAGGGAGGTGACCGACTGGTTCCACCGCAGTTTCGTCGACGGCTACGACTGGGTGATGCTGCCCAACGTCACCGGCATGTCCCAGTACGCCGACGGCGGCCGGATGACGACCAAGCCCTACACCTCCGGCGGCGCCTACATCCACCGCATGAGCGACCTGTGCGACGGCTGCGTCTACCGGCCCGGCGACCGCACCGGCGAACGGGCCTGTCCCTTCACCACCGGCTACTGGTCCTTCGTCCACCGCCACCGCGCGCTGCTCGCGGGCAACATGCGGACCTCCCGCGCCGTGCAGGGCCTGGACCGGCTCGGAGACCTGGAAGAGGTGCTGCGGACCGAGCGGGGCCGCGGCGAGGGGCCGCCCTGACGGCTCCCGCGACGGCTCAGTGCCGCGCGAGGTCGGCCGCGACCTCCCGGGCCGCCCGCGCCCCCGACGCCAGCGCCCCCTGCACCGACCCGGTGGCCCGGTGGTCGCCGCACACGTACCGTCCGGGAGCGACACGGCTGCGACGGCTGAGCGGCAGGCCGGGCGACATGACGGGCAGCGCGTCGGGCACCGTGCGGACGGTGAGCCGCTCCCAGCCGCTCGTGTCGGCCTCGTAGCACTCGGCGAGCGCCGCCCGCACCGCCCGCTCCCGGCCCCCGGCGTCGTCACCCAGCACGGAGGTCGCCACCAGCGCATGGCCGCGGGGCGCGTGACCGGGGTGCACCTCGGTCAGCACACAGCTGTTGGCGAACCGGCGCCGCACGTCCGTCACCAGCGTCGGCTCGCGCAACGGGGACCGGGACGCCAGGTGGTAGTAGGTGGTGACACTGCGATACGGCCCCACCTCCTCGCCCGGCAGCAGCCGGGACGCGGCCGCCGGACCGGCGACCACCACCGCCCGCGCCGCGAGCGCGCGTTCGGCGCCGGCACCGCCGACGAGCACACCGTCGTCGGTGAGCTCCGTCACCGGTGACTCCAGGGCGATCGTCCCCGGCGGCAGCGCGGACGCCAGCAACTCCGGTACGGCACCCACCCCGGCGGCGGGCAGGCAGATGGTGCCGCGCGCCATACTGCGCCACACCAGGTGGAAGAACCGGCCCGAGGTAGCCAGTTCGTCCTCCAGGAAGACGCCGGACAGGAACGGGCGGAAGAACCGTTCGACGAAGTCGTCGCTGAAGCCGGCCCGCGCCAGGGCGCGTCGGGTGGAGACGTCCCGGGACCGCCGCCGCAGTCCGACAGGGGCCAGCGCGTCCCAGCCGGTCAGCGCGGCCAGCGCGGCCAGGTCACGAGGTCCGGCCGGCCCGGCCGACAACCCGCTCAGCGCCTGCCGGGGCGCCCGCGTGGGATCGGCGAACCTCAGCCGTCGTTCCCCCGTGTGCACCAGGAACCCGGGGGTGAAGGGCCTCAGCCGCAGCTCCCGGAGCGGGAGGCGCCTGCGCACCTGCGGGTAGGCGGTGTTGAAGACCTGGAATCCGCGGTCCACCACACAGCCGTCGATCCGGTCGGTGCGCATCCGGCCGCCGACGCCGTCCCCGGCCTCCAGCACCCGCACCCGCAGCCCGCGTGCCCGCAGGTCCCGCGCACAGGCCAGTCCGGCCAGCCCGGCACCCACGACGACGACGTCGTACGACTCCCCGTCCCGTCCACTCCGCAACGCCGGTCCTCCTCCCGCCCGGGATCCGCACCGGGCCCGTCACGCATTCCCGTCGACGGCGCTCCACGGATGCGGGGACGCCGGGTCGGCCACGCGCCACGCACACACGCGCCATGCCCGGAGCGGGACTCCCTCCGCCGGTGAGCGAACCTCCCGCGAGCCATCCGGGCGAGACGGAAGCCCCGTACGGCATGGTGCCCACGGCCGGGGCGCCCCGCGGCGGATCCTGACGTCTTCCCCCACCGGGAGAGGCCCGTGAGTGATCCCAGAGCCCGAGTGACCCCGAGACCGGCGTCCGTCGCGACGAGCGACGACTCTCCCGCCCCGGGGGTCATCGGCATCGGACTCGCCGCGGTGCTGACGTTCGCCCTCGCCCAGGGCTCGTGGCAGTGGTTCGCCACGTTCATCGGGGTGACGCTCCTCGCGGTGCTGCTCGCCTTCCAGCGGCGGGCCGACTGGTCGCCCGGCATCCGCTCGCCGTACCTGCGCGGCCTGGTCGCCTACGCACTGGTCGTCGGGCTGTGCGTGGCGATCGCCCTCGCACCCCTGCTGCAGCGCCGCGCCTGGCTGTTCCCGATGCCGGGCACGCGCGGCGAGTGCGCACTGATGGGCAGGTACGCGGCCCTCCAGGCGAAGGCCGCACTGGGCGACCTGGGCGGCAGCGACGGCGCCGCCCTGGCGTTCGCGCAGGAGACGCAGGCGGGCAGGGCGGTCGCGGAGTGCCTGGCGGCCACGACGACCCTGTGGCTGCCGGTGTACGGGCTGGGGGCCGCGGTCCTGGTGGGCACGGTCGCGTGGTTCCGCGACCGCGACCGGGCCCGGGGCCGGCTCGGACCAGGGCATCACTGACATGCCCGGCCGCCGTGTCAGATGTTCGATCGGTCGTCCGTACGCGTAAAGCGGTCTCCCTCGGCGGCCGAAGCGTTCACCGTGGATGTGGTGAAGCGAGGTGACAGTCAGGGCCATGTGTCCCAGCGGTGTTCCGTCGAGGTGGACACCGCGTGCGACGGGCGGCTCATGGTGATCAGACTCAGCGGTGAGTTCGACGTCGAATGCGAACTCGACCTGGAGCTCGTCCTCGAAGTCGCCACTTCCGCTGTGTCCATCGAACTGCACGTGGGCGAGGTACGGTTCGCCGACTCGACACTGCTCAATCTGCTGCTGCGCATGACGGACCGGTTCGACGTCCGGATCGTCGGCCCGCTCCGGCCGCAACTTGCCAGACTCATGCGCCTCACAGGCGTCCTGGAGCGGTTCCGTCTCTGCGGCTTGGAAGAGGAGGGACCCGCATGAGGGCCGAGAGCGTCGAGTGGCGGCCGCGGTCGAAGGATGGTGTGGCAACGGACGACAGACACCGCGTCGTCTGCCGCTGCGAGTGGACGGGCGGCGTGTGGCGCCGCGTCCACGGCGAGTTCCCCGCCCTGCTGATGCTGGACAGCGACGGCTCGTCCATCGGCGAGGCCCGTCGTGCCGCGGCGCGGTACACCGCGGCCTGCTGCCCGCCGGTCGACGCGGAGGACGTCGAACTCATCGTCTCGGAGCTGTGCACCAACGCCTACCGGCACGCCACCGGCTGGTGGAGGCTGTGCGTGCACGCCCATCGGGGCCGTCTCGTGCTGGACGTCGACGACGCGTCGACCACGCCGCCGCGCCCCAGGGACCCGGACAACGTGCACGGCACCGGCGGCCTCGGGCTCCTGCTCGTCGCACGACTCGCCGACGAGCAGCGGCTCTTACGGTATCCCGCGGGCAAGACGGTGCGCGTTGTCCTGCGGTTCTGACCCCGCGAATCGCCCGCTCGGGGGCAACTCGCCCCACAGGGACGGACCGTGGCCCCGGCGCCCGGAAGAGCCCGGGTGTGCCGCGCCCGGCAAGGGGCATCCGCTGTGCACCAGAGTGCGTTTCCACACGGCATCGAAGGGATCGACACCATGCTGTCCATCGTCTCGGCGGTCCTGTTCTTCATCGCCTTCCTGATCAACGCGGCCGACATCTCGACCAACGACACCTTCACCTCGACGAACATCATGCTCCTCGGACTCACCGTGCTCGCCCTCCACCTCGCGGGCGTCGGGAGCGGCTGGTCGGTCCGGAGCCGCAGACGCTGAGGCAGGCGGCCGTCACGTCTGGCGGGAGTGCACCGGATCGTTGGCGACCTCGTCCGGGCACTTTCGGTGCGCTCCGCGCTTTCGCCGGTCACCCCGCCAGTCGTACGCCGCGAGAGCCAGGGACGCCGCCATGCCGACCAGGGCGGTGACCATCGCGGTGACCAAGGCACCGCGGTAGTCGTGGCTCCTGCCGAGCACCAGGTAGAACAGGCCGGGCAGCGCCGCGGTGCCCACCGCGGCGCCGAGCCGCTGCCCGGTCTGCAGTGCTCCGCCCGCCGCGCCCGCCATGCGCACGGGTACGTCCCGCAAGGTCATGGTGATGTTGGGGGAGACCACGAAACCGCTGCCGATACCGCCGAGGAACAGGGCCGGCGCGGCGAGCCAGGGGGCGGAATCGAGGGGGGCGAAGCGGAGCAGCAGCGCGGCACCGCCCAGCCCGGCGATCACCCCCGCGAGGCCGCAGACGGTGAGCAGCCGGCCGAACCGGTCCACCAGCCGTCCGGCCACCACGGCCGCACTCGCCGAACCCAGGGCGAAGGGGGTCACGGCGAGACCGGACCGGAGCGGCGAGAAGTGCAGGGGGCCCTGCTGGTAGAAGAGGGCGAAGACCAGCCAGATGCCGCTGAAGCCGATGAAGTACAGGGTGCCGACACCGGCGCCGACGGCGTAGCCGCGCACGGTGGTGAACAGGCGGGGGTCGAGCAGCGGTTGCCTGCCGCGGGCGACGAGGCGGTACTGCCACCGTACGAAGACGGCGAGGATCGCGGCACCGACAGGGAACAGCCACCACCGTCGGCCGATGCCTCCGGAGTCCGCCTGGACCAGCGGGAACATCAGCGCGAGGACCCCGAGACCGAGCAGCAGCACGCCCGGCAGGTCCACGTGCCCCCGGCCGGACCGCCGCAGGTGGGGCAGCAGGTGGCGGCCGAGGAGGACGGCGAGAACGCCGATGGGGACGTTGACGTAGAAGATCCACCGCCAGCCCTGCGCCCCTGAGGCGAGGGCCAGGATGAGACCGCCGGTGAGGGGCCCGGCAGCGGAGGAGACGCCCACGGTTGCTCCGAAGAACCCGAAGGCACGACCGCGTTCGGCACCGCGGAACATCTGCTGGATGAGCGCGGAGTTCTGCGGCGCCATGAATCCGGCCGCCAGACCCTGTGCGAGGCGGGCCACGACGAGCAGGGTGATGTTCGGGGCCGCTCCACCGGCGGCGCTGAACAGCACGAAACCGCTGAGAGCCAGCAGGAAGATACGGCGCCGGCCCAGCGCGTCGCCGAGGCGCCCCGCGGTGACCAGGGCGAGGCCGAAGGTGAGGGCGTACCCGGACACCACCCACTGCACCTGCGCGGGCGTGGCGTGCAGCTCGCGCTGGATGGTGGGCAGGGCGACCGCGACGATCGTCACGTCCAGCAGGCTCATGAAGCCGGCCACGAGGGTGACCCACAGGGCACGCCACCGGCGCTCGTCCGGCTCGTCACCGGCCTCCTCGGATTCCGGGCGCCGGCCGTCCCCCGCTGATCCCGACGTTGTCACATGGGCTCCTCTCACCAGGGCGGCACCCGAGCGACTCAGGGCAGGACCCAGGCTGACCAGGTTCCCCGGAGGATGTACCGGCGAACACCGCGGCCCGCGAGGAGGAGCACGTGTCACCCTGCGTAGCGGACCGCGTGCCGTGTGAAGGGTCTCGTTTACGCGGGTGAGAAGTGCGCACACGTGGTGTCACAGGACCCGCGCGGCCGCTGTGTGTCACGCGGCGCGCGGTTTCGGTGTGTGGAACGTGTCGTGAGAAAGGAACCCCGTCATGGCGGCGCCCGACGAGTCGATGAACAGCGCAGCGGTCAAACGCCACCCCGTGCTGTTCCGTGCGATCGAGAGGCGACGTCATCCGAAACTGCGCCGCGGCGACATCACCGTCACCGACGAGGCCGCGGTCAAACGCGCCACCAAGGCCGCCGCCCTCGGCAACGCCATGGAGTGGTACGACTTCGGGATCTACAGCTATCTCGCGGCGACGCTCGGAAAGGTCTTCTTCCCGTCGGGAAGCGACACCGTCCAGCTGCTGAGCTCCTTCGCGACCTTCGCGGTCGCCTTCCTGGTGCGTCCCGTCGGCGGGATGGTCCTCGGGCCGCTCGGCGACAAGGTCGGCCGCAAGCGCATCCTCTCCTTCACCATGATCTTGATGGCGGTCGGGACCTTCGCCATCGGCCTCATCCCCTCGCACGCGGTGATCGGCCTCTGGGCGCCGGTCCTGCTGATCTTCTTCCGGTTGGTGCAGGGCTTCTCGACCGGCGGGGAGTACGGCGGCGCGTCGACGTTCATCGCGGAGTACGCGCCCGACAAGAGGCGCGGATACTTCGGCAGTTTCCTGGAGCTCGGCACGCTCGCCGGTTACGTCACCGCCTCCGGGCTCGTCGTCGTCCTCAGCAGCCTCCTCAGCGACGACCAGATGCTGACGTGGGGCTGGCGCATCCCCTTCCTGGTCGCCGCCCCGCTGGGCCTCATCGGCCTGTACCTGCGGCTCAAGCTGGACGAGACGCCCGCCTTCCAGAAGCTGGAGGGCGGCCAGGTCAGGGCGAGCGAGGCCGCCGACGCCGTGGAGACCTCCGCCACCGGTGACCTCGCCGAGATCTGCACCCGCTACTGGCGGCCGCTGCTGCTGTGCATCGCGCTCGTCGCGGCGTACAACATCACCGACTACATGCTGCTCTCGTACATGCCCACCTACCTGTCCGACGAACTCGGCTACGGCACCGACCACGGACTGCTGATCCTGCTCGTCGTGATGGTCGTCCAGATGTGCGTCATCAACCAGGTGGGACGGCTCTCCGACCGCTTCGGCCGTAAGCCGCTGCTGATGACGGGCATGCTCGGCTTCCTCTTCCTGTCCGTGCCGTCCTTCCTGCTCATCCGGCAGGGCAGCGTCGCCCTCATCGCCCTCGGCCTGCTCCTGATGGGCCTCTCCCTGGTGGCGATGCTCGGCACGATGTCGGCGGCGCTCCCGGCGATCTTCCCCACCAAGGTCCGCTACGGCTCCCTGTCGGTGGCGTACAACCTCTCCACCTCGCTCTTCGGCGGTACGACCCCGCTGGTGATCACCGCCCTGATCAGTGCGTTCGGTACCAACCTCATGCCGGCCTACTACGCCACCGCCGCCGCGGTCGTGGGCGTCGTCGCCGTCCTGCTCATGAAGGAGACGGCCAACAAGCCGCTGGCCGGCTCCCCGCCCTCGGTCGAGACGGAGGCGGAGGCCACCGAGCTCGTCCAGGCGCAGTCGCCGGTTCCGAGGTTCTGACCAGCAGGTACTGCCGCGGGGCGGCCGGCGGGGATCCGGGCGGCCCGAGGGGCGGGGGGGGGCGGGGGGGGGGGGGGGCGCCCGCCCCCCCCCCCCCCCCCGGGGGGGGGGGGGGGGGGCCCCCCCCCGCCGGGGGGGGGCAGCGGGGGAGCGGG
>NZ_JBIBUW010000035.1:0-30151 GCF_043079785.1 Streptomyces sp. NPDC015139 | reverse complement strand
ACCACGACAACCGAGACCAGCAGCAAGGGGCGGAGCAAGTTCCACACCCACGACCAGCACATCGCCGGCGACGGCCCGGTCAACGGCCAGTAGGGACACATGGCCGGCCAGGCGGGCGGTCCGACCGGGTGCACTCTCGCCGCACGCAACCCGCCGCTGATCTCGCGCAATCACCTGGCCGGCAGGCAGCGCCGCAGGCCGTAGTCGGCTCCGCGAGCCAGCCGGCGGCGCGCCCGCCGTGGACCATCGAGCGGCGAACCAGCGGGTTCCTCGTCCCCGACTACGGGGACCGCCGACCGCCGCTCATCAGCTGAGACCCACCGGGGCGGTCAGGACCCGGCGGAGACGGCCGCGTCGAGGCCTCGCGAGGCGACGAGCTGGGCGCTGCCGTCGGCCAGGCGGTAGCACAGGCCCACCACGGCGGCCTTCCCGGCGGCGACCTTCTCGGCCAGCACCCGGGAGCGGTCCAGCAGCAGGTCGACGGTGTGCCCTATGTGCTCGGCGAGGATCTCCTCCGGCTCGACCCGCCCTGCCGCTCGCGCGGCCAGCACGCTGGGGGTCACCCGCTCGACGACGTCCCGGACGTATCCGGCCGGCGTCATGCCGTTCTCCAGGGCGGAACAGGCGGCGGCGACTGCGCCGCACGAGTCGTGGCCGAGGACCACGACCAGCGGGGAGCCCAGCACGTCCACGCCGTACTCGATGCTGCCGAGCACCTCCGGTCCCATGACGTGGCCCGCGGTGCGTACGACGAACAGATCGCCCAGGCCGCGGTCGAAGATGATCTCGGCGGCCAGCCGGGAGTCGGAGCACCCGAACATCACAGCGAAGGGCTGCTGGGACGGCGCGATCTCGCTGCGGCGAGTGGCGTCCTGGTTGGGGTGCTCAGGGGCGCTGTTGACGAAGCGCTGGTTACCGGCCAGCAGCAGCTCGAAAGCGTCGCGGGGCGTCGGGGCCTTGTTCTCAGTCATGGCCGCAGCCTAGGACGGGGCGCCGGCCGTCGCACGCCTGGCCCCTCCCTGTCGGCCGGCGTGCCGTCGAAATTCCTCGCCCTGAGCCCGACCGGCCCGGCAGCGGACGCACCCCACTCGTGACGCGTCGGCGCCTCACCGGGCCCGGCGCCGAGTTCAGCCGGTGGCCGGGGCGGCCGCGTACTCCTCGTCGGTGACGGGCGTCAGCCAGTGCACGACGTCGTGATCGGCGTCCGCTTCGTTGATGGCCAGGTGCACCATCAGTCGGTTGGGTGCGGCGCCGTGCCAGTGCTCCTCGTCGGCCTCGAACAGGACGCGGTCGCCGGGCCGGATGACCTCGATCGGTCCGCCCCGGCGCTGGCACAGGCCGATCCCTTCGGTGACGAAGACAGTCTGGCTCAGCGGGTGGCGGTGCCAGTGGGTGCGCGCGCCGGGCATGAAGTGCACCAGGTTGGCGCTCACCCGGGACGGAGAGGGGGCGGCAGCGACGGCGTCGATGTAGACGTCGCCGGTGAACCAGTCGGCGGGACCCTTGACGGTGTCGATGGCGCTGCGGGTGATCTGCAAGGTCGTGTCCTTCTCTGCGGGCGTCACCGGCCTGCGTGGCCGGGCAGCCGGTCGTGGGATCGTGTGGGCGGCGCGTTGCCGGAGAAACCGCGGCCCGAGGGGGTCAGGGCTTGAGCAGGGCCTTGATGGCGCGGCGCTCGTCCATCGCCTTGTAGCCCTCGGCGACCTGCTCCAGCGGCAGGGTGAGGTCGAAGACCTTCCCCGGATCGATCCGGCCCGACAGGACGCGGTCGATGAGGTCGGGCAGGTACCGGCGTACGGGGGCGGGGCCGCCGCGCAGTCCGACGTGGGAGAAGAACAGCTCCTGGCCGTCGATGGCGACCTCGTGGGGCACGCCGACGAAACCGACGTTGCCGCCGGGCCGGGCGGAGTGCAGGGCCTGCCGCATGGCCTGGGCGGTGCCGACGCACTCCAGGACGGAGTCGGCTCCGATGCCGTCGGTGAGGTCCTTGATCCGGGCGACGCCGTCGTCGCCGCGCTCGGTGACGATGTCGGTGGCGCCGAATTCGAGGGCGAGCCGCTGGCGGGACTCGTGGCGGCTCATCGCGATGATCCGCTCCGCGCCCCTCTCCTTCGCGGCGATCACCGCGCACAGGCCGACCGCTCCGTCGCCCACGACCACGGCGGTGGATCCGGGCCTGACCTCGGCGGCGTCGGCGGCGTACCAGCCGGTGCCCATCACGTCGGAGACGGCCAGCAGGCCCGGCCAGTCCTTCTCGTCGGGCACCTCTTCGGTGGCGACCAGGGTGCCCTGGGCGTTGGGGATGCGGACGTACTCGGCCTGGCAGGTGCTCATGAACTCGCGGTTCAGGCAGTTCGACTGGAAGCCGTTGCGGCAGTTCGCACAGGTGTTGTCCGACGTCGCGAACGAGCCGACCACGAACTGGCCCGGCCTGACCGCGGTCACCTCGGCTCCGACCTCCTCCACGAAGCCGACGTACTCGTGTCCCATGGGATGCGCCGCTTCGGTCGCGTCCAGGCCGCGCCAGGGCCACAGGTCGGAGCCGCACACACAGGTGACGGCCGTGCGGATGATGGCATCCGTCGGCTTGAGGATCTTCGGGTCGTCCAGGGTCTCGAAGCGCACATCGCCGGGGGCGTGGATCACTGCTCCGCGCATGGGGAAATCCTTACGTTCGTCGGAAGAGGGGGCGGGGCCGGCCCGGCCGCCGCCGTAGTGGGTGGCACGGGTCGGGGACGTGAGAGGGACGCCGTCGTCCTTCGCGCACTGCCCGGCGGGGTACCCACCCGGACGGCGGCGCCGCTCGGGAAGTGCCCCTTCTCCAGGTAACCGCTCGCGCCGACGGGTAGCGACATACCAGTGAGAGGTGTACCGGCAGTACATCCCTCCCGCAGCGATCAGGCCGTACGGTCGAAGACATGGACAACCGTGAGGAGGTCCGCGAGTTCCTCACCTCGCGGCGAGCGAAGATCACCCCGGAGCAGGTCGACCTGCCGGCCGGATCGCGACGGCGTGTGCCCGGACTGCGCAGAAGCGAGGTCGCCGCACTGGCCGACATGAGCGTCGAGTACTACGCGAAACTCGAACGGGGCAACCTGGCCGGTGCCTCCCCCGCCGTCCTCGAGGCCGTCGCCCGGGCGCTGCAGCTGGACGACGCCGAGCGCGCCCATCTCCTGCATCTGGCCCAGGCCGCCGACGGCTCCGACACCCTCACCCGGCCCCGCCGCCGGTCCACCAGCCGCCAGTGGACACCACACCGCAGCCTGCAATGGACACTCGACGCCATCACCGCGGGGCCCGCAGTCGTGTGCAACGGCCGCACGGACATCCTCGCCGTCAACCCGCTCGCCCGGGCCTTCTACACCGATCTGTTCGCCCATGCCGAGAACCAGGCCAACCTGGCCCGCTTCAACTTCCTCGACCCGGCCTCCCGCCAGTTCTACCCCGACTGGGAACTCTTCGGCGACATGGCCGTGGCCATGCTGCGCCGCGAAGCCGGCCGCGACCCCCATGACAAGGACCTGCACGACCTCATCGGAGAGCTGTCCACCCGCAGCAGGGATTTCCGCACCCGCTGGGGCGCCCACAACGTCCGCCGCCACGGCACCGGTACCAAACGTTTCCGTCACCCCGCCGTCGGCGACCTCACCCTCGCCTACGAATCCCTCGACCTGGCCGCCGAACCCGGGCTCACCCTGACCATCTACACCGCGGAGCCCGGCTCCCCCTCCGAGGAGGGACTACGCCTGCTCGCCTCCCTGGCCGCCACCGACAACGCCGACGCGGCAGCACAGCACCCCACCGCCTGACAGCGCCACCCGCGAGGTCACGGCACATGCGTGCTCGCCGGCCACCGCGAGCAGAGTGAGAGGCTCACAGGCTTACGGGTAGTGAGAGGTGGTGCGACGTGGCGTCGGAGGGTCGGGACCGCTGGACGCGGTCGGGCGTCAGGCTGCGCTGTGTTTCCCAGGGCGAGGAGCGGTGGAACTGGTTGTTCGTTCCGGGCGGTCCCGGCCTCGGGTCGGAGTCCGTACGAGGACTGGCACGTGCAGCCGACGTGCCGGGTACGGTGTGGCTGGTCGATCTGCCAGGAGACGGTTCCAACCGCGGTGTACCGCAGGTTCCGAGCCGCACGTACGACCTGTGGCCGGGCGTACTGGCCGAGGCGGTCGAGGCCTTCGACGACGTGATCGTGGTCGGCCATTCCACCGGTGGGATGTTCCTGCTGTCCGTTCCCGAGCTGGAGGGCAAGGTCGCCGGACTGTGTCTGGTCAGCAGCGCCCCGCACGCGGGATGGCGGCAGGCGTTCGGCGAGTGGGCCGAAGCGCATCCGATCCACGGCCTGGACGAGGTGGCCGCAGCGTACGCCCGGACCCCGAGTGACGAATCCCTGAGTCGGCTGACTCTTGCCGCCGCGGAGTGGAACTTCACGCCTGACGGACTCGCCGCAGGCCGTGCCGTGCTCGAAGATCTCCCCTATTGCCAGGACGCGGTTGCCTGGGCGGACGCTCATTTCGACGACGTCTACCAGGCCCGGTGGAAACCTCGAAACGGCGAGCCCGCAACGCTGATTGTGAGCGGCGCCGAGGATCACGTGGTCGACCAGAGCCTCTGGTTGGAGGACGCCGCTTTCGACCATCCCCGCGTGCTGCGGCGCACGATCGAAGGCGGAGGCCACTTCCCGTGGATCGAGAACCCTGAAGCAGTCCGCTCCGCCTTCGCCGACCTGACAGCCCTTGTGGCCAGCCACCAGTGAAGACCGTCGAGGTGCGGCTCGGCAGGACGGACGAACGGAGGTCTTCGTCGCGGGCCGCAACGAGGCGCAGTGCCCGCCGTGCGGCCGGCGTGACCGTGCCGATGCGCAGGAATCCGCGGAGTACCTCGCCCAGGTCGCCGTAAACGACTTGGAGCACGGGCAGCGCGTTCGGCCCCCACTTCTCGGCGACGTGCAGCAAGATGCCCATGATCTCACCGGGGTCGCCGTGCCGCTCGTGGTCCTGCCGTACGTCCTCCAGCAGCGCGGGCAACAGGACGTCCGCATGCTCGCGCAGTGGCGCGAGGACTTCGTGCGTCTCCGGCCGGCGCGGATCGCCCTCGACCCAACTGCGCCCGGTAGGGTCCCAGAGCGACTCGACCAGGGCGGGGAGGCCGCGGGGGTCGGCCAGCCGGGTCACTGACGACAGGGCGGCTGGGGAACGTGGTCGAGGAGACCGGACACCCACTTCCCAAGCGCGACTGCCGAGGCACTGTGTGGAAGCAGCTCTCAGCCTGCGTGAACAGCGCGCCCGCGAACGCAGCTTGCGGTGTGCTACCCGGGTAGTGCCGAGTGCACCGGGCAGCGCAAACCCGGGTGCAGTGTGTCGTACCCAGAGACGATCCGGATCGCGACAGTGGAGCACCACCGTCGACCGAAAAGGACAATGGCATGCCGGAGTTGACGACCGCTCGGCGACGAGCTCGCGGAGCTGCCGCGGTAGGGGTAGGTGCAGTCGCGGCAGTCATGATCCGACGCAGCGCCCGGAGGCGCGGCGAGTCGCTTGGTCGTCAGGCGCCACTCACGAGCGCGAACGAGAACGCGCGCGCAGCCGGGACGGTGGCTGCGCCGCACGTCGAGCAGCACACGAAGAGCAGGTGGTTGGTCTTCCTCGCGTACGGACTGCTGGCGGCCGCGACCCAGGCGCTGTTCGTGAACTACGCGCCCGTGACGCAGGACGCCGCGCAGCACTTCGGCGTTTCCATCGGCGCGATCGGCTGGCTGTCCCAGGTCTTCCCGCTGATCTACGTCCTCCTTGCCATCCCTGCCGGCATCGCGCTCGACCGGCTTCTCCGCCCAGCCCTCGTGGTCGGCGCGGTGCTCACCGCGTCAGGGGCGTTCCTGCGCCTCGTTGCCGACGACTTCACCTGGGCATTCATCGGACAGGTCGTCGCCGCTGTGGGACAGCCCTTCATCCTGAATGCCATACCGGGCCTTGCCGTGGGCTACCTCGCCGAAAAGCACCGCGCCACCGGAATCGCCGCCGCGTCCTCCGCCACGTTCGCCGGCATGGTCCTGGGCTACCTGCTCGGCGCGTTTCTGCCCGGTGAGCGCCACATCCATACCCTCACCCTCATCACCGCCCTGATCGCCATGGACGCCGGGCTGTGTCTCGTCGGGGCACTTCGCTTCCCGCCGCGGACGAGCCCCGAGTCCGCATCCGTGACCAGCGGACTCCGGGCCTTTCGCGCGGCGTTCGGCAATCGCCACATCCGACGTCTGTGCGGGGTCGTCGCCATCCCGATGGGCACGTTCATCGCACTCGCGACGTTCGTGCAGCCGCTGCTGGCGCCGGCCGGAGTCCCTGAATCCACCGCCGGCCTCATTCTCGCGCTGACCATGATCGCCGGCGTGATCGGCTGCGCTGTCGTGCCGGTCTGGGCAGATCGGCGTGGCCGCGAGGTCCAGGTCATGGGCGCCGCGATCGCTTTCACCGCCGGGGGCTGTCTGCATCTGGCCCTGGTCCCGAGCACGCCCATGGCCTTCCTCATGCTCCTCGGGACAGGCTTCGTGCTGCTCCCGGCTCTTCCCATCGTGCTCTCCCTGAGCGAGCGACACGCGCCCGAAGCCGAGGGCACGGCGGCCGGACTCATCTGGATGGCGGGCAATCTGGGAGGAGTACTACTGACGACGGCAGTCGGACTCTTCGTCAGCCGACCCGAGATCGCATTCGGGGTCCTGTCCGCCGCTACCCTTCTCGCTTTCCCGGCACTTCACTGGTTCAAGAAGCTCGAGTACCACGACACCGTGAGGTGAGCTCAGCTCGGTCCGGTCGCCGCGATGTCAGGCGCGATGTCCAGCACCAGGAGCGCCGCCGCCACATGGGTCGGGTTGTCCTCGACCTTTACGGCCGACAGCTCGTTGGCGCGCGAGACTCGCCGCTCGACGGTGTTTCGGTGCGCGTAGAGGTTGGCGGCTGCCCGGGTGGTGTTGAAGCCACACTGCACGTAGGTGAGGAGCGCCTGCCGTAGTGCTACGTCCGCTTCGGCCAACGGCCCGAGAGTGTTGATGACGAAGCGACGTGCGCCGGCGCGGTCCTTCGTGAGCGCGTCGATCAGCTCGACGTCGGCGTAGGCGGTGAATCGCCGGTCGGAACCGAGCCGGGTGACCAGCGCCTGCGCCGCGAGAGCGTCCTGGTGGCTGGACCTGAACCCTTCGAGTCCGTGTCCGGGCCTTCCCACCGCCGCGCGAACCTCGTCAGTCATCGCCGGGACCTTCTCCACAGGGTGAAGGTCCGGGACGCCCGGCCCCGAGAGCCAGATCCACCGCGACGTGCCACTGGCACGTGCCACCAGGGCACTCCGGCCCGCGCCAGCGGCGCGCACAGCCGGGATCGCTCCGTCCAGAGCGTCGACCTGCTCAGGATCATCGACCCACAACACGAGACCGACGTGCCACCGCGCCAGCCGGTAACGCAGACGCCCCTCGGCGAGATCCTCCGTCATCGGCGCCCCGCTGGCGATCAGCTGGATCAGGGCGATCGCCTCGGCACCCGCATTGCCCATCGCAGCGGCGAGGCCTGCTTCACGCAGGGCCGCGACCGAGTCGAGAGCGTACTGCGCCAGCGACTTCGCCGACACGTCCAGGACCCCCACGAGGAGGTCGGGGTCGGCGCAGTGCGTCACGCATACCTCCAGCCATCGCCGCCAGCCGATCCCCAGTGCCACGCGCCAGGCATCAGCGAAGTCGGGCGCGATGCCGCGGGAGACGAGATCGTTGATGTACGCCGTGGTTCTCGGGCCGACGTAGGGCTCCACTCGCCGCCCCGGATGCTGGACGTTCGCGGTCAGCCATTGGACAAGATCGGAGCGGTTGAGCTCGCGATCCTCCTCGGTCAGCGATGCGTCCGCGAGGAGGGCAGGATCGTTCTGGGCCACGAGAGCGGGCCCCGCGAGGGCGTCGACCAGGGCGTCCGTCTCCGTCAACAGGTGTTGGCACAGTGACCTGATCGCATCAGCGGCCTCGCGGGAGGGCGGGGGCCACAGCTCTTCCATATCTTCAAGTCTCCCTCTGATCCCGAGGAGCCGGTGCTCCCGACATGCCGTGTCACAGACAGAGGAAAGGCCGGCCGGTGGCAGGCCCGGCAGCGAAGGCGAGGGCCGTGCAGCCGGCCGACGACGGCGAGGGGCGTCGGGCCGCTGCCGTCATGCGAGAGCGGCTGCCGGCCCCGACACTGCCGTGCGTTCGACAGGCCGGCGAAGCTGTATCCGTCATCATCTGCGCTGTCGCTCGTCGGTCAGTCGGCGCCGAGGCAAGCGGAGTTGTGTCCAGGCGAACCCGAAGGACGGTTGGTGTCAGGCGCGCATCGCTCGGCGACGGTCGAGGGGGAACACGCTCGAGGCCAGGCCGTGGCAGTTGTCGTCGGCCTGGGCGTAGGCCTCTTCGTCCGTCGAGAACACCTGAGTGGTGACGACCGGACCGAAGATCTCGGACTGGACGATCTCGTCGTCCTGCCGCAGGCCGGCAACCACGGTGAGCGCATAGTCGAAGCTCTCGTCTCCCACCCGTGCTTCGCCCCCATGCGGTTCAGCAAGGTCGGCATCCGCCACCTCGACGGGTGCGGCCCGGGTGACGGTGGACAACCGCGCGCATGGGGTCTCCAGGAGTGTGGTGTTTAGTATTGGTAAACGGCGGAAGGTTTATCACGCCGTCGGTTGTGCTGCAAGGGATACGGCGACGCCGCCCCTTCTGAAGGGGCACCAGGTGCCCGTGACGCGCATGCCTTAGCCTCGTCTCACGGAGGGGGCTCGTCCGAGCCGGCCTGTCACCCGAAGGCCACACGACCTCGACCTCAGGACGGGCGGTGAGCACACGATGGGCATCGCTGACAGCGGGAGAGCAGGCGGAGCAGCCAAGGGCTCCCCTGGCCTCGAAGCATCCACAGGCGCGCAACTGAGGGAGATCAGGCTCAGCCGCGGGTTGTCGTTGACGGAGGTTGCGCATCAGGCAGACGTCACCAAGGGCTTCCTCAGTCAGTTGGAGCGTGGTCTCACCAATGTGTCCGTCGCGACGTTGTTGCGAGTCTGCGATGTGCTGCAGATCGGGGTCGGCGAACTGTTCGCCTACCCGGATGAGCAGGTCGTGGAGGGCGGAAGCCGGATCGACATGGGCGGTGAAGGGGTCACCGAGTACCTGCTCACGCCTGCCGACACCACGGCGTTCCAAGTCTTCCGTTCAGTGATCGAGCCAGGCGGGGGCACGGGTGGCCCCTACAGGCTCGACACCACCACGATCTTCGCGCTGGGACTGAGCGGCTCGACCCGTCTGATCGTCGGGGGCGAGACCCGGATGCTGTCAGCCGGTGTGTCCACCTCGTTCTCCGGTCGGACGCTTCACCAGTTCGACAATCCGGGTACGCGGGTGAGCGAGGTCCTGTGGGTCCTGTCGCCTCCGCTCCTTCGTGTCGCGCGAGAACCGTCCTAGGGCTGCCCTTCACGTCCGGGCCCAGGCGTCCGGGCCCCAGGCTTCGCAACTCCTGACGGCGGATCTCGCCGGTGGTGGTCTTGGGTGTGGTTTCGACGGCCTCGCCCTGGGCCGAAGAAGCCCACCGCCCGACAGTGGTCGACAAGCCGACTCACCTTCCTCATCGGAGACAACGCAGGAGGGCCGCCGTGCCGGCGCCGTACCGCGGGTCGGCCGCGGCATCCTTTGCGCGGCACTGGCAACGCTCGCTCGTTCAGCTGCATGAACTCCCGTAGGCGGTCGGTTCGTTCGGCGACCGCGCCGGCTCGCTCATGCCCCACCCCCGCATCGAGTCGCTTGGGCAACCACCAGGTAGACCGCACGTTCACTGCGACCGGCCTCTCGAAGAGCCGGCGAGACCTCGGCCGAGGCGGCGCTCGGCTGTCGACAACCGCCCGAGGGCGCCGCTGCTGGGCCGGCTTGTGCATCGTGCACCGAGCCCTGTGCCCAGCCGGTGCACGCTGTCGTTCCCGCCGGTGGCCGTGGCTGGCGACAGTGAGATCACCACCCCGGGAACAGCGAGGAAACGTCATGACAACTAAGGTGCTTGACGCCGTCGAGGAGTTCGACGTGGTCATCATCGGAGCGGGGATCTCCGGAATCGGTGCGGCCAGCTATTTCAGCCGAGAGCTCCCCGGCAAGTCCCTGCTCGTGCTCGAGGGCCGCGGCAACATCGGTGGCACGTGGGATCTCTTCCGATACCCGGGCATCCGCTCGGACTCGGACCTCCACACGTTCGGCTACGAGTTCAAGCCGTGGCGTCACGAAGCCGCGATCGCCGATGCGCCACTGATCCGGGACTACCTCCGGGAGACGGTCGAGGACAATCACCTGGAGCGCCGCATCAGGCTGCGCCACCGGGTCGTCAGGGCCGAATGGTCCTCGCACGACTCGCAGTGGACCCTCACCGTCGAGGCGGCCGACCCCGCCGGCGGAGGGACCGTGACCAAGATGATCCGTGCCGGATGGGTGTTCGCCGCCACCGGCTACTACCGGTACGACGAGGGGTTCTCCCCCCAGTTCCCGGGACGCGACGACTTCGAAGGCACGATCGTCCATCCGCAGCACTGGCCCGAGACGCTCGACTACAGCGACAAGAAGGTCGTCGTCGTCGGCAGCGGCGCGACCGCGATCACACTGGTGCCGGCCATGGCCACCGGGCCCGGCGCCGCCCGACACGTGACGATGCTGCAGCGGACCCCTACGTACGTCATGGCTCTGCCTCGCGTCGACAAGGTGGCCCTGGCGCTCACGAAGGTGCTCGGGGAGAAGCGCGGGTACGCCGTCACGCGGTTCAAGAACATCTGGCTCGACCGCGCCGTCGTCAAGGGACTGCGGACGTTCCCGAAGGCCGGGCGTCGGTTGATCCGGCGCGAGAACATCAAGCGCCTTCCCAAGGGGTTCGACGTCGACAAGCACTTCAACCCGCCGTACGACCCGTGGGACCAGCGGCTCTGTCTGGCACCGGACGGCGACTTCTTCGACGCGATCAAGAAGGGTTCCGCGACGGTCGTCACCGACACGATCACGCGGTTCAGCGAACGCGGAATCGTGCTGAGCTCGGGCGAGGAGCTGGAAGCGGACGTCATCGTCACCGCGACGGGGCTGAACCTGCAGCTCTTCGACGGAATGCCCATCGTCGTCGACGGCCGCGAGGTCGACATCGCAGACGCGGTCTGTTACCGCGGGATGCTGCTGAGCGGGATCCCCAACTGGGCGATGGCGATCGGCTACACCACTTCGTCCTGGACGCTCAAGGTGAGCCTGATGTGCCGTTACTTCATCGACCTGGTCCGGCACATGGACGCCCGTGGATACGACAGGGTGGTCCCGGTCGCGCAGCCCGGGACGGAGCGCAGGCCCGTCATGGACCTCAAGGCCGGCTACGCCAGGCGCGGTGAGAAGTTCCTGCCCAAGCAGGGGCTCGAGAAGCCCTGGCGGATGGCGATGTCCTACCCCGAGGACGCCAAGGCCCTGCGCGGTCCGGTGGCCGACGAGCACCTCGAGTTCGGCGCCGGCCGGCCGGCCGCACACCGGCCCGGTGGGAGGCGAGCGACCCGTGTCTGAGACGAGCGACGCGGAGAGCACCGACCAGTACGCGGCCCTGCCGTCCGGGATGAGGATCTGCTTCCGGGACTTCGGTGACAAGGCCGACCCCGCCATCCTGCTCATCGCCGGACTGGGCGAGGACCTCACCTTTTGGACCGACTCGTTCTTCGGTTCGCTCGTCGCCCGCGGCTTCCGGGTCGTCGCGATCGACAACCGTGACGTCGGCCGGTCGACGTTCGTCGCCGCACCCCCTCCCGCGCTCTGGCGTCAGATCGCCGCGTGCCCGCGCAGCGATGCGTACGCGCTGGCCGACATGGCCCAGGACGCCGTCGGCGTACTCGACTGTCTCGGGATCTCGCGGGTGCACCTGGTGGGGCGATCGATGGGCGGGATGATCGCGCAGACGATCGCGGCCACGGCGCCGGAGCGCGTTCTGTCGCTGACCTCCATCTATTCGACCACCGGGGCGAAGAAGGTGGGCCAGCCGGCGCTGTCGACGATCCGGCTCCTCGCCGCCCCACCGGCGAGGACCAGGACCGCGGCGGTCCGTGCCCATCTGCGGATCACCCGGCACGTCGCGGGAACGGGATATCCCATCGACGACGCGGCCGAGGCGGCCATCGCAGCTCACGGCTGGGATCGCAGCGCCGGTGACCCGGCGGCCGGCGTGGCGCGCCAGATCCAGGCGATCCAGCGCTCCGGCAACCGGACGGCCCGGTTGAGCAGCATCACGGCCCCGACGCTGGTCATCAACGGCGACCGGGATCTGCTGGTCGACCCGAGCGGCGGCGAGGCGACGGTGAAGGCGATCCGCTCGGCCCAGCACGTGGTCATTCCCGGCATGGGCCACCACATCCCCTTGGCCCTCGTCGGCCCCGTCACCCAGTACATCTCCCAGCACGCGGACCGCGTGGGCGAAGGAGGGAACCATGTCCGGATCTCGTGATCCCGGCTCCGGGGGCACCACGGTCGACGTCGTGGTCGTCGGTGCCGGCTTCGCCGGCTTGAGTGCTGCCGAGCGACTGGCGAACACGGGGCGGTCGGTCCTGGTCGTGGAGGGCCGCGACCGGGTCGGAGGACGATCTCTCTCCGGCGAGGTGGCAGGCGTGAAGGTCGACCTCGGAGCAACCTGGGTGGCGCGACGCCACACCGCCATCCGGGACCTTGCGAGCCGAGTGGGGTGCACCACGACCGACCAGTTCAACCAGGGTCGCAACGTGTTGTGGATGGCAGGCCGGCGCCGCACCTACAGCGGCACCATTCCCAAGGTCTCCCCCGCAGCCCTGGTGGACATGGCCCGCATGCAGGTGGCGGTGAACAAGCTGGTCGCGACCATCGACGTGGACGCCGCGTGGGAGTCGCCCGAGGCCGGCCGGCTCGACGCCCTCTCGTTCGGCGAGTGGCTGGACCGGAAGAACGCGCTGCCCGGCACCCGTGCGCTGATGACCGTCATCAGCAAGGTGCAGTGGGGCTGCACCCCGGGAGACGTCTCCCTGCTGCACGCGCTGCGCTACATCCGTGCAGCGGGCGGCATCGATCACATGCTGGACGTCGAGGGCGGCCAGCAGCAGGACCGGTTCGTCGAAACCACCCAGGAGATCGCCAAGCGGGTGGCGGAGCAGCTCGGCGACCGCGTGCGCCTGGGGACACCGGCGCGCCGTGTCGCGCAGGACGACGGCGGCGTCACCGTCCACACCGACGCCGAAGAGATCCACGCCAGGTACGCGATCGTCACGGCCGCGCCGGCGCACCGCGCCGCCATCGAGTTCGATCCCGCTCTGCCCGAGCATGCCGAAGGGCTCACGCGAACCTGGCGCATGGGCGTGCTGAGCAAGGCCTTCGCGGCCTACGAGGTGCCGTTCTGGCGGGCCGACGGATTCTCCGGTGAGGCAGTGACCGACACCGGAACCGTGTTCATCACCTTCGACGTGTCACCCGCCCACGGCGGACCGGGCGTGCTGATGGCCTTCTGCGATCCGCGCGTCTTCGACGGTTTCAGCCCCGAGGCCCGACGCAACCGGGTCGTCCAGCAGCTCGTCGACCTCTATGGTCCGCAGGCCCGCACCCCCATCGACTACGCGGACCACTGCTGGGGATCGGAGCCGTTCGCCCCGGGTGGTCCCAATCCTGCCGTCGCCCCTTACGCGACGGTGAGCTACGGCAAGGCGCTGACCGAAGCCCACGGGCGCATCCACTGGGCCGGCACCGAAACCGCCGGCGAATGGGCCGGCACCATGAACGGCGCGGTCCTGACGGGCCAGCGCGCCGCCGAGCGCGTCGCCACCCTCCTGTCCCGCGACGTCCGAGAGGGGGCGCTGCGATGAAGGAAGCGCTGTTCCTGCTGGCCGACCTGTGGATGATCTTCGCCGGCTACTTCTACGGATGGAGGTTCATCCGCCGGTACGGCAACTACCTCCTCGGCCTCGAATGGATGGTCGTCGCGACGTCGGGCAGCAACTTCCTGCTCTGGTCGCTGCTCGGAGCCAACAGCGGCAGCGTCCTGTACGACGTGGCGTACTTCTTCGACGCGTTCTCCAGGTCGGTCGGCATCACGCTCATTCTGATCATGGGCTTGATGAAGATCACCCACCGCTACAGGCCGAGCCTCGGCGTCGATGTCGGCGTGTTCGGAGTCGCGACGGCGGCCGGCCTGTTCCTCCGGCACTTCCACGGCGCGGATCTCCACACCGACCGCGCCGCGTTCTCGGTCGCCGTGTTCTACGTCGTTGTCAATCTCCTCACGGCAGTGTTCGTCGGGTACTTCGTCAAGCGGCTCTGGGAGGGGGGCGCCAGGTGGCCGGCGATCTGGACGGGACTGGTCACGGCCGCCGGGACCGCCATCGCGATCACCTACGACTTCTTCCCGCTGCCGTTCGACGACGCGAACCGCACGATCTTCTACACCGCTGCGCTGGCGACCTGGGGCACCCAGGGATTCGTCTACTTCCGTGCCTACCGCGCACTGCACCACCACAACGCGGCCTTGGATGCGAAGCCGGCTCACGCAACGGGGGCCATCGCATGAGCCACGAACACGAAGAGAGGGTCAGCGTGACGAACGGGCACGTGTACGCGGTGGTGGACCCTGCCAACGGCGAGTTGGTCAAGGCGTACCCCGCCGCGACGAACGAGGCTGTCGACGGGGCGCTGGACGCGGCGGCGCAGGCCTACACGCAGTGGTCGAGGCAGACCTCCGTGGCTCAGCGCGCCCAGTTGCTGAGCGCCGTCGCCACCCTGCACAGCGAGCGCAGCGGGCAACTCGCCGGGATCATCCACCGGGAGATGGGCAAGCCGGTGGACCAGGCCATCGCAGAGGTCGAGTTCAGCGCTTCCATCTACAGGTACTACGCCGAGAACGCGCACACGTTCCTGGCCGACGAGCCGATCGCGCTTCTCGATGCAGAGGGCACCGCCTTCATCCGTCGGCGGCCGATCGGCGCATTGCTGGGGATCATGCCCTGGAACTACCCGTACTACCAGGTCGCCCGATTCGCCGCACCCAATCTCGCGCTGGGCAACACCATCGTGCTCAAGCACGCGCCGCAGTGTCCGGAGTCGTCCGCGGCTCTCCAGCAGTTGTTCACGGACGCGGGTTATCCCGAGGGCTGTTACGTCAACGTCTACGCCACCAACGAGCAGATCGCTCGCGCCATCGCGGACTCCAGAGTGCAAGGCGTCTCCTTCACCGGTTCGGAGCGGGCCGGCGCGGAGATCGCCGAAAGGGCCGGGCGCTGCCTCAAGAAGGTGGTGCTCGAACTGGGCGGCTCGGACCCCTTCGTCGTGCTGTCGACCCATGACCTCGACGCCACGGTCCAGGCGGCGGTCGACGCTCGATTCGAGAACACCGGGCAGGCGTGCAACGCCGGGAAGCGAATCATCGTCGCCGACGACATCCATGACGCGTTCCTCGACAAGTTCACCCGGAAAGTGCTCGCCATGGCCGACGGCCTGGCGCCGCTGTCCTCGGTTGCGGCCGCCGACCGCCTCGAAGAACAAGTCGAGCGGGCCGCCGATGACGGGGCGACCTTCGTGTCCGCAGGAAAGCGCGAAGGGGCGTACTTCCCGCCCGGCATCCTTACGGGCGTATCGCCGACGTCGCCGTCGGCCGCCGAGGAACTCTTCGGCCCGGTCGCGATCGTCTATCGAGCCCGATCCGAGGACGAGGCCGTCGACCTGGCGAACGGAACACCCTACGGCCTGGGCTCCTACGTGTTCACGACGGACGCCGAGCAGGCCATGCGCGTCGCCGACAAGATCGACGCAGGCATGGTCTTCATCAACGGCGTCGGCCTCGAAGGCGCGGAACTGCCTTTCGGTGGGGTCAAGCGTTCGGGTTTCGGTCGCGAACTGGGCCGGGCCGGAATCGACGAGTTCGCCAACAAGAAGCTCATCCGCACCGCTCGGACGTGATCGCCACAGCGCGGACGGAAGGAAACCTGTCATGACCATCGAATTCGACGCCGCTGTCTTCAAGGCACCGAACGAACCGCTGACCATCGAAAGAGTGACTCTTCCCTCGACACCTCCGCCCGGCGAGGTGCTCGTGCGACTCAAAGCGAGCGGGTTGTGCCACAGCGACCTTCACGTGCTCGTAGGCGCATGGGAGGTGCCGTCGCCGATGATTCTCGGCCATGAAGGGGCGGGGATCGTCGAGAGTGTCGGCGAGGGTGTCACGACGCTGAAGCAGGGCGATCACGTCGTGCTGTCCTGGACGCCTTCATGTCGCCGCTGCCGCTATTGCATCAGCGGCAGGCCGGTCCTTTGTGACATGGTCAGCCGGCACTCGGCGAATCATCTGTCGTTCGATGGCCGGTCGCGGATCACGGCCGTCGGCGAGGGCGACGTCTACAGCTTCGCGGGCCTCGGAACGTTCGGCCAGTACACCCTGGTGCCCGAATCGGGCGCGATCGCCATCCGGAATGACGCCCCGTTCGAACAGTCGGCTCTGGTCGGATGCGCCGTCACGACCGGCGTCGGCGCGGCCGTCAACACCGCCAAGGTGCGTCCGAGCGACACCGTGCTGGTCCTCGGTTGCGGCGGCGTCGGCCTGAACGCGATTCAGGGTGCTCGGCTCGCCGGCGCGCGGAAGATCATCGCCGCGGACATCTCCGATGAGAAGCTCGAGCAGGCACGCGTCTTCGGTGCGACAGATCTGATCAACAACGGCCGCGAGGATTTCGCCGCCAGGGTGCACGAGCTCACCGACGGACGCGGTGTGGAGATCGCCATCGAGGCCATCGGGCTGCCACGCACCATCGAGTCGGCCTACGAAGTCCTGGCCCGGGGCGGCACGGCGGTGGTCGCCGGGCAGGTGGCGGACGGCATGAGGATCTCCATCGATCCGTTCGTCATGTCCGATCAGGAACTTTCGCTCATCGGCTCGAACTACGGCTCGAGCACACCGGATTCCGACTTCCCCCTGCTGATCGACCACTACATGAACAACCGTATCGATCTCGACTCTCTTGTGACGCGCGTGATCGATCTGAAGGACATCAACGAGGCGTTCGACCAGATGAAGCGCGGCATCGGCATCCGCTCGGTGATCACGTACTGAAAGGCAGTGGCAATCGCATGGCCCTGGAATCATCACGCTCGGCGTTCGAGCGAGCTCGACGCAGCGTCGGCGGGGGTGTGGGGTCGGGCCTACGCGCCGCGATGACTCCCCATCCGCTCTTCGTGCAAGAGGCACAGGGCGCGTACGTCTGGGACCTGGACGGCGACCGGTACATCGACTACGTGATGGCCTGGGGCCCGCTCGTCCTCGGTCACGGTGACCCGCGCGTGCTGTCCGCAGTGTCAGAGGTCGCGAAGAAGATGCAGGTCGTCGGCACCGGCCACCGACTGGAGTACCGCGCGGCGGAAGCGGTCCTCGAGGCCGTGCCGCACGGCGAGCGACTGCTGTGGAGCAACACGGGGACCGAAGCGGTGCAGGTCGCGCTACGCCTCGCGCGAGCCGCCACCGGGCGCCGCCGCGTCCTCAAGTTCGCCAGGAGCTACCACGGCTGGCATGACACCGTGTACGCCGGGATGTCCGAGGACGACTGCGATCGTCCCGCAACCCCCGGCGGACCGGGGCAGTCGACCAGCGTGCTGGACGACCTGGTCGTGGCGCGCTTCAACGACGTACATCTGGCCGAACGCCTGCTCAACGAGTCCGTCGAGCGCGATGTCGCGGCAGTGCTCGTCGACCCGGTGATGAGCAACGCCGGCGTCGAAGCACCCGCACCGGAATTCCTGTCGACGCTGCGAACTCTCTGCGACCGACACGGCGTCATCCTCATCTTCGACGAGGTGATCGCCGGATTCCGGATCGCACGCGGCGGGGCGGCCGAGAAGTACGGCGTGCTGCCCGACCTGTCCGTCTTCGGCAAGGCGATGGCCGGTGGTTTCACCCAGAGCGCCGTCGTCGGCCGAGCGGAGATGGTCGATCAGGTGACGGCCGGCGTCGTGCATGCCGGAACCTTCAACGCCAACCCGATCGCGCTGGCAGCCGTAGAGGCCACGATGCGCGTCCTGGCCGATCCTGCGGTCTACGAGCTGCTCGAACAGATCTCGTCCGAGTTCGAAGCCCTCGTCGGTGACGCGCTCGGTTCATTCCCTGACTTCGGCCGCTTCAACCGGGTCGGCTCGCTCCTCCAGTACGTCCCTGCCGGTGGGGCCACCGGGCTCCACGGAACCGGCGGGCTCTGGACCGTGATCCTCGAAGGGATGCTGCGTCAGGGCTTCCTGTTCATGCCGTCCGGCAAGGTCTTCATCAGCACGGCACATACCACCGCCGACATCGAGGCGACGGCCGAGGCCCTCGACCGGCTACTGCGGAAGTTGTGACGTCCGCATCGAGCCACGTGTAACCCCCACCCGCCCCGGGCCAGGCCGTGTGTTTCGTATTCCGCGGCCTGGCCCGGTCCACCTTCCCGGAAGACACCATGCTGAACCTCTCCGTACTGCTCGAGGACTCCGCCCGTACGCACCCGAACCGGGACGCCGTGGTCCTCGGTCCGACGCGTCTCACCTACGCCCAGGTCGACGCCGCCGCCAACCGGGTCGCCAACCTCCTGGTCGACCGCGGCATCTGGCCCGGGGACAAGGTCGCGCTCAGTTGTCCGAACCTGCCCTGGTTCCCGATCGTCTACTACGGGATTCTCAAGGCCGGCGCCGTCGTCGTACCGCTCAACATCCTGCTCAAGGGCCGGGAGATCGCCTACCACCTGGCCGACTCGGAGGCGAAGGCGTACTTCTGCTTCGAGGGTGACGCGGGTCTGCCGATGGGTGCGGAGGGACACGCCGGGTTCACCGGGACCGCGGACTGCGAGCACTTCTTCCTCATCACCGCCGATCCCGAGGCGGAAAGCCCGATCGAGGGCATCGAGACCATGGGCGCCGCGCTGCAGGGCACGGCGACGACGTTCGACAGCATCGGGACCACGGGTGACGACCCGGCTGTGCTGCTCTACACGAGTGGTACGACAGGACAGGCGAAGGGTGCCGAACTCAGCCACGCCAACCTCGTTCTCAACACCCTCGCCTGCAACCGGCTGTTGGACAACCAGCCGGCCACGGACACCCATCTGCTCGTGCTGCCGCTGTTCCACTCCTTCGGCGCGACCGTGCAGATGAACGCCGGCTTCTCGACGGCGAGCACACTGGTGCTGCTGCCGCGATTCGACGGCCGGCAGGCGGTGTCCCTGATGCAGCGGGAGGACATCACCGTCTTCGCAGGCGTCCCCACCATGTGGTGGGCCCTGTTGCAGGCGCTCACCGACGATGTCGACGTCGCGAGGATCGCGAGGAACCTGCGGGTCGGTGTCTCCGGCGGTGCCTCACTCCCTTCGGAGATCATCAAACAGGTCAGGGAGCGACTGGGCGTCCAGGTCCTGGAGGGCTACGGCCTCTCCGAGACCTCGCCGGTGGTGACCTTCAGCGATCCGGCGCGAGAGCCTCGGCCCGGCTCCATCGGCGTGCCGATCTGGGGCGTGGAGCTCAAGCTCGTCAACTCGGACTGGTCGGAAGTCGAGGACGACGGCACGGGAAGCGCCATCGGGGAGATCGCGGTCAAGGGCCACAACGTGATGAACGGCTACCACGGCCGCCCCGAGGCCACCGCCGAAGCGATCAGGGACGGCTGGTTCCGCACCGGCGACCTGGCCCGCAGGGACAAGGACGGCTTCTACTACATCGTCGACCGGGCGAAGGACCTGATCATCCGCGGCGGCTTCAACGTGTACCCGCGCGAGATCGAGGAGGTCCTGATGACACACCCGGCGATCAGCCTGGCAGCGGTCGTCGGCGTGCCGCACGAGAGCCACGGCGAGGAGATCAAGGCGTTCGTCATCCTCGAGCGCGGCGCCGACGCCTGCCCCGACGAGCTGATCGCCTGGGGCAAGGAGCAGATGGCCGCCTACAAGTACCCGCGCATCGTGGAGATCGTCGAGACCCTGCCGATGACATCCACCGGAAAGATCCTCAAGCGCGAACTCTCATGACCGGCACGACAAGCGCATGGACATGGGTGGGAAGGACGGCAGATGACAGTGGATGAGGGCCGGCAGAGCAACCCGTTCCCCGGCGGGTTCGGCACGGGGACGGATGCGGTTTCCGACTCGCTCGTGGCCGCCTGGAAGGCACGCGTGGCGAAGAACCCGGAGGGCACGGCGCTCCGCTTCTTCGACGGCGCTCTGTCCGCGCGGGAGGTGAACGCGGCGTCGGACGCACTGGCTGCCGCGTTCGAGGCCCGCGGAACGGGCCGGGGTGATCGTGTCGGCGTGTACCTGCAGAACATCCCGCAGTACGCGCTGGTGCTGCTGGCCCTGTGGAAGCTGGGGGCCACGGCACTGGGGCTCAATCCGATGTACCGGCGCCAGGAGCTCCGCCGGATCATCGACGACTCCGGGGCGGTCGGGGTCGTCTGTGCGGACACGGACGTCCACGAGACGCTCGGCACGCTGGAGGGGAGCACGGTCCGATGGCTGGTCAGCACGTCGGCACTGGACTACCAGTCCCGCGACGATCCGCGGGTCTTCGCAACAACGCTACGCCTCGCCCCGGCGCCGGACGGCGACCTGGTGGCGCTGATCGAGGAATTCCGTGGTCACCGGCCGGCGCCGGTAAGGCTGACGGGTGAGGACGTCGCGTTCCTGACCTACACCTCCGGCACGACGGGGCCGCCGAAGGGTGCCGTGAACACCCACGGCAACGTTCTGAGTGTGGTGTCGACCTACGCGTCCTGGACCGGTCTGAGCGACGGGGACGTCGTGCTCGCCGTCGCCCCGCTGTTCCACATCACCGGCGCGGTGGTCAACGCGACGATCTCCCTGCTCACCGACACCACGCTCGTCCTCACGGGCCGGTTCCACCCCGAGGTCGTGCTGGAGGCTTTCGCCGAGCACGGGGTGACCTGCACGATCGGCTCCATCACGGCGTACAACGCGATCTACGGGCTGCCGCAGGCCGGTCCCCAGCACTTCGCGTCGGTGAAGGCCCTGTACTCCGGGGGCGCGCCGATCCCGCCGGCGACCGTCGAGCGGTTCCAGGAGCGGTTCGGCGTCTACCTGCACAACGGCTACGGGATGACCGAGACGACGTCCGCCGTCATCGCCGTGCCTCCGGGGGACAGGGCGCCCGTGCATCCGCCGAGCGGGACGCTGTCCATCGGCAGGACCCTGCCGCACCTCACCGCGCGCGTCGTGGACCCGCACGGCAACCCGGTGCCGAGCGGGGAACAAGGTGAACTGGAATTGAGCGGGCCACAGGTGGTGCCCGGGTACTGGGGCAAGCCCGAGGCCACCCGCCAGACGATGCCGGAGGGCCGGCTCCGTACCGGTGACGTCGCCGTCATCGACGATGCGGGCTGGGTCTACCTGGTGGACCGGCTCAAGGACCAGATCAACGTGTCCGGTTACAAGGTCTGGCCGCGTGAGGTCGAGGACGCGCTGTACGAGCACCCGTCGGTGCTGGAGGCCGCGGTCGTCGGGCAGCCGGATGCGTACCGCGGCGAGACCGTCGTCGCCTACGTCTCGCTCAAGGCGGGTCTGAGCGCCACGGCGGAGGAGCTGATCGCCTTCTCCCGTGAGCGGCTGGCCGCATACAAGTGTCCCCGCGAGATCCGTTTCCTCGCCGACCTGCCCAAGACGCAGAGCGGCAAGATCCGGCGTGCCGAGCTCCGCGGCTTCGACGGCACCGGACCGGTATCACCCTCGAAGGACTGACCGATGAGCGAGAACCACACCGATCAGGGCCGTTTCTCGGGGCGCACCGCCATCGTGACCGGAGCGAGCCGGGGTTTCGGTCTCGCCGTCGCCGAGCGGCTCGTCGCCGAAGGGGCGCGCGTGGGCATCACCGCGCGCCAGGACGGACCGCTCGACGAGGCCGCCACTGCTCTTCCCCGGGGCCGCGTCATCACCGTCGCCGGCCAGGCGGACGACCCCGAGCACCGGCGCGAGGTCCTCGACACGATCCGTGTCAACGCCGTGGCACCCGCGGTGGTGAAAACCCGGGTCGCCGAAGCTCTTTACGAGGGCAAGGAAGCCAAGAGCGCCGCCCGCTATCCGCTGCAACGTCTTGGTGTGCCCTCGGGCATCGCCTCCACCGTGGCCTACCTGGCCTCTGCGGACTCCTCCTGGGTCACCGGCCACGTCCTCACCGTCGACGGCGGCCTCACGATCGCCGGCGGCACCACGTAACGACCGCACCCCTCCCATGAAGGACAGCCATGACTTTCCCTCACCTTCCGCCGGAGACCGCGGAGCTGCGTGAGCGCACCCGCCGGTTCGTCCGCGAGGTCGTCATCGACTCGGAGCCCGCACCGGGCGGACGTCTCGACCAGGCCACCCGTGACCGGCTACAGGCCGCGGCGAAGGAGGCCGGCGTCTTCGCGCCGCTCGTGCCGACGGAGTACGGCGGGCAGGGCCTGCCCATCGAGCACTGGTCGCCGATTCTCCAGGAGGCCGGCTACTCGCCGATCGGTCCGGTCGCGCTCAACTGCATGGCACCCGACGAGGGGAACATGCACATGCTCAACCTGATCGCGACCGAGGAGCAGAAGAAGCGCTATCTCGCGCCTCTGGCGGCGGGGGACGTCCGGTCGTGCTTCGGCATGACCGAGCCCCACCCCGGAGCGGGATCCGACCCGGCCGCTCTGCGAACCACCGCCGTGCGCGCCGACGGCGGCTGGAACATCGACGGCCACAAGCGGTTCACCAGCGGCGCCGTCGGTGCCGGGTTCTGCATCGTGATGGCGCGGACCCCGGCCGTCGACGGCTCCCCCGAGGGGGCCACCATGCTCCTCGTCGACATGACGAACCCCGGCATCCGGGTCGGCGAGGCGATCCACACCGTCGACCGCTCCATCGACGGCGGTCACCCGCACGTGTACTTCGAGGACTGTTTCGTCGCCGACGACGCGGTGCTCGGCGAGGTGGGGCTCGGCTTCCGGTACGCGCAGGTCCGGCTCGGACCGGCACGTCTCACGCACTGCATGCGGTGGCTGGGGCTGGCGCGCCGGGCGCACGACATCGCGCTGGACCGGGCCGGAAGGCGCGAGCTGTTCGGCGGTCCGCTCGACTCGCTGGGCCTGGCCCAGCACCTGATCGCCGAGTCGGTGATCGACATCGAGACCTCCGACGCGATCATCACCAAGACCGCGGCTCTGCTGCACGGTGACCCGAAGGCGGGCTCGGCGATGTCGTCGATCGCGAAGGTGCACTGTTCGGAGGCGATCTACCGGGTGATCGACCGCGCCATCCAGATCTGTGGCGGGGACGGGGTCTCCGACGGGCTGCCGCTGGCGCAGTACCTGGGCGAGGTCCGTCCGTTCCGCATCTACGACGGCTCCAACGAGACCCACAGGTGGGCCATCGCGCGCCGGGCCTCGGCCGGCCGCCGCGCCGCGGTCCAGGCCGGTGAGCGGTACAGGGACGATGCCGTCGTCGGCCGGGACGGAGGCGCGTGATGCACACCGTTCCCGACGGCGTGGAGGTCGTCGCGAGCCGGGAGAGGGCCCGTCACCTCGACAGCCCTCCGCTCCTGGTCCTCGACGCGGTCGCCGGCTTCCTCGACGCACACGGCATCGGCAGCGGCCCGCTCGCGTGGCAGCGCATCGGCGACGGCCACTCCAACATCACCTATCTGATCCAGCGCGGTGGCGACTGCGTCGTACTACGCCGTGGACCGCGCCCGCCCCTGCCCAAGTCGACGCACGACATGGTGCGCGAGGCCCGCACCCAGAAGATCCTCGGCGAGCACGGGGTACCGGTACCGGAGATCGTCGCCGTCTGCGAGGACGAGTCGCTTCTGGGTGTGCCGTTCTACCTCATGTCGAGGCTCGACGGGACCGTCATCACCGACACGATCCCACCCCACCTCTCCTCCGCGGAACAGCGCCGGGCCACCAGCGAGGCGGTCGTCGACACCCTCGTCGCCCTGCACGGCATCGACGTGACCGGAGGGGAACTCGCGTCCCTGGGCTTCCCCGAGGGGTATCTCCGGCGCCAGGTCGACAGGTTCCGCGGGTTGTGGGAGGTCAACACCACACGCAGCCTGCCCGCGGTGGAGCGCATCGGGGACTGGCTCGGCCGTAACCTGCCGACGAGTCAGGCGGCCTCGGTGGTGCACGGTGACTACCGCATGGGCAACCTCATGTTCGCCCCGCAGGCGCCGGCCAGGGTCCTCGCGATCCTGGACTGGGAGATGGCCACGCTCGGTGACCCGCTGGCGGACCTGGGGTACCTCACCGCCACCTACTCCGAGGCAGGCAGCCCGGCCACCCCGCTCGAGCTCACCCGGGTGACCCGGTCGCCCGGTTACCTCACCCAGCGCCGGCTGGCAGAGCGTTACCAGTCCCGCACGGGCCTCGATCTGACCCCGCTGCCCTGGTACCAGACCCTCGCGCTGTGGAAGGCAGCGATCTTCTGCGAGGCCATCTACACCCACTGGCAGCGTGGGGAGCGCCCCCACGACAACACCTTCGGGCCGTCGCTCGAAACGGGTGTCCCCCGACTGCTGGAGCGGGCCGGGCGATACGCCGGTCTGACGGCGACCACCCGCCGCTGACGCCAGACGCGTACGGGGTTCTTCACCGACCTCGTGGCAGCCACGCCGTGGCGGCCGCGCCACCGTCGAGCCCCCCGGTCGCAGGCATGCACCTTCGACCGGTGCGGAGCGCGGCCGCCGACCCCTGACGACACCGATCCGCACCCCCGCCGACGTCGAGAGCCGCGTCTGCGAGCTGCGGCGCGAGCGCAAGTTCGGGCCCGCACGCATCGCGCTCTGGCGAACATCCCGGTCGCGACACACGATCCTATTGATCATTTCGATGGGGTGGCAGCGCCTGATGTCGGAGTGCGGGGCCGGTTCCTCCGGTGCCGGCTGAGGTGGCTGTGCCGGGCACTGTCCGGCGTGCTGGTCAGGACTGGACGGCCGGCTTCAGGACGTTCTGGCACCACTGGCGGAAGCCGGTGGCGGTGGCGGCGGCCGGGTCGCGGGGTTCGGCGTCGTAGATGCCGTCGTTCTGCGCGTTGACCATGTCGGCCATGTCCTGGGCCAGCGAAGGGCTCGCGCCGCGCTGCACCGTGCGGGCCTGGAAGTCCGCCAGCGGCACCTGCTGGTAGCGCACCGTGCGGCCCAGGGTCTCGGAGATGGTCTCGGCCATGGCGTCGGGCGTCAGGTTGTCGGGGCCGACCAGGGGAACGCGGGCCTGGCCGTTCCAGGTGGTGTGCAGCAGAAGGGCTGCCGCCGCCGCGGCCACGTCCTGGGTGGCGACGGTCGGCAACGGCCGGTCCGCGGTGTTCGCCATGGAGAACACGCCCTGCTGTGTGATCGGCTGGGCCTGACGGAGAACGTTCTCCATGAAGAACGGCAGCGCCAGGGCCCGGTACTGCACGCCGGTGCTCTCGATCAGCACGTCCATGTCGAGCGCGGCCGACAGAAGTCCAGCCTCGCCGTCGTACCCGTGCCCCAGGGAGGTGACGTGCACCATCCGCACGCCCCGGCTCGCGGCTTCCTGGACCGCGGCCCGGGTGAAGTCCAGGTAGTAGCCCCTGGCGGGGCCGGCGTCCCGGAAGCCGGCCGGGGGTACGAGCCAGAACAGGCGGTCAGCGCCCTCCAGCGCCTTCGCGATCGTGTCCGCGTCGGCGTGTGAGCCCTCCACCACCTCCGCCTGCGCGCGCACGTGCTCCGGGAGGCGGGAGGAGTCGCGGGCGATCACCCGGATGGCCTCACCGCTGTCCAGGACGCGGTCCAGGACCTGTCGGCCGATGTCACCGGTCGGCGTCGTAACAACGATCATGAGTGCCTCCATGCACGGCGGTCGAAACGGCTGACCCCAGGCGGCGTGCCGGGCGGTCGCGTTCGAGTGAACCCGGGGCAACGGCGCAGGTGAAGGACCATCTCGGTCGCTATTGATACCCTGGCGGTATGAATGATCCGGAGGTGCGGCAGCTCCGCTACTTCGTCGCGGTCGCGGAGGAACTGCACTTCGGGCGCGCCGCCGCCCGGCTGAGCATGGCGCAGCCCCCGCTGTCCCGATCGATCCGCGACCTTGAACGACAGCTCGGCGTGACGCTGTTCGAACGGACCACCCGGCAGGTGAAACTCACCGGCGCCGGTGAGGTCCTGCTGCGCGACGCCAGAACCGCCCTGGAGGCGGTCACCGCCGCCGCCCACCGGGCCCGGCACGCGGGGAGCGCCTCGCCCCGGCTGCGAATCGCCCTCAAGGCAGACATCGACGGCGGCCTGCTGCCGCAGATCCTCGACGCCTACAGCACCGACCCCGCAGCCCTGCCCCCCGAACTGGTCCTCGGAGGGTTCGGCGCTCAGCCCCAGGCACTGCGCGATGGCCTCGCCGACGTCGCACTCGTGCTCCGCCCCGTGGACGACCGCGGGCTGGACAGCGAGCCGTTGCTGACCGAGCCGGTCCTGGTCGCCATGGCCGCCACCGACCCGCTGGCCGCCCGTACCCAGCTGTGCCTGGCGGACCTGGCCGGCCGGAACCTCCCCAGCGGCGCGCCGGCCGACGACGGCCGCATGGCGCCGCCCCCGCCCGGGGCAACGAGACCAGCCTCCAACTTGTCGGAAATCTTCAGCCTCGTCGAGACGGGCAGCATCGTGTTCTTCGCGCCCGCCTCAGTGGCCCGACGCAACCCGCGCCCTGGGATCGCCTACCGGCCGGTCAGCGACCTGCCGAACTGCACACTGGCCGTCGCGTGGCCCCAGGACGCCCGCTCACCGGCCGTCGCCGCCTTCGTACGCGCCGCTTGCGCGATCGCAGTCGCCCACCGCGCACAAGCAGAGACCCACATGCACGGCACTACCGCCTGAGCCCCGCCACCATCGATGCAGACACCGGCTAGGGTCTGTCGTCAAATGATCTTGAGTGGTGGATCATGGTTGGGTGATTCATCGTCATGAACTGTCAGACGCGGAGTGGGAGTTCGTCCGACCGTTGCTGCCGGTGCCGTTGCGGGGTCGGAAGCGGGTGGACGACCGGAGGGTTCTGAACGGAATTGTGTGGAAGTTCCGGACAGGTTCGGCTTGGCGGGACGTGCCCGATCGGTACGGGCCGTGGGCGACGCTCCACACCCGTTTCCGCCGGTGGGCGAAGGACGGCACGTTCGCGAGGATGCTCCAGACCGCGCAGGCCAGGGCGGATGCGGCCGGGGGCATCGACTGGCTGGTGTCGGTCGACTCCACGGTCGTGAGGGCTCACCAGCACGCCGCTGGGGCCCGGAAAGGGGGCCCGCGGCCCCGCGCTCGGACGGTCCAGGGGTGGGCTGACCACCAAGATTCACCTTGCGTGCGACGCTCTCGGCCGGCCGCTGGGCTTTGTCCTGACCGGCGGGAACGTCAACGACTGCACCCGTTTCACTGAGGTGATGGAGACGATACGGGTGCCCCGCGTCGGCCCCGGGCGACCCCGCACCAGGCCGGTTCACGTCCTCGGCGACAAGGGTTACAGCTCACGCGCGATCCGCATCTGGCTGCGGCGTCGGGGCATCGCCCACACCATCCCCGAACGTAGTGGAACGCTGCTTCAACCGGTTGAAGCAGTGGCGCGGCATCGCCACCCGATACGACAAAACCGCGGAGTCCTACCAGGCGGCTGTCACCCTCGCGTCGCTCTTGATGTGGGTGTGAAGTCCTGCGAGGACTGCCCGCTCACTCACGGACCGTGGAGTTCGGTCTCCCAAGCCTGGAACGGCGGCTCGACCTCGTAAGTCGGGTCGCAGGAGCGGCGAATCCACTGGGCGGCACGGTACTGCGCGTCCCCGTCGTTCAGCACCTTGCCGTCCGCGTCGACTTCCAGCACATTGCCATAGATCGCGAAGACCTGCTCCAACGACGAACCGAACTGGAAGAGAGCCGGTCGGTAGTCAAAACCGTCGAGCAGGTCAACGTCGATAGTGCCGTTGGCCAAGTAGAAGGCGAAGAACCGGAGTGAAGCACGCACGTCGACAGGAAGATGTCCCACCAGCACATCATGCCTGCTGTCCACATCGCCCGGGCAAGATCTTTTGACGACAGAGCCTAGGGGGTCGGGCCCACAGCAGCGAGTCGGGATGCAGGCCTGCGACAGGCGATCGAGTCGTCTGGCCGTCGGCAACAACGCTTATGGGCGTACGGCCCGAACGACTGGTCCGGGACGGCTGGTCAGCGCATCCGAGCAGCGCGTAGGGCGCGGCGCCGACTGCCGTTGAACATGTCGGTGAGGCGGTCGACAGCCCACACGGTGCGCAGGCCGAGCGGACCCAGCATCGCGAAGGGGGGAAATTTCGGTTCCTTCGCCCAGATACTGTCGAGATCTTCGTGTCGCGATCCGTCCACGATCAGGTCGGCGATCAGCGACCCGACGTACGGCGCCTGGGCCAGTCCGTGTCCGTTGCACGCGATCGAGTAGTAGACGTTGTCCTCGATCTGCCCTGCGATCGACAGGAAGGACGAGGTCATCGCGATCCAGCCGCCCCACGTGCGCTCCACGGCCACGTCGGCGAGCGTGGGGAATCGTGTCGCGAACGCGCCAGCGAGCTCTTCGACCGTGCGCCGGTCCGGAGCCTTCGCCGGGAGGGGATACGTCTGGCCACGCTCGATGCGTCGGATGCCGAACACGATGGTGTTGCGGGGGGTGAGGCGGTAGTGCTCCATGACCTGATGCTGGGTGATCATTCCTGATCGACTGCTCCAGCCCAGCGCGGCGATGCGTTCTGGGGCGATCGGCTCCGTCTCCACCTCGATGATCCACATGGGAACCGAGAGTCGCTCGGGGGTGA
Organism: Streptomyces sp. NPDC015139; assembly: GCF_043079785.1. Taxonomy (NCBI): domain Bacteria; kingdom Bacillati; phylum Actinomycetota; class Actinomycetes; order Kitasatosporales; family Streptomycetaceae; genus Streptomyces; species Streptomyces sp. NPDC015139. Next base: position 1,345 of record NZ_JBIBUW010000035.1, on the reverse strand, counting down.
TCTCCCACTCACCCGAATGTGCGTTCGTCGCGAGCACCGCCTTGTCCGCTCGAACGGTGCCGCGGGGTGTCGAGAGCACGACCTTGCTGCCGTTCCGAGTGACGTCGGTGACCTTGGTCTGTTCGTATACCCGCGCCGACGACGCGAGCAGGGCGCGACGCACTCCGCGGCTCAGTTTGCCGGGATTCAACGCTCCGCCCACGGCCTCGCGCATGCCGCCCACGAAGCTGCGGGGAATGCCGAGCTCCTCGGCCGTACCGACCGTTCCCCGTCCTCCGGCGCGCCGAAGGATCGCGGCAATGGTGCGTGTCCGCAGCATCTGTCCATGGGACACCGCGGCGAAGGCCAGACCGTTGGGCTCGTAGTCGCAGTCGATGTCGTGGGTCTTGATGAGGTCTTCCGTGAAGCGCGCTGCGTTCTCGGCCACCCGCACCATGCCAGGCACCTTCTTGGGGTAGAAGAGGCTCAGCAGACGGAGGTCGCCGCCCGGAACGGAGGCGATCTGGCCGCCGTTGCGGGAGCTGGCGCCGTAGCCGCAGAACTCGGCCTCCAGCAGCACCACGTCCTGGCCGCGCTCGGCGAGCCGCAGTGCCGTCGCCATGCCGCCCATGCCTCCGCCGACGACGGCGACATCGCAGGTGATGTCGCCGTCGAGACTCGGGCGAACGTCCGTGGGCGGGTCGATCCAACCGGTGAAGGTGCTGTACGTGACGTTGTCGATGTTCATGACGTGCGATCGCTTTCTGAGTCGGCTGGCTTCACTGTCGCCAGCCACGACCGTGGTGAGAACGACAGCGAGCACCTGCTTTGGTCGGATCCGGTGCACGTTCCACATGCCGGTCCGCATGCGGCTGGAGGAGGTCGAGGACCTGATGGAGGGTCAGGGTGGCATCCGGGCTTTGGGGCCGAGCCGCCGCAGGGTGAAGAAGGCCTCAGCGAAGATCACTCGAGGTATCGACGTACTACTAGGCGCCCGGCTTCGTGAAGAGCCGGCGGGACTTCGGGCCGAGGCGGCGCTCGGCTGTCGGCAACCGTGTGAGAGCGGCGGTGCGACCGGCCTGTGCATCGTGCACCGGATCTGGGCGAAGCAGGTGCTCGCTGTCGTTCTCGCCGGCGGTCATGGCTGGCGAAAGTGACGCCGCAAGCCACAGGAACAGTGAGGAAGAACGCGCAGTCGACCAGGAAGGTCAGCAAGCCGGCGGCTGATCGGATGTCCGATCGACCGGAGTTCACCTTGAGGGAGAGAGTTCGAGGGTGTTCACTTCCTTGTGTAAGAGGTGATCTTGCTGGGTGCTGGTCGGGTCCTGGCTGACACCAGGAATGTGACGCACAGTGAGTGACGTGA
>NZ_JBIBUW010000034.1:0-35261 GCF_043079785.1 Streptomyces sp. NPDC015139 | reverse complement strand
TGCGGCCGCTCCGCCGTGCCCTCCGAACGCGGGAAGAACTCGTACCAGGAACCGAACAGCGCCCGCTCCCGCTCCACCAGCAACGGCATCGCGTCCGACTCGGTGACCAACTCCCGCAGGGGATACCGGGTCAGGACCTCCAGGACCTCCGGGGCGAGCACCGCCGCGAGGCGCCAGGCGGCCGGCCGGTTTTTGTCGCGCAGCGCCGTCACCGTCTCCAGCACGACCGGCCGGCGGCCCTCGGGCACCCCGGCGGCCGCACGCTCGTGCAGCCGGGCGCCCTCCTCCAGGACCAGGTCGGTGTCGATGCCCGCCGGGACCTTGATCCGGGCGTGGTGCCGCCAGGTGGCCAGCGGGTCGGACCAGGCCTCGACGGTGTAGGTCCAGCGGCCGGGGCCGTCCGGGGTGACGGTGGCGCCCCAGCGGTCGGTGCCCGGGGCCAGTTCCCGCATGGGCGTCCAGGGCCCGGGCCGGCCCGCCGGGTCGCGCAGCACCACGTTCGCCGCGACGGCGTCGTGCCCCTCCCGGAACACGGTGGCCGACACCTCGAAGGACTCGCCGGTCACCGCTTTCGCGGGCCTGCGCCCGTGCTGGACCACGGGGCGTACGTCGAGTACGGGAATGCGGCCCACCGCGGTGGACCGATCGGGGGAGGACCGCTCCCCGGAGGCGGCCGGAGCGGGCACACCGGCGGCGGGCTCGGCCGCTTTCCCGCCCGGTGGCCTCTTTCCTGCTGCCTTGGCCTTGCTGCTTGTCGAAGGTGCTGACGAGTGGTGCGTGGCGGGCATGACCGCTCCTGTCCGCGTCAACGTCGGTGTGGCGGATGGCTGTGGGGAGGTGGGTCCTGCGGTGGTGCTGGGTGACGCCTGTGGGGTGTGTACCGGAGGAGCCTTCCCACCCGGTTCGGGTGGGCAATCCGGCACTTTGTTAACTACTCACGCGTACGTCCACACACAAGACCGGCCCCTTTTCTCCGAGTGCCCGGTGACCGCGGCTTGACGCCCCGACACCCCCGCCGGGGAGTCCCCCACCGACGCCCGGGTAACCACTACCGTCGAGGGTGACGACGAGACGCACAACGCCGTGCGTCTCACCTGGCAACGCGTCCCGAGGTGGAATGTGAAGGCGATCCGTCGGTTCACCGTCCGTCCCGTGCTCCCCGCCCCCCTCCGGCCGCTGAGCGACCTGGCGCGCAATCTGCGCTGGTCCTGGCATGCGGAAACGCGCGACCTCTTCCAGTCCGTCGACACCGAGGCATGGGCCGCCGCCGCGGGCGACCCGGTACGGCTGCTGGGTACGGTGCGGCCGGCCCGGCTGGCCGAACTGGCCAACGACCGGCGGTTCCTGCGCCGGCTGACCGCGGTCGCCGACGACCTGGACGACTATCTGACCGGCGACCGCTGGTATCAGACACAGGCCGACGGGCTGCCCGCCGCCGTCGCCTACTTCTCGCCGGAGTTCGGCATCACGGCCGCGCTGCCGCAGTACTCCGGCGGCCTCGGCATCCTCGCCGGGGACCACCTGAAGGCGGCCAGCGATCTCGGCGTACCGCTGATCGGGGTCGGGCTGATGTACCGGCACGGGTACTTCCGGCAGAGCCTGTCCCGCGACGGCTGGCAGCAGGAGCACTACCCGGTGCTCGACCCCAACGAGCTGCCCGTGACCCAGCTCAAGGACACCGACGGCACCCCCGCCCAGGTCTCCCTCGCCCTGACCGGCGGCAAGGCGCTGCACGCCCGGATCTGGCTGGCGCAGGTGGGCCGGGTGCCGCTGCTGATGCTCGACTCGGACGTGGAGGAGAACGACCTCGGCGAACGCGGCGTCACCGACCGGCTGTACGGCGGCGGCAGTGAGCACCGGCTGCTCCAGGAGATGCTGCTCGGCATAGGAGGTGTCCGGGCGGTGCGGACGTACTGCCGGCTCACCGGGCACCCGGCGCCGGAGGTCTTCCACACCAACGAGGGCCACGCGGGCTTCCTCGGGCTCGAGCGGATCGCCGAACTGTGCGAACGGCAGCTGGACTTCGACTCGGCGCTGGAGGCCGTGCGGGCGGGGACCGTGTTCACCACGCACACCCCGGTCCCGGCCGGCATCGACCGCTTCGACCGGGAGCTGGTCGCCCGGCACTTCGGGCCGGACGCGGAACTGCCCGGCATCGACGTGCAGCGCGTCCTGGCGCTCGGCATGGAGACCTACCCGGGCGGCGAGCCCAACCTGTTCAACATGGCCGTGATGGGCCTCAGGCTGGCTCAGCGGGCCAACGGGGTGTCGCTGCTGCACGGTCAGGTCAGCCGGGAGATGTTCGCCGGACTGTGGCCGGGATTCGATCCCGAGGAGGTGCCGATCACCTCCGTGACCAACGGGGTGCACGCCCCGACCTGGGTGGCGCCGGAGGTGATGCGGCTCGGCGCCCGGCAGATCGGCGCCCAGCGGGCCGAGGACGCGCTCACCGTCGGCGGTACCGAACGCTGGGACTCGGTCGCGGACATCCCGGACCAGGAGGTCTGGGAGCTGCGCCGCACCCTGCGCGAGCGGCTGGTGCTGGAGGTGCGGGAGCGGCTGCGGGCGTCCTGGCGGCAGCGCGGTGCGGGGAACGCGGAGCTGGGCTGGATCGACGGGGTCCTCGACCCGGACGTCCTGACGATCGGGTTCGCCCGGCGTGTGCCGTCGTACAAACGGCTGACGCTGATGCTGCGCGACCGGGACCGGCTGATGGAGCTGCTGCTGCATCCGGAACGGCCGGTGCAGATCGTGGTCGCGGGCAAGGCGCACCCGGCGGACGACAGCGGCAAGCGGCTCGTCCAGGAGCTGGTGCGGTTCGCGGACGACCCGCGGGTGCGGCACCGGATCGTCTTCCTGCCCGACTACGGCATGGGGATGGCGCAGAGCCTCTATCCGGGCTGCGACGTCTGGCTGAACAACCCCCTGCGCCCGCTGGAGGCGTGCGGCACCTCCGGCATGAAGGCGGCCCTCAACGGCTGCCTCAACCTCTCGGTGCTGGACGGCTGGTGGGACGAATGGTTCCGGCCGGACTTCGGCTGGGCCATCCCGACCGCGGACGGCGCGGGCACGGACGCCGACCGCCGGGACGACATCGAGGCGGCGGCCCTGTACGACCTGATGGAGCAGCGGGTGACCCCGCGCTTCTACGAGCGGGGCCGGGGCGGACTGCCCGACCGGTGGATCCAGATGGTCCGGCAGACCCTCACCCTGCTCGGGCCGAAGGTGCTGGCCGGGCGCATGGTGCGGGAGTACGTCGACCGGCTCTACGCGCCCGCCGCGCAGGCCCACCGGGCGCTGACCCCGGACACCGCGCGGGACCTGGCCGAGTGGAAGTCCCGGGTGCGGGCCGCCTGGCCGGGGGTGGGCGTCGGCCACGTCGAGACGACCGCCACGACGGCCACCGCGGAGCTGGGCACGACCGTCGGGCTGCGGGTGCGGGTGGCCCTGGGCGAGCTGGCCCCGGAGGACGTCGAGGTGCAGGCGGTGTCCGGCCGGGTGGACGCGGAGGACCGGATCACGGACGCCACGATCGTCCCGCTGAAGCCGGCCGGCGCCCCCGACCTGGAGGGCCGCTGCCTGTACGAGGGCCCCCTGTCCCTGGACCGCACCGGCCCCTACGGCTACACGGTCCGCGTCCTCCCCGCCCACCGCCTCCTCGCCTCCGGCGCGGAACTCGGTCTGGTGGCCGTCCCGGCGGAGGACGTGGTGGAGGGAGCGGGCGTCCTGCTGCGGTGACGAAGGACTGCGAGGCCGTCCCCCCGAACGGCCTCGCAGCCGCCTACGGCAGGATCAGCCGCATCCCCGAACAGTCACCGCCACCGGCGGGATCCGCGGAGTACAGCCAGTAGACGGTCGCCAGCAGTGCGAGGGACAGCACCAGGCCGAGTACCGCGGCGGCCGCGGCCAGTCCTCGCTGCCATCCCGCACCCGCGTCGAGCCCGCGCCGCCGCGCGGTGCGGCGCAGCGCGACCTGGATGACCACCGCGCTCACCGAGCAGGCGAGACCGGCCCACGAGGTGACGTACATCCGGGCCGAGGGTCCGAGGTAACGGCAGGCCTGGAACGTGTCCGCGTCCCAGGCCAGCCGCGCCACCAGCAGCCCCGCCGAGACGACCACGAGCAACGGCACGAGCAGCAGGCCCCGCCGCCAGGCGACGGTGGAGGCCGAAGCGGAGGGTGAGGGTGCTTGCAGGGGAGGGGTCATCAGTACCAGTCCGGGTTGGGGCGGACGAACCTGAGGTTCTGGGCGCCTTCGTGCTTCTCTGTCGCGTTGATACGCCCTTCCAGACTCACGTTCTGGTTCGGGTCACTGTGCTGCGTGTACTTGATCTCGCCGTCCGGCATGACCGCCGTGACGATCGCGGCGTGGTGGGTGTTGCCCTTCTCGATGTGGTCGTTCGGGCCGGCCTGCTCGTAGTAGATGATGTCGCCCGGCTTGACGTCCGAGGACGAGACCTCCTGACCGCCATGGCTGAGCCAGAAATTCTGGTTGTTCTCGGCGGCGGCCCACGTGTCGGAGTACGCGAGCCGCTTGTCGACGGCGTCGACGCCGGTCCGGTTGCCGATCATCCAGCTGTCGTCGTCGCTGGTTCCCCAGAACGAGGTCTTCTCCTTCACCCCCGCTGCGTGCAGGGCGTTGGAGACGAAGTTCGTGCAGTTGTTGCCGAAGTCCGTCGGGTCGCCCTTGTCCCAGTTGTCCAGGGCGTACTGGACCAGCTTGACCCGGTCGTACTTGCCGTTGCCGCGCAGGTCCTGGCGCACATCCGCCGGTACGCCTTCGAGGTTGGCGATGAGGACCGGCTCGGCCAGCATCATGTCCTTGCGCTGCTGGGCGCTCAGCCCGTCCCACCACTGGCGTACGGTGGTCGCGTCCTGGCCGACCGGGACGTCCGCGGCGAGCATCTGCATCTGTACGTGTGAGGCGTGGGTCTGCAACTCGTTGAGCGCCTTGTCCGGATCGGTGAGTCCGGTCTGGCCGGCGAGCTTGGTGAATTCCGCCGCGGCCAGTTTGTCGGCGGTCGTGACCTGCTCCACCGCCTGATCGATCAGGTCCAGCACCTGCGTCCGGTAGGGCGCGAGGTCCTCCGCCTCCGTGCGGCTGTGCACGGGCGGACCGGTGACCGTGCCGTCCGTGTGGATGGTCAGACCGTACTTCGCCGCGAGTTCGTTCGCCTCGCGCATGGTGCTGTGAGCCGTTTCGATGGTGGTGGTCATGCCCTCGATGACCATTTTCACGGCAAGCATGATGTCGTAGGCCGCCTCGAACTGGTTGGCCAGTTTCTCGAACTTCCCTGCGGCAGCGGCCCCCACCTCGTCGGTCCAGTTCTCGGCGAGGGGCTTGACCCCGAGGTCCCGAAGGTCCTTCGCGGCACCGAGCGCGTACTTGGCCAGCGAGTGCCACTCCTCACCGGCCGTCTTCCACTTCCGGGGCAGAGCGTTCTGGACACCTTCGTACGAGACCATGCTCAGGACCCCCCCAGGTCTCGGACGGCGGCGCGCAGCCGGGCTTCCGCCTCGGCGTCCGCGGCGTCGTAACCGCCCGCGGACTCCTTGAGTTCGGCGCTGAGGTCTCCGAGCTGCCTGGCGAGGGACACCATGTGCTCCTCCCAGTCCAGGGCACACACCTTGAGCTGCACGGGACTGAGCCAGCCGTTTCCGTAGTGAGCCCCGTAGACCTCGTCACTCGTGTCGAGGGAGTGACTCAGGCGCTGCATGGCCTGGCGCGACAACGTCTCCGTGTCGGCGGCCGCGCCATGGACACCCTGGGTCCTGATGTCGATGTCCGGGCGGCCTCCGCCCCCGTCGTCCGGGCTCGCGTGGTTCAGTCGCATGTGTGTCGGCGCCGCTGCGCCGGCTCGCGCCGAACCATGCTGCCGCTCCATGGCGGCGGCCTTCAACTGCTCCCATTCTTCCCATGCCATGGGTGTGCGTCTCCCCCGTGTGCGCGTGGTTCCTGCCCTGCCTCAGGGCGGCGGGCAAACCATCGCGATGGTGCATACCTGCTGGTCGTCGAAGCTAGCAGAACACGGTGGTGAGCACGTCAAGCGGCGGAGTGAAGGCGTCGTGAGGACGAGGAGCCTCAGCTCTCGTCCTCGTCGGCGCACAGGCGGCGGAGGACCGTTCCGCAGCGGCGGGCGTAGGCGTGCTGGAGACCGCGGGTCGCGGCGCCGCCGGCGCGGGCGTACCACTTCGCCGGGCGGCTGAAGGCGGCGACCGTGAGCCATACCGTGCCGTCGCCCGTGCGGTCGACCACGAAGGCCTCCTCGCCGCACTCGGGGTGGCCCTCCAGCGTGCCGTACGCCCAGCCGGCCCGGCGGGCGTCCTCGGCCGTCCAGATGACGCGGCAGGGGGCCTTGACGATGCCGGCCAGCGTGACCGTGACGTCGACGCCGGGGGCCGCGCGGTCCGCGCCCGCGTCGATGCCCACGCCGAGCGCGCGGTGCATCTCCCAGGTGAGGACCGCCTCGGCGGCCCGCTGGAACAGCCGCTGTCCTTCGCCGAGCCGGGTGCGCACGAGCAGCGGGCGGAAGCCGGGCGGGCAGAAGGCCAGGTCGTCGCGGGTCGCTCCGACCGGCTCGTAGGTGAAGGGCGCCGAGGACATGGGTCACAAGGGTAGGGCGGTACCCGGGAGGACTTCCTCCCGGGTACCGCCCCAGCGCCGGGGTGCGGCTAGCTGACGTTGACCGCCGACCAGGCCGCGGCGACCGTCTTGTACTCGGTGCTGGTGGAGCCGTACAGCGCGGACGCCGCGTTCAGGGTCGCCGTGCGGGCGGCCTTGTAGTTGGTCGTCGACGTCATGTACGTGGTCAGCGCCTTGTACCAGATCTGCAGCGCCTTGGCGCGGCCGATGCCGGTGACGGTGGAGCCGTTGGAGGTGGGCGAGTTGTAGGTCACGCCGTTGATCGTCTTCGAACCGCTGCCCTCGGCGAGCAGGTAGAAGAAGTGGTTCGCGACGCCGGACGAGTAGTGCACGTCCTTGTTGCCGACCGTGGACGACCAGGAGTCGGCGGAGCCGCCGTCCTTGCTGGGCTTGTCCATGTAGCGCAGCGGGGTGCCGTCACCGTTGATGTTGATCTTCTCGCCGATGAGGTAGTCGCCGACGTCGGAGGAGTTGTTCGCGAAGAACTCCACACCCGTGCCGAAGATGTCCGAGGTGGCCTCGTTGAGGCCGCCGGACTCACCGCTGTAGTTCAGGCCAGCGGTGTTGGAGGTGACGCCGTGGCTCATCTCGTGGCCGGCCACGTCCAGCGAGGTGAGCGGGTGGGTGTTGGACGAGCCGTCGCCGTAGGTCATGCAGAAGCAGCTGTCGTCCCAGAAGGCGTTCACGTACGAGTTGCCGTAGTGGACGCGGGAGTAGGCGCCGACACCGTTGTTCTTGATGCCGCTCCGGCCGAAGGTGCTCTTGTAGAAGTCCCAGGTCTCCTGGGCGCCGTAGGCGGCGTCCGCGGCGGCCGTCTGGTCCGTCGAGGAGCTGGAGGCCGCACCCGTGCCCCAGACGTTGTCGGCGTCCGTGAACAGGCTGCCGGTGCCCGACGTCCTGTGGGCCAGGTTGTAGGTCTTGTGACCGCCGCGCGTGGTGTCGTACAGCTGGTACGTCGAGCCCGACAGGTTGGTGGTGAGGCTGACGGTGCCCGAGTACAGGCTCTTGCCGGTGCCGGTCGCGTTCTCGATGCCCTGGTACTCGTAGAGCTTCTTGCCGGTGGTGGCGTCGGTGATGACGTGCAGCTGGTTCGGGGTGCCGTCGTCCTGGAGGCCGCCGACGACCGTCTCGTAGGCGAGGACGGGCGTGCCGGAGCCGGCCCAGATCACCTTGCGCGCGCCGTCCGCGGCGGACTTGGCGGAGCCGAGGGTCTTGGCGGCGGACACCGCCTGCTTCTCGGCCTTGGCGGCGGAGATCTGCGCCTTGAGCGAGGCCGGCTTGACGGTGGACTTGTTCGCTCTGGTGACGCCCTCGGCCTTGCCGGACCTGGCCGTGTGGACGACCAGGTCGCCGCCGAGCACGGGCAGGCCCGCGTAGGTGCGCTCGTAGCGGGTGTGCACGGTGCCGTCGACGTCCTTCACGACGTCCTTGACGACCAGCTTCTCCTTGGCGCCCAGGCCTATGCGCTGCGCGGTGCCGGCGGCGCCGGCCTGCGCCTTCTGGATCAGCGTGGTGCGGGCGGCGGCCGACAGCGTGGTCGGGGCCGCGGCGAGCGGCTTCGCGGCGGCCGATCCGGCCGGCGTCTGGGCCGAGGCGGTCGTGGTCAGACCGGTGGAGAGGAGGGCTCCGGCCGCGACGGCGGTGGCGACGGCCAGGGTGGTGCGCTTGTGACGCGCGTAGAGGGGGCTCACAGAAGCTCCTTCTTGTGGGGAGTCCGTCCGGCGTGGGGATGCCGTCCGGGTGTGGGGTGGTGAAGTTGCTGTGCTGCGGCGGGTGGAGAGAGAGTGACATCAGGGACGCGTACATGTCAGGACCCTGAAGTGATGTTGGCCGAAAGGCGACTGTCCGATACATGTTGCGGCCATGTGAACAGAGGCCGCCCGAGGGCGCGGGACCCTCGAACGGCCTTGTGTTCGTGCGGCTTTGGCGTGCGGTTTACGGGAACGTCAGCTTCCAGCTGTTGATCGTTCCCGTGTCATAGGTGGCCTGATCCTGCACCTTCAACTTCCAGGTGCCGTTGGCCGATTCCGCGGCGGCGTTGACCGTGAAGGTCTGGTTCACGTCGTCCGCCGAGTCGGAGCCGCTGAAGCTCTTCAGGCGGTACGAGGTGCCCGACGGTCCGACGAGGTCGATCACCAGGTCGCCCCGCCAGGTGTGCGAGATGTCGACGCTCACCTGAAGGTTGTTCGGCGCGTTGCCGGTCCGGCCGGAGACCGTGATGCTCGAGGTGACCGCCGGCCCGTTGTCCGGGATCGAAACCGGGGTGGTGTTCTCGTACGACGTGCCGCCGCCGCCCCCGCCACCGGAGCGCGAGCCGACCCCGACGCCCGCCCAGGCGTCCTGCACCGCCTTGTACTCGGCGCTGGTGGCGCCGTACAGCTCGCCGGCCGCCGCGAGGGTGCCGGTGCGGGCGCCCGCGTAGTTGGTGGTGGACGTCCACTTGGTGGTCAGCGCGCGGTACCAGATCTGCAGCGCCTTGTCGCGGCCGATGCCGGTGACCGGGAGGTTGTCCGCGGTCGGCGAGTTGTAGGTGACACCGTTGATGACCTTGGTGCCGCTGCCCTCGCTCAGCAGGTAGAAGAAGTGGTTCGCGGGGCCCGACGAGTAGTGCACGTCGACGCCGCCGATGCCCGAGTACCAGCTGTCCTTGGACGCGCCGTCCTTGCTGGGCTTGTCCATGTAGCGCAGCGGGCTGCCGTTGCCGTTGATGTCGATCTTCTCGCCGATGAGGTAGTCGCCGACGTCGGTTGCGTTGTTGGCGTAGAACTCCACGCCGGTGCCCATGATGTCGCTGGTGGCCTCGTTGAGGCCACCGGACTCACCGCTGTAGTTCAGGCCCGCGGTGTTGGAGGTGACGCCGTGGCTCATCTCGTGGCCCGCGACGTCGATGGCGGTCAGCGGCTTGGCGTTGCCGGAGCCGTCGCCGTACGTCATGCAGAAGCAGCCGTCGTCCCAGAAGGCGTTCACGTACGAGTTGCCGTAGTGGACGCGGGAGTAGGCGCCGACACCGTTGTTCTTGATGCCGCTGCGGCCGAAGGTGTTCTTGTAGAAGTCCCAGGTGGCCGCGGCACCGTAGTGGGCGTCCGCGCCCGCGGTGGCGGCGTTGGAGTTGGTGCCGTTGCCCCAGGTGTCGTTGTTCTGCGAGTACAGGGTCCCGGTGCCCGAGGAACCGTGGTTCAGGTTGTACGTCTTGTGGTTGCCGCGCGCCCCGTCGTTGAGCGTGTACGTCGATCCCGACTGGGTCGTGGTCAGCGTGACCTGCCCGCTGTACTGGGTGTTGCCGACACCCGTGTCGATGCCCTGGTACTCGTAGAGCTTCTTGCCGGTCGTGGCGTCGGTGATGACGTGCAGCCGGTTCGGGGTGCCGTCGTCCTGGAGGCCGCCGACGACCGTCTCGTACGCCAGCACGGGCTTGCTGTCCGCCGCCCAGACGACCCTGCGGACGCTGTCCGCGGCCGACTTCGTACCGCCGAGCGCCTTCGCCCGCTGTACCGCCTGCTTCTCGGCGGCGGCCTTCGCCACGGCCGGGGTGAGCCCCGGGACCTTCAGCGTGGCGTTCGTGGCTCTGACGACGTCCATCGTCTTGCCCGATCTGGCGGTCACGACGAGGTCGCCGCCGAGCACCGGCAGACCGCCGTAGGTGCGCTCGTAGCGCGTGTGGGTCGTGCCGTCGGCGTCCTTGACGACGTCCCGGACGACCAGCTTCTCCTTGCCGCCCAGGCCGATGGACCGGGCGGTCGCGGCCTTCGCGGCGTCGGCGTCGCGCAGCAGCTCGGCGCGCTGCGAGGGGGTGAGCTTGACGGCGACATGGGCCGGATCGGCCTTGCCGGCCTGCGGCTTCGCCGGTGCGGCACTGGCCGCGCCCGTCTGGACGGCGGCGGCGATCAGGGCGGCGACGCCGGCGAGGGCGACGGTGGCGGTGCGGCGGTGCGTGAGGGTGCGCTGCGGGGTGTGGGAGGTGCGTCCGCGAGAGGAATTGCTTCTCAACACTGACTCCTTCTGCATGACCGCGGGTCGCGCGGCCAGGGGAGACCGGACGGTGGGTTGAAGACGTCCGGGCAGAACAGGGCGTTGCGCGGAACCTCGTGCAGGTGCGGAGCCGGCTCACGCAGGACGTGCGTCAGCTGTGGGGTTGCTGTGAGTCGGCCAGGGAAGAGTGACAGGAATCACCGGACCTGTCAGGACCGCGTCACAAATTTGGCCAGAAATGCTCCGTTGACCGGATGTTCCTGTTCGGTATGCGAACCGGCGGGCCGGTGAAGGGGTTTGAGCCAGGGAGCGACGCCGGGGGAGGAACGCGGGCGAGCACCGGGCGCTGGCTAGGGTGGTGCGGCGGGGAGGGCCGACGAGCGGGGGGCGGATGAGCGGGCGCGGGACCGTCGGACGGGCGGTACGGGTCGGGCTGGTCGTGAGCGGGGTCCCGGTGCTGCCGTGGGCGGGCCTGTGTCTGCTGGTCGCCGTGGTCGAGTACGCCCGGGGCGGGGACACCGCGCAGGCCGCCGCCGACCTGCGGGGCCTCGGGGTGCTCCTCGGCGGCGGAGCGCTCGCCGGGGTGCTGACGGGGCTCGTCCTCGCCGGTGTACTGACCCTCGTGTCGCGTCCGGTCCGCGGCACCGCAGGGCTCGCGTGGGCGGGGACGCTGACGGCCGGCGTGCTCTTCCCCGCGGAGTTCGCCGTGGTCGGGGTCGCCTCCGCCGGGGGCTACGCGGAGTTCGCGCTGACCTTCCTGCTGTGGCCGGTGATGGCGGCGGTGGCCGGTCTGCACGCCGCCGACGTCGTGGGGCGCGCCCGCACCCGCGACTGGCTCTGGACACCGTGGCCGCCCGGGCGGCTCCGGCGGGACTGAACCGGCTCCCGCGGGCGTCCGGACGGGCACCGGTGCGGGGACGCCCCCCCCGTCGGGCTCAGCCCTTCCCGGTGTCCCCGTGCCACGTGTGCCACAGGGCCGCGTAGGGGCCGCCGGCCGTCACCAGGTCCTCGTGCGTGCCCAGTTCCGTCAGCAGACCGTTCTCCATGACGGCCACCCGGTCGGCGTCGTGGGCCGTGTGCAGGCGGTGGGCGATCGCGATGACCGTACGGCCCCGCAGCACCGCGGCCAGGGCGCGCTCGGTGTGGCGGGCCGTGGCGGGGTCCAGCAGGGCCGTCGCCTCGTCCAGGATCAGCGTGTGCGGGTCGGCCAGCACCACCCGGGCCAGGGCGAGTTGCTGCGCCTGGGAGCCGTCGGTTCGGCGCCCGCCCGCGCCGAGCCGGGTGCCGAGGCCGTCCGGCAGGGCGCGCACCCAGTCCTCCGCGCCCACCGCGCCGAGCGCGGCCCACAAGTCGGCGTCGGTGGCGTCCGGTTCGGCGATCAGCAGGTTCTCCCGGACCGTGCCGAGGAATACGTGATGCTCCTGGGTGACCAGGACCACCTGGCGGCGCAGCACCTCCGGCTCCAGCTCGGCGACCGGCACCCCGCCCACCGTCACCGTGCCGCTCCCCGGCCGGTCGATGCCCGCGAGCAGCCGGCTGAGCGTGGTCTTCCCGGCTCCCGACGGGCCCACCACCGCCAGCCGCTCCCCGGGCCGCACCGTCAGGTCCACCCCGCGCAGCACCTCGCCCCCGCGCTCGTACGCGTACCGCACCCCGCGCACGTCGATCCGGTCGTCCGCCGGCACCGGGGACCCGCCCCCCGCGTCCCCGCGCGGCGCCTGTGCCAGACCCTCCACCCGCGCGAACGACGCACCGCTGCTCTGCAGTTGCTCCACCCGCATCAGGATCTGGTCCAGCGGCTCGGTGAACTGCCGCAGGTACAGCGCCGCCGCCACCACCGCGCCGACCCCCACCCCGCCCCGCGCGTGCAGCCACCCGCCGAACAGCAGCACACCCGCCACCGGGACCGTGTACGTCACCTCGACCGCGGGGAAGAACACCGTGCGCAGGAACAGTGTGCGGAAGCGGGTCCGGCGGGACGTCTCCAGCGCGTCCCGGCTCGCCGCGGTCCGGCGCCGCCGGAGCCGGAACGCCTCCACGGTCCGGGCCCCGGCCGCCGTCGAGGCGACGATCTCCGCGATCTCCGACGTCGCCGCGCCCTCGGCGAGATACCCGTCCCGGGCCCGCCGCAGATACCAGCGCAGCGCCAGCGTGATCGGGGTCAGGCCGAGCAGCCCGAACAACCCGAGCAGCGGATCGAGCGCGAACACCGCGCCGAGCACGAACAGCGCCTGCACACCGTTGACGAGCAGATCCGGGCCGACGTCCCGCAACGTGGTGCCGACGGTCGCCACGTCCGCCGTGCCGCGGGCCGTCAGGTCGCCGGTGCCGGCCCGCTCCACCGCCGACGCGGGCAGCGCCAGCACCCGCTCGACGTACTCCTCGCGCACCCGGGCCAGCGTCCGCTCGCCGAAGCGGTGGCCCACGTACCGCGCCCAGCGGGCCAGCAGCAGCTGCGCCACCGAACACAGCAGGATCCACAGGGCGGGCCCGTCCACCGCGTCGACGCCGTGCCCGGCCCGCACCTCGTCGATGATCCGCCCGACCAGCCAGGGCCCGACCAGTCCGGCGCCCGCCGCGAGCGCGTTCAGCAGCAGCGCCGCGGCGAACGCCCGGCCGTCCGCCCGCACCAGCCGCAGCGTGGCCCGCCGCACCCGGGCCCGGTCCGCGACCGGCAGCAGTCGCTCACCCGCGGTCATCGCACAGCCCCCTCGGCGTCCGTGCCCGCCGTGCCCACCGTCTTTGCCACCTCGTCCGTCTCTCCGGTGTCCCGTGTGTCCGGGGGGTTCCCGGCGTCCCGCGCCACCAGTGCCCGGTAGCCCGCCTCCCGGTCCAGCAGCCGCCGGTGCGGGCCGGTCGCCGCCACCTTGCCGTCGACCAGGAACACGACGGTGTCCGCACGGTCCAGCACCAGCGGGGAGGTGGACGTCACCACCGTCGTACGGCCCTCCCGCGCCGCACCCAGCCGTCCGGCGACCGTCGCCTCCGTGTGCGCGTCCAGGGCCGAGGTCGGCTCCACGGCGAGCAGCACCTCGGGATCGGCGAGCAGCGCCCGTACCAGCCGCAGCCGCTGCCGCTGACCGCCCGACAGGCTGCGGCCCTGCCCGGCCACCGGCGAGTCGGGCCCCTCGGGCAGGCCGCGCACGACGTCCTCGGCGGCGGCCGCGTACAGCGCCCGGGCGAGGGCCGCGTCGCCGGCCGGGCGCTCGGCCGCCACCACGTCCCGCAGCGGCCCCGCGAACAGGTCGGCCTCGTTGTCGGCGACCAGGATCCGCCCGCGCACCGCGTCCAGCGGGACCTCGTCGAGCCGTACCCCGCCCCAGGTGGCGTCGGTCGGCCCGTACCGGCCGAGCCGGTCGACCAGGGCGGCCGCCTCGGCGGGCCGGGCGGCGGCGACCGCGGTCAGCCGGCCCGGCACCACCCGCAGCCCGGACGCGGGGTCGTGCAGCTCGGCCGGTCCGTCGGGAGCCGCCCGGCGGCCGGTGTCGGGCTCCGGCTCCAGCCGCAGCAGCCGTACCACCCTGCGCGCCGCCACCACGCCCCGGTTCAGCTCGTAGGCCATCATGACGAAGAACGCCACGGGCCCGATCAGCACCGCCACATAGCCGTACACCGACACCAGCTCGCCGACGGTGATGACGCCCCGGGCCGCCAGCCGGGCGGCGAGCCAGGTCACCACCGCCAGGAAGAGGGTGGGCAGGCCCATGCCGAGCGCCTGCACCCAGCTGGCCACCGCGCCCACCCGGTAGCCCTGCGCCCGCAGCCGCTGCGAGTCACGCCGGAAGGCGTCCGCGAACAGGCCCTTGCCGCCCAGCCCGTTGAGGACGCGGAGGCCGCCCGCGAGGTCCCCGATCCGCGCGGTGAGCACCCCCTGCCGCTCCCGGTACTCGCTCTCCGCGCCCTGCAGCCGCCGCGTCAGCGGCCCGGTGAGCAACGCGATCACCGGCACCCCGAGCAGCACCACGGCGGCGAGCGGGACGGAGACGGCCAGCAGCAGGCCGGCCACCACCGCGTACACCACGACCGAGCCGACACCCGGCCCGACCACGGTCAGCGCCTGCGCCAGGGTCTGCACGTCGCCCACCCCGATCGTCACCACCTCGCCGGCCCCGGCCCGGCGCGGCAGCGCGGCCCCGAGCCGTACGACGTGGTCCACGACCACCTTCACCGTGCGGAAGTTGGCGTCCATCCGCACCCGCGTCATCGTGCGGTGCCGCATGATGCTCAGCCAGGCGTTCACCGCCCCGACCACGAACATCGCCCCGGTCCAGCCGGCCAGCACCCCCGGCCGCCCCGGCACCAGACCGTCGTCCACGGCCCGCGCCATCATGTACGGCTGCGCCGCCAGCAGCACCATCCACGTACTGCCCAGCAGCGCCCCGGCCGCGGACCGGCCCGGCTGGCGCAGCACCAGCCACCACAGATAGCGCCAGCCGCCCCGGGTGTCGGGCCTGCCCGGGTCCTCGTAGACGTCGATCATCCGTCCCCCGATCCGCTCGGCCGCGCCGGGAGCGGGGCCCGGCCGGAAACGTCGAACCTATCCGGGGTGGGGGAGGCGGCTCCATGGAATAAAGAGCGCCACCCGGGTGAGCGGCCGGCTCCCGCTGCAGCGCGCACGGGCTAGCGAACGCGCAGGTCGTAGGACCAACGGCGGAGCCGGGTCCGGCCGAAACTCAGTGGGCGTTGTCAGTGCCGGTCCGTAGGCTCGCGGTGATGCCCACGACACGTGCAACCACCGAGGACCGTTCCGCCGTACGCACCCTGGCGCGGCTGTGGCCCTACGTCCGGCCCGTCCGCGCCCGGCTGTTCACGGCCGCTTTCGTCGCGGTCGTCGCCTCCTGCACCGGGCTGGTGATCCCGCTCGTCCTGAAGTGGATGGTCGACGGACCGGTCGCCGGACGGGATCCGGCCGGGGTCTGGCTCGGGGCCCTCTGCCTCCTCCTGCTCGGCGTCGCCGAGGCGGTCCTGTTCGGGATACGGCGCTGGCTGGTGGCCCGCCCGCTGTCGCACGTCGAGGCGGAGATGCGGGCCGGTCTCTACCGGCACCTCCAGCGCCTGCCGGTCGCCTTCCACGACCGCTGGGCGTCCGGCCAGCTGCTCTCCCGGGGCACGACCGACCTGATGCTGGTGCGGATGTTCCTGGCCTTCCCGCTGACCTTCCTGCTGGTCAACAGCGTGACGATCCTCGCCGGCGTGGTGATCATGCTGGTGCAGGACTGGACGCTGGGCCTGGTCGTCCTCGTGCCCGCGGTCCCCGTCATGTGGACCTGCGTGATCTTCGAGCGGCGCTACGCGGAGGTGGCCCGGCGCGCCCAGGACCAGGTCGGCGACCTGACCACGGTGGTCGAGGAGAGCGTGCTCGGCATCCGCATCATCAAGGGCTTCGGCCACCACCGCAGCCAGGCGCGGGCGTTCCGCGATCTGGCGGTCACCCTGCGCGGCACCGAACTGCGCAAGGCGCGGCTGCTCGCCACCATCTGGGGGGTCATCGTCACCCTGCCCGAGGTGGCGATCGGGGCGGCCCTGGTCCTCGGCGCCGTGCAGGTGGCCGACGGGGACCTGTCGGCGGGCACGCTGGTCGCCTTCCTCAGCACGGCGCTCGCGCTGCGGTGGCCGGTGGACTCGATCGGGTTCCTGCTCGCCATGAGCCAGGAGGCGGCGACGGCGACCGAGCGGTACTTCGAGGTGCTGGACGAGACGCCGGAGGACGGCCCGGCCGGCGGCGGGGCGCCCGGCCCGGCACCGCGGGGCGCCGCCGCGCCCGGGGAGGCGCGTCCGGGGGCCGCGCGCGGTCTGCGCTTCGAGGACGTGCGGTTCCACTACCCCGACGCACCCCCCGGCTCCCCGCCCCTGCTCACCGGCATCGACCTGCACATCCGGCCCGGCGAGTCCATGGCCCTCGTCGGGGCCACCGGCAGCGGCAAGACGACGCTCACCGCCCTCGTGCCACGCCTGCACGACGTCACCTCCGGCAGCATCACCCTCGACGGCGTCGACATCACCGCGATGCCCCGCGAGGAACTGCGCGCCCGGGTGGCCGTGGCCTTCGAGGAACCCACGCTGTTCTCCACGACCGTCGGCGAGAACGTCCTCATGGGCGCGGCGGACGGCGCCGGGCAGAAGGAACTCGACCGTGCCCTCGCCGTGGCCCAGGCCGAGTTCGCGCACGGCCTGCCGGACGGCACCGGCACCCGCGTCGGCGAACAGGGCCTCAGCCTCTCCGGCGGCCAGCGGCAGCGGCTCGCGCTGGCCCGCGCGGTGGTCGGCCGGCCGGAGTTCCTCGTGCTGGACGACCCGCTGTCCGCCCTGGACGTGCACACCGAGGCCGCCGTGGAGGCGGCACTGCGCCAGGTCCTCTCCGACACCACCGCCCTGATCGTGGCCCACCGGCCGTCCACGGTGCTGCTCGCCGACCGGGTCGCCCTGCTCTCGGACGGCCGGATCGCCGCCGTCGGCACCCACCACGAACTGCTCCGCGACAACGCCGAGTACGCCCGTCTGATGTCCGGGGAATCCGAGGAACAGGAGGACACCCGTTGACCACGACCGCCTCCACCCCCGCCGTCGCCGAGGACGACGAACACCCCCGCCCGCAGGACACCGGCGACCCCTTCGACCGGGACGTCCTGCCCACCCCGCCCGGCGCCACCTCCGCGCTGCTGCGCTCCCTGCTCGCACCGATGAAGGCCCGCGCGGCCCTCACCACCGTCCTGCTGCTGCTCCAGCAGGCCGCCGTGCAGACGGGCCCGCTGCTGGTGGCGTACGCCATCGACAACGCCGTACCCGCGTTCCGGGACCACCGGCACGGTCCGCTGCTCGCGGTCGGTGCCGGCTATCTGCTGTGCGCCGTCGCCTCCGGCGTGCTCCAGTTCGCGTTCATCGAGACCTCCGCCCGGGTCAGCCAGGACGTCCTGCTCGACCTGCGCGGCCGGATCTTCCGGCACGCGCAGGCGCTGAGCGTCGACTTCCACGAGCGGTACACCTCGGGCCGGCTGATCTCCCGCTCCACCACGGACGTCGAGTCGCTGCGGGAACTCCTAGAGGAGGGTCTCCAGGAGCTGGTGACCGTCGTGCTGTCCTTCGTCTACATCTCGGCGATGCTGCTGTGGCTCGACCTCGGCCTGGGCGCGGTCGCGGTGGCCTCCTTCGTGCCGCTGTACCTGCTGGTCCGGCTCTACCAGCGGCGCGCGGGACGGGTGTTCCGGGCACGCTCCACGGCGATCGCCGCGGTCATCGTCAAGTTCGTGGAGACGATGAACGGCATCCGCCCGGTGCGCGCGTTCCGCCGGGAGGCCGCCAACGAGGGCGAGTTCGCCGTCCTCAACGAGCGGCACGAGCGGACGAACGGCGACTCGCTGCTGGAGATGGCCCGCTATGTGGTCGGCTCGCGCCTGGTCGCCAACACGGCGGTCGCGGGGATCGTGCTGTGGGGCGCCTACCGGGTGGCGTCCGGCTCGCTGGAACTGGGCGTGCTGGCGGCGGCGGTGCTGTACCTGCGCCGGCTGTACGACCCGATCGACCGGCTCGGGATGTTCCTGAACTCCTACCAGTCGGCCGCCGCCTCCCTGGAGAAGATCGCCGGGCTGCTGGCGCAGGCCCCGTCCGTCCCGGAGCCGTCGGCACCCCGCGAACTGCCCCCGGCGAAGGCCGGGTTCCCCGGGCGCGACGTGGTCTTCGACGGCGTCCGCTTCGCCTACCGCACCGGCGGCGAGGTGCTGTCCCGCTTCGACCTGACCCTGCCGGCCGGGCAGACCGTCGCCGTCGTCGGCACCACCGGCGCCGGCAAGTCCACCCTGGCCAAGCTCCTCGCCCGGTTCTACGACCCCTCCGAGGGACGCGTGCTGCTGGACGGGGTCGACCTGCGCGAGCTGCCCGTGCCCGAGCTGCGGCGCGGAGTGGTGATGGTGACGCAGGAGGCGTTCCTGTTCTCCGGCACGGTGGCGGACAACATCGCGATCGGCCGTCCCGACGCCGGCCGGGAGGAGATCGAGCGGGCCGCGAAGGCGATCGGCGCGCACGAGTTCATCAGCGCGCTGCCCGACGGCTACGACACCGACGTCCGCAAGCGCGGCGGGCGGATCTCGGCCGGTCAGCGTCAGCTCGTGGCGTTCGCCCGCGCGCTGCTCGCCGACCCGGCCGTGCTGATCCTGGACGAGGCGACCAGCTCCCTGGACATCCCGGGCGAACGGGCCGTGCAGCGGGCGATGTCGACGGTGCTGAAGGGCCGTACCGCCGTGGTGATCGCGCACCGGCTGTCCACCGTGGAGATCGCGGACCGGGTGCTCGTGATGGAGCACGGCCGGATCGTCGAGGACGGCCACCCCGACGAGCTGATCGCCGGCACGGGCAGATTCGCCGACCTGCACCGGGCCTGGCGGGACAGCCTGGCCTGACCCCCGGATCACGGCACCCCGAGCTCGAACAGGGCGTAACCGGCGTACGAGCCGGAGGCGACGGCCGCGATGCCGAGGAGGGTGCACTGCAGGGGCAGGCTCAGCCGTCGCAAGCCGAACGCCAGCGGCAGGAACAGCGGGAAGCAGGGCAGCAGGTAGCGGGAGATGTTGGCGACGATCTGCTGGCTGCCGAGCACCAGGGCGAGCGTGAGGACGGTGTACACGACCAGTACCGCCGGCGGCCGCAGCCGCACCAGCAATGGCAGCAGCGCGCAGGCGAGCAGGATGACGGCGACCGAGATGACGTCCGCGAAGGGGTAGGCGAAGAGGTAGTCGAACTTGCCCACCGGTACGGACGTCAGCACGTCCCAGGTCTGCTTGCCGTAGTCGAAGCTGTGCGCCCAGGCACCCGACTGGAGTGTGAAGTAGCCGCCCAGGTCGCCCATGCGGTCGCCGACCCAGAGCAGATAGCCGAGCAGACCGAGCGGTGCCAGCGCGAGGGCGACCAGCGGGCGCAGGGCGCTGTCCTCCCGGCGGCGCAGGGACAGCAGCGCGGCGACGGCCAGCGCGGCGATCAGCGCGGCGGCCGTGGGCCGGTTGAGGCCGGCCGCGAAGGTGAGCAGCCCGGCCGTGAGCCAGCTGCGGGTCAGGACGGCGTAGCAGGCCCAGGCGGCCAGGGCCACGTACAGGGAGTCGGAGTAGACCGCCCACTCCACGCCCGAGCCCGGCCACACCGCCCACAGCCCGGCCGCGGCGAGCCCGGCCCGCCGGCCGCCGAGGCGCTCGGCGACGGCGTAGATGCCTAGGGCGGCGGCGAAGGACGCCACGATCGAGACCAGCAGGCCGGCGCCGTACGAGCCGAGCCCGGTGACCGCCGAGGTCATCCGGATCAGCGCCGGATAGAGCGGGAAGAACGCCGCCGAGTTGCCCTCCAGCGTGATCAGACCGGTGGCGCCGGGGACCGGGACGAGTCTCGGGTCGTAACCGTGCAGGGCGATCTGCTGGTACCACCAGCCGTCCCAGGTCGCGAGCACGTCCCAGGCGTGCGCGCCGCCGCCGAACCGGGGGGGCTTGGTGCGGTAGTCCCCGGCGGACGACAGCAGGTACATGAAGGAGCAGAAACCGGCCAGCTTGAGCGCGCCGAACAGGGCGAGGACCGGGCCGTGCCGGCGGACGGCGGCCCGCAGCCGGTCACCGGGCTCGGGCCGGGGGGCGGAGGCCAGGGTGCGGGGCAGGGTCGCGGTCACCGGGGCACCGCCACGGTACGCGGCCGACGGCGGCCGAGCGCGCGCCGCATCCGCGCGATCCCGCGCAGGTCCGCCAGCGCGGTCGCGAGGATGTCCACGCTGCTGTCGGGGTCGTCGACCCAGTCCACCGGGACCTCGTGGATCCTGAGGCCCGCCCGCTCGGCCAGCACCAGCAGCTCGGTGTCGAAGAACCACTCCCCGTCCCGCACCAGTGGCAGCAGCCGCTCGGCGGCCTCGCGGCGCACCGCCTTGAACCCGCACTGCGCGTCGGAGAAGCCGACGGCGAGCGTGCAGCGCAGCAGCACGTTGTAGCAGCGGGATATGACCTCCCGCCTGGCCCCGCGCACCACCCGGGCGCCGGGGGCGAGCCGGGTGCCGATGGCCAGGTCGGAGTGGCCGGAAATGAGCGGGGCGACCAGCGGCAGCAGCGCGGCGAGCCCGGTCGACAGGTCCACGTCCAGGTAGGCCAGCACCGGGGCGCGCGAACCCGACCAGGCCGCGCGCAGCGCCCGGCCGCGTCCCTTCTCGGGCAGCCGGAGCGCGGCCACCTCGGGCAGCTCCTCGGCGAGCCGGGCGGCGATCAGCGGGGTGCGGTCGGTGCTCGCGTTGTCCGCGACGGTGATCCGGAACGGGTAGGGGAAGGTGTCCCGCAGATGCGCGTGGAGCCGGCGCACGTTCGGCTCCAGGTCCTTCTCCTCGTTGAACACCGGCACGGCCACGTCCAGGACGGGCTCCTCGTGGTGCGTCGGCACGGGCGCGCGGCGGGGCACGGGGGCCGCGACGGGTGGCCGGCCCGGTCGAATGTCTGTCACGTGAGTCCCTGGGTGTCGTCGGTCGTCGGGCGTGCCGCGGGCACGCGGGGGAGCGGCAGGACGGTGTCGGGCTAGCCGTTCGGGCCGGCCGGAGTGGTCTGCGGTGCCGTGGCCGGCGGCGTGGTGCCGTCGTCCCCGGGCGTGGCCGTCGCCGTGGCGGTCGCCGTATCGGGCGGCGGCTGCACGGTGCTGGTGACCGAACTCCCGCCGCTGATCGGGGGCTCGGAGGTGGTCGGGTCGCCGTTGGGCGTCGGGAGCTCCGACGTCGCCGATGCGGACGGGGGCGCGCTCGGCGTCGGGGTCGGCGAGGTCGTCGTGCTCGGCTCCGTCAGCGGCCGGGGGTGCGGCGCGCTGGGCCGGTCGTCGATGTGGCCGTGCGGCCACAGGAACAGGCCCAGTCCCAGCCCGGCCACCGCCAGGACGGAACCGGCCGCCCGGCGTACGGCCCGTACCCGTCGGCGCGTCCGGACGCCCGCCCGCAACCGTTCCCGGTGCCGGACGTCGAAGGACGCCTGCTCCCGGCCGGAGTGCATCAGCCGGCTCAGCTGCCGCTCGAAGTGGTCGTGGTGGTCCTCGTGCGCCCGCCCGTCGCCGTGCTCGCCGAGGCGCCGGTGTCCCTCGCGGTCCCGGTGATCCGCGCGGTCCGTGCCGTCCAGGTGCTCCATGCGGTCCATGGGTCTCTCCCTCACCCCACCGGCTCGATGACGTCGGCCAGGAGCCGGCGCAGCCGGGCCACCCCGCGCGCGGCGTGGGACCGGGCCGTGCCCACCGGACAGCCCAGCACCTCCGCGACCTGCCGGTCCGGCAGGTCCTGGTAGTAGCGCAGCACCACGGCGGCGCGCTGCTGCGGTGTCAGCTGCGCGAGCGCCGCCTCCAGCCGGGAACGCTCCGCCACGGTCGCCGACACGTCGCCGGCCGCCGCCACCTCGGGCAGCTCGTCCACGGGGCGTTCGCCCCACCAGCGCCGCCGGGCGGAGCGTGCCGCGGCCCGGGCCAGCACCTTGCGGACGTACGCCTCCGGTGCCTCGTCGGCGACCTTCGGCCAGACGAACCACAGCTTCACCAGGGACTCCTGCAACAGGTCCTCGGCCCGGTGCCGGTCCCCGCCGGTGAGCAGACGGGCCAGATGGAACAGCACCGACCAGCGGGCCGCCACGAACGCGTCGTACTCACCGGCCCTCGTCTGCTCCATCCCCACGGTCCCCGTCCTCGCCGGCTGTCTACACCAGGGGAAAGGCCCTGGACCCCCTCGAGCGCTGCACCCGGCCGGCGTGATCCGTGTCACGCACAGCCCGCGCACAGGCTCGTGGAGTCTCCCGCACGGCCGTACGGACGGGTCCGGAGGGCCCGCGGTGACATCGCGCCCAGGGGTTCAGGCGACCTTGAGCAGCAGTACCGCGCGGGCCGGGACCGTGATCTCCACGCCCGCCGGGTGGACCGTGCCCGGGGCTTCGGTCTGTTCCTCCCGGGAGGTGTCCACGACGACCTCGTACCGCTCCGCCCACGGCGGGCCCGGCAGCACGAAGCCCGTCGGCCGGTCGCCCGCGTGCAGCACCGCGAGGAAGCTGTCGTCCACGACCGGCGCGCCCCGTTCGTCCCGGCCCGGGATGTCCCGCCCGGAGAGGTACATGCCGAGCGTGGCCGCGGGCGCGTACCAGTCGCCCTCGGTCATCTCCGCGCCCCGCGAGGTGAACCAGGCGAGGTCCCGCAGCCCGTCCGCCGAGTGGGCCCGGCCGGAGAAGAAGGCGCGGCGGCGCAGCACCGGGTGCCGGTGGCGCAGCGCGATCAGCCGTGAGGTCAGCTCGTACAGCGCCCGCCAGCCGGGCTCCCGCAGCAGCGACCAGTCCAGCCAGCTGATCTCGTTGTCCTGACAGTAGGCGTTGTTGTTGCCGCGCTGGGTGCGGCCCAGTTCGTCACCGGCGACCAGCATGGGCACCCCGGTGGACAGCAGCAGCGTGGTCAGGAGGTTGCGCAGCTGCCTGCGCCGCAGCGCCCGTACCCGCTCGTCGCCGGTCTCGCCCTCCGTGCCGCAGTTCCAGGAGCGGTTGTCGCCGGTGCCGTCGCGGTTGTTCTCGCCGTTGGCCTCGTTGTGCTTGCGTTCGTACGACACCAGGTCGCGCAGGGTGAACCCGTCGTGCGCGGTGACGAAGTTGACCGAGGCGTACGGGCGGCGGCCGCCCCAGGCGTACAGATCGCTGGAGCCGGACAGGCGGTAGCCCATCTCGCGGACGTCCGGCAGGGCGTGCCGCCAGAAGTCCCGTACCGCGTCGCGGTAGCGGTCGTTCCACTCCGTCCACAGCGGGGGGAACGCGCCCACCTGGTAGCCGCCCGAGCCGATGTCCCAGGGCTCGGCGATCAGCTTCATCCGGCGCAGCACCGGGTCCTGGGCGATGACCGCGAGGAACGGGGAGAGCATGTCGACGTCGTGCATCGAACGGGCGAGCGCCGCCGCGAGGTCGAACCGGAATCCGTCGACGCCCATCTCCGTGACCCAGTAGCGCAGCGAGTCCGTGATCAGGCGCAGGACCTGGGGCTGGACGACGTGCAGGGTGTTGCCGCAGCCGGTGTAGTCCGCGTAGCGGCGGGCATCGCCCTGGAGCCGGTAGTAGCCGCGGTTGTCGATGCCCTTCAGGGACAGGGTCGGGCCCAGCTCGCCCGCCTCCGCCGTGTGGTTGTAGACCACGTCGAGGATGACCTCGATACCGGCCGCGTGCAGGGCGCGCACCATCCGCTTGAACTCGCCGACCTGCCGGCCCGTCGTACCGGAGGCCGCGTACGCCGCGTGCGGGGCGAAGTAGCCGATGGAGTTGTAGCCCCAGTAGTTCTTCAGACCCCGGCGCAGCAGGTGGTCCTCGTGCGCGAACTGGTGGACGGGCAGCAGCTCCACGGCCGTGACGCCGAGCCGCACCAGGTGCTCGATCGCGGCCGGATGGGCCAGGCCGGCGTAGGTGCCGCGCAGTTCCTCGGGGATGTCCGGGTGCAGCGCGGTGAAGCCGCGCACATGCAGTTCGTAGATCACCGAGTCCGCCCACGGCGTCTTGGGGCGGCGGTCGTCGGACCAGTCGTCGTCGTCGTGGACGACGACCCCCTTCGGCACGTACGGCGCCGAGTCCCGTTCGTCCCGCACGGTGTCCGCGACATGCTGCTCGGGCCAGTCCCGGACGTGCCCGTACACCTCGGGCGGCAGCCGGAACTCCCCGTCGACCGCCCGGGCGTACGGGTCGAGCAGCAGCTTGGCCGGGTTCCAGCGGGCGCCGGTCCAGGGGTCCCAGCGGCCGTCCACCCGGTAGCCGTAGCGCTGTCCGGGCATCACGCCGGGCACGAAGCCGTGCCAGATCTCGTGCGTCAGTTCGGTCAGCGGGATCCGGGTCTCCCGGCCCCGCTCGTCGAACAGGCACACCCGGACCGCCTCCGCCCCGGCCGCCCACAGGGCGAAGTTGGTGCCCGCGACCCCGTCCGGGCCCACCCGGAACCGGGCCCCCAGCGGGGTCGGCGCACCCGGCCACACGGCCGGTGCGGGCGGTACGGCCCGCCGGGAGCCGTTCACCGCCGCCGGTTGCCCGCTCCCGGCCGGCTCCCCGGCCGGTGCCCGCTGCTCGGCTGCGCTCGTCACCTTGTCGGCCCCTCTTTCAGTGGCTCGCCCCCGGGGCGGCGCAGTCGGCCGTGCCCGGGGGCCGGGCGTGCCTGCCGGCACCCCTGACCACCCGACACGGCTGCGCCCCGACGGCTCCGGCGCGGGCGCGGCGGCTCCCCAACGTGTCGTCCTTCCCTCTGTTCTGCCCAATGCTTGGGTCGCACTCACGTTTCCCCGGAGCGTGCGCCGTCGTTGAGTCCCGCGTGAGGCACGTACAAGGACGCGCGCGGCGCGCGCTGGCCGCGCTGGCCGCGGCAGTGATGTGGACAGGGCTGGCGGCAGGCTGCTCGGCGGACGGCTCGGGCCCGCTGGGTATCGGCGGATCGCTGGGCAAACCCCCGGCTCCCGAGGACGTCATCCGTGTCACCCCGGACGACGGCAGCAAGGCCGTACGGCCCGACAGCCGGCTGCGGGTGCGGGTGCCGGGCGGACGCCTGGAGAAGGTGACGGTCGTCCGGTCGCAGGACGCGCAGGACACCCCGGTCCCCGGCCGTATCAGCGGCGACGGGCTGACCTGGCAGCCGGAGGAGGCCAAGCTGGCGCTCGCCGCCAAGTACACCGTCGACGTGGTCGCGCTCGACTCCCGGGGCCGCCGCTCGGCCCGGCACACCACCTTCACCACCTACGTCCCCGACCAGCGGTTCATCGGCTACGTCACCCCGGAGAACCGCTCCGTGGTCGGCACCGGGATGATCGTCTCCCTCGCCTTCAGCCGGGAGATCACCGACCGTGCCGCCGTCGAGCGCGCCGTCCACGTCAGCGCGCGGCCCCCCGTCGAGATCCGCCCGCACTGGTTCGGCAAGGACCGCCTGGACTTCCGCCCCGAGCGCTACTGGAAGCCCGGCACCGAGGTCACCGTCGACCTGCACCTGCGGGACGTCGAAGGCGCGCGCGGCGCCTACGGGCTGCAGGACAAGACGTTCTCGTTCACCGTCGGCCGCAGCCAGGTCTCCCTGGTCGACGCCGCCAAGCACACCATGGACGTACGGCGCGACGGGCAGCTCCTCGCCACGGTCCCGATCACGGCGGGCGCCCCCAAGCACCCGACGTACAACGGGAAGATGGTGGTGATGGACATGCTGGAGGTCACCCGCATGAACAGCCAGACGGTGGGCTTCGGCGGCGAGTACGACATCCCCGACGTCCCGCACGCCATGAAGCTGACCGACTCCGGCACCTTCCTGCACGGCAACTACTGGGCCCCGGACGCCCCCGGCCAGGTCAACGTCAGCCACGGCTGCGTGGGGTTGATGGATGTCAAGGGCGGCAGTTCGGACACCCCGGCGGGCTGGTTCTTCGACCGCAGTCTCGTCGGTGACGTCGTCGAGGTGGTGCACAGCAAGGACAAAACCGTCTCACCCGACAACGGGCTCGGCGGGTGGAACATGACCTGGAAGGTGTGGAAAGCGGGCAGCGCGGTGAAGTAACCGGGTGAGGGGCCGGGTTCGGGGCGGGGGGGTCGGGCGGAAGTTGCGACGGAACGGTGACATACGCCTGACACCCGCCTCATGACCAGGCGGTTAATATGCGCGCACCAGTGTGGTGGGGAGCGGACCTGGCCAGGTCCGGCGAGGGGGAGTGCGAGTTGAACGTGCGGCCTGTTTCGGGGGCGTCGGTGGCAAAGCGGCGAGGTCGTAGGGGACTGGCGATGGTGGCCGGCGCTCTCGTGCTGACGCTCGCCGCGTGCGGCGGGGGCGGTGACGACAAGGCGGGTCCGGGGGACGGCAAGGACAAGGGCGCGACCCAGCAGGGCAAGCAGTCCACGGCCGCCGTCAGCATCGTGCCCAAGTCCGGTGCCACGGGCGTCGACACGAGCGGCGCCCTCAAGGTGGCCGTCGCCAAGGGCAAGCTGACCGAGGTGACCGTCAAGGACGCCAAGGGCGCGAAGATCGACGGCACCATATCCGGCGGCGGCGCCTCGTGGACGCCGTCGACCCATCTGGCCGCCGGCACCAAGTACACGGTGCACGCGGTCGCGAAGGACTCCGAGGGCCGCGCGGCCGCCGAGGACTCCACTTTCACCACGCTGACCCCGAAGAACACCTTCACCGGTTACTTCACCCCCGAGGACGGTTCCACCGTCGGCGTGGGCATGCCGTTCTCCATACGTTTCACGCGGGGCATCACCAGCCCGGACGCCGTGGAGAAGGCGATCCGCATCAAGACCGAGCCGGCCGTCGACGTCGAGGGCCACTGGTTCGGCAACGACCGCCTGGACTTCCGTCCCGAGAACTACTGGAAGTCCGGCACCGAGGTCACCGTCGACCTCGACCTGGACGGCGTCGAGGGCCGCGACGGCGTCTACGGCGAACAGCGCAAGACCGTGAAGTTCACCATCGGCCGCAACCAGGTCTCCGTCGTGGACGCGAAGAAGCACACGATGAAGGTCACCCAGGACGGCAAGGTCGTCAAGACCATCCCGGTCACCACGGGCAAGCCCGGCTACGAGACCTGGAACGGCCAGATGGTCATGAGCGAGAAGCTCGCCGTCACCCGGATGAACGGCGAGACCGTCGGCTATGGCGGCGAGTACGACATCAAGGACGTGCCGCACGCCATCCGCCTCACCACCTCCGGCACCTTCATCCACGGCAACTACTGGGGCGGCGGCGCCTTCGGCAACTACAACGCCAGCCACGGCTGCGTGGGCCTGCGCGACGTGCGCGGCGGCTACGACAAGGGCGTCCCGGCGGCCTGGTTCTTCAACCACTCCATGGTCGGTGACGTGGTGGTCGTGAAGAAGTCCCACGACCGCACGGTGGACCCGGCCAACGGCCTCAACGGCTGGAACATGTCCTGGGCCGACTGGAAGAAGTGAGCCACACCCGACGTACGGGCCCGGTGCTGTGAGGAACGGCACCGGGCCCGTTCCCGTTAGTCCCCGTTAACCTGCTCACCATGACCGTCTCTCTCGAAGTCGCCGAAGGCGTCGGAACCCTGCGCCTGGACCGGCCCCCGATGAACGCGCTGGACATCGCCACGCAGGACCGGCTGAAGGAACTCGCCGAGGAGGCCACGCGCCGCGACGACGTGCGCGCCGTGGTGATCTACGGAGGCGAGCGGGTGTTCGCGGCGGGCGCGGACATCAAGGAGATGCAGAACATGGACCACGCCGGGATGGTCCAGCGCTCCCGCGCCCTCCAGGACTCCTTCACCGCCGTGGCCCGCATCCCCAAGCCCGTCGTCGCGGCGATCACCGGCTACGCGCTCGGCGGCGGCTGCGAACTCGCCCTGTGCGCCGACTACCGCATCGCCGCCGACAACGCCAAGCTCGGCCAGCCCGAGATCCTGCTCGGCCTGATCCCGGGCGCCGGCGGCACCCAGCGGCTGCCCCGGCTGGTCGGACCGTCCAGGGCCAAGGACCTCATCTTCACGGGCCGCCAGGTCAAGGCGGACGAGGCCCTCGCGATCGGCCTGGTCGACCGGGTCGTGCCGGCCGCCGAGGTGTACGAGCAGGCACACGCCTGGGCCGCGAAGCTCGCCCAGGGTCCGGCGATCGCGCTGCGTGCCGCCAAGGAGTCCGTCGACACCGGCCTGGAGACCGACATCGACACCGGCCTCGCCGTCGAACGGAACTGGTTCGCGGGTCTGTTCGCCACCGAGGACCGCGAGCGGGGCATGCGCAGCTTCGTCGAGGAAGGGCCGGGCAAGGCCAAGTTCCTCTGACGCCCACGGGGTGAACTTCTCCGTAACTCGCCCCGGAACCCTTGCAATTGACACGGCGTCTTACTCGGGTCCCCCGATGGGGCGGTTTATGGGAGCCTTAAGGCAACCTTAAGCCTGTCTTGTCGGGGCGTTCCGGCGATTGCCCGCGAGTGGCCCGTCGCCGCAGGTCAACCAGGATGCACCGAACGTCGACATGCCCTCGGCATATGCCGATCGCCGAGCGCACGGCAGGGGCGTACGGGGGGCGTATTCCTCCGGAACGGCCCCCAAGACGGCTCCGGGCGGCCATCATGGGGGCATGGCGGGGCTGGAGGGCATCGAACAGCCGCGGGGACACAGCCGTGCGGCCGCGGCACGATGGTCGCCTGCGGTCGAGGACGAACAGGCGCTCAAGGCGCTCGAACTGTTCGGCAACCCGACGGAGGCGGAAGTACCGCTGCCGTCCCGCCCGGAGTCCGCCGCCACCGCCCGCCGGCTCGCCCAGGTCGTCGTCCTGCGCACCTGGCGGCTGACCCCGAAGCTCACCGAGGACGCCGTCCTACTCGTGTCGGAACTCGTCGGCAACGCCGTACGGCACACCGGTGCACGCGTCTTCGGTCTGCGCATGCGCCGCCGCCCCGGCTGGATCCGCGTGGAGGTCCGCGACCCCTCCCGCGGCCTGCCCTGCCTGATGCCCGTTCAGGAGATGGACGTCAGCGGCCGCGGACTGTTCCTCGTCGACAAACTCTCCGACCGGTGGGGCGTGGACCTGCTGCCGCGCGGCAAGACCACCTGGTTCGAGATGCGGGTCGCCGACCGCTAGGCCCTGTCGTTCGGATCACGCCCGCGTCGCGGGGCGTGGCGCGCCCGACGGGCCGGGTACGCACCCCGCGACCCGATAACACCCCGAACCGGCTAATCGGCGGTTTTCTTACTCTTCGCCCCTTAAATGGTGCGAGTGACCACGACCAACCGACGCGAGGTGCTCCGCGCGGGCGCCGGGCTCGTCACCGGCGGCGCGCTGGCCGCCGGCTGCGGCTCCGGACAGGCCGCCCCGGCCACCACGCCGGCCGACGCGTCCACCCCCCTGTCCCCGCCCGACGCCTCCGTGTCCGGCCGGACGGCGGCCACCGCCCGGACCGCGCCCGCACCCCGGGCCTACCCCGGACAGCCGGCCCAGATCACCCACGGCCCGCGCACCCGCCCCCAGGTCGCCCTCACCTTCCACGGCCAGGGCGACCCCGCCCTCGCCCACTCCCTGCTGAGCACGGCCGAGAAGCGCGGCGCCCGCCTCACCGTGCTCGCCGTCGGCACCTGGCTGGACGAGCACCCGGACGTCGCCCGCCGCATCCTCGACGGCGGCCACGACCTCGGCAACCACACCCAGCGCCACGTCTCCGTCAACGCCATGTCACAGGCGTCGGCGCGCAAGGAGATCACCGACTGCGCCGACCGGCTCCGGCGGCTCACCGGCTCCATCGGCACCTGGTTCCGCCCCTCGCGCGCGCCCACCGCCTCACCGCTCGTCGCCGGGCTGGCCCGCGCCGCCGGCTACCCGCACGTGCTGTCGTACGACGTCGACTCGCTCGACTACACCCGCCCCGGCGCCGCCGCCGTCACCCGCAAGGTCCTCGCCGACGTGACCAACGGGTCCGTGGTGAGCATGCACTTCGGCTATCCGGACACGGTCGCCGCCCTGCCCGACGTCCTCCACGAACTCGACCGCCGCGGACTGCGCGCGGTCACCACCACGGAGCTGCTGAGCTGATGAGAACCACGAAAGCCGCCCGCCTGCTGGCCGCCGGCGCCGCCCTCACCGCCCTGACGCTGCTCTCGGCGTGCGGCGGCGGGCAGGAGCACCCCGAGAACGCGGCCCCCGCCAGCAAGGCGCCGGTCCAGCCGCGGGCCAAGCAGCCACTGGTGAACGTACTGCCCGGGATGCCGCCGGTGGAGGACCCGACCGACGTCTACGCCGCCGACCGGCCGAACCGCCTCTCGCCCGTGGTCAAGGACTTCCCCTCCCGGGTGTACGTCCCCAACACCCAGTCCGACACGGTCACCGTCATCGACCCGAAGACCTACCGGGTGATCGAGACCATCCCCGTCGGGCACCAGCCCCAGCACGTCGTACCGTCCTGGGACCTGAAGACCCTCTGGGTCAACAACGACCTCGGCAACAGCCTCACCCCCATCGACCCGCGCACCGGCCGGGCGGGCAAGCCGGTCGAGGTGCACGACCCGTACAACCTCTACTTCACCCCCGACGGCAAGTACGCCGTCGTCATGGCCTCCATGGACCGCGAACTCGTCTTCCGCGACGCCCACACGATGAAGGTCGTCAAGGCCGTCCCGGTCAGCTGCTACGGCGTCAACCACGCCGACTTCTCGGTCGACGGCCGCTACTTCATCGTCTCCTGCGAGTTCAGCGGCGAGGTCCTCAAGGTCGACACCGCGGCCATGAAGGTGGTCGCGCAGGAGAAACTGCCGTTCCAGGGCGCCATGCCGCAGGACGTGAAGATCTCCCCGGACGGCAAGCTGTTCTACATCGCCGACATGATGGCCAACGGCCTGTGGATCCTCGACGGCGACAAGTTCACCAGGCCCCGGTTCCTCGCCACCGGCAAGGGCACCCACGGCCTGTACGTCAGCCGGGACTCCCGCGAGATGTACATCTCCAACCGCGGCGAGGGCACGATCTCCCTCTTCGACTTCACCCGCAACCGCCTCACCAAGAAGTGGCGCCTGCCCGGCGGCGGCAGCCCCGACATGGGCGGGGTCTCCGCCGACGGCAAGGTCCTGTGGCTGTCCGGCCGCTACAACGCCGAGGTCTACGCCATCGACACCCGTACCGGCGCGGAACTCGCCCGCATCAAGGTCGGCAGCGGCCCGCACGGCCTCGCCGTCTACCCCCAGCCGGGCCGTTACTCGCTCGGGCACACCGGCATCTTCCGCTGACCCGGCCGCAGCAGCGCCTCCGAGCCCACCGGCCGGTACCCGGACGCCTGGAACGCCCGCATGCTGCGGGCGTTCCCCGCCGCCACCTGGGCCCACACCGGCTCCCCGGCCAGCTGCCGGGCCGCCGTCACCAGTGCCCGCCCCAGCCCCCGGTGCCGGTGCTCCTCCGCCACCTCCACGGCCACCTCCAGCCGGCCGGCGACCCCTCGCCCCAGCACCAGCAGCCCGCCGTCCGCCGTCCACACCCGGACCGCGTCGCGACGCCGGCGCGAGCTGCGCACCCGGGGGTGGGCCGGGTCGTCGAGCGCGCGCAGGGGGATCGCGGGAGTCCCCGGCAGCGGGGCACCCACCAGCAGGACGTCCACGGTGTCGGTGAGACGGCCCGTCCGGTCCAGCAGCGCGGTCAGGAAACGGGGGCTCATCGCCGCGGCCAGGGCGTCGCTCCCGCACTCGGCCGCGCGCAGCGCCCCGCGCACCCAGCGGGGGTCCTCGTCGGTGAACACGACCGAGTGCCCGGTGAACGCGATCACCCCGGCGTCCCGCTCCGAGGGCTGCGGTACGACCGTCGTCCGGCCGTCCGCCGGCGGGAAGGCGCCGCGCGCCGCCGCGTCGAGAATGTCCCGCAAGGTCTCCAAGGCCCGCTCCTTCGGTCTGGCCCACTGGACGGCCCAGACTCGCAGGCGCGGAGCCCGGGTGGGTGGCCGCGGCACTGCGTGTCCGGCCGGGCCGTTAATCTGACCTGCGTCAGTACGCCAGCACGGCACGAGAAACACGACCAAAAGGGGCGGATCGGTGGCGGACATCGAAGAAGCACGCAAGCAGTTCCAGCGGATCGACGCGGACGGTGACGGGTTCATCACCGCGGCCGAGTTCAAGTCCGCCCTGGCGCAGGGTGGTGACTGGAACGTCACCGACACGGTGGCCGAGAGCATCATCGGCACCCGCGACCTGAACGGCGACAAGGTCCTGTCGTTCGACGAGTTCTGGGCCTACCTGAACAAGTAGTCCCGGACCGCCGAACCCTGGCGTGCCCCGGAGGGGGTGCCCGTCCCGCGAGCAGCGGGAGGGGCACCCCCTCCGCGCTGTTCCGGCCCCCTCACCCGATCGCCGGGGCCACGGAATACACCCCCGCCCCGCCGGAGTTGACGCCGGACGGACGTATGCGTGTGCATCGATACCCGGAGGGCATGTCATGAAGATCGGCATCATCGGCGCGGGCAACATCGGCGGCAACCTCACCCGGCGGCTCACCGCCCTCGGTCACGACGTCCTCGTGGCCAACTCCCGCGGACCCGAGACGCTCAAGGAACTGGCCGAGGAGACCGGCGCCACCCCGGTCCGCGCCGAAGAGGCGGCCGAGGGCGCCGAGGTCGTCGTCGTCACCGTTCCCCTGAAGGCCGTACCGGACCTGCCCGCCGGCCTGCTCGCCGGCGCGGCCGAGGGCGCCGCGGTGATCGACACCGGCAACTACTACCCGCAGCAGCGCGACGGCCGGATCGCCGGCATCGAGGAGGAGGGCCTCACCGAGAGCCGCTGGACCGAACGCCACCTGGGCCGCCCGGTGATCAAGGCCTTCAACGGCACCTTCGCCCAGGACATCCTGGACCGCCCCCGCCCGGCGGGCGACCCCGGCCGCATGGCCCTCCCGGTAGCCGGCGACGACGAGCCGGCCAAGGCCAGGGTCCGGGCCCTGATCGACGAGCTCGGCTTCGACACGGTCGACGCGGGCGGCATCGACGACTCCTGGCACCAGCAGCCGGGCACCCCGGTGTACGGGCTGCGCGGGGACGTGGCCGCGGTCCGCAAGGCCCTCGCGGAGGCCTCCCCGGAACGCCCGGCGGACTTCCGGGGCTGACCCCGCACGCGGTTCGTCTCCCGCACGGGAAGGGGGCGGCGCGCGTCGACCGGGTGTCGACGTGCGCCGCCCCCTCGGGTGCGGGTCGCGGGAGCCGGCCCGCGTTCTCACGGCGGCTACTTCGGATCGCGGTCGAACCTCGCGGTCGACCAGAAGTACCCGAGCACCGCGAGGCCCACGCACCAGGCGACGGCGAGCCAGCCGTGGTGACCGATCCCGGTGCCGAGCAGCAGACCGCGCAGGGTCTCGATGGCGGGCGTGAACGGCTGGTACTCGGCGACCGGCCGGAACCAGCCCGGCATCGCGTCGACGGGGACGAACGCGCTGGACAGCAGCGGCAGCAGGATCAGCGGCATCGCGTTGTTCCCGGCGGCCTCGGCGTTCGGGCTGACGAGCCCCATGCCGACGGCGATCCAGGTGAGCGCCGTGGCGAAGAGCACGAGCAGTCCGAACGCCGCGAGCCACTCCAGCACGGTGGCGTCGGTGGAGCGGAAGCCGATGGCCACGGCGACGGCGCCGACGAGGACCACGCTCACGACCGACTGGAGCACGCTGCCCACGACGTGCCCGACGAGCACCGAACCGCGGTGGATCGCCATCGTCCGGAAGCGGGCGATGATGCCCTCGGTCATGTCGTTGGAGACGGACACCGCGGTCCCGACCACGGTGCTGCCGATGGTCATCAGCAACAGCCCCGGGACGATGTAGGCGATGTAGGCGGAGCGGTCCGGTCTGCCGCCGCCGATGCCCGCGCTCATGGTGTCGCCGAAGACGTAGACGAAGAGCAGCAGCAGCATGATCGGGGTCAGCAGCAGGTTCAGGGTGAGCGACGGGTAGCGCCGGGCGTGCAGGAGGTTGCGGCGCAGCATCGTGACGCAGTCGCGTACGGCGAGGGAGAAACCGTTCGGGCGGGCGGGGGCCAGGGGTGCGCTCATCGGACGGGCTCCTTGGACTGGTTCGGCTGGTCGGGGATGCCTGCGCCGCCGGTCAGGGCGAAGAAGACGTCGTCGAGGTCGGGGGTGTGCACGGTCAGTTCGTCGGCCTCGACGCCGGCCGTGTCCAGCCGGTCGAGGAGGGAACGCAGTGCCCGCTGGCCGCCGTCGCCGGGGACCTGCAGCGTGAGGGCCTCGTCGTCCCGGACGGCCTCGCCGAGGGCGGAGACGGCGCTCCGGTACCCGGCCGGGTCGGTGAAACGCAGCCGCACGTGTCCGCCGGGGACCAGCCGCTTCAGCTCCTCGGCCGTGCCCTCGGCGGCGATCCCGCCGTCGTGCAGCACGGCGATCCGGTCGGCGAGTTCGTCGGCCTCCTCCAGGTACTGGGTGGTGAGGAAGACGGTGACACCGCCCGTGACGAGCTCGCGGATGATCTGCCACATGGTGTGCCGGGAGCGTGGGTCGAGCCCCGTGGTCGGCTCGTCGAGGAAGATGACCCGCGGGGCGCCGACCAGGGTCATGGCGATGTCGAGGCGGCGCTTCATACCGCCGGAGTAGGTGGCGGCCGGCTTCCTCGCGGCCTCGCCGAGGTCGAAGCGCTCCAGCAGTTCGGCGGCGACCCGTCGTCCCTCGCGGCGGGAGAGGTGGTGCAGGTCCGCCATGAGGAGCATGTTCTCCTCGCCGGTGATCAGGCCGTCGACGGCGGAGAACTGCCCGGTGACGCCGATCGCGGCGCGCACGGCCTGCGGGTTCCTGGCGAGGTCGTGGCCGGCGACCCGGATCGGGCCGGAGCCGGGGCCGGGGGAGACGAGGGTGGAGAGGATCTTGACGACGGTCGTCTTGCCGGCGCCGTTCGGGCCGAGCAGGGAGAAGATCGTTCCCTGTGGGACGGCCAGGTCGACACCGTCGAGGACGGTCTTGTCGCCGTAGGACTTGCGCAGTTCGTGCGCCGCGATGGCCGAGTCGGTCATGAGAGTGCCCCCTGATGATGGTCGCGGGTCTACAGGCTGCGGGCGTCGATGTCGCCGTAGCCGGTGGACGCGTGGATGGTGAGGTTGGCGGCGGCGCCGTCGGTGTTGGTGAGTGCGTTGTGGATGCGGCCGTAGGCGGTGCCGGCGTCGAGGGTGGCGGAGGTGCCGCGGGCGGCGGTGACGGAGATCCGGCCGTGCTGGGTGC
>NZ_JBIBUW010000033.1:0-41420 GCF_043079785.1 Streptomyces sp. NPDC015139 | reverse complement strand
GGACCGCTGAACGCGTCCGGTTCCCCACCACACAGACCATGATCGACGATCAAGGTCTCGACGTGCCAGCGCCAACCATGCACGAGCTCGTTAGCCAGCCCTAACAGGACCGGCAGTGGGTGTCCAGTCCTTTGATGCGCTGGTCAGCGTCGCGGGTTCGACCTGCGAGAGCTGCCTGTGTCGTTGTGAATTGCAGGCTCCTCTGTCTGCGGCTTCGGGGATCGGGGCTCCGGCTCGGGTGTCCGCAAGTGCACGCCCGTGCGGGGCAGGTCCGCGGTGGCCGGCAGTTTCCCGTTGCGGCGCAGACGCCAGACAAGTACGTCGGTGACGCTGCCGGCGGTCTCCAACTCGCTCCACCCGATCGCCTGCTGAAGCAGTGCCTCGGGGTCGTGTCCTGCTTGTTCGGCTTGGGCGAGGGTGGCGGTGAGCGCATTCCAGCCGGGCTCGCGCCGGACACGGTCGGCCCGCCCTGGCAGTGCGGCTTCTACGGTGTCGGCGTACCGATCACGTACGGAGGCGGGGAGTCGGCGGCCTTGCTCGCGCATCGCCTTCATCGGCTTGGCGGCAGCGGTCTGGTAGGCGGCACGCAGGTGCTGCGCGGCTCGTCGAGCGGCGGCGGCCTGCTGGGCGTGGCCGCGGGCGGAGTGCCATCGTATGGCGGCCATCGCGACCAGGACCATCGTGGACAGCAGCATCGCCGTGGCGCCGCCATCTTCACCTTTGCCGAGCGCGTTGCCGGCCCGCACGATGCCGCGCGCGGCGGAGCGGAGGGCGCGGTGGTCGGCGTGCTCGGCTCGGATGTGGGAACGGGTGGCGCGTTCGAAGGCTCGGGCAGCCTCGGCGAGTTCCCTGCGGGTGGAGGCTGGAGCGGTTTGGGTGACGGCGTCGAGCAGTTCGCCAACGCCGATGAGTTGCGCGGCGCCTGCCGCCTCGTCGTCTCCGGCAACTACGGTGACGGCCTGTTCGGCGACGTGGGTGGCGTCACGGCGAGCGCTGGCCGGGCGAGCGGTACGTATGGCGGGGTCCGAGGCAGACGCCAACTCGTCTTCGAGCGATCCGGTCGCGAGGCGTTGGCGGATCCGGGGAAGGGAAAGGTCGGGGGCGAGGCGGGAGCCGGGGAACCAGATGGGCTCCCCGTCGCGGTTGCGGTCGCCCGGCAGAGCGACCTTGTAACCGAGGACGTCGCCGGAAGGAGCGAGGCGCTTCTCGACGCGAAGTCCGGCCTCGACCAGGTGGCGGAAGAACTCGTCCTCGTCAACGGCTCCCGCCAGTGCCTGGCGGACGTGCTCACGCAGCGTTTCACGGGGCGGCTCCGTACGACCGGTGCGCTCCGCCTTGGCACGTTCAGCACTGGTGGGGCGTTGAGCGGCGGTGCCGTCGCCCTCGTTGAGGATCTGCAGGCCCCACTCCTTTTCGATCCTGCGGCATTCGGCCTGTGCACGGATACCGTCCTGGTGGCGGCGGGGGCTTCGCCCGTCTTCGCGCTTGAGTGTGGCGACGATGTGGATGTGGTCGTCGGCATGGCGTACGGCGATCCAGCGGCACGCCTTGTCGTCGCCTTTCTCGGCGATGCCGGTCGCGTGGACGATGCGCCGGGCGACCTCGGCCCATTCGGCGTCGGTGAGGTGTCGGTCGCCGGGGGCCGTGCGGACGGGACAGTGCCAGACATGCCTGGCCGGGCGGCGGTTTTTCGGGAGGGCGAGGACGGGGAGGTCGAGCCGGTCGGTCAGCTGCTTGAGGGTGGCGTTCGGGTCGCGGCCAGGGTCGGGGGCGAGTTCCGGCATCCAGGCAGCGACGATGTGCGGGTCGGTGTGTTCATCCCGGCGGCCGGGCCCGTAGAGGTAGGCGAGTAGTCCGTACGTGCGGCCGCCGGTGGAGATGTCCGGGACCACGGTGTCAGCGCCTCGCCATCTCGATGGCGGCGGCCTCGACCCTGGCGGCGGCGCGCAGGACGCGGGTGACCGCGTCGTCGGCGTACTCGGCACGGCCGCCGGAGTTGAGGATGCGGGCCACCTGGTTGAGGTTGTTGCCGGCGCGGGCGAGCTGGGTGCTGGCAGACATCAGCTCCTCGACACGTCCACGCTGATCCAACAGCCATGCCCTGGAACCGCCTTGGGCCTGGGCGACCGCGACCGCGGCGTCGGCGAGGAAGCCGGCGGTCTTCAGACCGATGGCCTCGGCGGCACGCTTGACGATGTCGAGTTCGTCTCGGGTCAGGCGGACGCTGCGGACTTGGTCACGGTGCACGCTCTGGCGCAGGCGGGGGCGCGTACGCGGCTCGGCGAGCGTTGCTTCTTCTCCCTCCGGCTGCGATCCGCCCTCGGTCGCAGCCACAATGCCCGGCTCCCCCTGGTGCCGGGCCTCCCCCGCCCTCTTGGGGGCGGGGGCAAGCCCTTCCGAAACTCCTCCGCAGCCCATGGCCGCGGAGGAGTTTCGGAAGGTACAGCTTGCTCGGCCTCGTGCCGGGCAGTGGCCTTCACCCAGCGGAGCAGGGTCGGCGGGCGGTTTGGTGGGCGTCATCGGGGCAGTCCCGAGGCGTCACGGCGTACGTCGCGCAGGACGTCCGCGACGAAGTCGAGGGCGATGACGGGGTGCTGGAGGGTGCGGGGTGTGCTCGTGGGCGTGCGCTGGACGGTCCAGGCTCCGTCGGGGCCGGGTTCTGCGTGATGGAGGTGTCCGTACCGGCTCAGCACGGTGATCCAGGCGTCGGCTTCGGCTCGGGTGGCCGAGGTGGTGCGCATGGTGGCGGCTCCAGTGCGTGTGCGGGCTGGCAGGGAGTCATGTGCTCGGCGGATGCGCCGGTCTCAGTGACCGGGCCGGGGTGCCCGCCGAGTGGGCTGTCCGGTCAGTCGGTTCGAGTGTCCGGAGCTTGTTCTGTCTCCTTGCGGAGGTGCTGCATCAGGACGGTGAGCCGGTCGTTGCCGAGGCCGTGTCCGTGACCGCGGATGGCGTCCGCGACGACCTTCCGGGTCAGGTCGCCGGCCTCGGTGACCGCTTGGCGGGCGATCGCGAGCAGCTGCTCGTCGCTGACCGGGGCCGACTTGCGGTCACTGGTGTCCGGACGGGCAGTGGGACCGGTCTCCCGGGCCGCGCCCAGCGTGATGTCCGGATGCTTGGCCGGGTGAGGGCGGGTGACGGAGCCGGGTCTGGGGGCAGGGTGTCCGCCCTGGTCAGCGTCACGGCCGTCGTGCTCGGGATCCGGCTCGACCAGCTTCCCCTGCTCTCCGGACAGGGGGTCCGGAGAGTTGGTCTCCGAGGGGTTCGGCCCCTTGGTGACCGTTGGGCGGCCGGTGTCCGGACCGGGCAACTCGGTGAGTCGTCCGGATGTGACCGCGGATGGGCCTCGCACATTCCTGACCGGGTGGGTGTCCGGACGGTCATTGGTGACCCGCTCCGTCCGGACCCCTGGGGTCTCAGGGTGTCCGGACAGGCCGGCCTCGACGACCCGACGGGCGATGAGGATGTACAGGTGGACGGCTCCGGCCAGAGCGAGCGGAGCCAGGGTGGACAGGACACCGACGGTGAGGTTCCCGAGCCGGAGACCCTCAGCGTGATGCTGCTGCTGGTTGAGGCGTACGGCGTGCAGGGCGTTGGCCCAGATGCTGGCGGCGGTCGCGGTACCGAACAGGGTCCAGACGTAGCAACGGGCGGCGAGTGGGGCGGTGCGCAGGACCAGGAGGGCTCGCACTCCGTATGCGATGAACCCGTCGATGACCAGGGGGAAGACGAAGGTCAGGAGTCCTCGGACGTGGATCGCCGTGGCCATCTGCTGCAAGGCGTCGTACGACAGGGCGCATCCCGCTCCACCGAGGGCGACGATGGCGGCCCGGTCCCAGCCGTTGATCCGCGCCGGTATCGGCGCGACGTGGCTCACGCGGCCGTCCCGAGGTCGTCGCGGACAGGACGCTTGAACTCGGGCTTCTGCAGCGCGTCGGGCTGGTTCCTGGGCGTCTTCTCGGCCTTCTCCTGCTGTTCGACGGCCCGGTTGCGTATCTCGCGTCGGGTTCGCCTGTAGAGCTTCTCGGCGTGCTCGTCGGTGATCTTCAGCAGCCAGGCGAGCCGTGCGGAGGGAAGCTCGGCCTGGTAGGCGGCGCGGGCGACGGCGCGGCGTTCGGCCTTGGTCAGGTGGATGTCGCGTCCGGCCAGGACTTCGTTGACGCGGGCGTAATCGAGGCGGTGCTCCAGCTTCTTGTGCAGGGGCTCGCGCTCCTCTTCGGTCATCCCGCCCCGGATGCCGACGCTGTCGCCGTTCTCGAGGGCGGCGTCGAGGCAGACCCTGCGGACGGGGCACTGGGCGCACAGGGCCTTGGCCTCGCGGATGCGGTCGACCTCGTCGGGCTCGGGGAAGAAGAGCTCGGGGTCGACCTGGTGGTGGGGTGTCGACCGGCAGACGGCCCGGTCGCGCCAGGTGTGGTCGCCGAGGGTGCGGGGCTGCGAGGTCTTGGTGTGGTGCATGGGGATTCTCCGTATCCCCCAGGGCGCGTTCGGGCAGGAGCGACCAGGGGGTTGGTGCGGGAAGGTGGCGGGCTGATACCGGCCGCCGTGGGGCATGGTCAGACGAGGGTGGCGGCCAGAGCGCGTCGCTCGGCCGCGAGGGCTCGTCTGCGGTCGGGGCCGTCGAGGATGACCCGGTCGGTCATCTCGGTGAGCCGGGAGGCGACGCGGTCACCGATGTGGGCCCGAAGGTCGGACATGCCGAGGTTGGTGGTGATCAGTGTCGGGAGCATCGCGTTGTAGCGGCGGTTGATCAGCCGCATCGTGACCTCCTCCGTCCACTCGCTGCTCTTCGCCGCGCCGAGATCGTCGATGATCAGCAGCGGGCAGCGGGCCAGGTCCATCAGCTCGCGCTCGCCGTCGTGTCCGGGGCGGGGCCGCAGCTCCGCGTACAGATCGGCGGCCGTGACCGCCTTCCAGCGCAGCCGGACCCCGGCGATCAGGAGCGAGCGGACCGCTCCGTACGCCTGGTACGTCTTGCCCGTACCGGTGGTGCCGACGATCAGCAGCGAGCGGCCCTCGGCGAGCCCCGGCGCGCCCTCGGGCCCGGGGCGTCCGCCCTCGGCGACCTCGCGGACCCAGGCCGCGACGGCTGGGTGGTCGGCGACGGCTCCTCGGTAACGGGCCGGGATACGAGCCTGTGCTGCTTGGAGGGCGGGGGTGGGCTCGACCGGGTCGGTGAGCTTGGTGTTCGGGTCGATGCCCCGGGTGGTGAGGATGTGGGCCAGGCGGCGGGCGATGCCGCCGACGGGCTGGGCGTCGTGGTCGCGCATCACAGCTCCTCGGCGTAGGCGGCGGCAGGGTCGGCGGGGTTGGCCCAGGCTCGGTGACCGGGCACGTTATGCCGGGATTCCGGCCGGACCAAGGCTGCGCGGGTGGCGTTCATCGCCTCGTAGACCAGGCTCGGCAGGGTGCTGGGGTGCAGGCCCTTGGCGCGGTGGAGCGCCAGGCCGGCCCGGATGTGGCTCGGCTCGATGCCCTCCGCGAGGAGCTTGGCCGTCTCGCGACCGAGGTGGCCGAGGACTCCGCTGGGCGGGCGGTGTACGCAGGCGGCGGTGTACTCGGCGATGAGCTGCTGGGCCGAGGTGGTCTTCGGTGCGTGGGCGCTTGCGCCCTCCGAAGGAGAAGTAGTTCCTTGTTCCAGGTTCCTAGGTCCAAGATCCAGGGCGTGAGGGCTCACTGCGGGCTCAGTGAGCCCCCCGTGCGTGTTCACTGAGGGCTCACTGAATGCCTCGCGACCTGCGACTTCGTGGTCTCCTGCGGACTGGGCGGGGATGCGTGCGTCGTCCGTGAGTCCTCCGTGAGCCTTCACTGAGGGCTCCGGTACGTCGCCGTGAGTCTGCGGCGCATCCGCCTTCGGTCCCCCGGAGCTGTGCTTCCGGCACTCGGGAAGGCGGCTGCGGCTCGCGCGGTTGATCTTCTGGTGCCGGTGCCAGGTGACGACGTGCAGGTACCTCTTGCCTTCGTCGTCCTCGTAGCGGCAGATCAGGTTGGCGGCGGCAAGCTGGATCAGGTCGTCCTCGACGTCGACCGGGGTACGTCCGCCCCGAACGGCCCACAGCTCTCCGCAGAGTGCGGCGGGCTGGTCGCGGACGCGCCCATGGTCGTCGGCCCGGCTGATCAGGCCGAAGAAGGTTCGCTCGGCGTAGACGCTCACCTGCGCCAGGGACTCGGAGGTGAAGGCTTCGGGCTTGAACGTGCGGATCCGGGCCACGGTCAGCGCCTCCCGTCCACGACCGCGTACGCCTCGGCGGCGGGGCGCAGTACACCGGTGGCGAGGTCGAGTTCGTAGGCCTCGTTCCAGTTCACCTCGGGGTGGACGCGCATCACCCAGCGTGCGGCCGTCCGGCCCTGGGCCCTGTTGAGGGCGACAAGGCTCCCCCGCACGTCATAGGCGCGGGCGTATGGGCTGGGCCAGGTCCGGTCGGGCTCACGCTGCGAGACACGGATGGTGCGAGCACCGGACACCATGTCCGCGAGAAGGGCGGCCAGGCGGCGCCGGCGGGGGCCGATGGCAGGGGCGAGGACTCGGACGGGCCGGGCGGTGTGCGCCCTTCCGCTCTGGGACTCGGGCATGCGAGAATTCCTCACTCGTAGGTGGGGCGAGACGGCCGTTCTCGTCGAAAAGGCCAGCCGACTCGCCCCGGTTATGAATCCGCGCTCTTCGGGTTGCGGACCTGGCGCCCGGAAGCTGCTGACTTCTGGGCGCCGGTCTCATTTCCCGCTGGAAAACGCGGACTTGGCGTCTTGTGTAGCTCCTGGTTCGTCCCTGGTGTGCGGCAGCGCTTCCTCCTTCCTTCGCTCGCTGGGCGGCCGGGGCGACGGGCATACGCAGGGCCGTCGTCGAGTCCAGGACTTGCGCTTCGCTCCCCTGGATGACTCCCGACCTGCGGCTCAACACTTTAGTGTCGGCCACTGCGCCGACAATACGCTGCAGTGTCGGACCGCTGTCAACACTTCAGTGCTGCTGCGGGTAGGCTGGAAGCTGCGATCGTCACTGAAGTACGATGCACGGTGTTGCTGAGATCGGAGGCGAAGCCGCTAATGCCGGAAGGGACGCGCGACGGTGACCGGCACACGCCTCCGGAGGGCGGGAGAGTCGCGGACAGACTGAACGCTCTTTTCGCGATGGTGAACCCGGAGACGGGCCGCGCATACACCAACGCCGAGGTGGCGCGCGCGACCGGGATCTCCGCCAGCGCCATCGCGCAGCTACGGCAAGGCGCGAAGCCCAATCCGACGCTGAAAACGATCGAAGCCCTGGCTGGCTTCTTCGGAGTGACGACCGACTACTTCTCCAAGGGGATGAGCGACGAGCGCGTAAGCCGGATTGTCGCCGCCCTGCAGATGCTCGACGCCGCAGAGAGGGCCGGCGTCGAAGGATTGTTCGCTCGCGCCAGCGGGCTCTCGGCGGACAGCCTGCGGACCATCACCGCTGTCATCGAGACCGCCCGCAAGGCCGAAGGGCTTGACGGCCCGAATCCGGGCTGACAGAGGACGCTTATTGCGGTGCATGAGTGCCCCACCGCGAACGATAGGCGGTTGCTGGCGTCAACTGCCGGACGGACCAGCCTCGTGACTCGGAATCGCAATCACGATCCTATGTGACGGCATGTCATCGACCTTCATGGTCAAAAGACTTACCTCAAACTCCTTTGTGCCCTGTCGCGGCAAATAGAGCTTGCGCGTTTCGGTGACGCCACGGTGGGACACGGCCGGCACAGCGGGTGAGTTCCATAGTCTGCGGGCCACGGGATCAGCCTGTACGGTGCGAATGATCGACTGGAGCCCGACATCGTTGCTCCAGAGCTCGGCGTGAAGCCGAAGCTGGGCAATCATCGGGGTGGCCCAGTCATCCTCCCATCGGA
Source organism: Streptomyces sp. NPDC015139 (assembly GCF_043079785.1). NCBI lineage: Bacteria > Bacillati > Actinomycetota > Actinomycetes > Kitasatosporales > Streptomycetaceae > Streptomyces > Streptomyces sp. NPDC015139. Next base: position 33,558 of record NZ_JBIBUW010000033.1, on the reverse strand, counting down.
TCAGCTGGGTGCGGGCCTCCGGGTATGTCAGCGTCCACACCACGACGTTCGTCCCGTACAGCATCCACGGGAAGTTGCTGCTGGCCGCCCGGTTGTACAGCAGCAGATCCCAACGGTGGTCGCACAGATACGCCGGCCAGCGCTGGGTTTCGACGAACCGTCGCACGGGCGGCGGTGGCACCTGGCGACCGTCGACGGTGACGGACTCCGGGTCGGCATTCGGTGCCGGCCGGCCGTGGGTCAGCTGCCAGACGGTCTCCCACTCGCCCTCGGTCAGGGCCAGAATGCGGCGCACTCCCTCCAGGAGGGCCTTCGAGTACGACAACGGCTTGCCCAGTTCCAAATTGCGGTACCACTTAGCCGAAACCCCGAGCAATTGGGCGACCTCGTTCTGTGTCAACCCGGTCCGGTTGCGCGCCCCCAGAGCGGCGGCAGCGCCCGGGATGTCACGGGGATCAACGCGCCGCCTGGCCTGGCGAAGAATGCGGGTAATGGTCGGGTACGGCGCGGGCTGGGATGAATCGTTGGCGGGCATGACTCGTCCACCCTGAGGTATGGGTCACACATAGCGATTCCTCCGGAGGGAAATCCCTTACACCCAGGCTAGCAGCGGGAGGACTTGTCGGCACAAAACGGACCGACCGCAGCCTCTAGATCAGATAGAGCCCGGTCGGCTGTTCCTCGTACGGTGCAAGGGGAACTGTCAGTTCCCTTGGAGGGATCTTGCAGGTAATTGAGCCTTCCTGGTGTCTTAGGATCAGTCTCGGAACAAGCCCCGCTACCCAAGCATCGTTACCGGTGCCGCTGCACCGGAACTTACTCCGCACCAACACGCGGAAGCCCTGAGCCGGAAGCGGCGGGGCTCCTCTTCCTAGCGTCCGTCTGACGCTCGAGCCTGGACGGCTGGTGTGTTGCTCCTCGCCAGCCTGCTCTGAACAGACGACCAACCCCCCACGTGCTTAAGGACCCCCATGCTTCTTCGACGGAGGCGCGAGAGCGATGCGCGCCCGGGAGAAATGAGCGAGCGCGAGCTGCGTCTGCGGCGAACGTGCGAGAAAGCGCTGGAGGGCGTGCGCATACAACGGCCCTTCAGCATCGAGTCGTTCTGTGAGGCGCTGTCGATCAAGCGCGGTCGCGAGATGGTCCTCCGGGAATTCCCTGCGGGCAGCGGCCTGAACACTCCGTGCGGCCTGTGGGTCGCGTACGCGGACGAAGATCACATCTGGCACGTCCCGGCGACCAGCCAGCGCCATCGGACTCAGGTCATCCTGCACGAGATCGGCCACATGTTGTTGGAGCACGGCGGCGATTCAGGGGTGTCCGCGCTCCTTGCCGCGCTTCCGCCCGAGATTGCGTCGGCTCGTGTGAAGGCGGTCTTCGGCCGTACCGACTACTCCACTGACGAAGAACACGACGCCGAGCTGACCGCGTCCATCCTGGGCGAAATCGCGGACACCCTCCCGACCTCGCCCTCCACCTCGCGCGACGGCTTGCTGGCCCGGGTCGACGCCACGATGATCCACCCGCGGAGGGACTGCCGATGATTCATCGTGTCCTCGTCGCGGCCATGCTTTGGGCGGTGGCACTGTGGAGAGCACCATCACTCCGGCACTCGCACAAGCAGAGAGCCATTGCACTGGCGTTCCTGAGCCTTGCGGCCGCGATGACGCTTGAAATCCCGGTCGTCTCGGCGCAGATCGACTCTGTCACGGGCGTTGGCAGCACCGGATACCTCCTGAAGCACCTGCTCGGACTCGTGGCGGCAGCATCGGTCCTGGAATTCGTTATCGCTGTGGTGCGGCCAGAAGGCTTTCTCCAGCGGTCCCGTCGCGCCATTGAAGCCGCCTGTCTCGTGTTCATGGTCATCGCGTTCGCCCTGGCACCGAGCGGCGGCCGGGTCCCCGACGACATCCGGCCCGGCTACGGCCCCTCGGTATGGGCGCTCTTGCCCATAGCGGTGTTCACTCTCTACATCGGCGTCGCCATGACTGTCACGGCCGTCCTCTTCGCGCATGCAGCCCGCCACACCAGCGACCGCTGGGTCCGCGCAGGGCACGGGTTGCTCGGCCTGGGCGGAGTGATCGGCGTCCTGTACGCCCTGCAGCGCGTCATGCACCTGGTCGATGTCGCGGGCGGCGACGTCACGGCGGCGGACATCCAGAATGCGGCCAGGGTGTCGACGGTCCTGAAAGTCGCGGCCATCGCAGCGATCAGCGCCGGGAGCTGCCTGTCGCCCGTCTCGATCGCGGCGACCGCCCTGCGAGAGCGAAGAGCACTGAGGCAACTGGAGCCCCTGTGGCGGGGGCTCACCGAGGCCGCGCCGTCCGTCGTACTGTCCATCGGCCCGGGGCCCGCGCGCACCCGTCTCCTGCTTCACCGGCGGCTGGTGGAGATCAGCGACGCAACCCTCACCTTGCGTGAGTACGTCCCTGCCGACCTGCAGGCCCGCGCCCTCGACATGGCGAAGCGCGCCGGCTACCCGCCCAAGGAGCGCTCGGCCGTCGTCGAAGCGGCCTGGCTCAAAACAGCAACGCTGATCGCCCCGACCTCCCCGCCATACAGGGGGGAGCATCCCCAGTCCGGCGGCGACGGCATGAGTCCGTCGGCGGAACTGCGATGGATCCGCCAGGTCAGCTCCGCCTACGACCGCAGTCCTCGAGTCGCGGCCTTCGCAGCGGCCGAGGCCGCCTCGATCCGAGAAGAGAACCGGAAACAGACAGCATGAGCACCACCACGGCAGCGATCTCCAACCGCCTCGACATCGCCCGTATCATCAGCGACCGTCTCCATCCGAAGACATGGATCGTCATCGTCTGCCTCGCGGTCGGCTGGCACGCCGACCAGTGGAGCGGCGTGGCATGGAGCCTCGTGGGAGTCGTCTTCGCCGCCGTCATCCCGATCCTGTTCATCGACCACGGCATCAAGAAGGGAAGATGGGGTGACAGGAACGTCGGGGCCAAGAGGGCACGTCTCCTGGTGATGGCGGTCATCCTCGCCTCCGTGCTGACGTGCTTCGCCCTCATGGCAGTGCTCGGTGCCCCTCACATCCTCATCGCCCTGATCGCCAGCATGATCGTCACGCTTGCGGCGCTGGCACTCATCACGCTGGCCTGGAAGATATCCGTACACCAGGCGGTGTCGGCCGGGGCCGTCATCATGCTCGTCCAGACCTACGGCGCCTGGGCTTTGTGCGGTTACTCCCTGGTCGCGGTCGTCGGCTGGTCACGCATCGCTCTGCGGGACCACACCCCCGCGCAGGTGATCGCGGGAACGATCCTCGGCTCCGCGGTCGCGGCCGGGGTGTTCGCCGCCCTCCGCTGAACCCGCTCTCTGAGCGGGCAGCAAGGTCACGTTGCCCGATGGCCTCGCTCTTGTTTGCTCACTGTCGTCATTCGCCGTCTGTCGAAACCAGGTAGATCGAGTACGACGTCGTCTCTTCTTGCCGCCTCGTTCAGCACAGGATGTGCCGCCCATAGCGCACCAGGGGTTCAGCGAGCGGGCGGTGGCAAACATCGCAGACCGGTTCCCCGCTCGCTGGTCGGGGCACCGGCCGTACGGGCGGCAGCGGGGTAGGCACCCAGGGGCGCCTCGTCTGCCGGGGGGCGGCTTCGTGTCGCCATCGCTGAGCCTGTTCATGATCACGCTGTGCTTGGTCGGCGTCCCGTCGTACACGAGCGGCCTGTTCGGCCAGGCGCTCGGTCATCGAAGGCGGGAACGTCACGCCTTCGGCGTCCAGACCGAGGTCGGCGAGGGCGAAGCGTTCACGGACGACCGAGTCGCCAGCGCACGGCGGGTGGTGCAGCCCGAACAGGCGCAGGCCCTGCGTCCACCACTGGGGGCCCCGTTGGTGAGGTTCTCCGAGCCTGGCCTCGGCTGCGTCTTCGCGATGGTAGAGCGTCCAGGCCGGGATTCCTTCGGCAAACAGCACATGTGGAATACGCGTGTCCGGGCGCATAAACCACACATCCCGTACGCCGGCGGCTGCGTAGTCCCGGTGCCGGGCCTGCCACCTCTCGTCCGTGATCAGCTCACGCTGGGCCTCCAACGCGAGGCGGGCACCGTCGTCGAGGACGACGTGGACGTCCGCACGCCGGTCCCTCTGCTCGGTCCACTGCTCCAGTCGCACGCGGGTGACATTGGGTAACGTGGCTGCCCAGCGGGCGAGCCGGTGTTTGGCGTTGATGTGCCAGACCGTCTCGCGGCTGTGTCCGCCGGGTGGGGCGGTGCCGGCCGGGTGCGCGAAGTGCGGTCGGACCAGGCCTCCGATCCGGCCGCGGGCCAGCAGCGGCACCTTCGTTTGCATGGGCGCGTCGATGCCGCGCCAGCAGTAGAAGCACACCACTGTCTCCCGGCGCCCGTAGCCGAGCATCCGCCACTGATCCAAGGGGCGGTCGCCGATGTGGACCTCGGTCTGCGCCTCCAGGTCGAACCCCACCACCAGCAGATCGTCCAGCACCGAATACTCCTCTCAACTCAATCAAGTCGGGTGTGCAGAGCATCGCAACGGGCACTGCCAATCCACTCCCCTCAAAGGCTCCCAGCAGAACCGCATTCGGGCGGCGGCTTGACTGCGGCCGCCGACCTCAACAGCCGCTGAACCGCATTTGATGCGGCGGATGCCCCAGGGTGGGGCCGGCATGATCAGCCGCCTCTGCTCCTCCCTGGTGTTCGCGACATGTCGGCTCGTTCAGAACAGGGCAGGCTGGTCCGACGAGGCGTTCTCGTCGGAGCCGACCTGGATGGGTACGCGGCCGGTGCGTTCGTTCTGCAGGTCCCACAGTTCGCGGAACAAGCCGTCGCGCTGGGCAAGGAGTTCGTCGAAGGTGCCGTCCTGGATGACGCGTCCCTTGCCGAGGACGACGATGCGGTCCGCGATCGCCACATTGGTGAGCCGGTGGGTGACCAGGACGACGGCGCGGTCTGCGGCGAGGCGGCGGAGACCGGTGAAGATGCGGTGCTCGGCACGCGGGTCGAGAGCGGCGGTCGGCTCGTCGAGGACCAGGAGGCCGGCGGGGCGGTGGAACGCTCGGGCGAGTGCGATGCGCTGCCACTGTCCGCCGGAGAGTTCCTGTCCGCCCCACCACTCCTTGGCCAGCAGGGTGTTCAGGCCGTTGCGCAGGCCGTCGACGACTTCGTCGGCGCCCGCCGCATGGGCTGCGGCGAGCACGGCGGCGTCCCCGTGGTCGGTGGGCTGGCCGAGGGTGATGTTCTCCCTCGCTGACAGGGGCCAGTTCGCGTAGGACTGCGGTACGACGGCGACGCGCTGCCATGCCGCTTGCGCGTCCAACTCCCGTGCGTCGACGCCGTCCCATGTGATCGCTCCGGAGTCGGGCAGGTAGAGCGAGGACAGGAGTTTGCTGAGCGTGGTTTTGCCGGAGCCGTTCTCGCCCACGAGGGCCAGGACCTCGCCTCTCCGCACTTCCAGGGACACGCCGCTGACCGCGGGGCGGTCGGCGCTCGGGTATTTGAACGTCACGTCCTCGGCGCACACGACCGTGGGTCCGGTCGGCTTACGACTTCCGCGGTCGATGCGGTGGCCGCCGGCTTCGTCGATGAAGTCGGCCCAGTCGTCGAGGTACATGCCGGTGCGGAAGAGTCGGGCGCCGTAGCCGACGATTCCGTCCAGCCCGGAGCTGACACGCCCCAGGGCGAGGAAGGCGGTGCCCAGGGCGGCGACCGAGATCCGACCGGCGGACACGAGCAGCGCCAGCGCTACCCAGACCACCGCGTGCGCGAGACCTCCCGCCGCCCCTCCGATCAGGGAAATCCGGGCGGCGCGCCAGGTGGCCTGGTCGGTGGCCTTGTCGATCCGCGCACCGGCCATGCGGTACTTGCCGAGCAGGAACGGGGCCATGGTGCCGGAGCGGACCTGGTCGGCGGTCTGCTTGTCGACCATGTACCAGCGCAGCATGCCCAGCAGCCGACGGTCCTTCGAGGTGGCGAGGGAGGCGATGTAGTTGACGCGTGCCGCTCGCACGCTCGCCACTCCCTTCGGTAGCGCGGCGAGCAGGAGCAGTGGCAGCAGTACCGGATGCACGGCGGTCAGGACGCATGCGGAGGCGACCAGCGAGGCCAACGCCGCGAGGATGGACTGGGTCTCGGTCAGGAGGTCCCGGGAGACCTCGACACCACGGTCGGCCGCATCCCATCGGTCGTTGTACCCGGGGTTGTCGTACGCGGACAGTTCTGCCTGGGTCGCGGCGTCGAGGAGCTTGAGTTCCGCTTCGCGTGAGATACGGGGCGCCAGACGGGCCGACAGCGAGGTCGAGGCGATGCCCAGGAGGGCCCGCAGGCCGATGGCTGCGGTCAGCACAGCCAAGGATGGTGCGGCGTCCCTGAGCTGGTCACCGCTGATGTGCTGGGAGGCGATCAGCGGCTTGATCGCTCCGGTGGTGGCGATCAGCCCGAACGCTTCTAGCACCCCGGAGAGGACCTGCACAACCAGCAGGGCGATGACCGAGTTGCGGTCCACCTGCCAGCCCAGGGCGAGTGCGCGGCGGATCAGCTGGGGCAGGCGTCGAGCCATGGAGCGGCTGGTGATGGCGTTGGCGGCCTCGATACGGCGGTCGCCTGGAATGGCGAACCTCAGTTCCTCGTCCGGTAACTCCGCCTCGTCGGGGGACGTGGCCTGGGCGGGTTTCGGCGTGGTGGTCATCGGCTCCACCCCTCCGCCATGCTCCAGCGCCTGGTCCTGATGACCGCGATCATTGTTCCGGCGTACGGCGCCACGGCCTCGGCCGCCCGGTGCCCACTGATCGGTGTGTGCCGCAAGGACTTCCCCCTTAGGTTGAAGTGCGGACGAGTGCGCTGACGGGGTGCGTTGGGTACGGACACGGGCCGAGCGGTGCGTGTCACGTGCTGCCTCCCTCCGCACCATGGCGGTCGAGGGCAACTTCGAGATCGTCGATGTAGCCCAGCAGGCGGCGGATGGTGGCCTGTCTCTCGCTCCAGTGCTGCTTCAGGTCTGCCTCGGCCTCCTGCGGAAGGTCGTATTCGGCTGTCGTGGCGCCGTAGAAGCTGAACAGCATGTACAGGAGCGCGACCCGGGCACAGGACCGTACCTCTGCCACGGGAAGGCTGGGATTCTCCGCGCGGTAGGCGTCCACCATCACCAGCGCGCAGGCGATCCAGTTCGGACTGTTGGCGACGGTGCGCGGATCGAACGCCGCCCTGCCCAGCTCCCAGGCTGGCGTTCCGGTCGCGCAGCGGAAGTCGATGACGCCGGTGACCGCATCGGCGAGGACGATCAGGTTGGTTCGGCTGAGGTCCGCGTGCAGAGCCTGTTCCGCCAGGACGTTGGGCAACCGCTCCCGCAGCCAGTTGACGTGATGCAGGTCCTCACGCCGGCGTTCGAGATCGACCTTCAGCTGCCCAAGGCCGTCGTGTTCCTGCTGAATGGCCGTGGCCATCACGGTGTCGCACTGCGCGAGCGCGTCCTCGACTGCACCGGTCCGCCAACGGGACTGCTGCACGCGCTTCGGCAGCGGATACGCGGCCAGCACACGGTGCATGCGTCCGATCACGAGACCGATGTGCTCGGCGAGGGGAATCGTCATCGCCCCGGCGGCGACGCGACCGGGCGCTTCGTCGACGACCGCCCAGGCGCTGCCCTCAGAGATCGTGACGAGGTTGCGGTCCACATCGGGCCATACCCGCGGTACGGGGATCTGTGCGACGCGGCAGTACTCCGACATATCCCATGCAGCCCGGGCCGCATCCACGTCCGCAACCGACCGGTACTGCTTGACGAACAGCCTCGCCCCGTCGGTGGTCAGAACCCGCCGGTTGATCGTGTCCGTTCCCATAGGCACCGGCTCGACCATGTCGACAACCAGTCCGTACCGGTCCTTCAGTACGTCAGCCGTCAACTCCGCGCCGGCGTCTGACTCGTTCATCCCGGTCACCACTCTCCACGCACCGTCGGCTCAGCGTCGGCCGCGGGCGATTCGTCGTGGGGCGGCGAGAGCGGGGCGCAGGCTTCGACTTCACGCTGGAGCAGCTTCGGGCCCGCATGCTGCTTGGCGAACCACCGTTCGCGGTCTGGACCCGCAACTTCCCAGACCGACGGTCGGCAGTCGCGGAGCCGAGGGTGTTCGGCTACGACGCTGTACGCGTTGGTCACGGATCCCTCCAGCTGGTGCAATGCGCTGGGCATATCGGTCACGTCGGTGCGCCCTTCCGCTGGCCGAGCCTCCCGACGAGCCACAACTCGTGACGACACGGGTGCGCAGGGTGGTCCTGTGTGGGTGGGTAGCTTGCCAGGAAGCACTGACAATGCGGTCTGAGCTGGGCGCTCTGGCGGCAGTGGACGAGGATGCCGGAGCTGCTCGGCACTCATTGAAGTTGTCGGTCCCTTCAGGAAGGAGCGGCCGTCAGGCACGAGCCAGCCACCGGCGTCTGTCGGCATCGGTGACCAGGCTCCGCTCGTGATCCAGTTCCAGCTGGCACAGGCGGGCGTAGTGCTCAACGACCCCCGTTCCGAAGCCCTCACGTGCGAGGATGCTGTTCTGGAAGGCGCCGAGAGCGTCGGCGAGGCAGGACGGCACTGGAATGCCGGGCGCCATGTACGAGTTGCCGCTCTCCGCGGGACCAGGGGCGAGCTGCTGTTCGATGCCGTGGTCGATGGCCGCCAAGACCGCGGAAAAGGCCAGGTAGGGGTTGGCATCCGCCCCGGGCACGCGGATCTCCAGATGAAGGTCCTCTGCGTGGCCGACGACGCGGACGGCGCAGGTGCGGTTGTCATAGCCCCAGGTGAAGGTGGTTGGTGCGAAGGAGCCGGGGGTGAACCGCTTGTAGGAGTTGGTGTTCGGCGCGTACAAGGGGGCCAGCTCCGGCAGGCCGGCGAGCAGGCCCGCGACGGCGCGTTGGCCTGTCTGGGACAGTCCGCCGCCGGGCTCGTTGAGCTGGCTGATGCCGTTCGACCACAGGGACACGTGCAGATGCAGGCCGTTGGCTCGGCCGGTTTCCGGGGCCGCCATGAAGGTGGGCGCCAGGCGGGCACGTGAACCGAGGGTGCGCACCGCGTGCTTGAAGAGCACGTGCTGGTCGCAGGCTCCAAGCGCCGGCCCGTATGGGAAGGTCACCTCGACCTGCCCGGGCCCGGCCTCGGTCTTGATCGCTTCGACAGACATTCCGGCGCCCGCGAGGGCACGCTGAAGGCGGCGGAAGAACCGGTCGGAAACCGGATCATGGTCGAGGGCGTAGTCCAGGTTCTCCGTAACCAGCGGTTGCATGGCCTGGTATCCAGCGTGTTCCGCTTCCGTGTAGGTGCCTCTGTAGAGGACGAACTCCGTTTCGATCCCCGCCTTGGCGTGCAGGCCGTGCCTGGACAGCCGGGTCATCTGCTGCTGGAGGATCTGGCGGGGTGCGATCTCGATGCGCGTTCCGTCCCGGGTCACGGCATCGCCGAGCGCGACGGCCGTACGGGGCAGCCACGGCACCACTCGCATCGTCGACAGGGCCGGCCGCACGGACAGGTCCTGGTAACCGGTCTCCCACGAGGTCAGCGCGAAGCCGTCCGCCGGACTCATGTCGACGTCGGTGGCTAGGACGTAGGCACACACCTCGGCACCATGATGCGCGACGCGCCTGAGGAAGTGGTTCGCGTCGTACCGCTTGCCCTTCAACCGCCCCTGCAGATCGGGAACGGCCAGCAGCACGGTGTCGATCGCACCCGCTTTGACGAGGTTCCGCAGGTCGGTGAGGGAGAAAGCCTTCTCGGAGTGGCCGTCCTGCTCGGGCCCCACCGCGGCGGTCGGGGGTGTCATGGTGCCGTTGCCGCTCGTGCTTCCGGGCATCAGACGACCTCGTCTTCGTACGTGGCCGCCGCGCGGTCGAAGTTCTGGGCCGGTACCTCGTACGAGCTGCCCTGCTTCCGCCACCACACCCAGGCCAGGGCGAGCACCACGACCAGAGCGACCGGCGCGTAGTTGAAGGTCTGTGCGGACACCAGGCCGCCGCCTGCGGGGCGTGTCTGGGGCAGACAGAACAGCACCGTCACGAACGCCACCCAGACGACCGCAATCGCGCCGACGGTCACGCCCCAGCTGCCGAGGTTCCACGGTCCGGGCTGGAACCGGTGGCGGTTCTTGATACGCAGGTAGATCGGGATCGCGTAGGCCGGGGTGATGCCGACCACGTTGATGCTGGTGATCGCCGCGTACGCGACCGGGCTGTAGAGACTCGGCAGGGCCAGAACGGCGGCGCACACGACGGCCAGCAGCACGGCCTTGCGCGGAGTGCCGGTGCGGCGGTCGACCTGCCGCCACAGGTGCGAGCCCGGCAGCGCCCCGTCACGCGAGAACGCGAACACCATCCGGGACGCCGCAGCGGTCTCGGCGTTGCCGCAGCACAGCTGGGCGATGATCACCACCAGGAGGAGCGCCTTCGCGCCGGTCGAGCCCAGGGCGTCCAGGAATATCTGGGCCGGCGGGACTCCCGTCGCCGTGCCCACGGTCCCCGCGTAGTCCTGGATGGAGAACGTGAGTCCGGCCAACAGAACGAACCCGGCCAGCCAGGACCAGCCGATCGAGTGGATGATCCCTCGCGACGCGGACACCTGGGCATCGGTCGTCTCCTCCGAAAGGTGCGCGGAGGCGTCGTACCCGCAGAACGTGTACTGGGCGAGCAGCAGACCGAGCACCGCCACGTACACGGGGCTGGACCAGCCGCTGTTGTTCACGAACTCACCGAACACGAAGTCGCCGGACTGGTGGTGGGAGGGCACGATCGCCAGTGCGCCAACGATCACCGTGACGCCGGCCAGGTGCCACCAGACGCTGATGCTGTTGAGGATGCTTACCAGTCGGACGCCGAACAGGTTCAGCGCCAGGTGCAGGGCGAGGATGCACAGGAAGATCAGCATGACCCGTCCCGGCGTCGGCTCGAAGCCCCACTGCAGGTTGAACAGGGCACCCGTGAACAGCGCTGCCCCGTAGTCGATGCCCGCGATCGCACCGAGCAGGCCCAGCAGGTTTAACCAGCCGGTGTACCAGCCCCACTTCCGGCCGCCGAGCTGCTCCGCCTGGTAGTAGAGGGCACCGGACGTCGGATAGGCGGAGGTCACCTCGGCGAGTGCGGAGCCGATGAACATCACCATGGCGCCGACGAGGAGCCAGCCCCACAGCATGACCGACGGACCGCCGGTGTTCAGGCCGAAGCCGTAGAGGGTCATGCAGCCGGACAGGACGCTGATGACACTGAAGGAGATCGCGAAGTTCCCGAACGGCCCCATACGCCGGGTCAGCACGGGCTCGTAGCCCAGCTCCCGGAGGTAGGCGTCGTCGGACTTTCGCGGCGTCGCACGGTGGTTCGGACTCAATCGGGACATTGGTCAGCCTCCGAATTCAGAGAGAAGAAAATAGGGCAGGTGCATGCCAATCCCGCATCGAGGGAAGGCAGCCGTTGATCACCGGCGCGGTTCTGCGCGCGGCCTACGGGTACGGGCGTAGGAGAGGGACTCTGCGCGCGCCCGCAGGAGCAGGGACTCCCCGGGGTTCGGTCCGGCGACCCCCCACTGGACCGAGGTCCACGGTTCACGGGCCGCGTACGGCCCAATCCCCTCGAAGACCTCGGCAGCTTCCAGATACTGGTGGCCGGCCCACAACGCATAGGCGAGAAGGTTCAGGTCAGCCACCGAACGCTCCGCGGCGGGTGTCTCGCGGAACCAGTGGTGGAAGGCGCTCAGCGTGTACTCAAGGGTCGACTCCTGCGCCCACTGCTGCCGCCACAGCGGGTCGGCACGCGATCGCCGCCGGTGCTCGATCTGCGCGTACGCCGGAAGGAGCAGCAGCGGCGATCCAACCGGCCGCTGAGAGGCCACGGACCGGCCGAAGTCGAACACCGCGGCCAGGGGCGGCCCCCATGGGGACTCAAGGGCGAGGATGAACTGCAGCACGCGGTGATAGGCCTCGCGGTTGTACGGATCACGCCGGTTGACCTCGTACAGCAGCCCCCATGGGCCGCTTGGCAGCATCGGTTCGGTGGGCTTCAACCGGTGTTCCTGACGCCGCTGTCTTGCGTCGATCTGCGCCAACGCCAGGAGACACACCCACGGCACGGGATCGTATGGCGTGCGACGAGCCGCCATCAGCGCCTCGTTCCGCGCCCTGATCTCGAACTCCATCCTCTGCGGATGCCGTTGTCGGTTCGCGCGCAAAGCTCGTTCGACGGCTACACGGGCGCTCATCAGCAGGGCGTCATAGCTGTCCGGCTCCTCGTCGAGCCACACGCCGACCACGTCCGACCGCGCGGCTGCCACAGCCAGCAGTTGGGTACGTGACGTCCGCAGTGCCCAGTGCGTGCCCGTACCCAGCAACAGGTCCCGTGCTGTCCTCCAGCGGCCCGCCTGTAACTCGACCAGGGCCACGCCGAGCTCCTCGTCGTGACCGGCCGGGTGGTACACGAGGCGCATCAGGACCCCTCGACGCGAACGAAACCGGGGCGGAAGCTGAGACCGGAGCTGCTCAGAGTCGGCCTACGAACTACGAGAGATGGCGCCGTGCCTCTTGGATTGAACGTCGATGTCATCGTGGGGCCTCATGCGAGTTGGGGGGGTGGACCACGGGTGGTGGGGGTGTATCGCGCCCTGAGCCGGAAGGGGGACCAGCCACCGGAGTGGGCGTTCAGAAGCGGATTCGACCGACCGCGTCCGCAATGCCAGCCACGAGCCGGTTGATGCTCGGGGCTATCGATGTGCTCGCCAGGAAGAACCCGAAGAGCACGCAGACGATCGCGGGGCCGGCCTTCACGGTCTTGCTGCGGATGAGGAGGACCACGACGACCCCGAGCAGCAACACGACGGAGATGCTCAGAGTCATCAGGAGGCCGAGTCCTCCGCCGGTCCTCGTCGCTCCCTTCGGGCCTGGCTCAGCGCACGGCGCAGAGCTTCGGCCCGGGTCAGTGCTCGCGGGCCCTTCGGAAATACGTGCCAGTGCGCGCCTGGCGGGGTCGTACTCTCGGCGGCCGGCACGAGGACGTGGCACGTCTGGCCGAGTGCGACGGTTCCCGGCTCCTCCCAGCGAACCGCCGTTCCCACCGGGACCAGGAAGTACATCCGAGGCTCCGGGCCCTCCTGGTCCAGGATCACCGGGCCGACCGGCTCGTCGCCCTCGCCGAGTATCTCGATGGCACGTTGACCCACAGCCTCGACGGCGCGCACGGCATCCCACCATTCGCCCGCCGAGCACAACTCGGGCTCGTCGCCGATGGGCATCCAGCGCGGCGGGAGCGCGCGAGCCGCTGGATTGGCGTCCGACATGGAAAAGGCCTCCTCACCACTGCGTGTGAGGAGACCATTCCACTCAGCAAGTTCTCTGCGCGGACAGATTGTCCGTGGGGTCCGCTTGCCAGAACCCTTGACACGACGTCACGTTGTGCTAATGCCCGTCCAACTGCCGAAGGCTGACAGCTCGTTGGAAGGGTGAGTGTCCATCCTGAGCAGCGCCGCCGTGGTCTCGCGAACGGACGGATGGAACCGCGTGTGGTTCGGAGCGACCTTCCGCGCCCGCTTCAGGTCGGCGAACGAGCCGGCCCTGTCACCCGCGGCGAGCTTGGCGGAGGCCACGTCGATGAAGTGGTGACTCGAGCGCTCGCCGACGGTGGTGGCAGGCGGAGCCCACTCGCCGCCGGACACCGGAGACCACGCGGCCAGGCGGGCGAGAGCCTGCTCGGTGTCGCCCATGTCGATCATCGCGTGCACCTCGTGGATGCGGATGTTCGTCGGCCCGAAAGACATCTCGTACGCCAGTGAGTCACGGTTGCCCGCCATGCGCGCCACCTGCTCCGCCTCCCGCAGGTAGGCGTCGGCACGATCGGCGTTGTTCTCGCGGGCTTCCAGCACCGCGAGCTTCAGCAGCAACGCACCGTCGACCGCGAGCGCGTCCTGGGTGAAGGACCGTTCTGGCTGCAGTCGCTCCAGCTCGGTCCGCAGTGCGACGAGCCTGCGACGCGCGGGCGTGTAGGCGCCCTGACGGAGCATCGCCCCTGCGACCAAATAGCCGGCCGTGACCTGCATCAGAGGATCGCCAGAGCGGTCGGCCGCCCACCGGACACGCTCCAACGCCGTGTTCGACAGGTCGTGATGGCCCATCTTGTGGGCGAGGGAGTTGACAGCGCGGTAGGCACGCGCGAGGTGCCAGTACGCCTTGTTCCTGTCGCCGTTGCTACCGCCGAGAGCCACGTGCGTGAGCTCGGTGATGATCGGTGGCAGCAGGGGGCCCATCGGGGCATAGCGGGCGTCGCGACGCAGAGCCGCCACCTGGTCAACTTCCGATGCGAGCACTGGAAGCGGACGGGGGGCGATCTCCAGGTCGTCGGGGCTGTCGTAGCAGAGGAGGAGGCGACGCAGTTCGGGGATGACAGCATGGACGCCGTCCTCGGCCTCCGGCTCGCCATAGTACGGCTGGCCGGTCAGGACCTCCGGGCCAAACCGCAGCGCCTTGGCCAGTGCCAGCACCAGCGACGGTGAAGCCTTCCGCGCGCCGGACTCCAGCTTCTGCACGTAGCTCGGGGAGACTGCGACCTTCTGCGCCAGTTGAGCAGCAGACAGCTTCCGTGTCCTGCGTGCCGTACGGAGACGGTCCCCCAGCGTCAGGTTTTCACTCATCAGTGGATCTGTCCCTTCGCGACGGAGCACTCGAATCAGAGTACGGAAACTGCCCCGATTCGTGCCCTGGGTCGCCAAGTGTTAACAGAGCCGGCAGCGCCGCGACCGGGGAGCGGAGCCTCCTGGCCTCACGTCCACTCCTCCAGACCGCGCCCGTGGGCGGCAGCAAAGGAGGGGCAACCCTCCCATATGGGTCAGATTCTGAGGATCGCTCCGACTTGGTTGTCAAGAGCTCGCAGAGAAGTACTTACGGACAGATTGTCCGCGTCACTCTCGTCACGCAGTCAGCAGGCGCGTCCGATTCGAGCAGCAGGCGGGCGTGACTGTACCGTGCGACCGCTTGGGCGCCCTGCGCCTCTTCACCGCACGCAGCGGATAGGCGAGCTACTGAGCCATGACGTGGTCCAGGTACTGCTGAACTGGGGCGTAGAGGCCGTACGGGACGTACGAGGAAACCTCGGAGTGCGAACACCACGCCAGATCGGCCAGCTCATCCGAGTCAGCGACATACGCCGTCCCCGAGACGACCTCGCATGCCGTGTAGGACATGTGCCTTCGCGTCTTCGGGTGGATCCGACTCCCGAGCGACTTGAGCGCCTTCACTTCCAGCCCCGTCTCCTCGAGCGTCTCGCGGACAGCGGCGTCCTCTTCGGATTCGCCGGGCTCTACTGCGCCTGCAGGGAACTGCCAGGAGAGTTGGCCCTCGTTCACCCGTCGCCGCACCAGAAGGACGCGCCCCTCGTTCACGATGACCGCTGCGGCGATCCCCGGCTGGTCACCGTCGGTCTGCTGAGTCATACGGCTCCTCCAGGGCGTCCAGGATGGGCGGATAGATGTTACTGGTGGGGATGAAGCGTGTGACGGAAGTTTTCGGCACCCACATCACATCCTCGTTCTCGGCAACATCGCTGTTGGTGGCCTCACCTGCCAGGTACTCGCACAGGAAGTACTCGCACTGAACGGCCGTGACGGGGTGAAGCCTTGTGCCAAGGTCGCGTACCACAGCGCAGCGCACGCCGGTCTCACTCAACGTCTCCCGTACAGCCGCAGTGGCCGGCTGCACTCCCGGCTTGATCACCCCGGCTGGAAACTGCCATGTGATCCCTGAGGATCCGTCGTCGCGGCGGCATACAAGCAGGACCTGGTCTTCCCGGACGACCACCGCGACAGCAACCCTCAACATCTGAACCGAGGAACCGCCGGTTCCGACCGCAGCCTGGTCTGACTTCAGTATCAACACGAACCGTTTCCGGACAGCCGGAGATACGGCCTCATGAACCGTGTCGAGAAGCTGCTGCGTCTCACGGCGAAGTACGACATCAGGATTCGCGTGCCAGACGGCAACCGTCCTGGGAGCGATACCGAGACGCTCGGCGAAGGCCTCGTTGGTCATCCTCAGAGCCGCCTGCAAGGCACACGCGTAATGGCCGTTCCAAACCTCCACTACGTCCATGTCGGCCTCCTGGCGCCCCGCCGTCAGCAGCTTGCGTGATCACTGCACCGCGATTGCACTCTCATTGCGTCATGCATGCCTGGCAGGGTTGCCCTGGAGCCGGTTCACTCGTGGCATGCACTCTCGCGCAGGGCCAAAGGCTTCCAGATGCGGCCAAGTACCGCTACTCGCCAGCGAAGGCAGGCCGAACACCCGAACAGCCTGGCCGAAAACACGTCGCCGAATTTCGGCAGTCCCGCTGGCAGGCCCCTCCCGGGCCTGACCACTTGCCCGGCGACCTACACGGAATGCAGAGTTCGGTCCTTTATCACAACTCTGGGACCAGTGCTGGGCTTTGAGCGAGCAGCCTGCGGACAGCCTGTCCGCTCAGGGGCTGCGCAGGTTGAGAGGCTTTACTCGCCGCCAGAGGCCGACCACCTCGCTGAGCTGCTGAGTGTCCACACGTCACTGGATGGCCCTGATACGTAGTTCACCTGTGTGAGGGCTCGAGCGAAAGCGTTAGTCGAACAACCGGCGGGATTCGCGAGAGGAGAGTGCGAGACAGTGGCGTCTGCCGCACGGTGGACTGCTGGTGTTCGGTATGACGCGATCAATGCCCTGCATAGATTTTCGATCTTTACTCGTCCCGCGAGGGTCCCTCGAAGCGCAGGTAATCTCGGGCCCGTGGCGCACTGCGCGTCTCACATATCGCCCACCTGAATGCTGAAAGGGAACCCATGGCCAAGGACCAGGAGCAGCCCGTGGAGCGCACTCTCGTACTGCTGAAGCCGGACGCAGTCGTGCGTGGCTTCGCCGGGAAGATCATTTCCCGGTTCGAGGATGCGGCGCTGAAGATCGTCGGCATCAAGATGAAGCAGATGGACGCCGAGTTCACGCGGCGTCACTACTTCGACCTCGAAGAGCGCTTCGGCCCCGAGGTCTACAACATGACCGCCACGTTCATGCAGCAGAGTCCCGTCATCGCGCTCGTTCTGGAAGGAGCTGACGCCGTCGCCACCGTCCGGAAGATCGTCGGCAGCACCTTCCCGAACGAAGCGCCCGCCGGCACCATCCGCGGCGACTTCTCGCACTACAGCAAGGCCGCCAGCGTCACCTCCGGCAAGGCCGCCGCGAACCTCGTGCACGCCTCCGGCAACAAGGAGGAAGCGGCTCAGGAAGTGGATCTCTGGTTCGACAAGGACGAACTCCACGACTACCGCACCCTCGCTGAGATCTTCACCTACTAGGCGACCCCCACGTCACTGGCAGGCCGTCGCCTCGTTGAACACCACCGGGGAACCACCGGATGAGAGAGGGCATCATGACCAGCGAAACCCGCGTCGCCTCCGTAGAGGAACTGGAGACCGGTTTCCAGCGGGAACTGGGCACTGACCGATGGGCGGCTGCGGAGAGCGCGTACGCGCTGGCCGTGCGGCATCGCGGCGACGGCAACTGGGACCAGTCGCGTGAATGGGTGCAGCAGTGCCTGCGCCTGCTAGATGGTTTCCCGAGCGAAACCGTGGACCAGGTGGCCACCAGACGCCTCTCCGTGGGAGGCGTTCAGCTCCCGACCTACCTGCATGACGGCGTCGTTCGAGACCGCTTCGGCGACCTCGTCTGACGCACCGACGTCACCTGGGCAGCGCGGCCGCCGGAGGGCCCCGCGCTGCCCACCAGCAGAACAGCTGAACATCGCGACCGATCCGTACCAGCCGGGCTCCATCCCACTTGGTTCGGCTGGATCACCCATGTCTGAACAAGGAGACCCCGTGCCTGTCGAGATCGAAATGCGTGCTCGCTTCAGCCAAGAGGCCCACGACCAGCTCATCTCGCGGCTCGAGCAGGACGGGGAGGACCTCGGCCGCGATGACAAGCACATCTACTTCTACGTGCTGCCTCACCAGCTACTCAAGGTGACCGATAACATCGCCACCAACACGGCGAAGATCACCCTCAAGGCAAGCAAGATCGGGCACGGTACGGCATTTCCGGAGACCGAGATACCCATCGCCCGCGAGGACGTTGCCGCCGCCGTCCACGTCTTCAACGCACTGGGCTTCGAGAACACCATGCACGAGGCGTACAACCGGCGCCGCAACTTCCGCCTCCACGGAGTAGAGATCGCCGTCAAGTGGAGTGAGGCGTGGGGGCACCACGCCGAATTCGAAGTGCTCCTCGGCGACGACCCGAGCCCGGCAGCAGTGGAGGCGGCCCACGACCGCATCAACTCGGTAGCCCGCGAGCTGGGTGTCCCTCTCATGACCGAGGAGGAGCTCGCGGCGTTCACTGCGGCCTTCGAGGCAGCGGCGGCTCCCGGATCGCTCGCCCCGGACGCGGCACCCAGCACCTGAGTCAACTCGTCGCGACAGACCACCGAGAGGGGTGGACCAGATGAGCACGATCCCGCCGACCACCAGCCTGGTGGAACTGGCCGCACGCAAGCAGCTCCCCTATCACCAGTTCACCGACCATGCGACGGTTCGCTGGATCGAGG
This sequence comes from Streptomyces sp. NPDC015139, assembly GCF_043079785.1. Classification (NCBI taxonomy): domain Bacteria; kingdom Bacillati; phylum Actinomycetota; class Actinomycetes; order Kitasatosporales; family Streptomycetaceae; genus Streptomyces; species Streptomyces sp. NPDC015139. The sequence continues at coordinate 15,027 of NZ_JBIBUW010000033.1, read as the reverse complement.
AGAACCGGCCATACCTGATCGACGGCGCTCCGTCGAAGGTCCGGGTCGCCTCTCGCGGACTTCTCACCCGTGCGGCGATACCGGCGGCCTGGCTCGCAGAACCCCGGCTGCGTGATTCGCTGCACGGAGTCCGCCACATGATGCGGACAGCCGCACTCGCAGCCCTCCTCGCTGAGACCACAGGTCTCGACGAACCGGATACGGCCGTTCTGGTCATTGCTGCTGCCACGCACGACTGCCGTCGTCTCCACGACAAGGACGACCGAGGACATGGAGCCCGGGCGGCGCAGTGGCTCACCATGAATGCTGAAGTCGTCTGGGAGCACTTCCGTGTGGAGGCGACCGAGCCGGCCATCGCTCAAGCCGCCGCGTCGATACGCCTGCACGACGTTCCGTATCTGCACTTCACCGCGGAGGACGAAGCCGACTACGCGAGCGCCCGGGTGATCAGCGATCTGGTGAAGGCGGCAGACGCGCTGGACCGTTACCGGCTGCCGAAGCTCAGCTGGTGGCCGGACTCTCAGTTCTTACGGGTCGAGGCAGTCGACCAGCTCCGCGCAGCCGCCTTCGACCTCGTCCTCTGGTCCGAAGCTGGGCACTTGGCGGGGTTGGACAGTGCGGACGCCGTCCTCAAGGCCTTCGAACGGCGGGAGCTGATCGACTGATGGACTTCCTCGACGCGTACCACCTGTGGGCCGACGCCCACCAGTTCTACGAGGCTTCGATCATCCCCAGCCCAACGGAAGTCACTGATCCGCTGGCCGAGCAGACGGCTGCGTGGGAGTCCCGCCTGGCTGAACACACTCCCCAGGGCCGGCTCCTGCGTAGCAACGCCCTCTTCGACGCCCTCAGCAGCAGCGCCAAGCTTCACCTGCTGCACGTCACCCACGCTCTGGAGGAGATCAACGAGCACGGGGTGCTTTACCCGTCGGGCGGTTGCCTCGTCGGCAGCATCTACTGTGCCCCGCTTGTCCCAGCCAGCACGGGCTTCCGAATGCACAACCTCGCCTCGTACGTTCTCAACAGGGAGGCCCCGGCCTTCTTGAAGAGGATCGGCAATCCGGAGGCGACGCCCACTCCACTGCTCTTCGAGATCGACGTGCCAAGCCAGGCGTACCGGGGCCTGGCTGGTGTCGACTACCTGCGGCTGGGCGCCATTCACCTGAGCATCTACAGCCATCTCGAATACCTGCTGTCCAAAACCGAACGGCACCGGCTACGCGAGACGATCACCAGCCGGACGAAGAACTCCGCCAGTTTCCTCGCCCTTGCCTCGACGATCGCTCACACAGGCGTCACTGTCGCTGCCGGGTTGTTCCTCCAGCTGCTCGACGAGACCATTCCCCGTCTGCCGATACTCGGGTACGTGTACTTCGAGGCACTCGCCGAGTACCTGATGCTTCATTCCACCAGCGACGAGACCCGGCGCCTGGCCGACTTCGGCGAGTTCAACAACTGGCTCTACAAGGAGATGATCTTCTCCTCGGAGCTGGCCATGGCCGGCAGGTTCGACCTCGCCAAGTTCCGCCCCCGACCGGACAAGCTCGACAGCCTCCTTGCGCGGGTGGACTCGACCATCGAACCGGAGCACGCACGGCACTACCTCGTGGAGCGGATCAGCTACCTCGTCGCCGCCCGTCTCTTCACGCCCGGGCAGGTACCGGAGGAGTGGCGGCACACCCGGTGGGAGTTCGACAGCCTGGCCACCCACCTGGGCCCGCTGCTGGGCCACCTCATCCACCGCGAGCTGCGGACCTTCGGACGGTACCCGGACTTCTACTTCTACTTCGACCAGCACAAGGCGCTCCAGGCCTGGAACTACTGGAACCACATGGACATCATCACGCCTTTCAACGGCACGATCCCGAAGGGCGAGATCGGCATCAACCCCGCCTATCCCGATCTCAGCTACCGGGTCTGGCGCGCCGAACAGGATGGCGAGGGACAGCTGCACCCGACGGAACAGCTGAACGTGACCATCGCTCCGCGACTGGTCGACATCAAGTACACGCTGATGCGCAACAGCCGGTCCGTGAGCCAGTCCTCGACCGCCGCCTGAGGAACCGCCCCGTACAGCCCGCCCTCACACGATCGCCCAGGAGACCATTGTGACCGTCCAGCCGGACGCCGAGACGACGACGCCAGACCGGTTGGCGCAGCAGATAGCCGAGCTTCTGCGGCAGCCGACCACCACACACGGACTCGCTCGAGCCCTCCGTGCCGCCGAGAAGGAGCTCGAACTCCACCTCACCCACCTCGCCAGCCACAAGGCCTGGCCCAATGGCCGGATCGACGACACACCCCGCAAGGTACAGATCGGCGGCGGCGCCCACCGGATCGACGGCTTTTTCAACATCGATGTCGTACCGCCCGCGGACCTGTTGTGGGATGTCCGCGAAGGGATTCCGCTGCACGACGGTTCCGTCGACGAGCTGTTCTCCGAGCATTTTCTGGAGCACGTCGACTACCCCCGCTCCGCCAAGCACTACGCCCTCGAGGCCCACCGCGTACTCGCCCCCGCCGGCCGGCTCATCACCGGCGTGCCCGACGCCGCGTTCGTACTCTCCCAGTACCCGGACGGCACCCCGGACAGCGAGAGGATGATCGAGAAGTGGTACGGGAAGCGCGACTGTCTCGCCCACATCAACACCCACCTCGACCTGATCAACTACGTCTTCCGGGACCAGGACGACGACCCCACCTACCACCCGCACTACTGGGCCTACGACTACCGCAAACTCGTCCAGCTCTTCACCGAGGCCGGCTTCGCGACGGTCGAGCCCTGGGCCTTCGACCCGCGACTCGCCAATCCGAAGCGCGAATGGGGCAGCGTCTACGTCATCGCGACCAAGTAGCCGCATCCGGAGTCCGGCCCCCAGTCGGAAGCGCACGTAGCCGCGCATTGATCTGGTGACGGAGCGCCGAACGGCCTGAGCGGGAGCGGTCTCACACGCGTCTGGGCGTGCCGACGAAGTGGCTGACAAGACGCTCTTGGCATCACGATCCAGCGCTTTCACACTGGCGAGCAGATTTGTAGGGCGGGGGGACTGATGGCCAAGCGAACAGGCCGCCGACACAGGACACGGCGGCGACGGCAAACAGGACTTGTCAGCGTCACCCTCGTCGCCGCCGTGTTCCTGTTCTGGCGGTTTCCATGGCTGTTACTCGGCCTCGCCTGCGCCGCGGCAGTCAGTGGCGCAGGGTGGTACCTGTGGACTGCGCACCGCCGCGAACGCCAAGGTGATCTCGCGTGGCGCCACCAGGACCACCGCATGGCGCTGGAACGATCCATGGCTGTCATCGACGACATGACCTGGCAGGAGTTCGAGCGGTACGTGGCCGAGCTGTGCAGGCGCGACGGCTGCACCGAAGTTTCTGTGGTCGGCGGCTCAGGAGACCTGGCGGCGGACGTTGTCGGCAATCTGCCGGACGCCCGTCGCCTGGTCGTACAGGTGAAGCACTATGCACCCCACCGCGTCGTGCCGAGTGGCGACATGCAGAAGTTCGTCGGCATGTCGTTCGCCGAGCACAAGGCGGACGTTGCCGTCTTCGTCGCGACCTGCGAGTTCAGCAGATCCGCTCGGGACCTCGCTCTCAAGCACAACATCGTCGCCTTGAACCGCAACCTCTTCGGTTCCTGGAACAGCGGGGCACCCCTCATGTCCCTGCTTCCACTCAGTGGCGCCGGCGGCGGACCGCCCCAGCGCCGGAACACGCATCGGAAGAGAGGAAGGCAGGGCACGGCTTAGCGTCGCTCGGTTTCCGCCTCGGCCAGCCAGGCACCCAGTGCGGCAACGACCGACTCGCCTCGCCACTCAGCGAAGATCCGGTCCTGCTCGGTCGGCGGCAAAGCGGACAGCGTCGACGTGGCGCCCTCTGGGACGAAGATCGACCACAAGTCGGACCAAGCCCTTGGCCCAGTCCCACGATCGGGCGCTGGAGCAATGGTGCCGGGCTTCCGGGAATCGTCAGCGAAAGTATGCAGCGCCCCGTCCGTATCGGCGTAGACAGCCGCGCTGGCGAACCGGCACGTACGCTTCTCCGTGAGATCCGCGAGGTGCGTAAGGCCGGCGGGGCCGAACGCCTCGAGGGCCTGCTTCACCATCGGTCCCGGCCAGCCGCCGAACTCCTCGATGTAGAAGCCGGAGTCCTCCACAAACAGGGGACGCCTGAGAACCTCGAAGGCTTGCCGAGCCTTGTGACGCGCGATCTCCGCGACCGACGTCGTCTGGATCTCATCCAGGTCTAAGGCCACCTGCTCCACCTCGATACCCCACGGGGCAAGGTGTTCCTGGGCCGTTCGGAACTTGCCTGGGTTGCCGGTACACATTGCTACCTTGAAACCTGGCATGAGTGAAGTGTCTCCTTTGAGAGCAATGCTGGACGAGACGGGAGGGAACAGCCTTACAACAGCTTTCGCGTGATTCAGCCGCAATGTGTCGATTCACGTCGAGCGAGTCGGCACCGGGGCTCTCGGCATAGGTGTGACGACCAATGATGGAGTTGGCCCACAGCGCGGCAAGGTTGTGCCTCCGCACAGCCATTCCCCAGCCCCCCGTCGGACAGGCACAAACTGAAGGCGGTCACATTAGCCCAGTCCAGATCCAGCATGAGTCGGCACCCTTTGCGTGATGGTCGCGTCGGAGACCTCGGGTAGAGAGCGGTGATAAGACCGCCTGGGCCACGAGACAGTCCCCGCTGCAGCAGGGCGTCGTGTCGCCTTGGCTCCGGACGCGGCAACCCACCGGGAGCTCCATCGCGGGGCCCTCGCTCCGCGATGCCGCACGAACGAATGACATCAACAGTCTGGCATTGACGACGGAGGGCATTGCGCAACGCTGTCGCAGAAGTCCACATAGCCGCGTAGGCAATTTCAGGGCGCCCGCAGACCGGCTGGCGACGCCGCACGGGGCTGGGACTCAGTTTTTCGCGCGGCAGTTACACCCGCGGATGAGGAGACGGTGCATCCGCAGAGTTGGTGCTGCTCGAACCATCGGCCGAAGGCCCCGGCGTGATCTCGAACCATGTCTTCTTGCCAGGGGGTTTCCGCTGTGTCCCCCAAGCGTCTGCCAGGGCGTCGACAAGCAGAAGACCTCGACCGCTCTCGTCATTCGGTCTTGCGTCAACAAGCACAGGCAACGCTGGACCAGTGTCCGTGACTTCGACCCGAAGCCGTGCATCGGTCCGCGTCACAGCGACGTCGCACGAAGCCGCTGTGTGCAGAACAGCGTTGGCGATCACCTCGCTGGCCAACAACTCGACAGTCTCCAGAACTTGGTCCGACATAGGCAGACCCAAGTTCTGGGCCAGCAGAACGACTTGCCGGCGTGCCGCCGGGACAGCGTCGACAGCAGCCGCAACCGTGAATCCGTACGTCGGACGTTCAGGACCGCGACCAGCCATGACGGCAACCTCACCTTGGTAGTGACCTCAGTGAAGGGAGCCTTCCACCGCGACAACAGCGGTATGAAGACAATCTGTCCGTAGGCACCTCCGGAAACCTATCTGACAGTTGGGTGGGTTGTGGTACGGAGCTGTCGCCTTTCCAATCGCGAGAGATGCGCTTCGGACGGGCATCTCACGTCTCGAGGCTCTCACCTCCAACCGCTTCGAGTCCTGCCGTTCGAAGTTGCCGACCAGGGTCCATGGGCATCATCCGCCCGCAGCCGCCTCGCCGCCCACACGACGCCGTCGTCGCGTAACCCGCGGCCTCCCGCCAGCAAAATGCGCGCAGTGTACCGCCAAGCAGGCGACCTCGGACCAAGTGCTGCGCGAACAGGAAACAGGTGCCTGAACTGGACGAGGGTGAGCGACTGCGAGGCCCAAGCAACAGGACGGGCGTGAAGCGGGCAGCTGCGCCCACCGGCCGAGGTCTTCGACCAACCCTTCGCAGCAAGGAGAAATATCGTGTGCACCATCGCCGCAACGACGACGGACAGCGACGGCAACAGTGACTCCGCCGCTTCGACCTCCCACCTTGCCGACGCCTCAGCAGCGACCCCGGCCGATGCCGGCCGCGACCTCGGCGACCGGCAGCTGTGCACCATCCACCCAGACTGGTGCACCCAGACCGGCGATCACGACGATCACTTCGGGGTCCTGCACGCTGTTACGGGCAACGACGGCCGGGAACTGTTGAACGCATGGCTGATTGACCTCTCCGGTTCCCAGCCGGTCATCGGCTTGGGCGAGACAGACACCGATGCGGCCGAGGCCCGCGTCAAGGCGACGGAATTACGCAGGTTCGCCGACAAGCTCGAAATTCTCGCGGACAAGATGGACGGCTCCATCAGCCACGAGCAGCCGCGCGACACAGACAGCACCACCTGCCCCGACGGCGTCTCCTTCTGCACTGGGGACCCCATCGATCATGAGGACCCGCGCGAACACATTCACCACGGTCCGCTCATCGCCATGGGCGCTCACCGCCCATACGCCGGTCGGCACAGGAACGGGATCATGGCCTTCCACCTGTCCCAGGTCAACGACGAAACGCCCGGACTCGAGTTCGAGGCCGGTGGTGGCTGGCCGACGCTCGACCTCGAGGAGGTCGACGACCTGATCAGCGACATGAGCGCGCACCTGGCGAAGCTGCAGGCGGCACGTACGCAGATCGCCGGTCTGCTATCCAGGCGGACCAGCGAAGCGGCCGCAACACCCGGTCGGGTCTGGACGTACAACGACATGTATGGCACCCGGCACACCGTCACCTGCCCGTCCTGGTGCACGACGGCCCACACCCTCGACACGGACGGCAAGCGCCACCCGGCCGACGTGTACCACCAGCTGTACGGCGCTGTGGCTTACGCCGAGTACACCGAGGGATACGAGGACTACAGGTCCTGGCAGCTGCTCTCCGCGCACCTCGCCGTGAGCCCGGACTCGCCAGTCAGTCCGGCCTACCGGGTCCCGCACGTTCTGGTCGAAGTGGCCGCCGACATGTACACCCGCCCGATGGATCCGGACCAGCTGGCCGAGTTCATCGAGACGGTGGCCGGGCAGCTGGAAGAGCTTCGCGCAATGCACCCCCGGCTCACCACAGCCCGCGCCGAATGGGCCGCGCGGACCGCCACGACCACCAACGCCGAGGTCGCGTGATCCCGCCGGTCCCGGCCACCCCAGGGGCTGCTAATCCGGGGAGCCTTGTCCATCACCGAAGTCTGCCGGATCGATTCAGAAGCATCACATGGCCGTTCCTGGGCTTCGTGCAGAGTCAGAGCCACATGACCCAGGCGGTCAGCGCGGCGGCCGCCGCGAGGGCGGCCGACACAGTCCACACGACCGACATCCGTGGGAAGCGCTGTGCCGTTCCGCCGGTCTCGGCACGTGCTGATCCGCGTCGGTGCGCAACTGCAACAGGCGCGGTGACGGTCACGGAGGAGTTGTCGCCTGTGACGATGTTGATGTTCTGGAGTGCTTGAGCGACCTGGTCCGAGGTCGGATCCTGCTGGCCGTGGGGCATGGCAGCCCGCAGCTCCCCGACCAGCTGGACCAGCCGGGTACGAACCTGGTCCAGGACCCCCTCCATGGCCGACGGGTGCACAGCCCAGTACAGCCTGAGCACCTGCCGGGAAGAGTTCTGGCTCATGAATACGGCTACTTCGGCTGCCATATGTGGAGCGAGCTGCACCGTCTGACCTGGCTGCCGGGCGATGAGCGACTCGATCTGGCCGACACCCTGCCCGAGTCGGAGCACGTCGCCGAGACTCTCCCGGGCGAAGTCCGGTAGGTCGAACATGCTGACCGGCTGTTCGCGGAACTGGAATCTCCCCGTGAGGCCGTCCATCACCAAGGGTACCGAGATCCTGCGGTAGTCGGGGATCGGCACATCCGTGCCCTCGTAGCCCTGGAGCTCCCGCAGCGCCCAGGTGCGTAGCGCTTCGGAGTGAGCATGCCCGCCCAGAGCGATCACCTGCCGCAGGATCGGGGCGAGCGGGCGGCTCTCGTTGAGGACGTCGTCCTCCAGTCGATCCAGGCGGCTTCGGCGGAGTCTCACTTCGCCACGATCACGGTGGCGATGACGCCGGCGATCGTCGCCACTGCCGCGATGGCGGTCCAGATGACCGAGGTTCGGTGCCACCAGGGCTGAGGAGTCACGGGCGCTGGTTCGTTGACGTTGGCGCTCGCGGTACCGCCCCGCTCCGCCTTCGCGTGCGGTGCGGAGATGTTGAAGATGGAGTTGTCCCCTCCGCTGATGTTGAGGGCCTGCTGTGCGGCCGAGTCGATCTGGTTGGGGTCGGGGTTCTGCTGGCCGGCGGGCATGGTGGCTCTCACTTCCGCGACGAATTGGGTCAGACGGGTTCTGATGTGATCGAGGACGCCTTCGATGCTCGGTTTGGCAATAGCCCAGTTCAGAGCGGTAATCTCGGTGGACTCATTGCCGCCTTGCTGCTGCTCGCGGGTCATCTCCAGGACGTACTCGGCTGATCCGGGTGGGCTGAGACGGATCAGCCTGTCGTTGAGGGCGATCAGAGCTTCGAGTTCTCGGACCCCTTGCCGGATCGGTGCACTCTCCCTGATGCCGCGCTCACGAGCGCTCTGAGGTAGTTGGACCACGCTGATCCGCCGGGTTCTGCCCTCGATGATCTGGCCCGGGAGGTAGAGAGTGAGCTCCACTTCGAGCGCTGCCGGCACCTTCCGGTACGAGGGCAGTTCATCGGCCGCCGGGTACCCCTCCAGTTCCTTTAGCGCCCAGGCGCGCAGTTCCTCATGGTGGGCGTATCCAGCCAGCATGAGGCACTGCCGGAGGGCAGCGGCGAGTGAGGCAGTGTCGTCTAGGACGGCGCGCTCAAGCTGCTCCAGGCCCCGAACGTCGGAGGTCGTCACGGCATCCAGTCTGCCCTGTCCCACTGACAACCCTGGTCACCTTCGTCATGCTGGGCCCCAGGGATGGCTGACCTCCCTGGGGCCCGGGGTGTCCGAGGCGGGTCAGCTCTGTCCGGCCGCGGTGGCGGTGAGCCAGTCGGCGGCTTCGGCGTCGGTCATGAGCAGGGCCTGTGTCGGGTGGGCGTGGCTACCTGCAGCCACCGCCGCGCGAGTCGACTACCCGATGCCGCTTCAGCCTGACGGCCTGTGAGAACCGAGAGGCTGGGCACGGACCCGGCCACGCCGCGAACTCGGCTCAGGCTTCACCGCCCATGCACGTCGCCAGTAACAGAAAGTCCCGGCCCGGCCAAGTTGCCCTTTCTCTGGATTCTTGTCCTGTCGTCGTAGTCATCACGGCAGGAGAACAGTCGTGCCACAAACCGGCCGAGCACCCGAAACCGCTTTCCTGAACCTTCCGAGGGCCGCCGAGTATCTCGGTATCTCCCCCAACACCCTTTACGTCTGGCGCCATCGCCGACAAGGCCCTCCGAGCTTCCGGATGGGGCGCCGGGTGATGTACCGCATCACCGCTCTCGACGCGTGGGTGCAAGCCCAGGAGCAGGCCGACTCCAGGTCCAACCTCACGCTCAACCCTCTTGCGCAGAAGCCGCAGCGTCGCACCAAGTTCCCCAAGTAGCGCCCTTTCGAAAAGACCAGGAAAAGAGCGTCCGCAGCCGGGATAAGCACCGGCCGCGAAGTTCGTTGCCACCAACCAGCACGTGACGCAGGTAAAGCACGGAGGACCAACTGAATGGCCGGTTACATAGAAGACCGTTGGCTCAAGAAGCGGCCGAACAAGCAGACCGGCAAACGCGAGCGCACCTCCCTGTACGGCAAAGGTAAGCGGTACCGGGTCAAGGGAATCCCGGGAGTCCAGGACCGTTCCTTCGACACGAGCGAGGACGCCAAGCAGTGGCTCGCCACCGCCAGGACCGACTCCAGTCGCGGCGACTTCGTCGACCCACGCAGGGGCGAGATCTCGCTCGCGGACTACATCGTGGGCCACTGGTGGTCGGCCCGAGCCGACGAGCCCTCGACCGCAGGCCCCATGGCCAGCCGCATCTGGAACCACATCATCCCGCTGGTGGGAGACCTCTCGCTGCGTGAGATCGATGCAGCGGCCTTGCGCTCCTTCAAGGCCGCCTTGCTCTCCCGGGTCGAGGAGACGACGGCAGAGGTGATCTGGGGACATCTGTCGTCCATCCTCGGCAGCGCGGTGGACGACCAGAGACTGCTGCGAAACCCCGTAAAGGCCAGGAACAGCGTCAAGCCTCCGCGCCCGACCGAGAAGAAGGCCAAGGCGTGGGCTCGTGAGGTCGTCGACGCCGTTCGGGCAGGCCTCCAAGAGCGCTACCGGCTCGCTGTCGATCTGGGTATCGGGCTCGGGCTGCGCCAGGGTGAGGCCTTCGGCCTCGCAGAAGAGGACTTCGACTTCGAAGCAGGTGTCGTCCGCGTGCGACGCCAGCTCAAGTGGGACATCAAGGGACGCCCCTACTTCTCGCTCCCCAAGGGACGTAAGACCCGCGAGGCGCCCCTCCCGCCCAATCTCGCCATCCGGGCACGCGCGCACTTCCGCCGGTTCCCGTCGACGCCCTGCACGCTGCCCTGGCGCAACCCCGAGCCACCGACCACCGCCCTGGAGGAACGCCAGCGGAAGCCGATCACGGTGAACCTGGTGCTGACCACGTCACACGGCAACCGGATCTATTACCGCACCTGGAACGACCGCAGCTGGAAGCGTGCCCTCGCTGCCGCCGGCATCATCAAGCCCGTCGGGGAGAAGGTGCGGCGTGACGGAGGCCGCGTGCGCCGCGTCCCCCTCTACGCCGCCCCGCGGGAGGACATGTTCCACGTCCTCCGGCACACCTACGCGAGCGTGCAGCTGGAGGCCGGCGAGTCGATCGTCAGCCTGTCGAAGTGGCTCGGGCACTCGACGCCGAAGGTCACTCTCGACCACTACGCTCACTTCATGCCCGGCGCAGGTCAGCGCGGTCTCGCTGCCATGGACGCCTGGCTGGAGGACCGCCACCAGCCGAAAGTCCCTGAGAAGTCCCTGCTGGCTGATTGGATCAAGGAAATCCCCTCAAAACCGCAGGTTAAGGGGATGTCCGTGCCTGGCGCACCCTTGTCCGTGAAGTACAAGGAGACGGCGCGGGGCGGGCTCGCGGTGAACATCATCGAGTGCTGACGGGCGCGGGCCGAGGGGCGGGCGCCGGGAAGGGGGCGGGCCGTGCACGCACTGGTGGCCGAGGTCCGGCGGGGTGACTTCCTGGAGTCGGTGCACCACGGGACGGTCCTCGCGACCGGGCCCGACGGGCGGACCGTGCTCGCCGTCGGTGAGCCGGACCGCCCGATGTTCCCCCGCTCGGCCAACAAACCGCTCCAGGCGCTCGGCATGCTGCGCGCCGGGCTCGCCCTGGACGGCGAGCTGCTGGCGCTGGCCTGCGCCAGCCATTCCGGCGAGACCTTCCACCTCGACGGCGTGCGCCGGATCCTGAAGGGCGCCGGGCTCGGCACCGGCGCCCTGCGCTGCACGCCCGGGCTGCCCATCGGCGAGGCCGCGCTGCGCGCCCACCTCGCGGCCGGCGGCACCCCCGCGCCGCTCACGATGAACTGCTCGGGCAAGCATGCCGCGATGCTCGCCACCTGTGTCGTCAACGGCTGGGACACGGCCGGCTATCTCGACCCGCGGCACCCGCTGCAGCGCGCCCTGCGGGAGACCGTCGAGGACCTGGCCGGCGAGAAGGTCGCCGCGACCGGGGTCGACGGCTGCGGGGCACCCCTGTTCGCCCTCGGCTACCGGGGACTGGCGCGCGCGTTCGCCCGGCTGGCGACGAGCCCGCCCGGGTCCCCGGAGCGGCGCGTCGTACGGGCGATGGGCAGGCATCCCGAGTACGTCGGCGGGACCGGCCGGGACGTGACCCGGCTGCTGCGGGCGCTGCCCGGTGCGGTCGCGAAGGACGGCGCGGAGGGCGTCTACGCGATGGCGCTCCCCGACGGCTCGGCCGTCGCCCTGAAGATCGCCGACGGCTCCGCCAGGGCCCGTCCGGTCGTCCTGGTCGCCGCGCTGCGCAGGCTCGGCGTCCCGGTGGACGACGGCGGGACCCTCGCGGAACTGGCGACCGCCCCCGTGCTCGGTCACGGCGAACCGGTCGGCGAGGTGCGCGCCGCGCGGATCCTGCGCGGCTGACCGGACCGCGGCCCCGAGGGCCGATGTCCCTCCTGGGGCTACCGCACGGTAACCGATGCCCCCTACGCTGCCGTCGACTCGACCACAGCGAAGGGGAGTTGACGCATGCGCGGCATCAGACGAACGGCGGCGCTCGTGGGCGCCGCCGCCTTACTGGCGGTGGCACCGGGCAACGCCCACGCGGCGTCGCCGAAGTTCTCCGAGACGACGGCGATCGGCACGCACAACGCGTACGACAAGGCCAAGTACACGTACTTCGCACAGGCGTTGGACTCCGGCGCCTCGCTGCTGGAACTGGACGTGTACGTGGACAGCATCACCCACCGGTGGCGGGTCAGCCACAGCAACCCGTTCGGGAACAACAACAACTGCGAGGCGGCGAAGTCCCCGGACGAGCTGTACGGCAAGAGCCGCAACCAGGATCTCGGCGGCTGCCTCGACAACATCGCGGCCTGGAACCGGCTGCACCCCGACCACCCGCCGATCGTGTTCAAGGTCGAGATGAAGGTCGGCTTCAACGACCGGGCGGGTCTGGGCCCGGACGAATTCGACCGGCTCGTCTCACAGAAGCTCGGCGGCAGCGTGTACAAGCCCGCCGACCTGCTGGGCGGGACCTACGGCACGCTGGACGCCGCCGCCCGGGCCGACGCCTGGCCCGCCCGCGACTCCCTGCGGGGGAAGTTCCTCTTCGAGCTGATCCCGGGCACGGTCGAGCAGGCGAACCCCTTCGACCACTACTGGACGGACGAGGAGTACGGCGACCATCTGCGGGACCTGTCCGGGGCCGGGCAGCTCGGGCAGGCCCAGGCCTTCCCGGCCGTGCTCGGCGCCGAGAACGGCGACCCGCGCGCCGGCCGCTACGACGCGTCGATCCGGCCGTGGTTCGTGTTCTTCGACGGTGACGCGGCGACCTACGTCAACAACGGCTACGACACGTCGTTCTACGCCGCGAACCACTACATCCTGATCACGACGGGCGCCGACGGCGTGTCCCCGGCGATCTCCTCGACCGGTCCCACGGACGCGGAAGTCGCCGCCCGGCTGGCCCTGTTGGCCAAGAACCACGCCAGTCTGATCACCTCCGACTGGTCGGCGAAGCCCGCGTCGGTCCTGGGGGCGGTCGCGAACCGAGGCTGAGGTTCCGGACGCGGCCGCAGGGGGCACAACTCCTGCATGCTCCACGGCATCGACGTCAGCGCCTACCAGGCCTCCGCGTACGACACGGACGGTCTCTCCTTCGTCTTCATCAAGGCGACGGAGGGCCGTTCGTACGTCAATCCCCGGCTCACCGCCCAGACGAAGACCGCCCGAGACGCCGGACTGGTCGTCGGCTTCTACCACTTCCTGTGGCCGGGCAGCCTCAGCGACCAGGCCGAGTACTTCCTGCGCCACGCCCCCGACCGCCCGGGGGATCTCCTCGCCGTCGACTGGGAGACGACCGGCGAGGGCACGCACGCGAGCAACGCGGAGAAGGACCGCTTCATCCGCAAGCTGAAGGAACTGCGGCCGGACAACCGGGTCGTGCTGTACGCGAACCGGGACTTCTGGCTGAACATCGACACGACCTCGTACGCGGGCGACGGCCTGTGGATCGCGGACTACGTCACCGCCGGCAAGCCCCGCATCAAGGCCAAGTGGCGGTTCCACCAGTACACCAGCGAACCGCACGACAAGGACGTGGCGAACTTCGCGAGCAGGGCGGCGCTCAGGGAGTGGGCCGCCGACGCGTGACTCCGCCTCCGCCGGGTGCGGGGCGGGCGGCTAGCCGTGCTCCGCGGGGGTCCCGGTGGTGCCGTCCGGCGCCCCGCCGGGCTTCGTGTGGAGGATCTCCCGGGCCTGCTCCGCGGCGCGGGCGATGCTCTCGGAGACGAAGTCCACGAAGCGGGCGATGTTCTCCAGACGGGTGGCGGCGGGGGTGCCGGGGCCGAGGACACCGACGCCCTGCCGTGCGGTCTCGCCGAGGTGGGCGGTGGCGCGGGCGCTGGCCATCGTCGACTGGTACATGACGTCGTCGTCCACGACGTAGCGCTCGCGGCGGCGTTCGTCGCGCTCGCGGCGGACGAGGCCCTGGCTCTCCAGGAAGGCGATCGCCTTGGAGACGGTCGCCGGGCTGACCTGGAGGCGCTGGACGAGTTCGGACGCGGTGAGGGTGCCCGCGTCGGTGGTGTAGAGGCAGACCAGCACACGGGCCGTCATCCTGGGCAGGCCCGAGCCCATGAAGACGGCGGTGAGCAGCTCCTCGTAGGCACGGACGGCCTCGGCGTCCCGACCGTGCGGCTGCGCGGTGGTGCCGGGGTCCCGCGGGGCGGTCTGCCCGCGGCGCCGGGCGCGTCGTTCGGTGGCCCGGTGGGCGAGGTCGGCGCGGTAGCCGGTGGGTCCGCCGTTGCGCATGACCTCGCGTGTGACGGTCGAGGTCGGGCGGTCCAGGCGCCTGGCGATCTCCGCGTAGGCGAGGCCGTCGGCCAGTCCCAGCGCGATCCGCTGACGTTCCTGCTGGGTGAGCCTGCCTCCCGGCATCGCGGCCTCCTTCGTGGTGCGTGACGCCCGCACTATAGCGTTCACCTTCATTCCATTGCAACGAGAGCATGTCAGCGCTGTTGCGTTAGATTCCCACCCGTTGCAATGATTTCCCTGCATTACCCTGCGGCTACGGGGATTTGAGGCAACAAGGATGTTGCCCATCAGGTGAATGCAACGTAGCGTTTCCGGTGTCAGAAACGGCGGGCCGCAGGGGCCCGCACCGGAAGACCGAGGAGTTCCGCCATGCCGAAGTTCGCCACCCCCGCCCCCGTGACCGCCCACCTCGACATCCCCGCCGGACGCATCCGGCTCATCGCCGCCGACCGCGCCGACACCACCGTCGAGATCCTGCCCGCAGACCCCTCCAAGGGCCGCGACATCAAGGCCGCCGAACGGATCGACGTCAGCTACGACGACGGCGTCCTGCGCATCACCGCCCGCGAGCCCGCCCA
>NZ_JBIBUW010000032.1:0-41811 GCF_043079785.1 Streptomyces sp. NPDC015139 | reverse complement strand
CAACGGCGTTCACCAGGCCATGCTCGGCATCGCCCGACTCCACAACATGGCCCTCAGTGGATAACCCACACCCCATACGGGACAACCTCTAGGAGCGCTTTCGGCCGGAGCAAGGGCCGGGACCCGTTCACCAAGGCCTTCGACAGTGTCCTGCACGGTGCGCTCAAGGGCTCCGAGAAGGCCCTGAAGAAGATCGCCACACACGTCACGGAGACTGTCCCCGAGCGGGCGCGGGCGACTTCCCGGCTGCACAAGCACAACGATCACGGGGTCGGGGACAGGGTCAAGGGCATCGACGTCGGCAAGCACGCAGCAGGCGATGCGTCGGGGCACGGCGCCCCTTCACAACCCGGCCGCAAGAGCGACCCGGGGCTGAAGGTCGACTCGGCGGATCTGTCCAAGCAGGGCCGCGAGTTGCAGGCCAAGGAATGGTGCAACGACCCCATCGACATGGCCACCGGTCAGATGGGGCTCGCGCAAGCCGATGTCGATCTGGCCGGTGTACTGCCGCTCGTACTGCGCCGCACGCATTTGTCCGGCTACGCCGCAGGCCGTTCCTTCGGCCCGTCGTGGGCAGCCACCCTCGACGAACGCCTCCAGCGGGACGACGCACTCGGGGGCATTTGGTGGTACCGCGAGGACGGTTCGGCCCTGGCCTACCCACGCCTTCCCGACCTGCCGGGCGACCGGGTCGGCCCAGCCGAAGGCGTGCGGGTGCCCCTCACCTACGTCACCCGGGGCGCAAGCTATGCCCTGATCTCCCAGGACCCCCGAACCGGGCTGATACGCCACTTCGAACCCGCAGCGGCACAGGACGGCGTGTGGTGGCTCGTCGGCATAGAAGACCGCAACGGCAACGCCATCACCATCGAACGCGACGACCACGACATACCCGTCACCGTCACCCACAGCGGCGGCTACCGCATCCAAGTCGACTCCGACCAGGAACGCCCTGGCAAGGTCACCGCCCTATCGGTCCTCGTCGATGACGCTCTCGTCCGGCTGCGCACCTTCACCTACGACGACGCCGGAAATCTGACCGAGATACGCAACGCGGTCGACGCTCCCACGCGCTTCACCTATGACGAGGCCCGCCGCATCACCGGCTGGCGGGACTCCAACGACACCGCATTCGCCTACGTCTACGACGCTGCCGGCCGCGTCATCCAAACCCACGGCACGGACGGAATCCTCAACTCCACCGTCCACTACGACGAGCCCCGCAGCGACGGCACCAGCACCGTGACCTACACGGACTCCCTTGGCCACGTCACGGTCTATCACGCCAACCGCTACGGCCAGATCACCGCCATCACCGACCCCCTCGGCCACACCATCACCCAGCAATGGGACCGCCACGACCGTCTCCTCTCCCAGACCGACCCGCTCGACCGCACCACCCGCTGGGAATGGGACACCGACGACAACCTCACCTCCGTCACCGCCCCGGACGGATCCGTCACCCGCATCACCTACAACGCCCGGCACTTGCCGATCTCACTGGTCGGACCCGACGGCGCCCAGACGACGCAAACATTCGATGAACGCGGCAACCGCACCACGGTCACCGGCCCGGACGGTGCCACCATCCGCTTCACCTACCACTCGACGGGCGCCCTGGAGACCCAGACCGACCCTCTCGGAGCGGTCCTGCGCATGGAGAACAATGCCGCTGGTCTACCCGTGGCGGTCGAGGACGCCCACCGCGCCCGCACCGTGTGCCGCCGGGACGCGCTCGGACAGCCCATCGAACTGACCGACGCGCTCGGCGCAACCACTCGCTTCGCCTGGGACGCCGAAGGCCGGCTCATCGCGCAGACCGCCCCGGACGGCACCAGCGAGACCTGGGAGTGGGACGGCGAAAGCAACTGCATCCGGCACACCGACCCATCCGGCGGCAGCACCCTCACCTCCTACGGCCCGTTCGACCTCGTCGCTACACGGACCACCCCTGACGGCCACACCCACACCTTCGTTCACGACACCGAGCAACGCCTCCAGAAGGTCATCAACCCAGCCGGCCTGACATGGGCCTACCAGTACGACCCCGCCGGACGCCTGACGTCCGAGACCGACTTCGACGACCGCGTCACCACCACCACCTACGACGCAGCGGGACAGCTCAACGGCCGCACCAACCCGGCCGGGCAGACCGTCGCGTACACCTTCGACGCCAACGGCCGCCTCGCAGCCAAATCCACCGGCGACACACGCACCACATTCTCCTATGACGCAGCGTCACGCCTTGTGACCGCAGCAAATCCCGACTGCAGCCTGGACTTCACCTACGACGCCGCAGGACGCCTCCTGACCCAGACAGTGGACGGCGCCACCCTCAACCTGGCATACGACGCCGCAGGCCGGCGCATCACCCGCACCACCCCCACCGGCGCCCAGACCTCACTGACCTGGGACGCGATCGGAAACCGCAGCAGTCTCACCATCGACGACCGGCACACCCTGTCCTTCACGCACGACAGCCTCGGCCGCGAGACACAACGCAGCACCGGTCACCTTCAGCTCACCTCATCCTGGGACCCCGCAGGCCGACTCACGCAGCAGCACCTCACCGCCGGATCAGACCGCCCCATTCGAGCCCGCAGCTACAGCTACCGCGCCGACGACCATCTCACCGCGGTCCGAGACGAGATCACCGGCAACCACACCTCGTACCTCCTGGACCCCGTCGGCCGACCGCTCCACGCCTCCGGACCTGCAGGGGCAGAAACCTACGCCTACGACGCCTCCGGCAACGAGATCAGCGCCAGCTGGCCCGACCGCGCCGCGGACCCGGCAGCCCGAGGGGAGCGCGACTACACCGGCACCCGCGTCACACGCGCCGGCAACACCCACTACCGCTACGACCAGGCCGGGCGCCTTGTCGAACGCACCAAGAAGCGCCTGTCCCGCAAGCCGGACGTCTGGCAGTACACCTGGGACGCCGAGAACCGCCTCACCTCCTGCACCACACCCGACGACACCACGTGGCACTACCGCTACGACCCCCTGGGCCGCCGGACCGCCAAATACCGGCTCGACGACAGCGGCCACGTCATCGACGAAACCCGATTCACCTGGGACGGCACCCGCCTCGCCGAACAGACGACACCAGCAACGGGCATCACCCTCACCTGGGACTACGACGGCTACCGCCCACTCACCCAGTACGAACGCAAACCGCTCCCCCACGAAGAGGTCGACTCCCGCTTCTTCGCCATCGTCTCCGACCTCGTCGGCACCCCCACCGAACTCGTCGGCGACGACGCCGCCATCGCCTGGCACTCCCGCACCACCGTCTGGGGCACAACCGCCGTCAGCCCCAACGCCACCGCCCACACCCCCCTACGCCAGCCCGGGCAGTACGCCGACGCCGAAACCGGCCTGCACTACAACTACTTCCGGCACTACGACCCCGAGACCGCCCGCTACATCAGCCCCGACCCCCTGGGACTCATCCCCGCTCCCAACCCCCTCGCCTACGTCGACAACCCCCTGGACCTGTACGACCCCGTCGGTCTCGGCCCCTGCCGCAAGGACCACTACGCCTGGGGCGGAAGCGTCCGCTACAAGCCCCTCGACCACCTGGGCCGCCCCACCGGCGTCTCCGCATGCATCCGCCCCGAGATGCTGAACAAAGGCACCGAAGCCGGAAAGATCACCCCACCCGGCTGGCGCGGCCACGGCACCGCATTCAACGAAGCCCGCGGCCACCTCCTCGCCGACCGCCTCGGCGGCGCCGGAAAGGGCCACTCCGCCAAGCACAACCTCGTCACCCAGACCCAGAACCCGACCAACTCCCCCTACCAACGGGACCTGGTCGAAGGAGAGGTCTACAAAGCGGTCAAACGCGGCGAAATCGTCCAATATGACGTCACCCCCATCTACGAGGGCACCAACCCCATCCCCATCCGCTTCGAATACGCCGCCCACGGCAACAAGGGATTCCAACTCACCGGCTGGCTCGACAACCCAGCCGCCGGAGTACGCACCGCCATACCCGGATGGCACCCCTAAAACGTATAAAGTCCCCCTCCGGCCTCCACTGCCACACCCCCGAACAAACCACCCACCAAGCCCCGGGAGCCAAAGCACATGCCGCGCACCACCCCCCCACGCCCCGCCGACGTGGAAGCCGCCTTCCCCGAACTGACCCGCCTGCGCCGGCCGGCAACACGCCTGCACCCACGCCGCGGCACACCCACCGCACAGGACAGCT
Source organism: Streptomyces sp. NPDC015139 (assembly GCF_043079785.1). Classification (NCBI taxonomy): domain Bacteria; kingdom Bacillati; phylum Actinomycetota; class Actinomycetes; order Kitasatosporales; family Streptomycetaceae; genus Streptomyces; species Streptomyces sp. NPDC015139. The sequence goes on along the minus strand of NZ_JBIBUW010000032.1, from coordinate 37,595 downwards.
CCGTCGGCGGCCCGATGCTGTGGCCAGCCGACGAACCCTGGCCCACCTGCACCCTCCCCCACAAACGAAGCAACGGCTACCGGCTCACCGACGTCCTGCAGGAACGCGAAATCCTCGAACGCGCCTGGCAGCGCGCTCCGCAGTCCGGACCCAACGACGAAGAATCCACCATCCTCGCCGGCTTCAAACGCGGCCGCCACGCCCCACACCTGGCCGACACCGACCCCATCCCCATGCTCGCAGTCGCCCAGCTGTACCGCCGCGACGTACCCGGCCTGCCGGAAACGGCAGAACGCGACCTGCTCCAGGTGTTCTGGTGCCCCTTCGAAAAACACGGCGACAGCCGACACGACCTCAACGTCCACCTGCGCTGGCGGCACTCAGAAGACGCCGGGCCACTCCTCCAGGAGCAGCCGGCCCCCGAGGTCGTCGGCCGCCCAGAACTCGTGCCCTCCCGCTGTGTTCTGCACCCCGAGGAAATCGTCGAGCACCCCTACCTCACCGACCTCCCCGAATCCCTACAAACGCGCATCGAGGCATGGGAAGGACCCGAGGACGACGACCACCCCCAGTACATCTACGACCTGTCCACCGCACCCGGCTGGAAGACCGGCGGCTACATCGCCTGGCGGCTCACCGCCCCCCAACCGCTGACTTGCCCAGACTGCACGACGCAGCTCAACCCACTCCTCACCATCGATGAGCGGGAATGGGACCCGGGAACCGCCAGCTGGATCCCACTCGAAGACCAGCAACAAGCGGACGTCATGGACGCCAACATCCCCACGGGCGTGTCGCCAGGCCGCGGCCGCCTCACCATCGCTGTCTGCCCCCGTCACACAAACCATCCCATTGGCCTCGTCACCCAGTGAACGCGGGACCTGCCATAGATCACGGCACGCTGGCAGAGGCACGTCCGCCAGCCGCTCGTTACTCCACCACCGCTGGGGCCGAGAACGTGTTCCTTGATCGGTTGGTCAGTTGATGGGATGTGTCCGTCCGGTTAGTGATCACTGATGCGATGTGGGACCGGATCGAGCCGCTCGTGCTGGCTGGCGGATGCTTCGACGGCGTCGACCGTGGCTCCGTGCTCGCGCACCAGGTGGGCGGTGTGTTTGCCCAGGCCGGAGCACAGGTCCAGGACGCGCAGGCCGGTCAGGTCGCCCAGGACTTCGGCGCCGGGGCCGGTCGGCCAGAAGCCCCAGGAGATGCGGTCGACTTCCGGGATGTCGGTGCCTCGTTGCAGATGGCGGGTGCCGTACGTGGTCCGGGCGCGGGCGTTGACGGCTTCGGGCTCGGTGCTCATTGGCGTCGGGGGAGTGGCGGGGCCGCGCCGGCTGCACGGCCCCGCGTGGACCTCTGCTGGGCGCCGCGGGTTAGCGGTCCTGGGAGAGGCCGTACAGCTCGCCGAGCAAACTTCCCTCGGTCGTGATGAGTTCGTCGAAGGAGCCTTGCTCCCGGACGGTTCCCTGGTCGAGGACGATCACTCGGTCGGCCATCCTCACGTTGTCGAGGCGGTGGGTGACCACCACGGTGATCCGGTCCGAGGCCATGGCCCGCAGCTCCCTGAAGATCTGGTGCTCTCCTCGGGCGTCCATCTCACTGGTCGGCTCGTCCAGGACGAGCACGGCCGGCTCCCTGTACATCGCTCGCGCGCAGGCCAGCCTCTGCCACTGCCCTCCGGACAGCTCGTGGCCGCCCCACACCGACCGGGCGAGCAGCGTCTGCAGTTCCTTGGGGAGATCACGCAGGGCCTTGGTCATGCCGACGCGTCCGGCCGCGTCCCAGATCCGCTCGTCGCCGTGCTCGCGGGGCTGACCCAGGGTGATGTTCTCCCGGGCGGCGAGCGGCCAGTGCCCGTTCTTCTGCGGCACCAGGCCCACGTGCCGCCACACCGACTCCGCGTCGGCGCCGGCCAGGTCGGTGCTGTCCCACAGGACCTTGCCGTCGGTCGGGACGGTCAGCCCGGTGATCATGCGGATCAGTGTGGACTTGCCGGCGCCGTTCTCCCCGACGAGGGCGACGACTTCGCCGCGGTCCAGGGTGAGGGTGATCGGCTGGACGGCCGCGGCCTCCTTGCTTGGGTAGGTGTAGGAGGCGCCTTCCAGGCGGATCTGCTGCGGAGGCTTGGCCCGCGCGGTGCCGCGGGCTGTGGTCATGGCGCGGACCTCGTCGATGAACTCGTAGTAGTCGGAGAGGTAGAGCCCGTGGTGAAACATGACCGTCGAGTAGCGGATGATCGAGTTCAGGGCGCGGCCGGCGGTCTGGGAGGCGACGACTGCGGTGCCTGCGAGCGCGGTCGTCATGGCCCCGGCGAGGACCAGACCGGCGAGCGAGGCCCACATGCCGAGGGTGAACAGGCCGCCGAGCGAGGCGGCCAGCAGCGTGATCCGCAGATACGGGCGCGCACCGGCGACCTCCCTCAACTCAACCCGGTCACACATGGACCGGTACCAAAAGTGGAGGTAGCCGCGCATGGTGTTGGCCCGGAGCTCATCGGCGAGCTCGGCCGTCGTCAGCCATTCTCCGAACTAAGAAGCCTCAGCCTCCATTGAGTTGGGCGCGTCTGGGCGATCCGACGTGTTGGTGCGTGCGACGATCCGATCGAAGCTGGGAACACCTAGAAAGATCGGGGAAGCCTTCTGTGCCTGCCGAGCTTCAAGACGGGCGATCTTCTCCTCTGCGGCCGAGACACTGACCGACAGCCCTTCGACTTCGCCGAGCCATCCCTCTCGTTCTGCCTCCGCGATCCGATCGAGAAGGTTGTCCCGGATCTCGACCATCCGGGGCATGTCGCTGAAGTCGACGACGAGCACTGGGCAGCGGATGCAGGCGTGTTCATGGACGCAATCCGTTCCGTAGGCGCGTCCGCACTCGCCGAGGGCGAGTTTCCTGCGTTCGAAGTGCCCGAGGAACTCGTCCCACTCCTCCGGGGTGACGGCCCGATATTCTTCGGCAGGTCGCAGAGAACGTCTGCGTGCGATGAAGGCCCGGTGAGCCTCGATCGCGTCACTCGGATAGATCGCGGCGTAACCCATCGTGGTCTTGATCGACGTGTGTCCGGCGATCACCTGGGCGATGTGTGGCGGAAGACCGTTGAGGATCGCGTCCGTGATGAAGATCCGGCGGAAGTCATGCGGCTGGAACCTCAGCGGGGCTCCGGCGGCGTCGGTCAGGCCCGATGCTTCGAGGGTGTCCTGAAGGACGCGGCGGATGAAGTTCTCCGCGAAGCGGCGGTTGTCGTCGGTCGTCTCGTATTGGAAGAGAAGGGGTAGAGGTTCGTTCCAGATGCGCTCGTGAGGGTCGTAGCTGACGACCTGCGGAACGCGTCCGTCGGAGCCACGGACTCTGGAGACGACGGCGCTGAGCACGTCCGCAAGTTCGGGTGTGACCAGCAGCAAGCGCTCCTGGTCCGTCTTGGACGGGGCAATCTGCAGGAGCGGAACGACTTGCCCCGTCGACGGGAGCGCGTAACTGATGATGCTGTGGTGCCCGAGCTCCAGGAGCTCTTCGATCCGGATGCCAGTGTGCCGAAGGATCTCGATGGTCGCCCAGGCGAAGAACGCGCCGCGTTCCTCGGCGACCAAGTAGCGCAGCTTTCCGTTCTGATCCGCGACGCGGGCAGCTTGCCCGCCGGCGCGATCGGTCCCGGCGGGGACCGTGAACGTGTCACCCAGAATCGTGAACGTGGAGCCCATAGGTGCTGCGCGGAGAGCTTCCAGCCGAGCACGTGCGTCCTTGAGCCGCTGTGTGGCGACGCGAACGAGGGCGGGCAGGACGGGAAGTCGTTCGCGCGTGCGCTGGTCGGCCTGCGTCTTCTGCCGCAAGCCGTTCTTCTTGGTGGAGCAGTCGGCGTCGCTGATCGGGCAGGGAACGGCCCAGGGGCCCCAACGCTCCGGCTCCTCGAGTGCCCATTGGGCGATGTCCAAGTAGAACGCCCTAACCGTGGCCTTGATGGACGGAGCGCTGTGCCTGGACACGACGACGTCGGCTATCGTTCCGTCGGCCTGGCGTCGACGGACCGTCTTTGTCGCGATGCGTTCTTTCCAAGCTGCGGCGATGTCCTGAGGCAGGCGTAGCGAGTCCAGCTCCGGGTGGTGATGTTCCAGATCTGCCCAGAAGTTGCCGGCCAGGATCGTGGAAAGCCCTTTGAGCGTGTTGTAATCCAGCGCTGGCTGCCGCTCGGTCAGGTAGGAGATCAGCAGGTCCCGCATCGGCCCGTTCTTGATGCCGTAGCGGTCGACGAGTCGCTCCGGAGTGACCTGCCCAGCACGGGTGTTGATGTTCCGCAGGGTGGGTGGGGCGTCGGAGGGGAACTGCCCCATGTCCCGCAGCCAGGTGTAGGCAAGCCGGGTTCCCCGGGTCAGCCTCGGATCGACCAACTCCATCCGCAGGAGGAACTCCCCGACTGTGATGTCCTCGACCCGGCCGCCGTAGGCGGCGATGATCTGGGCAATGGCGGTGAGGGCCTCGGTTCCGTGGCGGGCTCGAAGGACTTCGGACTTCACGAATCCCTCGATCCGGGCGAACCCTTGGGGATCTCGCGCAGTCTTGATGCCGGTCCGTAGGAACCCTGACGGGTTCTGGATCATCCACTGCAGGTCGGGGCGGAAAACGTCCGCGCAAATCAAAGCCAGCAGGCCCGAGTTGAACTTGCTTCGCCGATCGCCTGTGGCAGTCCGGTCGTTCCAGCGCATGACGCTCTGGAAGAGCTCGTCCTTCGTGGAAGCGGTGGTCACCGCGCTCAGCCACCGATCCTGCCAGGTCTCACCGGGCAGGCTCTCCAGCCAGGGCAGCAGGAGCCGAGCGCCAGCAAGCCGGGGCCGACCCGCGGTCGCGGCCCAAAGCGGTGGCCTTTGCAGTCGATCGAGGACCTCGTCGCGGGGCGCCGTCGTCTCAGGCCAGACATCCGGGCGAGGCCGCGGCGGGAAGCGCCGTTGGAGCTCGGAGCTTTCGGCGCCCTTCAGCGACTTCCGTGACATCGGCCTGGCCGCGCTCACCCGTGTCTGGATCATGCAGCACCCCCTCCGAACAGGACCGACAGGGATTCCGGGTTGTAGTCGGGTGACACCGCTGTGGGCTGGGGCTTTCGCTGTGCGGCTTCCATCCGGGCGTGATGGGCTAGACCGGCCGCGATCACGTCGTCCTGGCCGGGCCGGTTGTAGATCTGCAAGGTGGCCAGCTGCTTGTGCCCGAGGATGTGCTGAACGTAGGCCGGTGGCATGTTCGGGTCGTCGAGCATGAGGAACGTGGCGGTGTGCCGCAGGTCGTGCAGGGTCCAGTTGGAGCCCAGAAGATCGTTGGCCCGGTTGAACATCATGCGGGCCGCGTCGTATTCGAGCGGCCGCCAAGGGCGACGCCGGGTCCACCAAAGCGGCTGCTTGCGGCCGCGGGGGACGCCCTTCTTCCAGGCCTCTTCCTGGTAGAGCCGCAGCCAGACGAACGCGTCTGGCGTGGCCGGTAGTTCCTGGTAGTCGCGTGTGCCCTTGCGGGTCACTCCGATCGTCTGCTGGCCGACGATGGCGTCGCCCTGCTTGGAGGTCAGGAGTTCCTCGGCGCGGGCGCCGGTGGCGACCCAGAACGCGAGCAGTGCCCGGTCTCGGTGCGAGCGCAGACCTGCGAAGACCTCGGTGTACTTCTCCTCGGGGATGCGTCGCGGGATCCGCTTGGGCACCCTCGGCCGGTAGAGACCGGCGCGTTGCTTGCGATGTTCCTGCTCGGGGTTGTGGTGAGCGTTGGCCCTGGCCGAACGTCGGCTGCGGACCAGAGGGAAGGGGTTGACCAGCAACTTCCCGGTGTTGCTCTCCAGATGGAAGTCGTAGAACGACCGGAGAACCGTCTCGCAGTGGGCCCTCGTGGCAGGGGCGTACTTCTTCCCGACGGTGAGCTTGCCCGTCACCGGGTTCGGTGACCCCGGAGCCGGCCGCCCCGCCCTGGACGGCGCCGGGATCTTCGCATCGGCCTTGCCCCGGTGACGCCAGTGAACCCGTACCGGCTTGTCCGCCAGCTTCATCCACAACATGAAGTCCCGAGCATCCTCACGGACCGCGCGATCCCATTCGATCCCGAAGGCCCACAGGAAGCGCCACCAACGCAGCAGGTCCGTGCCGTACGACCGTGGCGTCAGCGATGAGCTGTCCGCCGCCATCAAGTCCTTGAAGTACGCCGTGACCGGCTCGACGGGCAGCCCGAGCGGATCCAGAAGCCGATACGGATCCCAAGGATCTTCGGTCTCCTGTAATCGACCGATCTCGGGCAAGACGAAGCTCTTTAGGTCCCTCCTGGGGACTCCCTCATCTGGCATGGCGGGAAGCTAGCAGAAACCCCAACTGACCTGCGAAAGCACTCAAGTTAGTTCGGTCAACACACCCCAGCGCATCATGCCGCGGACATTGCGGGCGGAGATGGTCTGATCGTGGACGCGGTAGTCGACCCGGGCGGCCATCACGCCGCCGAGACCGCGGGGGACCACTGACAGCAGCAGCACACCGAGGAGCAGGGGGTGCAAGGTGGTGAGGACCACGGCCGCGGAGGCGAGCTGGACGAGTCCGTTGGTGAGGGTCTTGGCGTCGTCGGCGAGGTCGGCGGCGCGCAGCGCGCCGATCTCCGCCGCCTGGCTCCGGTCGCCGAACCCTTCCGCGTCGTAGGCGGCGAGTTCGGCCCGCATGTGGAGATCCACGAGCTGCAGGTCCGCGGCGGAGGCGATCTGCGGATTCAGGCGCCGGGTCGCCCAGTCCGCGAGGATCCACATGGACGCGCCGGCGGCCATCGCGACGACGGCGACGGTCAGCGCCGGCCACGCATGGGTCAGACCCTGGCGGGGGTCGCCGGCCATCAGCTGCGGCAGGGCCTTCGCGACGGCGGTGAGCATCACGGCCGTGCCGATGCCGGACAGCAGCTGGCATACGACGATCGTCAGGGCCATGCGCCGGTCGACGCTCCAGGCCAGGCGGGCCGTCTGGATCAGGGCCGCGGGGATGCGGCGGGCCATGTCCCACAAGGCGGCGTCCTCCATCGCCCGCCGGTGTTTGCGCCCGTTGTAGTCGAGCTCCGGCGGTGCCGAGGGCTGCGGAGGGCCCGTCCGCGCGGCCGGGAGGGCCGCCGCCTCGCCGCTGACGTGTGCTGCGCCGGCGGCCGGGGAGTCGGTCCGGTGGTGTGGTGCGGTCATGCGAACACCCCCGCCATCAGCCGGTCCAGGGTGCGCCGTCCGCGTGCGGTGAGGTGGGGGTCGTCGAGCTTCGGCCCCCAGACCAGGCAGCTCACCGCGTCGATCGCCGCCAGGCATTTCAAGGCGTGCTGCTCCTCGACGGTGAGGTTGCGGCCGTAGCCCTGGAGGCACTCGGCGCGCAGGTCGGGCCGATCGGTCCAGGTAGAGCAGGCCATCAGCACGAAGTCCTGCACGGCGGTCGCGGCCCGGGAGCGCTCGAAGTCGATCCATCCGGCCTGCTGCCGGGCGGTCGACCACATGAGGTTGCGCTCCCACGCGTCGCCGTGGATGTACGCGAGCGGCAGCGGTGGCAGGGCCCGCAGCTCCTCGGCCAGCCGGCGCACGAGCTTCTGCTCCGCCGCGGTCAGCCGGTCCCCGGCCGCCGCCAGGTGCCCCTCGGCGCCGTCGGCCGCGGCCTGCAGAGCCTGCGCTGCCTCGGCCCGTCGAGGACCGGACAGATCACTGGCCGCGTGGAGGCGAGCCAGCAGGGCGCCGCCGTGCCGGTGCGCGCGTGCTTCCTCCACGGGCGAGAGCTCCAGCTGCTTGAGGGGCCGTCCTGGGACGGCGGTCAGCAGCAGTGCCAGATCCTTTGCGCTCGAGGCGCGCAGCTGCGGCGCACCGCCGGCGCCGAGGGCCGGTGCAGCACTTCGGAGGGCGAGCGTCTCGCGCTCGTACATCACGGCCTTGGGGGAGATTTTCAGGTAGAAGCGGCGCGCCCTGGGCAGGTCGAGCCGCCAGACGCGGGAGCTCTCGCGCGGATGGCTGACGTCCTTGACGGCGGGACGGGCGCCGAGTGCCCGGCTGGCCCACGCGAGCAGGGCGGGGGACGGAGTCGTCGGGTTGGTCATGCCCCCACCCCGATGACGGTCGTGATGCTGCGGCGAACAGGACGCGGCGGGCATCGACGGGCCGACGGTGCGCGAGGGCCTCGGCGGCCGCAGCAGGAGGGTTCTCAAGAGCAGGGTGAAGGGTGACCAAGCGGACGGGATTCACGGCTTCTCCTCGGTTCGGAAACTGGGTAGAGCACCCGGACAACGCACCTGATCACAGGGCCGCTACGGGCAGCCGCGGGCGACGAGTCGAGTGAAGGTTCGACGCCGGGACGCGGACGGCAAGCGCCGTCTGCGTGGGCGGCTCCTCTCGCTTCGTTCGATTCACACGTACGGGGAAGGCGGCGGGACGGTCGCCCGAGCGGCGGATTGCATGACGCGTCGACAGCACCCGTCTCCTTCGGTGTGGTGTGGCTGTGCTCTGCGGACGGACCCTCGCCCACGCCACTGACAATCCGCGGCCACCAGCACCGTGATCCGGTCATCCCGAGCCTGCCTTGCCGCCAGCCGCCACCCGCGAAACGGAGGGCTCTGACGTGGGGTGATGCTTGGGGAAAGGATTCTTGAACTCTCCGGCCCGGCCCGGAATCCGGCGCCCGCGAGAGTGGCTCGATCTGGTTCGCGGCCGGGTGAGCACCCGGAGCGTCACGCCCCTGGACGGCCGCGACGGCGGCTAGCCTGCAGCCCTGGCACAACACCCTCTCGGGGTGCCAGGACGCGGGCCCATGGCGTTGTTGCGCGCGGACCGTGCCCTTGCCGCGCGTCGCCCACGCGGGGAGAGTCAGCAGCGGCCAGCGACGCCCGCCCGAGTACCGGTGGAAGCAGACAGGGCCGAGTGGCTATGCACGGGACGGTCGGCCGTAGGAGACTCGGCCAGGCGTTCCGGATGAACGGCTACGACTGCGCGGTCAGAACTCGCCGCGGCGTGTGAGCTGCTTCGCCGCGTTCTCTCGGATGATCGTGTTCTCGGCGTCGCGCAATCCCTCGAGGGCTGCCCGGGCCTTAGCTCCGGGAATGGCGCCGAGCGCCCAGATCGCCTTCACCGCGAGCGCCCGGTTCTCGTCCCAGTCCAGGTGCTCGGGAACCCAGTGAGTCGCCAAGACCAGCGTCGGCACCGTCTTGGGCGAGCGGAGCCTGCCCAGCATGGACACGATGTCCTCGTGCGCCCTGTGCCATTCGGCGGGGAACAGCTCGGTCAACGGCTCTAAGAACTCCTCGTCCGAGGCGCCGGCGGCGGCATGGACGATCAACGCCATCTCGACGTCGTCGGCGTCCTGGCGCTCCATGGCGTCCTGGAGCAGCCGGAGCGACAGGGCCCCACCATCGGACTCGCCGAAGTGGGCGAGCACCTCGTCGATCGTGCGCGTCGGCGGCGAGCCCGGCGCGACCACCAGGCCCAGGACCAGACCCTGATCCTCAGAGGTCATCGCCTGAGCACCTCCCATGCGTTCAACGCCCCAGGTCTTGGGCGGACCCTAGCAAGATCATCCTCAGTCCGGACGGGCGGCTGGCACCAGCCCGGCTCCCACCGGCAAGGGCGCAGCGAATAGCAGAACAAGGTGCCGCCGGCTTAAGAGATCGTGCAGCGGGACCCCAATTCGGGTGGATTAGCTCCTACGTTCTCCAGCAGCGGGGCGGGTCCCAGCGTGGCCGCCCGGTCAACCGTCGAGCGTGGCGGAAGGCGCGTCCCCGTTCTGAGCCTGGCGGGCCCGCTTGGCGAGCACCGTGGCCAGGTCCCGGACTCCGTCCTCGTCGATGCCGCCCTTGTCTTTGCCCGCGGAACCCGCCAGCGTCCACAGCAGCGTCGTGCCGACCCGGGTCTGGGTAACGGCGCCGGGCTCGCCGTGGAAGCCGGAGGAACCGAACCGGGCGTCGCGCTTGTCACCGATCGGGCCGATCCCGAACGTCTTGGCCTTCTGTCCGGCCCTCTTGCCGTAGTAGCCGTCCCAGAGGACGTCGTACGCCTGCCGGGCGGCCTGCTCGCTGTCATAGGCGATGATCAGAAAGGTGACGGTGGCGGCCTTGTCGTCGTGCCGGAAGGTTGAGGCGCCGTAGAAGCGGGATTTCTCGCAGCCGGCGTTGTCCTTGATGGGGCAGGCCTGCGAACGGTAAAGCTTGTCCATCTCAACGGCCGTAGGCCGAGCGGACTCCTTCCAACCCGTCATGGCCTCGTCATCCGGCAACGTTTCCCGTACGCGTTCCTTCGTGAGCGCCACCGCCTTGCCGTTCCCGCTGCCACCCTGCGCGCCACCGCCACAGCCGGCCAACACCAGCGCCGCCGCGATCGCCACGCACCACCGGTAGTTGCTCATGGGTCATGCCACCGCCCTTCGAGCGGTGATCTTACGCAAGCGTCTTCGCGCAGAAGGCGGTCGTCCATGAACCGAGGCCGTCAGCCGCCGTCGCGAGCGATCTGTCGACCGATGCCGATCACAAGGGCCGGGAGTCGGTGCAGTCGTACAGTCCGCTGCGGTGGCTGAGCAGCTGCCGGACCGTGATGTGCTTCCCGTTCGGGACCAAGCCGGGTAGGGCCCGTTTCCGCACTTACTTCACATATCCGGGCCGTTTACTGAGGAAGCGTCAGGGCAGTCGGGCCTCATGGATCACACTGCGATAGTGCGAATCGCCTCCGAAAGCGGCGAATCCAGCCCTGTCCTGATCTCATTCCTCTGCCTGTTCCTGATCATGGGCCTGGTCCAGGTCATCCGCCCTCAGCTGATATGGCGGCTGAACAGCCGCATGCAGCGGGGCTGGGTCAAAGACCCGGAAGGGACCGAGCCCACCGGTAAGGGATCCGCCATGCAGCGGGTGACAGGGGTGCTTTTCCTGGCGGTCGCCACCTGGATGCTGATCCAGCAGATCTGACCCAAGGCCAGACCACCGGCCGGTCGCACCACCGCTGGGTGTCCCGGAAAGCCGGCAAGAAGCAGCCGCGTGGAGGGAGGGCACGTATGCCGCAACGGTCCAACCCTGGTGTCCCGCCACGGTGGACGAGGCCGGGAAACCGGTGGGGCCCGCGACTGTACTGGCCCATGCTCGCCATCAGCATCGGCCTGCTGGTGTGGCGCGTGCTGGACAAGGACAGCGTGAGCCGCATCGCGATAGCGGCCGTCCTGGTCCTGGTGTGGTCCTGCCTACTGACAGCCAACTGGTCCACACGACGCAACCAGGACAGGAGAGAGCCATGACCCACGAGACCGGGAACAGCGAAGGCAACCGGTTCTGCAAGGCCTGCGGCACACCCGCCGAAGACGGCAGGCTGTGCGCCCACTGCGGTGCAGCCTTGGATCTTCCGGACGACGCAGGGCTGATCGAAGATCAGGGTGCGGCGATACGGCGTGACTTCGAGGGACGCACCCGACAGCAAGAGCGAAGGTGAAGGAATCAGCACCACCCACCCCGGATCGCTGAACAGCAGGCACGGGGGTATACGGGCCGGCATGGCAACCACAACTGATCGCACCAAGTCCGTGCGGGCCGTGCGGCAGCTGCGCCGGGTCCGCACCTTCTACGCAGTGGCCGCCCTGGTGTGGGCGGCATCGACCGCCTGGACCGGCTGGCAGAGCCCCGGGAGCCGGCAGATGTGGGTATCGGCCCTCCTCCTGGCCATCTTCACCGGCCTGCTGCTCACCGCGTCCTATGGCTCCAGCGCCTGCAGGCCACGGCCCCGGCCGAGCCCGCGCACCACGCTGCACCAGGGCGGGCAACCCGGCCACGCCATGCGCATGCCTGACCTACCGCCGAAGCCGGCCGGGGGAGTTGTACAGACGGCCGAGACTGCGGCTGCTCAGGAGCCGGGGTTCGGAACGCGAGAGGAGAAAGCCCGTGTACGGCTCGGAGGCTGGAGTTTAGAATAGAGAGCACAGAGCGTGTCCTGATCGGGCAGGTGAGAGAGTGCTGAAACGGGCTTTCTATCACTTAGCAGCGATTGTGACGGCCGTGGTGATCACGTTGGGTGTCTTGTGGGCCGTGGGGAAAATTCACTTCCCCGCTCCCGGCCATGGAAGCTCGACACAGCCGTCCGATCCTTGGGACGACCCATTCTGGCCCCCAGCTAACCCCGCGCCACCACAACCACCGCCGTTCGTCCAGCCGCCACCGGTCTACCGATAGTCCGCGGCGCCGCTTCGAACACCTCTGGCAACGGCCTGTCAGACATGGGCCCACTCCCACGCAGTGGAAGCCCGCAGAGCACACGCGAGCTCGGCCCCTTCCCCTCCGTGGCGCAGCAGGCCGCCCCGGTGCGCTCCTCTCTACCCTGGAACCCGCCTGACCTACCCGGCCGTTCTGGACTACAGCAGCCTCGGAGACCAGCAGCCCCGCAGTACGTCGGCCTCACCGAAAATGCCGGCGCCTGACCCACAGACGCCGAGTACGCCCAGGCGCGCCGGGACCATCCCCCAGGGTGGGGGGATCAGGGCCAGATGGGCAGCAGCACGGACTCCCCGCCGGGTCTACCCCCGCTGTCCCCGGGGACAGTTGAGAGCCCCTTCGTGTTCATTGTGCCCGCGGGGCCATCCCCACGGGCACGAGCTCGGTGGCTCGGGTCTCCGACTATCCCCGCGCGCGGGGATGGTCCCTTCCGTGGCCGTATCGGTGACGTGATCAACGTTTGCTCCCCGCACGCGCGGGGTGGTCCCACGTCCGTCCGGGACATGGACATGCACGTCAGCTGCTCCCTGCACGTGCGGGGATGGTCTCGTTCTGGAACTCACGGTCCGTCTTCCAGCACACTGCTTCCCGCACGCACGGGGATGGTCCCTTGCGTTCGCAGTCTTTCAGGGAGGTGCGACGTCGCTACATCAGGGACTTTCGCACTGCGTCGACCAGCGAAGCCGCACGTACATCGTCGGTTCCTCCGATGATGTGGTTCGTCACGTATCCGAAGGCGATCGTGTGCTCGGGATCGGCGAAGCCGAGTGATCCGCCTCGGCCGGTGTGGCCGAAGGCGTTCGGGCTGGTCATGCGGATGCCTTCGATGGGCAGCATGTATCCGGCGCTGAATCGGCTGGGGATGACCATTACTTGGTCTTTCCCGTTGGCCTGTTCCTTGGTCGCCGCCTGGAGGGTTTCCGGGGTGAGCAAGCGGACGCCGTTCACCTTGCCGATTAGCGCGGCGTACATGCGCGCCAGCGCGCGAGCAGTGCTGACGCCGTTCGAGGCCGGGAGTTCCGCCGCCTGCACCTCGGGCGAGTCGAAGTCGATCTCGGCGGGTTCGGTCACCGAATACGCCCTGTTGCTAAATGAGTTCGGATCGCGCCACGCGGCGACTAGTTCCCGGAGCTCATCGGGGATCGACTCGGCAGGCACGGTGGTGAGGTCGACCTCCGGCCGCCGGTACACCATGCGACTGACACGGTCGCGTTCATTCGCCGGCAATCCGATGAAGAAGTCTAGCCCGAGGGGGGCAGCGATCTCTTCGGCGAAGAAGCGGCCCGGTGTCCGGCCGGACGCTCGGCGGATCACCTCGCCGACGAGCCAGCCCCAGGTCCGGCCGTGGTATCCGTGCGTAGTGCCCGGAGTCCACAGGGGACGCTGAGCGGCCAGTGCCGCCGCCATCGGATACCAGGCCAACGCCTCATGGAGCGGCACCGGTTGGTCCAGCGCCACCAACCCCGCTTGGTGGGACAGTAGCCAGCGCACCGGGATGTCCGCCTTGCCGTTTGCGGCGAATTCTGGCCAGTACTTTGCCACCGGCGCGTCCAGGTCCAGCGCACCGCGTTCGGCCAGCATGTGGGCCGCGGTCGCGGTCGCCCCCTTGGTAGCCGAGTAGATGAGTTGCAGTGTGTCCCGCATCCACGGACGACCGGTCTCGGGGTCGGCGATGCCACCCCACAGATCCACCACCGGTCGGCCGTATTGGTACACGCACACCGCCGCGCCGATGTCCCCGTGCTGGGAGAAGTTCGCCGAGAACGCTTCACGCACCGGTTCGAATCCCGCCGCGACCTCACCGTCGATCGTCGTCATGCCGTCCATCCTGGCATTGAGGTCGCCTGCTCCGAGGGGGCGGGCTCACCCTCGAAATCCGAGACGGCTGGTGTCAGGATGCAATAGGCAGCGCCTGAAGGCGCTCGCGGAACTCACGGACAGCGGGGACGGACTTACGGGGTTCGAGCCGTGCGGAGAACTCCTTCAAGCGATCCAGAGCCCGCATGGAGCTGACATGGCTCTCCAGGAGACTGGCGCCGTAGTTCGCGGCGTCCAGCGCCCCTTCCAGGTCGCCGCCGGCGAGCCGGGCCTCAGCCAGGCGGCTGGACCGTACGGCCTTGTCCCGAGGCGCCGCGCTCTTCACGGAGGTCTCCAAAGAATGTGTCGCGCGCTCCACCTGCCCGGACCGCAGCAGGACCTTGCCCTCGGTCGACTTCAGCTGGGCCTCGCCGAACCAGTTGAGCCAGTCGGGGTTCTCCTCCGCTGTGTAGTGCTCCCATAGGGACACGGCGCGGTGGAGCGCCGTCCCCGCCCTCCGGTGGTCGCCGTCGCGCGACAGTGCCTCGGCCTTGTGCAGGTAGAGGAAGGATTGGGTGTCCGGCGACAGCGTTCGAGGGGCGTTGTCGATGGCGGTCGAGATGAGGTCGACCCGCTCGGCGGTCCGTCCGGCCTCGGAGACGTGAACGCCCATTTCCGCAAGGATGAAGGAGCCGAAGGCGTCGTCTCCAGCGGTACGGGCACTGCGCAGAGCCCCGACGTAGTACCGCTGGCCAGCAGAGCGCAGCCCTGCGTCGTAGGCCATCCACCCGGTCAGGTGCGACACTCGGGCCGCAAGGGCGTAGAGACGGAGTCGGACGCTGTCGGTATACCGGCCGGCGCTCAGGAGACCGGTGACCAACGCGAGATCGCCGCGTGCCTGCTCCAGGAGCCTGGCGCCTCCGAGCTGGTCGTCGAGGGTGCGGAGCGTGCCGATGCGCTGCTCGATCGTCGAGACCATTGTGTCTGTGACCTGATCCCCGTTGAGGGCCGAGGCGAAGGCGGAGGGCGCGTCCACCCAGCTCGCTGCGAGGCCCGTCAGGGCGGCGCCGGTGATGGTGAGAAAGCCCCGGCGGTCCATGCGGCCACTCCCCACGAGGTCGGACAACGCCTCAACGGTACCGGCCTCGGTCCACGGCGCGGCGAGCCCCGTCACCTCCCAGACCGGGAGCCACCGGGGCCATCCTTCCTCCCGCACCTGTTCGTACGGGACGCGCAGTAAGTCGGCGAGTACGCGCTGGGCGTCCGTGTCCGGCGCCTGGCCCTGCTCCCACTTCCATACAGTCGTCCGGTTGGTCGCGAGCGGGATTCCGAGCAACCGCCCGTGCGCCTGCATGAGTCGGGCGAACTCGGCCTTCCCCCAGCCATGCTTCTGGCGGAGGAAGCTCAGCGGGTGCATTGCCAACGGCTCAGCAGGCACGTCATCACTCCCGTCATCCCCTCACGGCGTAGCGCGGAGGCTACTTCGCGTGGCCGCGTACGGGGGAGGGCGTCCCCATGGGAAACCCCCTAGAAACGTTCCGCCCTGAGGACTGGAGGCCGTTGACTGAGTATCAGCCGTCCACGGGGCTCGCCCAGGGCGTCCGCTCTGGAACGGCCCCCAGATCGGCGGCTCCGCCCCCGTTCCCCGTCGGGGACGGAGCCGCTCTCCAGCTCTTCGGAGGCATCCGCCATGCCCACGCTCGTCCATCGATTCATCCTCACAGGTGCGGCTAGGGACGTGTCCCTAGCCCGGTGCAAGGTCGTCGACAAGGTGCGCACGTGGGGCGTGCCGATGGACGACGAGACAGCTGACGCCATCCGGCTTGTTGCTTCCGAGCTCATCACCAACGCCGTGGTGCACGGGAAGGGGCCCGTCACCGTCGCGCTGTACCACCGGTCCGGTCACCTGGTGATCGATGTCCACGATGACAATCCCGCGGCTCCGCATATGAGTTGTGCCCAGAACGACGACGAGAGTGGGCGCGGTCTGACGCTGGTCGGACTTCTCGCTTCGCGGTGTGCCTGGGAGCCCTCCGGCCGCGGGAAGCGCGTATGGGCAGAGATCGCGCTTCCCACGGCGGCGCCAGCTATCCGAGCCGCCGTTCTGCGCTGGTTATTCACGTTCCGGCCGAAGCACGGGGTGGTTGCTGAGCGCGAGACGTTCACTCTGGCGGTTGCGTGATGGGACGGCACGCCTTACGAGCAAATCCGCTTCCTGATCCCGATGTGGTCTTCCGGCCCACCCGCCGCGATACCGACCCTGCCACAAGGGAGCCTACTGAGTACGCGCTGTGGGACCGCCACGAATGGTTGGCGCGCGGTGAGTGCTGGCTGTGGTGCGGACGCGACGACGTCGAGGTGACGTGGATCGGGCCCGTCCGGTCAAGTGGCATGCACGCGTCCCTCTACGCCTGCCGTGCGTGTCTGTACGAACTGGACCAGCGTGTTCTGGAGACCAACATCCGCCAGGACACAGGAACCTTGCCGATGAATCGCGGACCTGTCCAGTCGCGAGTGTAGGACCGCGACCCGTCGGCCCCCAATGCCTGCCGCCCCACGGCACCACTTCTCCCACCGCCGTGGGGTAGCCCCTGGCCTTCCGCCGGAGCCCTGGCGGGAGAACCGAAGAGGAAGGAGCACGAGGTGGCAGAGCACACAGCACCGCCTCCGGCCCAGAGCGGCCTCCTGGTGGCGGTGGAAGAGCTGACCGCCGTCCACGACCGGTACGACAGCCTCCGGTCGGACAACGCCGGGAGTTCCGGCGACGCGCCGTGGCCGGGTGGTGACGGCAACCTGCACGACAGCGAGTAGCTGCCAAGCGGTGGGGGCCGGTGCGGTCGGTCGTGTCGGCCCCCACCGTGTCCGGATCACGTGGTCGAACCCATGAAGGAGGCAACGATGGAACATCGGTTGATCAGCGCCATCGAGACAGCACTCGGATGGAGTGGAGCGGAGGAGCTGGGCAAGGGCTTCGTGCGCGGGAGTATGGAGGACCCCACACTCGTCTCCCGCATCATTACTGCGAACCGCCTGCTCGACATCGCGATGCGCAGGAGCCTGGACCGCCCGCAGTTCCGGTGCTTCCAAAAAGGTGAGGAGGTCCACCCGGCCATCTACTACACCGACAGCGTCAGTCCCCGGGGCCAGAGCATCCCCATGGTCAACATGCGCAGCCTGGGCAGGCTCCTGCGACAAGGCGCGACGCTCATTCTCGACCAGGCCAACGTCTTCGATCCGACAATGGAGGTCGCCTGCCGGGCCCTGCAGTGGTGGTCCCGCGAGCGAGTTCAGGTCAACGCGTACCTGACGACCAACGACGCCGCCGGCTTCCCCTTGCACTGGGACGACCACGATGTCGTGATAGTCCAACTCGCGGGTGAGAAGGAGTGGGAGGTGCGCGCTGCGTCCCGCAAGGTCCCGATGTACCGGGACTCCGACCCCAACAACACTCCGAGTGACGAAATCATCTGGTCCGGCGTCATGCGGACCGGTGACGTCATGCACATCCCCCGAGGCCACTGGCACCAGGCCACGCGGGCCGGCAGCGGCGCAGGCAAGAGCCTTCACGTCACCTTCGGCGTCACCAAGCGCACGGGAGCGAGCTGGCTCGCATGGCTGGCCGATTGGTGCCGCGAGCGCGAGACCTTCCGCCACGACCTCGACCGCTGGCACGGAACCGGCGGCGAAGCCCTAACCATGGCCGCCGGCCAGCTGATTGGCGAACGCTCCCCAGCCGACTTCCTGGCCGCCTACGAGCAGGAGACGACGCTGCCTCGACATGTGCCGTTCCTCGACATACTCGGACCGCTCGACGCCGTGGTGTGCACCACCCACTTCCCTCCCCGGATCCAGGAGAACGGGCAGAGCGTCGACATTGTGGCCTCAGGGAAGAAGCTCACCCTCGCGGCCAAGACCCTGCCCGCACTGCATCTGCTGCTGAGCGGCAGGCCCGTCCCGCTGGAGCGGGCAGCAGCCGTCGTCGGGACCGAAGTGACGGAGCTCGCCGAGATCCTGGTGAAGGAGGAACTGTGCGCGGTACTGACCCCCGAGTTGTCCTCGGGCTACACCGGTCTCGTCACGAACGCCGTCTCCTGACCGGGGCACTGGAGCTTGGTGTCACCGCACTCGACACCAGCACCAACTACCTCGGCTTCCGCTCGCACCAGATGCTGGCGCGGACAGCTGGCGACCTGCTGCCGAAGTTCACGCTCTCCACCAAGGTCGGCTATTTCCCAGGGCCGGACGGGACGGAGCACTCCCTGGATTCCGTACGGCTGCACGCGGCGGTGGAACAGGCGGCCAAGGACCTCGGACGGGAGCCGGACCTGGTGTTCCTGCATAACCCGGAACATTCACTCCCCGAAACCGCTCCTCGCTACCACAACTTGCTGGCACAAGCGTGCGCCACCCTTGATGCCGCCGCAGCGAAGGGACTGTGCGCCGCCTGGGGCGTCGCATCCTGGGACCCGACACCGCTGCTGAACCTGATCGACACGACCGCACCGAGGCCAGCGGCCCTCATGGTCCGCGCCGGCTTGCTGGTCGGAGCCAGAACGCTGGATGCCGCAGATGCGCTTATCAAGGCGTGGTGCCCGGGCGGCGTGGTGTGGGGGATGAGCCCTTTCGGAGGCAGCACCAGCGCCCCCGTGTGGGCCAGGATCGATCCGCGCGTCTTTCTCCAGGAGGGCAGCCTGCTCTCCCGTGTGCAGGCGGCATTCAGAGCCGCCTATCACCTTCCGGAGGTCGACTCTGTTGCCGTGGGCACCGATGAACCCGCCCATCTGGGCGAACTGGTCGCAGCCCTGGTCGGAGAGGTCGATGAGCGGACCGTCCAGGAGTACCGGAGTCTCCTGCGAGACCGCTCGCGCGGTCAGCCTGCCTGAAGCTCCTCAATGACCTGCTCGGCCATGCGCTGGGCGGGTTCCAGCCGAGGGTCATCCGGGTGCGCGTACGGTCCGAGGATTTTCGAGCAGACGAACAACGTCATCAACTTGCCGTCCCGGCTCTCGAAGTCGGACCGGCGCTCGTGCCGTACGCGTTCGGCCAGAGCCGGGACAGCAAGGGAACTGGCCCACAGAGAGGCCGAGTCCAGCCCCAGCGGTGCGTTACCCCAGTCCTCCCAGTCGAAGAGGCTGAACGCCGGAGAGGTCATGTTGGCCCAGTTCAGATCCGCATGGGCCGGCACCCACCGCTCCACAGTTGTGTCGAAGTCGCCGGGGAAGACACTGCGGATGGACTCGGTGACAAGGGTCTGGTTGACGGTGACGGTGTCCGGTGTGGCAACCCGCGTCGTGCTCTGAGCCGCCAGCGCGTTCAACGAGGCGTTGAGCGCTCCCCACCACTCGTCCGGCAGTTCCGGGGCCTCGCTCAACACGGCGGTACCGACAGGAGCGCCCGGCAGCAGCTCCGTCTCATCGGCCCGCCACATCACTGGCTCGCTCGTGTCGCGCCAGACCACGCATCCCAGCCATACGGGCTGGATGACGCCTTCCAGACGCGCGGCACATTCGGTGCCGTTCCACCCCTGATGGGTGATCTTGTTGAGCAAGCGTCGCTCGATCCGAACCCAAGTATCGCGGTCTGTCTGGGCTCCCACAGAACGGCGCTTGCGGATCAACCCATCTGATAGCAAGCGCACCTGGAGAGACCGCTCGACGTGATCCAGAACCGCATCAACCGGCTGCACCCGTAGATCAACAGCCCGACTCGTGGAGACCGAGAGCGTCATACACACGACCGTAGCAGTGCAGCGGGAGGGAGGTATCACGGCGCGGCACCGCCACTGTGTGGGAAACTCGCAGCGCCGGGACCGCCAGCCGCCGTGGAAGCTTCGAAGGGTTGCTAGCTCCCGGACGACGGTGTTCTTGCAACGGCCCGGCGGTGGAAGGTTGTCAGTACGCCTGGGAGACCAGCAAGGGCAGTTGCCTGGAGGTTTCGACGTGCACGCCGGGCGCGAACTTCCCACAGTCACGCGTAAGAGCCAACTGACGGACCTCGCCGGGTGTGAGCCTCGCGGGACTCGCGAACGCCGACCCTGCCCTTTGTGCAACCCATGCGCAGCGTGGTGACCTGCATGTTCGGGTCTGTGGTGGGGGTAGCCGGCAGTCGTGGTCGGGACTGTGGTCGGGGTGGTGTGCAGGGCCGTGCGCGGCGCCGTGGCTGGCACTGCGTAGGCCTGCGCAGTGGATAGTGTGGCGCATCGCTACTGGCTGGCCGTACTTGCAGGCTGCTCGGTAGGGCGGTGGCAGGGGTGCTGGCCAGGCGGCCTCACGTCCGCGGGGGATGTCGCTGCCCACCCGGTCCGCCTTGC
Source organism: Streptomyces sp. NPDC015139 (assembly GCF_043079785.1). Lineage (NCBI taxonomy): Bacteria > Bacillati > Actinomycetota > Actinomycetes > Kitasatosporales > Streptomycetaceae > Streptomyces > Streptomyces sp. NPDC015139. The sequence continues at coordinate 17,299 of NZ_JBIBUW010000032.1, read as the reverse complement.
CCGGCTGGGGGACCGGCTCGGGGTTCAGGACGCTAGGGCGTAGATCAGCATGGTGAGCCGGGACAGGAAGGTGCTCCAGTACTCCACCCGCCGGCCTACGCGGGTGTCGGTGCGCCAGACGGCGGGAATGTCGAGGCGCCCCTCTGCTATAGCCGTCGCGGCTCGCTGCACATCGTCGGGGTGATAGTCGTAGAAGGTCAGTGCGGCCCCGTAGGTGCCCCGGCCTTCTCCGCCGTACGTGCGACGCGGACTTTCGCCTGACCAGCGGCGCACGGCAGCCAGTGCTCCCGCACCGGCCACAGCCTGGCGGCCTCGCTGCTGCTCAGCTAAGGCTCCTCTGCGTCCGTCAGTTCAGATGTGTGCTGATCTGGCGTTGGCGGCATATCTCCCCCTCACTGCGGCAGACCTCCAGTACATACCCGCCGCTGCGCATGCCGACAGAGTGCCTGCGGCGCTGGGACATGCGATCTTTGGGCAGCCTTCCGGGCGCTCAGGCGGCAGCGCCGTGATCTGCGTGGTCGGGGCTGTGGTCGGGGGTGGCGGGAAGCCGTGGTCGGGGTGGTGCGTAGTTCCGGTGGTGATACTACGCACGGCTTGCGCACTCCCCGGGCGTCGATGCGCAGTAGCGCGCAGTGCGTTCGAAAGGTCAGTGCATCCAGCTGACGCGTTGCTCAGGGTCGTGGATGGGGTGCCAGATGGGTGCGGCGGGCCCTTGGCGCGTCAGGTCGGTGAGGGGTGTGGCGAGGACGGGGCTGGTGCGCAGCAGGTTGGTTGCGGCCGGGTCTTTGGAGGCGGCGTGTAGGGCTTGGATGCGGGTCTTGGTGCCGGCAGGGCCGGTGCCGTCCAGGACGAACAACAGCCGTGGGAAGAGCGGGTACCGGCGCCGCCACTCCTCCTGCGCGGGCTCGAGTGTCGGCCGCCGATCGATGGGCTGCGGCATATAGCTGTGAAGCCGGGCGTAGGCGCCCAGCTTGGCGGCGAGGCGTTCGGGGCCCATGGTGGCGCGGTCGATTTCCACGAAAGCTCGCAGCATCACGCCTTCCTCGCCCTCGGCGCCGCGCCGGTAGTAGAGGAGCGCGTCGGGGATGACGGCCTCACCACCACCGAGTGGATGGTGGACTTCGGGCAGCCAGTCCAGCGGCCGGCACACCTCCCCGCGACGGCGGGCGTCGGTCAGGAACTGCACCGCGGTCTCGGTCACGGCGAGCGCGTGCCCGACACCGAGGCGCACAGCGGTGCGATCCGTTGCCGTCCTCGGCGGCCGCCGGCCCCGCAGCTCGGGCCACGCGGACGCGATCTGCACCCCATAGCTGGTGGGGTGCCAGACACGGGTACGTCCGGCCTGGGGCAGGGTGACCCGGTCGATAAGCCCCTCGGCGCGCAGCTTCAATAGCCGGCGCCGGGTCTGCTCGATCCTGACGTCGGGAGAGAGGATCAGGTGCATCTGCTCGGTGGTGGCCATCCGGTACTGCGCCAGCACGGCCAGCGCCAGACGGTCGCGGCCGCCGGCGTCGATCTCCGTCATCGCCAGGGTCTCCTCGCGTACAAGGGGCGACACCACCCCTTGCCGGGCGCCGCGCGTACAGCGAGGGCATCAGCACGCCCCGACCGCACCACCGACCCTCAAGACCCGACCACGATCACGGATCCACAACACCGCCGTAGACCAGTCCGACAACCTCGCCGACAGCCCGTCCGATAACTGTCCGCGCTCTGCTCGATGTTGGCAGCGAATGCGCAGTTCACCACGCCTTTTGAGGCGTGGTCGGTAGCCCGACATCCCCCTCTGCACACCCCCGCGTCACCTAGACAGAAATAGAAGGGAAGGGGAAGGGAGGACGGGCGGTGGTTGGGGCGTGCGGCCGGGGGATCGGGGCGGCTCTGTGTGGTGTTGCGCGTCGGCGGCGCCTCCGCGCTCCGCGCCGCATGAAGCGGCGCATCGGGAGGACCAGGGGCTCGGACGGACGCGGCTGCCCGGGGACAGCGGCAGGGCGAGGGCTGTCCCTGCGGGGCCGGTTTGGTGTAGTCGTGGTCCGGGCCGCGTTGCTGGTATTGGGTGCGGGCTTCGCTTGTGGCGCGTTGCCACATGCGTTCGTTGCCGCCGTGCTCGCGTGCGAGCTGTGCGGCGAGGCCGCGCTGGTATCCGCCGGCCTGCTGGAGTGCTGCGAGGGCGGTGGCCACGGCTTGCTCCCGCCGGTCACCTTGGGCGCGGCTGCCGATCAGCGGATCGCGAGACCGAGACCGTGGCGACCCACCTGCGGCTGCAGACCGGCGCGGTCCGCCAGGCGCTCGCCGCGGTGGAGAAGCGGGCGCCCGATGCTTGGCGGCTGTCGCCGAAGGCGCGGCCACGGCCGGCCCTCGAGGCCCAGCCGCGGAGCGGGCGGGCGGGTTCGTGGTGGAGAAGCAGCTGCACGCCGGGCATCAACTGGGGGCTTGCGTGCACCATGCCGGCTGCACGGTGATCCAGCGCGTCGCCAACACCGCCGGCACCGTGAAGCGGTCACCCCCCGAGGCTGCTATGTCGTGTCAAGCCGCTTGAGCGAGTTCCTCAGCCTCGGCGAGTTGGCTTCCGTCGGCACGTTCGAGGATCTTGAAGATCTGGCGGCAGACCGCCCTCTTGAGGCATCGCTGGGCGTCACGGGCCGTCTTCCCTTCGGCGATCTTCCGTGCGACGTATGTCTTCGTGGAGGGATCGAGTCGCATCCGAATGAGGGTGATGGTGTGCATGGCCCGGTTGAGTTGGCGGTCGCCGCTGCGGTTGAGTCGGTGCCTGGTGGTCAGCCCGGACGAGGCAGGGATCGGTGAGACGCCGGCGAAGGAGGCGAAGGCGGCTTCCGAGCGGAATCGTCCCTGGTGAGATCTGGGCGGCGGTGATCGGCCCGACTCCGAGCAAGCCCAGGAGTTCGGGGGCCTGCTGGCGGACCAGGGCGAGGATCTCGTTCTCGAGTTCCTTGGCCTCGGCCTGCAGGACCTGGATGCGTTGCGCCGTGGACCGCATGACCCGCGCCGTCATCCGGTGCTCAATGTCCTGGGCAGGGCGGTCGCGGAGGTGAGCGCAGTGGGTGATCTGGGCGGGGCGCTTGAGCTTGCGCAGTTCGGCGCGGAGCTCGTCCGGAGCGGAGACGATCAGTGCCTTGAGCTGGTTGATGGCCGCGGTGGAGGCGAGGACTGCACCTTGTCGGGTGGCGAGGAGGACGCGCAGTGCCTCGCGTTCGCCACGGAGGCGGGGCTGTATCAGGTGCTCGGTGGCCAGGGCCTCCTTGGCGGCGCGGATGGCGTCGAGCATGTCGGTCTTGCGGCCGCCGCGGTTGGATGCCCGTTTGGGCCGGCAGACCTCGACGACCTGCTCGCCGGCCTGGTCAAGGAAGGCCGCGAGGCCGGCGCCGTAGCTGCCGATGCCTTCCACGGCCCAGCAGCGGCGGCCGGGGATGTGCTGGCGGGCGAAGTCCAGCAGGCGCCGGTAACCGCGGGCGTTCGCAGGGGCATCGGTGCTTTTCAGGACTGCGCCGATGGGGCTGACGGCCGCTGCGGCGAGGGTGTCTCGGTGCGTATCGACGCCGATGACGCCGTCGACTTGTTCTGCGAGGATGGCCACGTGGTCGTTCTCCTTGCTGGGCGGACGGCTGTGGTCGGCGTCGGCCTGGATGGAGTCACCGCGTGGCGGAACTGTGATGAGTCACGCCGTAAGGCGGACAAGCTGCTGATCAAGCCAACGGGTGGGCCAGGTCGACGCCGATGTCCGGCAGACATCTCGGAGGAACGGCAGCCACCTGACAGGGCGCCAGTTATGTTTCGAGTCATGCCGAATCATCGGCGCCGAGCCTGACAGCAACCCATCCCAGGCTGCAGAAAAACTCTCACAGTTATGTTTTTCGCGGTCCTGCAATGGGGCCGCTGGCCTCCGGGCCCGGTATGACTGTGTCCCCTCTGTCGAACGGATGACCTGGGGGGTGGTGTCGCCGGGCCCGAAGGTGCCGTCGGAGACGCTGATGAGAGACCCGGCCACCGTCCGGCCTGGTGCAATGCCGGGCAGCTCGCGGGCGGCAGGTCTGCATAACGTGGATGCGCGAGCACGGTGCCACCGCCATGGCCGACAACGTCAACCACCTGGAAAGGGTGCGATGTTAGACACCGAAGGCGTGGCCGTCTTCCTCGGGATGGACGTCGGCAAGACAGCTCACCACGGCCACGGGCTCACGCCGGCCGGGAAGAAGGTCTTCGACAAGCCGATGCCCAACAGCGAACCGAAGCTGCGAGCCGCCTTCGACAAGCTCAAGGCCAAGTTCGGCACCGTCCTGGTGATCGTCGACCAGCCCGCCTCGATCGGCGCCCTGCCCCTGACCGTCGCCCGCGACGCGGGCTGCGAGGTCGCCTACCTGCCCGGACTTGCGATGCGGCGGATCGCCGACCTCTACCCGGGAGAGGCGAAAACAGACGCGAAGGACGCCGCGGTGATCGCAGACGCGGCCCGGACGATGCCTCACACTCTGCGTTCGCTGGAGCTGACCGACGAGATCACCGCCGAGCTCACGGTGCTGACCGGCTTCGACCACCAGGACCTCGCGGCCGAGGCGACCCGCACCAGCAACCGGATCCGCGGCCTGCTCACCCAGTTCCACCCCTCGCTGGAACGCGTACTCGGACCGCGACTGGACCACCCGGCGGTCACCTGACTCCTCGAGCGATACGGCTCCCCGGCCGCTCTGCGAAAAGCCGGCCGCCGCAGACTCGTCGAGGTGATCCGCCCCAAGGCCCCCCGCATGGCCGCCCGGCTGATCGACAACGTCTTCGATGCCCTCGACGAGCAGACTGTCGTGGTCCCGGGCACGGGCACTCTCGACGTGGTCATCCCGTCGCTGGCCCGCTCGCTCGCCGCGGTCCACGAACAGCGCCGGGCCCTGGAAGCCCAGATCAGCACCCTGCTGGAGGCTCACCCTCTTCACCCGGTCCTGACCTCGATGCCGGGAGTCGGGGTCAGGACCGCAGCCGTCCTACTGGTCACCGTCGGCGACGGAAGCGGCTTTCCCAGCGCTGCCCACCTCGCCGCCTACGCCGGCCTCGCCCCCACGACCAGGTCGTCGGGGACCTCGATTCATGGCGAACACGCACCACGGGGCGGAAACCGGCAGCTCAAACGCGCGATGTTCCTCTCCGCCTTCGCCTGCATGAACGCCGACCCCGCCTCACGCACCTACTACGACCGCCAAAGAGCCCGAGGCAAAACCCACACCCAGGCCCTCCTCCGCCTCGCCCGCCAACGCATCAGCGTCCTGTTCGCCATGCTCCGCGACGGCGCCTTCTACGAATCCCGGACCCCCTGCGTCACCCTCGCCGCATGACCATCCCGAACAGCCTCAGACCCGACGCCCGTCCTTGACCAAGGACATAGAGACACCCCCCCCGCGGAGGATGTCCTGCAGCTCCACTGAGTCGTGGAGATCGCGAGCAGAACCTGGTGGACCCGTTGGTTGCGGTACGCCCAGTCATCGAGGGACACGCTGTGTTGCGGCAATTGGCGCCGTAGTTCGGGATCTCGACATCTGCGGCCGCCCGCATCTGCGATCAATTGGCGTGGTTGTGATCGGCGCCAGCAGCCGCCTAGTGGTGATCGGTCTTCCTCAGCCCGGCAACCGCAATGACTGCCGGGGCCTTCACCGACGCAGTCGACCAGGCCGGCCACTGCGCCCCGACCATCGCCGAGGGCGGATGCCAAGGAGTCGGGCTGAATATCCCGCACCGCTAACGACGGAGCCAGACCCACGTCAGCCGACAGCGGGAGGCAGAGAGGCCGTCCACCCGGGCCCGAGTGGACGGCCTCCTGTTGCGGTTGAGGAACTGGAAGAGCCTGCGGGACTGCTGCCTCAAGGGCCAGGCGTTTTACCAAGCCGGGCTAGGCATCGCCCGGCTCTACAACCTGTCGCCTACCGGACAACCCAGAGCCTCATACGAGACGACCCCTGGTCAGGGGCAACTCCCCGGGCCCATGACCTGCGCCGGGGTGCCCCAAGTCGAGCACCTCAGGCCCGGTGTGTGGTTCGGGTACCAGATGTGCCCGAACTCGTGCGCGGCAACCAGGGCGACGTCCCTCGCCACGTAGTAGTTCCAGGGATTCAGGTAGATGTGCTGCTGTCCTAGGATGTTACAGCCACCGATAGGGCCGGAAGGATCGCAGGCTGCCAGATTCGTCGAGCAGTCAACATGCCAGCCCCCGGGATAGGACACTTCTTGCGCGTTGCCCCAGTAGTTGGCGCCGCGCTGGATGTCGCCCTTCCATGGGTTACAGGACGGGCCGATGCTGTACTGGAAGGATCCCGTCTGTATGGCTGCCGACCCCTTAGCAGAGTGCGCGGTGTCTGTGTTCTTGCCAGCTGCCTTTGCAATAGGCCACGCGGCGGACTGCGCCTTGAGTGCGAGGTGGGTTCCGGACTGCGCTGCCGTCATCTGCGGCAGCAGCACACTCGCTGCAGCCACGCCGAGCGCTGCTGCTCCTGTGAGAATGGCGCTACGTCTCGAGTTAGCAAAATTCTGAAGCACGCTGCCTCCACTGAATTGTGACTTGGCGGGGGATTGAACGATGCGTAGCGCGCGCTCGTGGTGGTGTTTCAGAGAGCGAGAGCTGACCGCCACTGCGGGGACTCCTCCCCGCCAACACTTCTTTGTTGCACCGCAGTTCACTTGCGGTGAGGAAAAGAGTTGCAGAGTGCCGCTACGAAGAGCAACTCGCCTTTATGCATAACTTGGCGTTATAGTCCGCATGCGGGAGGGGGATTTGAGGGGTGAGCTCGGCAAGCGGCTCCTGATGGACCAATTGGACGGGCGGCTAGGGTGAACGCTCTCAGGATGTCCGGTAACCAGCTGGACAGTTGGTGAGTTGACTGTCGGGCTGGTGATATCAGCAGGTGATTCACAGTGGATTGAGCCGTCCCGGTCTGAGATAGGGGGCTCCCTTACGGTGGTGGCGTTGGTTCGACGTTGTGGCGGCGAGGCCCCGCATGGGCCGGCCGTCACGGCTGCCGCGGAAGCCCCGGGCACTACTGCTAGCGACGTATGGGAGGACAGACCTGACTTTGCGGAAGGTGGCTCCACTGTCCGGCGAACCCAAGTGCGGCGGCCGACCGCATTCTCCGTCACCTACGTTGCTGCTGTCCCTATATCGCCGCCTTTGGCGCGAACTGCTGATACTCGGCCAACATGAAGTCTGTCATCGCTGCAAACGGTCGCCTGGTTGCGGCGATCGGCCTGCCGCTGCCCGGCAGCCGCGACTCGCGGTCTGCCACCGGTCCCGAGGGCGTGTGTAACACGCCCCGTCGCGGTTGAAGACCTGGAGGATCCTGCGCGACTGCCGCCTCAAAACCAGCCATGCTCAGCATCACCCGATTCTGCAACCTGGCCCTCACCGGGCACCCCATGTCCCCCGTGGGACGGCCTCTAGTTCCGAGGCACAGCCACTACTGTGCTCGATACGAGGTCAGGGGCCCAACAGGCCAGCAAGGCACCTGCGGCAGCGGGGGCGCCGACACTTTGACGGCATCGCTGATCCGAATACCGGGCTGCCCCTGCGGGGCGCGACGGACAAGAGGGCACCCCGCTGCCTTCGCGGTGTAACCGCGTTCGAGGCGTAAACCTGGCTCTCCTCGCCGACCGCGTGCTCGTGACGCAGCGGCAGCCTGCCGCCGAGCCTGGAGTCTCATTGCGTCTGAGTCATCGGTGAGTGAATTTCGACAGCGCAACGAGGTCGGTGGTGCAACTGGGCGTTTTGCCTACGACCTGATGAACATGCGCCTCAGGGAACTGAGTTGTAAGGGCGTCAGAACTGGTTGACGGAGCAGCAGGGTGGGGGCCTTGCGCCGACGAAGCCGCGCAGACGACAAGTTCATATTCGCCTACCAGGTGACAGTCTGCCCCTGCTGAGGTGTTTCTCTCCGCCCCCTGCTATCGCATTTCCGTATGTCATCTATACGGATTTGAGGTTCTGCGCGCTCTTTGGTACACGACTGTTGCTCCGAGCTCTGCCAGTGGGGCTCTGCTGCTCTCTAGTATCCGCATCATGGACATTGAGGTGCGTCACTTGCGAGTGATCTGTGCGATAGCGGAGGCTGGAAGCCTGACCCGTGCCGCTGCATCGTTGTGTATGACCCAGCCTGGGCTCAGTGCCCAACTGCGGCGCATCGAGGCCATGCTGGGTGGACCGATCTTCGACCGGGGGCACGCCGGGGCGGAGCCCACTGCTCTGGGTGAGTTGGTGCTTTCCAGGGCGCGGGCAATTCTTCCAAGCGTCGACGGTCTGATCGCCGACACGGCCCGAGCCGTCCGCTGCGGAACCGCCTCCGGGCAAGTGCGTCTCGGCTCTGTGGGGGCTCCTTTACTTGCCCATCTGGTCGCCGCAGCCAAGGATTTGCTCGTGGGTTCGGAAGTCACGGCACGTTGCCAGTATTCGCCGCTGCCGCTGCTTGACGACCTCGCGGCCGGACGCCTGGAGGCGGCGATTCTTGGTGACAACCCGGGCAACGAACTCCCGCCTAGAGATGGAGTCGTACTCCATCCGATTGTCACCGAGCCTGTCTTTGCTCTGCTGCCGTCGAATCACTCGATGGCCTGCTGCGAAGAGGTGGGTTTGGAAGAACTCCTCAAGGATGACTGGGTCATGCCGCCCCCGGATAGCGATCGCACCTGGGAGTACTGGACTTCCGTCTTCGCCCAGGCGGGTTGTCAGCCGTATGTTCCCTACGAGGCGGAGGGACGTCAGCTGATCGAAATCGTACGCACGGGACTTGCCATTAGCCTCTGTCAACCCACCTTCATCGAGGTCCCCGGCGTTGCCGTGCGTCCTCTGAAGGGTAACCCGCTCTGGTATCGCCATGTTCTCGGCTGGCGCAGCGACGGGCCCGTAGCCACGCATAGCGACGAGATTGCCCGCAGGATAAGAGAGGGCTACCTCGTCACTTGCGCCAATTCACCGGCCTACATGCGATGGCGTCAGCGCAATCCAGATCCCCGGCGCCCCCTCGAATGAAAAGGCGCGGCGATGGCCGGCCCCTAATACTTGCTTACTGCATGCTTCGTGCTGCGTAAGGTGAATTCGCGCCGGTAGCCATATCTGGTCGAGTCCTGCGGCATCCGTATCCATCGCGTTAGCGGTTCGAAGGCCAGCGCTGTCCGCCCACACGAGTTGTGCTGATTCCATGCAGCAGCCGGGGCGAGTTGGCGATAGTAGTCGAAGGTCGATCCTGAAGCTTGGGCGTCGGTGAAGTCGACGGACAGCATAAGTATGCGGATGGTGCCGGTGGCGCGCTGAAGCTGAGTTCTGTCGGTGGTGTGTCCCTCATCCAGCCAGCCGGTTCTGCCAGGGAGGGCGCAGTTGGCGACCGGAGCCGCGCTGCGCTGCAAAACGGCCGTGGTTGCCGGAGCTGTGGCGCCGAGCGTCAGGGCCGCCGCCATGGTGCCGGCAGTGACAAGGGTTCTGAGTCGTTGCGGGAGTGCGGTCATATACCGGTCTCGTGCACACTTGTTGAGATGGCGGAATGAGATTAAGTCTGCCCAGCTGCCATATCCATTAGGCGGGTCAGCACGCCTTCACCGGACGCGGTCACTCCGTCGTGCTCCCATTCGTTGGTGACCCAGGCACGCATCGCGCCGATGGAACGTGCAGTCGACAGCGACAGTTCTGTGGGTACGTACATGTCGTCGTGGAAGATTGCGGCAGCTACGGGCACCTGATTGGCGAGCAGTTGTGCGGGGCGGTAGAGCTCAGGCCAGTCGGTACGCTCGGCCAGCAGGTGGACCGCCGCGCGGAACGGCCGCAGCCCGGTAATCTCCTCGAACATCCAGGGGTAGAACGTCTCGCCGGTGAGGAGGAGCGGGTCGGCGTCCTCAGCGAACTCGGGGCGGCAAGCGAGCGCGCGGGCAGCGGCCCAGTCACTGGGCTGACCACCCTGGGCGAAGATGGTTTCCTGAAGGACGGCGAAGAGCGGATTGTCGACGAGCCCGGTCAGGTTCATGACCTGCTGGAGGAACGTTGCCGAGAGTTCACCGTCAGGGGTGAGGGCTTCATCCAGCAGCCAGTGCAGACGCTCAAGCCCGTTGCCCATTCCCAGCATCAGGCCCAGGGTGCGTAAACGCCGGACGGTGAGCCGGTCTCCGTCGGGCAGCCACACGCTGTGGCGCTTGAGCACGCCCGCGATCCGATGGACGAGATCGCGGTCACCGGGGTACCGGTTGTAGAAGGCGGTCGTCTTGTCCCTGATCTTCGGATATGTGGCGCTGTAGACGTCGTCAGCAGTGGCGCTTAGGCCAGGAAGGCCGCCGGCGATGTAGCAGGAGCGCAGCCCCTCGGGAGCCAAGGACAGGTAGGTCAGGGTGATGAAGCCTCCGTAGCTCTGTCCCAGCGTCTCCCACGGCTCGTCCCCACTGAGTTGATGCCTAATCAGTTCAGCGTCGCCAACAATGGAGTCCGCGCGGAAGAGAGTGAGATAGCGTGCCAACGCGCCAGCATCTGAGAAACGGCTGACTGACCGGCACGTGACCGGGGAGCTGCGCCCCGTACCCCGCTGGTCCAGCAGCAGCACCCGGTGGGTCCGCAGGGCGCGCGCGAGCCAGCCGGAGCTGGCGTTCAGCGGCCGAGGCGATTTGCCTCCCGGGCCGCCCTGCAGATACAGCATCCAGGGAAGTCGCTCACCCTTGCGAGCCGGGTCGGACACTTCTCGGGCGAATACGTTGATCGAGGGCCCAGTGGGATCAGCGTGGTTGAGAGGAACGGCGAAGGTGTGGTCCGTCACGGCAAGACCGGGCAGTCGGTAGCTGCGGCTCATGAGTCTCCCTCTTCCAGGCAGGGTGCTCTTCTCTCGTGGTACGGGGAAGCTCGGGGTTGCGGAGGCAGCGGTCTGCGAAAGGGAACGGCCGAGGTGGCCGGGCATGGCTGTTTCACGTCGCCCGGTGATGCGGCCGTCATGGCGCGGCACCTCGCGTCGCTGTCGGGTGGCTTCGGTGAGGTCACCCGCCTCTCGTGACGACGGGAAGCCGACGGGGAGCATGCCCGACAGATGAACTGGCCCATTGGCCGAATACCCCGCGAGGGACTGATCAGTGCTGACTGTCCGGCGAGGGGCTGGGCGCCGAGCTGCTCCAGCTCATCAGCGACGCCGAGGAGACATCTACTGAGAGCTGAGGCTGCCAGCCGCATTCGCGGTTGTCAGCGCTGTTTGCCGCCAGCCCCTCGCCGGCACAGCCGGGCGTTAAAGCTTCCTCGTGCGGTGCTCGTACGGTGTCGGCACCGCTTCCTTCAGCCGGTGAAAGACAGCGAAGGCGGACCAGGCAGCGGATCGGGATAGTGGCAGGCCACCTTGTGATCCTCGGCGATTTCCCTCAGCACGGGTCGCTCGGCGGCGCAGCGTTCGGCTGCCTTGGGACACCGAGTTCGGAACGGGCATCCGCTGGGCGGGCGCAGCGGGCTGGGCAAGTCGCCGCGCAGGACGAGTCGCTCGCGAGCCCGTTCCTCGTCCGGGTCGGGCAGTGGCACGGCGGAGAGGAGAGCGTGGGTGTACGGATGGGCGGCCTGGGCGTAGAGCGTGTCGCGGTCGGCCGTCTCCACGACCGTGCCCAGGTACATCACTGCGACGCGTGTACTGATCTGCCGGACCGCGCCGAGGTCGTGAGCGATGAAAACGTAAGCGAGCCCGTACTCCTGCTGCAGGTCTTTCAGAAGGTTGAGGATCTGTGCCTGCACCGATACGTCGAGAGCGGAGACGGGCTCGTCACACACCACCAGTCTCGGGCGTAGGGCCAGTGCCCGGGCAATTCCGATGCGTTGGGCCTGTCCGCCGGAGAATTCGTGGGGGTAGCGGGCTGCGTGTTCTGGCCGCAGTCCCACCCGCTGCAGTAGCTGCTCCGCAGTGGTTTCGACCCCCAGGCCTTGGTAGCGGTAAGGGGCTGCGAGGATCTGCCGGACGGTTTGGCGCGGGTTAAGAGAGGAGAAGGGGTCCTGGAAGATCATCTGCAGATCGCGGCGCACGGAGCGCATTGGCTGCGCGTCCAGTGTGCTGATATCCCGTCCGGCGAGAGAGATATTCCCTGAGGTGGGTGCGATGAGACGGGTGATCAGCCGGGCGACCGTGGACTTGCCGCAGCCGGACTCTCCGACCAGCCCCAGTGTTTCGCCGGCATCCACCCGCAGTGACACGCCGTTGACCGCTCGGACGTGCCCGGTGATCCGCCTGGTCAGGCCGTGCCGGATGTGGAACCGCTTCACCAGGTCGTGTGTTTCGAGCAGAGGCGTGCTCACGCGGTTACCTCCGGTATCGACAAGGTGGGCAGTCGGTCGGGCAGGGGGCCGTCGATGCGTGGAACACAGGCGAGCAGGCCTTTGGTGTAGAGGTCGCGTGGACGGTAGAAGACGTCACGGACCGTGCCGCGCTCGACCGCGCGGCCTGCGTGCATGACGACTACGTCGTCGGCCAGCCCCGCGACCACACCCATGTCGTGGGTGATGAGCATGATGGCTGTGCCTGAGTGCTCTCGCAGCTCGCGCAGCAGGTCGAGGATCTGGGCCTGCACGGTCACGTCGAGAGCAGTGGTGGGTTCGTCGGCAATGAGCAGGTCTGGTTCCAGGCACAGCGCCATGGCGATCATTACGCGCTGACGCATACCGCCGGAGAACTCGTGCGGGTAGGCGCGGGCGCGTCGATCGGGCTCGGGAATCCCGACTCGGTCCAGCATCTGCACGGCGACGCGGCGTCCTGCGCGGTATCCGGCCCGACGGTGCGCGCGGTAGGCCTCGGCAATCTGAAAGCCCACAGGGTAGTAGGGGTTCAGACAGGACAGCGGATCCTGGAAGATCATCGCGATGCGGTCTCCGCGCAGCCTGCGCAGCGCGCGCCGTTCCAGTCCAGTCAGGCGCTGCCCGTCGAAGCAGACGTCTCCTGTGATTCTGGCATCGGGGAGGAGGCCCATGACGGCCAAACTAGTAACGGACTTGCCACTGCCTGACTCACCTACTACGCCCAGTACATGTCCGGCGGCTAGGTCCATGTCGAGACCGTCAACGGCTCGTACGCCGCTTGCGAAGTCCACCGTCAGATCGCGTACGGTCAGCAAACTCATCCCGCGGCCCTCACTCTCGGGTCGAGAAGCGCATAGACGAGGTCCACCGCGACGTTGGCGAGCACAACAAAGGCTGCGGCGAACAGGGTCACTCCGATGATCACCGGCTGGTCGGCGCTGTTAATTGCGTCGGACGCGAGCTTGCCCACGCCGGGCAGGCCGAAGACGGTTTCGGTGATGAGGGCACCGCCGAGCAGTGCGCCTAGGTCCATGCCGAATATCGTCACGATGGGCATCAGCGCCGGTCGGAGCGCATGCCTGCGCACTACGGTCGGCTCGGGCAGGCCTTTGGCGCGGGCGGTGCGTACGTAGTTCTGACTGAGGCTGTCGAGCATCTCGCCGCGGGTAATTCGCGCGTAGACGCCTGCGTACAGCAGTGCCAGCGTGATCCACGGCATGACCATAGACTCCGCCCAGCCCACCGGATCGGCGGTGAACGGGATCGCCTGCGGATAGGGAAGGACACCGAGCCGGACGACCAGCAGATACTGCAGCACCAGGGCAGTGAAATACACCGGCAGTGAAACCCCCCCGAGAGCGGCCGTCATCGCGGCCCGGTCCCACACACTGCCGCGGCGCAGAGCGGAGATCACTCCGGCCGTGACGCCGACGATCAGCCATAGCACCGCCGCGCCCACGGCGATGGAGATGCTTACCGGCAGACGGTTGGTCAGCATCTGCCACACCGGTTGATCGGTCTGGAAGCTGAATCCCAAGCACGGTGCGGGGCAGTGCACGGCCTGTGCCCCGGTACCGAAGCTGCGGCCGGCCACGATGCCGACGAGGTAGTCCCGGAACTGCACGAGGATCGAGTGGTGCAGGCCGAGCGTTGCTCGGATCTGGGCGATCCGCTCCGGACTACACGCCTTGCCGCAGGCGCCCTGGGCCGGGTCGGCGGGCATCAGGTAGAAGATCCCGAAGGTGGTCGCGCAGATCACCAGAAGAATCGCCGCTGTCGCGGCCAGTCTGCGCAGAACATAGAAGATCATTGCTGGCGGCTCCGTGGATCGAGCGCGTCGCGTACTGCGTCGCCGAGTACGTTGAAGGCGAGCACGGTGATGAAGAGGAAGGCGCCCGGGACGAGGAAGTACACCGGGTCGGCGGCGTACCACGGCACTGCTGAGGCAATCATTTGGCCCCACGAGGGGGTCGGTGGGCGCACCCCGATGCCGAGGAAGGACAGTCCGGCCTCGGTAGCGACATAGCCGGGAATCGACATGGTCGCCACGACGATGATTGGTCCGCTCAGGTTCGGCAGAACTTCACGCACCAGCAGTGCTGATCGCGAGGCACCCAGGACCCGGGCTGCCGCCACGAACTCTCCGCGGGCGAGGACCATTGCCTGCCCGCGCACGATCCGCCCGACGTAGGGCCAGCCGAAGAAGCCGAGGACGATCACCAGGAGGAGCTGCCGGTTGACACCAGGTGCCGCGGAGATCAGAGCAATCATGAAGATCAGAGCGGGGAAGGACATCAGTAGATCCATCAGCCTGCTCACGATGGTGTCGGTCCAGCCGCCGAAAAATCCGGCGGCCAGTCCGAGTGCCGTTCCGAGTGCCATCGAGACAGCGGTGGCGAAGAGGGCGATCAACAGTGAGACCCGGGCACCGTAGACGACGCGGGCGAGGATGTCCCGGCCGCTGCCGGCCTCGACGCCGAGCCAATGCTCGGCGCTGATCCCGCCTGCGGCACCGCGCGGCAGTCCGCCCAGCTCCGGATTCACCGCTTCTGAATGGAATTCTGTCGGTGAAGTGCCCGCAGCCCAGGTGATGAGGGGGGCCGCAAGAGCGATCAGCACCAGGAGGACGACCGCCGTCAGCGCGACCACCGCGGATCGTTGCGCGACCAGCCGGCGCGCCAGGGACTTCTGGCCGGGAGCGGTCAGTGGCTGGGCGTCGGCTGGCAGCGGGGACGACAGAGTGGCAGTCACTTGCGCAGCCCCAGGGAGACCAGGTCTAGCCGTCCCACGTAAGCGACGTGCCCGTAAGCGCCGGTGACATGCGGTCCCCTCAGAACGGCCGCCTTGTCCCAGAGGAACGGCACGACCGGAGCGTCCCGCATGATCTGCTTGGCGAGCTGACCGTAGGCGGTAGCGGCAGCGGACGGGTCCTTCATCCGGGCAATCGCATCGATGCGGGAGTTGATCGCGGGGGAGTCGTACTGCGCGTGGTTGTTGTTGCCCTCGGGGGTGATCAGCCGACCGTCGAACACTAGAGGCAGGAAGGTCGACGCGCCGGGCCAGTCGGGCGTCCACCCGTCGATCACGAGGTCATGCTCCTGGGCGGTGTTGCCCACCGTGCTGTAGTACGCCGACGAACTGATGGTGTTGATCTTCACTTTGATACCTGCCTTGGCGAGGGCAGCCTGAACGGCCTCGCCCTGCTTCTGACCGCCGGCAGTGGCCACGGTGTCGAGCGTGAGGGTTAGGTCCGAAGCATGGCCCGCCTGCTTGAGCAGCGCCTTGGCTCTGCTTGGGTCGCCCTTGCTACCCGGGCTCGGATAGGGATCGTCGCTGGCGGAGCCTTGCAACGACGGCGCCAGCAAGGTAGTGGCCACCTTGCCAGCGATGGGGCCGCCACGGGTGGTGCGCAACGCGTCCTTGTCCAGCGCATAGGCGATTGCTTGCCGCACGTGGACATCGTCGAGCGGCTTGCGCCGGGTGTTGATGCTGAGGTACCGCGTACTCATCGACTCACCCGTCACCAGCCGTGCCCGGACAGCGGGGTTGGCCATCACCGGTCCGACCGAGGCCGGTCCGACCGGTTCGAAAGCGACGGCATCCGCATCCTGCCCCTGAGCGGCGATGAGCCGTTGGTCGACGACAGCGCCGTCCAGGTTGAGGTCGATTACGATCTTGTCCGGCTGCCCCTTGCGTACCGAGTCGGTGGCTTTCCTCCAGCCGGAGTTGCGCACTAGGGTCAGCCGCTTCTTGGGCTCGAACGATGCAACCTTGTACGGGCCGGAAGAGAAGGGCCTGCTGTCGTAGCGAACTCCGGTGTCCTTGTCCCGCGGAACAGGAGCGAAAATTGGCTGTGACACTGCGGATCCGAAGTCGGCCACCGGCCGGTTGAGCTTGAAAACGATCGTTCTGTCGTCCGGTGTCTTGATTGATGCGAGCCCGTGCTTGTCCTTGTAGGGGCCCTTGTAATTTTGTCCCCCGACGAGCCACAGCCGCCCGTACGGAGCTCCCTCGGGAAGTTCTGCAGCAAAAGTCCGCTCAACGCCGTACTTGATGTCCCGGCTGGTAATAGGGCGCCCATCCTCGAACTTAACTCCCGATTTGAGAGTGAAGGTCCAGGTGCGCGCCCCATTACTGGGGCGTCCGGTGTCTGTTGCCAGATCCGGCACGATCTTCCCGCCGGCAGGGCCGGGCGCAGCCGCGAACGTCGTCAGCGTCCGGTAGATGAGGCGGCCCACGTCCTGAGAAGACGAGACATAATTGCGGGCCGGATCGAGGTGCTCAAGGTCCAGACTGGAAAGCACATGAAGAGTGCCTCCCGCGCCCGTTCCGCCCCGATCAACGTCTCCGCCGGCTCCACCGCAACCAGCGACGGCGACAAGGGAGACAGCAGCAGCCACGACCATCCCGGATCGTCTAGCTTCCAAGATGCACTCCTATGCGATGTGACATTACACAGAGATGTTGCGGGCCCATGATGCAGCGGGGAAGAACCAACTGGTAGCTACCGAATCACCAGAACATCTGGTTATGGAGACATGAAGCAGGATGAGCCAGCCGAGACCTGCGCGCACCGTGCGACGCACCGCCGCCGACGAGACAGGTCCGCGCAGTACGCTCTACGCGCCATCTGACTCTCGGCCATGAGCGACACCCCGCTGAGAACTTCGCCGCCGGCGCAGCCACGCAGTCGGCTGCTAGTGCCTCCAGTCGCAGTGCTGGGTCTTCAGGCCGGTGGCGAAGCAATTCGCAACACTGCTCTGACCTGCACTTCACAGCGGATGTTTCTGCTGCTCGATGTGCCACTGACGGCGATCGACAGTGGCGCTCCGCCGACCGATCCTACGAAGTACGAGCCGACTCAGAGGTGTTACAGCCGCCAGTAGTGCTTGACCAAGCCGGGGTACTCCTGGTGGAGCCTGCGGGAGTGACTAGTGCCGCATCAAGCAACGTTCGCCCTGTTCACGACCCTGCGCAGGTGTTCGTCGGCGGCGTGCTTGTTCCGCCAGATTATGTAGCGGCGGA
>NZ_JBIBUW010000031.1:0-42513 GCF_043079785.1 Streptomyces sp. NPDC015139 | reverse complement strand
CGCCCCGCTGGGACCACCTCAGCGGGGCGTCCGCGTCCTCACTCATCGGCATCTTCAACGCCGCATCCGTCGGCAATTTCAGCGTCGCCCAACAGGGGCCATGGTCCGCAGGGCTTCATCGAGGCGCTGGAGGCCGTCGCGTCGGGAGCCGCTCAACGGGCCTGTCGTTGTTGTGGCTTCGGGGCCGGTGGTCTCGTGCTGTCGGGTGCGCTGTCGGCGGCGCAGGGCGAGGACGCCAGTGAACAAGGCGGCCACCAGCGCGAGGGCGCCGGCGAACCGGAAAGCCCAGGGGCTGTTCGCCGGGGGCTGCGCGGTCGGCCTGTGGTCTTTTGTCGGGCCGGGGTCGGCTGCGGGTGAGGCGGCAGCGGTGGCGGAGGGTGGGGTGAAGGCGCTGGTGGTGGGCTGCGCGGATGGTGTGCTGTTGCCGGGCGAGGGATGACCGTGTTCGGTGCCGGTGGCAGGCGCATGGGTGGGCCGGCCGGCGGAGGGCCGCGAGGACGGGGAGTGGCGTGCGTGAGAGGGGAGGCCTTGCACGGCTTGCTGCAGGGCGGGGGTGGGGGCCAGGAGCGGGTGGACTTTCGGGGCGGCGAGGTGGGCTCCGGGGCGCAGGGCGAGGCTGTCGGTGCCCTCGGCAGCGAAGGCCGCGACGCCGCTGGCAGGGCGGAGTGGGCACCCGCACCCGGAGGCGGCGTGGGGGCGAACGGTGCTCGCGGTGGGCAGCTGTAGGAGGAGGGGCAGCGACAGCAGGAGCCAGGCCGTGCGGGGCCGGGAAACGGTGGGCATGCCGCCTCTCACTTCGACAGGGTGATGGTTGCGGAGTCGAACAGGGGCAGTTCGAAGTCGACGCGGCTGGTGCCGGCCGGTGGCGCGGGGAACTGGGCGAAGATGGGAACGCTTTCGCCGCCCTGCAGCTGGGAGAGGCCGGTGGTGGTCAGGGGCCGGGCGTCGGTGTCGCGCAGGACGTAGTAGCGCTTGCCGCCGGTGAAGTCCACCAGGGTGGCACCTGCCAGGGAGGGGCCGTTCTTCAGCACGGCGGTTTCGTTGCCGCGTAGTTCGGCCGGGACGACCACCAGGTCCTTGCCGGTGTTCTTCAACAGGCCTCGGACGGTGACGGCGCCGTGAGGTAAGCGGCGGGCGGACAGGAGGGTCAGGGTGAGGTGGTGCTGGCCGGTGAGGACGGCTAGGGGCTTTGCGGGTCGGCCGCCGGGGGCCGGTGAGGTGGAGGCAGTCGGTGAGGCGGACGGCGACGTGGCGTGAGCCGTGGCGGTGGGGGTGGTGTCGGGGGCACAGCCAACGGCTGTCGCCACAGCCAGTCCTGCCGCAAGGGCGGCCGCGGTCAGCCGCAGGGCGGGCACGGCATGGGGGCGGGCGGTCATCGCGATTCCTTTCTGCGCAGGGTCGGCCCCAGCGGCGAGCAGGACAAGCCGTGGAGCGCAGTGGCGGCAGCAGTCGGGCGCGAGGCCGGCGCCCGGTGAGGGTGCGGCAGCGCGGTGTCCGCATCGCGGGGATGGGCCGGGGCTCGGCGGGGGCCGGTTCGGGCGGTCATCGCAGGGCTGGGGTGCGCGGCCAGACGGTGATGACGTCGCCGTCCAGGGTGACGTGGCGACCGGGGAACTGGCGGCGTACGAGGTGGAAGTCGTCGATGACGAAGTCGCCTACGGTGGTGGCGACCCAGGCGTCTCCGATGGCGGCGACCTTGTGGGTCGCAGCCGGCCACAGGGCATCCGTTAACTCTTGCGGTAAGCGAACTTCTTCGGGGAGATGCTGCATGTGTCACTCCATTCGTTCCTGATTCTGGGCACACTTGAAGTAATTCAGCGGCTACGAGACCAACACTAGATATTAGCGTTCGCAAATATCAAGGGGTTTTGGGGAGTTCTGCGCGGGCAGCGGCAGACCGCCGTCACACCCCGGCATGCCGCTTTCGCGCAGCGCGCGGATTCACCGGGCCAGCAGGGTGCCTTGGCGTCGGCTGACCTGACGCAGCGCTGCGCGGCCACCTCCTGCGGCGACGCCGGGAAGCCGCCGGGGCAGGACGCTCCTCCCGTCTGAAGGGGGAGCGGGGTTCGCCGGTGCTGCGCGCGTTGCCGGGCGGTGGGTTCACAGCTCGGTCCACGAGCACGGCTGCGTGCCGACGAGCGGCACCCACACAGGGGAGGTGGCGCCGTGTGCTTCGAGGTCGTCCAAGGTGACGGCACCGAGGGGGACTTCACCTGCTAGGGCGGCGACGAGCGGATGATGGACGGCCATGTCCTGCAGCTCACCGATCCGACTGCGCAGGGTCTGCTGGGGAGCTCCGGTCAGGATGAGCAGCAGGCGGGGGAAGACGGGGTACCACCGCCGCCAGAGCGGTCCGGCGACCTGCCGGCGCTGCCCACCTGCGGGCGGTTGGTACGCCCACAGCCGGGCGTAGGCAATCATCTTGGCCGCCAGCCGCTCGCCGCCCCCGGGGGATCGGTCGACCTCGACGAACGCCCGCAAGGTGCACTGCCGTTGGACGTCGGCCGGCGTGGCATGCAGGACCGCGTCGGCGACGAGCTTGCCCCGGTCGCCGATCGCGTGGGGCACCTGGGGCGTCCAGCCGAAGTGAGCATGTGCGTTACCGCGGCGGCGTGCGTCGGCCGTGAAAGCAAGGTAGGCGCGGAGCACGGTGAGGCTGTGCGGAGCCTTCCGGCGGGCGGTGGTGGCCGAGGTGATCGGGTACGGCGGGCGGCCGCGCAGCGCGGGCCAGCCCTGGGTGATGCGCGCCCCCTTCGACGTCAGGAACCACACGTCGGTGCGGCGGGAGGGGGCGCGCACGACGCAGTCGACCAGCTGCTCGCGGCGCAGCTTGTCCAACCGGTCGGCGACCGCCTCGCGGGTTCGGTCGGGCCCCAGCACAAGCTGCAGTTGCTGGGTGCAGGCCAGGTGGTGCTGGGCCAGCGCGAGAAGAAGCTCGTGGGCCAGTGGTTCGATGAGGCTGGCCACGAAGCCTGCACGCGGATGCCGGTCTTCGGGGCGCGGGTCGTGGCTCATTCGTATTCCTTTCCTGGCCCGGCGGAGGCGGCATGGGAGCGGGCGTGCTCGGCGAGGAAGGCCGTGACCCGGCCGAGCTGGTGGGTGGCGCGCTCGTGGAGCCGGCCCAGCGGGAGGGCTCCGGCGTTGGCGTCTGCGCGGCGTTGCAGTTCGGGGACCTGCCGGGGACGGGCATGGGCGGCGAAGACCTCTTCGAGGTGGCAACCGCGCAGCTGAACGGGGCCGATGCGGCGGCCGTGGACGGTCAGGGACACGTAGTGCTCGAAGCGGTCCAGGGTGGCGACGCGGTCGGGGCTGGGGTCATCGCCCCATTCGGCGGTGATCGGCGCGATCGCGGACTTCGACCCGGCGGTGGTGGCCAGCGTGGAGGCGTTCTGCACCAGGGACAGCCGCACCGGGAGGGGCAGGCGGGCCAGGAGCTGTGTCATGCCGTGGACCTGGCACCGGTATTTGCGGAAGTCCTCGAACATGGCGGCGATGGTCTCCGGTGCCGCGCCGGTCAGGGTGATCAGCTCGTCGAAGTACGGGCGGAACGGCACCCGTCGGGCTTCGGGAGTGTCACGGCGCGAGCGCACCGCCCGCAGCAGGTCACGGGCGAGCAGGGCGGTCAGCAGCCGGTCGGTGGGCCCGCCTGCGCCCGGGCACACCCACACGATCATCCGCTGGTCCATGGCGGCGCGGATGTTGTAGATGCCGGCGCCCTGGCCGAGGAACGCGCGGGTCACGGGGTTGGCGGCGAGCCGGGCCAGGGGGTTGAGGACGACGGCGAACGCATCGGGTGTCAGGGTGGGGAAGACGACCTGCCACCAGGAGCGCATCTCCTCGTCCAGATGCTGGCCGATGGCGGCGAGCGCGGTGCGGCGGAAGACGGCATCACTGAGCACCGCCCGCACGTGGAAGAGGGTGGCCTGGTCCTCGGGCCGGCCCGCGGCGCAGGCCTGCTCGTTGATGGCGAGGAGGACGGCCAGAGCGGCGGTCAGAAGAGTGATGGCCCGTGGTGCGTTCGCGTCGTCCCAGCCCAGCGCGGAGGCGTAGGCGTCGGTGACGGCCTCGACGACCTCGTGCGCCCGTTGGCCCTGGTGCATGCCCAGCGGATTCCAGGAACTGATCCGCGGGTGCGGGCCGAGGCCGTTGAGGTCGATCAGCGCGATCCGCCGCATGAGGTCCTCGTGCGCCAGGAACGGCAGGGCACGCGGCCAGGAGTCGCGGTGCGGGTCGAGGAACAGCAGGCCGCCGCCGGCGTGCGCCCAGCCGATCGCCTGCGCCAGCGCACGTTCGGTCTTGCCGCCGCCCGCTCTGCCCACCCCGACTTCGAACAGCGTCTCGTGTGCGTAGGTGGCGACCAGGCGGCTGCGGCCGTCGGGGCTGCGGTGGATCCCCTGCAGCAGCAGCGCGGGGTTGCTGCACTCGAAGGTCGGCAGATCAGCTGCGGCCAGCGGCAGACGGCAGTGCCTGGTGGGGGGCTTGAGCAGCCCGGTCAGCTCCTCCAACCGGACCCAGTTCGCGCGCGGCGGCTGGCAGTGCCCCAGCCGCCAGCGACGCTCGAAGCCGCGCCGGGTGGGCCAGTGGTCGGCCCCCAGGCGCCACGGCCCCAGCCGCCAGCCGCGCATCGCCCAGCGGGAGCGGCCACCGAACACGTCCAGCCCTGCCTGCAGTTGGGCGAGCCTGGCCTCGGCGCGACCTTGGGTGTTGGAGGCGCACATCACCAGCAGTTGCACCCGGGCGAGGTGGTCGTCGTCGGTGAGCTTGCCCAGCGCCTCGGCCGGCTCGATGCGGCGCGGCACCGGCGGCATCACCAGCCGTCGACCGGCTGCGGGTGCGGGCCTGCCGCTCAGCAGCTGCTGCAGCTGCCAGGCCAGGGAGTCCTCGACACCCCCTGCGTCCTGGCGCAGCCAGCGCACGGCACGCTGTGCTTCGCGCCGCTCCGCTAGGCGCGCAGTGTTCAACAGCTGCACTCGCCGTGCCCGCAGGGCCCACTTGGGTGCGCGCTGAATGTCCAGCCGGATCTCGGCCAGGTCACCCAGCTCGGCGCGCAGGTCGCAAACGGCGTCGATGAGCGGCTGCAACGGGTCGGGTTCCAGGGGAACTTCACGCAGCGGAGCCGTGGGTTTGCCCCGCAGGATGAACTCCGCCCGCACCACATGCCGACGCGGCTTGTCGATGAGGGGACGAGCCCGGGTGACCGTGACGGCCGGCCCGAAAGGGGTGATCGACAGCAGGCGTTCGCCGCCGGCGGGGCCCTCGATCCGGTAGCGCAGCGGCGTGATGCCGTCCGCACGCAACCGGATCTGCACCGCCTTGGTGCGGCGCGGCGCCCACCACGGCATGCTCGTCGATGCGCGGGCGAGCTGGACGCCACGGCGGAAGATCTCCTCCAGTTGGGGGTCGAAGTGCCGTGACGGGACGAGCTCCAGCGCCATCCGTTCGGCCGATGCCTTGACCGCCAGACGCCGCACCACCCACTCGCCAGCCGCCCACACCAGGACGGTGATCGCGGCGGGCACGTACCAGTAGGCGATCACCCAGCCGGCGGTGTGCACCAGGTGGGTGGACAGGCCGAAGAGCGAGCCGGCCGCCGACGGGTTGGCATGGCCGGTCAGACAGAGGGCTTGGCAGTCCACGTGGGTACTCCCTTCGTCGTGGTGCGGGTGAAGTGCAGGTCGGTGACGCGGCCGTCGGTGAAGGTGCCGCCTCGGTCGGTGCCCGCCCACACCAGGTGCACGACGGCCCGGCCAGGGGCGCCGTCACGGCGGGCGACGGCTGCCTGCACACGGAAGCCGACGGCAGCG
Organism: Streptomyces sp. NPDC015139; assembly: GCF_043079785.1. Taxonomy (NCBI): domain Bacteria; kingdom Bacillati; phylum Actinomycetota; class Actinomycetes; order Kitasatosporales; family Streptomycetaceae; genus Streptomyces; species Streptomyces sp. NPDC015139. The sequence continues at coordinate 36,709 of NZ_JBIBUW010000031.1, read as the reverse complement.
AACGCCGGTGCGACAGCGCGGCCACGGGGGCCGAAGACAGCCGGCCACCGTGCACGGCCGATCCCCGTGGCATCCGCGCGCAGCAGGTCACGCCCGGCCGCCAGCAACTGCCGCTCGTCGCCGACCGTGAGGTCGGCCGGCCACGCCGCCTCCAGCACCCGCTGGATCGCCCGGTCACCGGCCGGCCCCTCCCCATGCGGCGGCAGCCGCACGAGGGGGGCCGACGGGGTGCGTGGGGAGACGTGCGGTGCCGGAGCACTGCTGCTCGCGGCCGCGCTGCGCTCTACTGATGTGGGGCCGGCGGCCGGGGCGTCGGGCCCAGCGCGTGCGGGGAAGGAGGGCAGGCCCGCGGAGACGGCCGGAGTGGGTGGTGGTGTCGAAGAGGGGGAGGCCCTCAAGGGGGCCGGCAGGGTGAGCAGCCAGATCCCGGCCACGGTCAGGAGGACGGCGGTGATCAGCCGCAGTGACAGCCGCGGTGGGCGGGGCGATGAGGGGGTCATGGCAGCCGGGCTCCTCCCGCGTAGCCGGACATCGCCCCCACCGCGTCGAGGCGTACAACGGTCCCCGGACGCGCAGCGTTGATCATCTGTCCGCCCCCGACATAGATCCCGACGTGGTAGATCGTGGCGTCGCGGCCGGGGGCGTAGGCGTAGAAGACGAGGTCGCCGGCCTTGAGGGCGCTAATCCCGAGGCGCGCGGGGATCCGCCGGCCGACGCCGGCCTGCGCGGCCGCTGTCCGCGGCAACCGGATGCGGGCCCTGGCGTAGGCGTACTGGGTCAGACCCGAGCAGTCGAAGCCTTTGACACCGGCGCCGCTCTTGCCGCTGGGGGAGCAGCAGATCCCGTAGGAGGGGCCGCTCGCGCTGCCGCCGCCCCACGAGTAGGGGACACCCCGCTGCGCGAGCGCTGCCTCGACGACGGTGCGGGCCGTGCCGGACAGGTCCGTCAGATCGGGGTCTTGCGCGGCCGCCGTGTACTGGTCGATCCAGCCCGTCACGTCGGCCACGTACTGGCCGGAGTGGTTGTACTGGAAGATGGCGGCCTTCAGCTGCGCGCGCTGGTTGAGGTCGCGGCCGTTGCCACACAGGTAGAGGGCCGCGCCCAGGGCAGCGTCGTCGGCGTTGTGCGGGTCGGCCTTCTTGTCTGCGTTCGCGTCCTTGCCGATCGACTCCCAGGTGGAGGGCAGGAACTGGAACGGGCCGACGGCACGCTCCCCGGACGCGGTGCCGTCCCACTTGCCGCCGTCGGTGTCCGGCAGGGCGGTGGTGTTGCCGCCTGTGCCCAAGCCGTTCAGGAGCACCCCGTAGATCTTGGGGCGGATGTCCCCGCCGACGGTGATGTTCCGGCCGGTGGCGTGGTTGGACTCGACCTTGGCGATGCCGGCCAGGATCGGCCAGCGCATGCCCCGGCACATGGGCGCAGAGGTTCCGACCAGCCGGGCCGCCTTCTTGTAGGCGCTGAGCATGCGCGGCGGGATGTCCGCGGCCGTGCCGCCCTCGGCGATCTGCCCGTCCTCGGCCTGGGCGCCGGTGGTCAGGGCGACATAGGCGCTGATCGCGTTGGAGAGGGGGGCAGCGCAGCACACCGCGGCGAACAGCAGCAGCACAGCGAGGCCCCCTAAGCGTGCGATGCGGCGCCGGGCCGGCCTCACTCGACGCCCCCGTCCTCGTCACGGCGTGCCCGCTGCTGGCGCAGCCGCTCGGCCTCGGGCGACGTGCGGCGCATCAGCTCCTGCATCCGCTCGCGCGCTTCCTCGCGTGCCGTTGCGCGGGCCCTTCGGCCGCCCGGCAGTCGCGCGCTGCGGTGCCCGGGCAGCGGCCAGCGCGCCGCCTCCTCCTCGGTGGACGGCGCGGTGTGCCGACTGCCGGATGGTGCGGCGGCCGCGGCGGGTGGGTGTGCCTCGGATGCGGTCGCCTCGGCCGGGGCGGGGCCCGAAGGAGCGGCGGACCGCTCAGGGGCGGCGTGGATGTCTGCAGCCGGTGGCGTGCGGGGGTGTAGGCGGCGGGTGAAGGGGCCGGGTCCGCCGCGGTCGTCGGTGCGTGCTTCGTTCAGCGCACGGGAGGCGTGCCGTGCGATGTCCGCCCAGGCCTGGCCGTCCTCGCGGATGCTGTTGCCCCACACCCGCACCTGCTGGCGGGCGTCCTGGACGTAGCGGGATCCGCCCTCGCGCGCCCGGCGCACGCCCGCCGGCAGACCCACGGTGGTCCCGTAGGCGGTGCGGGCGCCGCGGCGAAGGATGCGATAGCTGCGCAGGCGGACCAGCCGGTTGTGGGCACGCGTGGACAGCAGGGTGCGGTCGGTGTTCTGGTCGTGCAGCACCTGGCCCGTGTGGCGGTCGACGATCCGGCCGTCGTCGGTGCGGTAGCGGTCCTGCGGTCCTCGGACCCTGCGCGGCCCGCCACCGTTTGAACCTCCCGGCCCGTCCTGCTCCGGTCCGCCGTCTGCCGGCCGGCCGTCGCGGGGGTCGCTGTCGGCGGTGGGCTTGCGCCACGTGGCCAGCTTGTCATCATCCGGGCGGCGCCCGATCAGCAGCCAGTGCGCGCCCTTCACGCCCAGCCGGGCCCCCGCCGAGCCCACCGCGGTCGCCGCGGTGAGCGGGGCCAGACCACGTCCGGCTTCCGCCGTGGCGTCCGCCAGCACGCCGGAGGTGTCGATGGGCATGCCCGCACCGTCGACCAGCGAGGTGAGCGCCCCCATGAGCTTCTGCCGGGTGCCGAGCATCCCGAACCGGCCGCCGCCGGAGAAGGCACGCAGCCCGCCACCGAATCCGCCCACGGCGGCGGGGGAGTTCATGGCCAGGGCGGCGCCGAGCTCGGAGCTGTCACCGGGCAGGTGGGTGCCGCCGACCTTGGCATAGCGCATCCGCATGGCCATGCGCCGCCCGAAGGAGGTGATCGAGGTCAACAGCTTGCGGTGCCCGGCCGCGCCCGCGATGGCCAGGACGTCGATGAGCAGGATCCGCTCGATCATCAAGTCGGGGCCATCGGTGAGGGTGGCGTCCACGGCGATACCGAAGAACGGCACGAAGGCGCAGACCCCGACCAGGGACAGCAGGGCGATCCCCCACAAGGACAGCCACTTCCATACCGATTGCCGGGCCGGGCCGGGCAGCATGCCGGCGATGAACGTCACGCCGCCGGCGGCCGCGGCCGCAGTGCACACGAACTGGGTGCCCAGCAGCACGACGGCGCTGGACAGCAGCATCCCGCAGACGAACAAGGCCGCCAGGAGGAGCAGCGCCGTCCCGCCGAGCCGCCACCAGGTGGGCTTTTCGGCATAGGCGGCGCAGGCCTTGCCGACCGGCCCGGCCCGCTTCATGTCCTGCAAGAAGGCGTAGAACTCCCGGTCCTCGTCCGTGACGATCGCCGTGGAGGCGTCCAGCAGCTGGCCGCCCGGCGTCAGGGACGGCAGCTCGTCACGGTCGGCGGGCACATGGCCGGTACCGCGTTCGCAGTACTTCCTCGCCTCGCCTTTGATCAGACTGCAGGCGTCCTTTTTCTTCTTCCGCTGTTCGCAGGCGGCCTTCGTCCCTCCGGTGAGCTCGTCGCAGGTGCTGGTGTCGCCGTCGAAGGCCTTGTATCCGCCGGTGACCCATTTGAGGTGGACGGCGTAGGCCTTGCGGTCGGCGGGCTTGGCCGGGTCCAGGATGCGCCCGTACTGCAGCAGCATGTACGGCTTGACGATGAGCGCGTTGCTGATGGAGTCCTGGATCGGGCGGGCCACCTCGCGTGCGGAGACCGGGCCCTCGCCTAACCGCTTGAGGCACTTGAGTTCGGCGTTGCCCGACAGGCCGTCGCACGGTCCCCTGCTGGCGATCTTCCCGCCCCAGTTGTAGGAGTTGACGGACTGCTGGGCCACGTCGGCGGCGACCTGCTGGCCCTGGCCCAGCGGGCCGTTGGCCGCGAGCAGGTAGTCGGGGCGGACGAAGGTGGACGCGGCGAACGCCGCGATGAGCAGGGTCAAAAAGACCTCGCCCAGGCCGCGGCCGACGCGACCGCGCACGATCATGAAACCAGCGAAGACGAACGCCCACGCCAGCAGCAGGCCCTTCAGCCCGAGGGTGTCGACGACGACGCTGTTGTAGGTGTCGGCGACGCGCTGCGCCGGGCGGGTGAGGACCTTCAGCAGCGGAAAGCTGAAGGCGAGCTCGATCGCCCACCCCGCCAATCCGACCAGCAGCCGGATCAGCGTGAACAGCCCGGACAGGGCGAACGCCAGGGCCTGCGTCTTGAAGGCGACGAGGGAGCCACCGGAAGCGTTCAGCTCGTAGCCGTCGATCGGCACCCCCTCGGAGGAGGTGATGTTCAGCGGCGCCAGCAGATCCCCGCTCTCACCGTTGCTGCCGGCCGCATACACGACATGGGCGTTCACCACGACGAACACGCCGGTGAGCAGCACCACGAAGCCGGCCGAGCGAAGCGTTGCGCGGTCGGGACGGAACATCTCAGCGCCGCCCCTCTGCCCTAGGCGCGCGGTGCCGCCCGATCACGAGCGCGCCCACCACGGCGGCCGGCACCAGCATCCATGCGACAGCCTCACCACCGCCGCAGACGGGGGTGGTGCGCGTGCGGCGGTGCTCGTGCTCGCAGTAGGTCTTGGCCGGGCCGGCGATCCAGGCGCACGCCTGGCCGCCCTGGCGGGACGCACCGGTGGTGAAGGCCTGCCCGGTGCGCGGCCACCAGGTCTGAAGCAGGCTGGCGTTGAGCGAAACGGCGAGCGCGCCCATGGTGAGGGCGATCGCCGCACAGGCGCTCGCGGCCGCGATGCGGCGGCGTGAGCGGCTCGGTGCGCAAGAGGTCATCGCAGGTCCTTCGTCTGGCCCGTTGCCGCAGGGGTGAGCGGGGCGGAGACGGGCGGGGTGGTGCGGCCTCCCGGAGTGGTGGTGATGGACGAGGAGATCCGCTCGATGCGCGGGATGACGACCTTGACGCGGCCGGTGTTCTGCCGCGGGCAGGTGAGCAGCACCTCCCCCTCGCGGCCGCGCTGTCCCACCGGGGACAGGCCCGTGGTCACCAGCCGCAGCAGCTCGCTGTCGTGCGCGTCGAGGCCGATGAACTCCAGCCCGCGGCGGGCGCGTTCACGGTCGGTGGTGCGGGCGAGCGCCCGGTAGGCCATCAGCCCGCGGTCGGGCCCGAGTTCCTCGGCGTCATGGGAGCCGGCGATCAGCCCGGCGCCGTGCTTGCGGCCGTCGTGAAGGATCTCGTGGACCAGGGCCGTGCCCTCGGCGGACGAGGTGAGCCAGTACAGCTCGTCCGCGACGACCGCGGTGAACCGTTCGGGGTCTTCGAACGCGGTCTGCCGGGCGATCGCGGCGATCAGGTACAGCACCGCGCGGCCGATCAGAGCCTCCAGCGGCTGCTGCTGCAGGACGTCGGGTTTGTCGAACGCGGCCTTCGGCGGCAGCTTCAACCCGGTCGTGGTGATCACGATCATGTCGGACGTGCTGGAGGCGTCCAACCTCACCGGCGCCAGCGTCGGATCGAACACCATCCTGGCCAGCGTGTTGGTGGCCACGACCCGGACCAGGCCGGCGAGTGTGGCGGCCGCATCCTGCCGCTTGCCCACCCCGCTTGCGGCCATCTCCTGGAGAACCTCCAGGACACGGTGCATGGACGGGGCGCTGCCGGCGGCGGCCTCCTCGACCGCGTGGTGCAGCACCTCACCGTTGGTGCTCATCGGGCCCACCCCGAGCTGCAGTGTGAGGTAGGACAGGGCGTAGTGGCGGCCTTCGGGGCTGGCGAACAGGCGCAGCGGGTCGATGGACACCTCCGCCCGGGCGGCGTCGATGATCTGCACGCGTCCCGCAGCGGCGGTGCGGGCGAAGGTGGCCCACTCCCGCACCGGGGTGCGGTCGATGCAGATCGCGCAGCCTCCGCGCGCCCACACCGCCTCCGCGATCAGCTTCTGCAGCACGCTCTTGCCCGCGCCGAGATCCCCGACGATCCCCATCGAGGCCGAGGCGTCCACCTTCGGCGCGTCCGCCACGTTGATCATGACGGGGCGGGTGGTGCCGCAGTCCAGGTCGATACCGAGGAACATGCCGTGCGGATCGCCGACCTCCGCGGCGGTGAAGGCTCCGGACAGCGCCCAGTCCTCGCTGATCTGGTGCTGGGTGAACTCCCGCAGCACGCCCGGCCGCACCGTGCCGGGCAAACCCAGGGCGAACAGGGCTTCTTGCAGGCCGGCCGGGCGCACGGCCCGGTAGTCGGCGCCGCCGAGCAGCGCCGAAAGGGCGCGGGCCCGGGCATCGCAGGCGGCCGCGGTCGGCCCCCACACCGTCAGCACCGTCACCGACTGCACCTCGACCTCCACACTGGTACGCGACAGGCGGGCATCCAGCTCGCCCAGGTCGCGGGCGGCCTCGGTCAGCGAGGCGGGCATGCCGGTGGGACGGGCGTCGTACTGGTCGGCCTGGTCGATGAGCTCGTTCTTCTTGCGCCGCACCTGATCCCGTGCCTTCTCCGCCGGCACCAGCGTGAGATCGACCGTGTAGTCGACGGGGAAGTCGAGGGTCTCCAGCTGGGCGAAGAGATCCGCGGCGTCCTGGCTGACCGCGGGCGGGCACTCGGCCAGCGCCAGCTGCGCCTGGTAGCCCACCCCCGTCTCGGACTCGACCTGCAGCCAGCGCCGCCCGAGCGGCGAGCCGCTGTTCACCCGCCACCAGGCCTTGGCCCCCGACCGCGTGATCCGCCCCGTGCTCGTGAACTCGTCGTCGCCGACATCAGGGCCGATGCCGCCCTCCTGCAGCCGGACCTGGCCGAGGTCGGCGTAGCTGGGGGAGCGCAGCACACCGGCGCGGATCTGCCCCCCGTACAAGGCGCTGCGCTCGGCCTCGGCCAGCAGCGGTTCCGCCGGCCGGCCGCGGTGCAGGGCGTGCTGGACCATCCACACGATCTCCGCCGGCCGGGCGGGACGCAACGCGATCCCGCCGGCGAGTGCGGCCTCCACCCGGGCGGCCTGCTCGCGGCAGGCGGCCACCTCGCGCCGAGCCACCGGCGCCGGACGCAGGCCCACCAGCGGCGCGAACTCGGCCCAGGCCGCACCGAAAGCCGCCGACAGCTGCAGGCCGGCTTGCTCACGGTGCACCGGCACGGCCAGCCACAGGGTGCGGCGGTGCATCTCCTGCCCGTCCAGCAGATCCAGGCCCGCCTCGACGTTCTCCACCCACGGGTGCCGGCCGGCGTTGGGTGTCTGCTCGGCCGGCTCGATCCCTTCGATCATGCGCAGGGCGATCTCCCCGGGATCGACCTGCGCGCACAGACCGAACAAGCGCGGCGCCCCGGACAGCGACCGCACCAAGTGGGTGATCTTGGCGAGCTGTTCGTCGCGGACCGCGGCCGGCACATAGGTGCCCTGAACACTCTCCTCACGCCGCCCCTGTGCGTCCGGGCCCGGATGCAGCCGGTAGACGGCCCACACACTGCCCTGCGCCGACCACACCAGGTGCCCGGCGATGTGACGGATCGGCACCCTCACCGCGCACCCCCGTCCTGCTGCAGGAGCGCGAGTAGCTGCTGCACACCCGACACCGGCCCCCCAGGCAGCGCAGGATCAGCCGGCTGCGGCGCCGACGCGCGGCCGGCGGCGATCGGCTGCGGGCGCGGCGATGGGGGACCATGCCGGCGAGCTGCACGGGACGGGGACGCCATCGCTGCGGGATGCGCCGCGGGGGCGTCTTCGAGGGTGAAGCCGCCGACCAGCGGGCGGGGCGCGGGGTCGCGGGCGGCGTGCCCGCCGATCCGGCCGCCTTTCGGCTGCCAGGCCAGCAGCGCCCAGCCGAACGCGGCCTGCATCGGCGCACGACCGCGGATCGTCGGCCGGCGTACCGCCCAGATGACCAGAGCCCATCCGACGAGGGGGAGGGGTCCCAGCCACGACCACCAGCTGATGGTCTTGACCAGGAGGAAGCCGCCGCCGACAGCGACCGTAATCTGCGCAGGCGTGTACGGGCCGAGGGGAATGTGCCAGTCGGCGACCTTGCCCAGGACCCACGGGTGACGGCGGGCGGAGGTGTAGAAGCGGCCCACCCGCGCCGCGGTCGCGGTCACAGCACCCCTCCCACACTCGCCACATGAGAGCCGGGGAGGTCGGACTGCACGATGCCGGGATACGCGGGGGCACCCTTGGACGGGTTCTTCACCTCGTCCTCGAACATGGTCGCCAGGTCGTTGCGCGAGTTGTACAGCCCCAGCGCGATCACCATCAGCAGCAGGGCGCCGATGCCCGCCTTGAGACTGAACTTCTGGATCATGATGACCACGACCAGGCAGACCAGACCGGCCTGCAGGCCCTTAGTCGCCCAGTCCTTGAACATGGTGATCCAGCTGTTGCCGAGGTCGTCCAGCTGCCCGGCCAGGACCAGACTGTGCACGGAATTCACCGCACATCCCCGCCCTGGGCGGCGGCCCCGGCCTCCACGGCTGCGACCTCCCACCGGCCCGAGCGGGCCTTCAGGATGAGCTCATACGCCAGCGGCCACCGGCCGTCACCGTCGCGGGCTTCCACCCGGGCCACCACATGCACCGTGGTGCCGCCTGCCGGCACGCCCTCGCCGGCCGCGGCCCCCTCGACGGCTAACACCTGCTGCACCGACAGCGCCGCATACGGCGCGGGGGAGACCGGTGCCAGCGCCAGCCCCGGCGCCAGGTAGCGGTCAACCTCCCCGGCCCCACTCAGATAGGCGGCCAGGAACTCCTTCACCGCCCCGGACAGATCACCGTCGGGGACACTCACGCCGTAGGGCGACTTCGGCACCTTCGCGCGGGTCGGGGCTGCGACCACACCGGGCGCACCCGTCACCGTGAACGAGGCGCCCCGGCTGTCGGCGGCCACCGGCACGGTGTAATACCGCACCGATCCGCCGGCATCCTGCGCAGCCACCGCCACCGACCACGCATCGCCCCCGCGCCGCGCCGTGCGCACCACCGTGACCACCCAAGGCTCCGCCTGCGCATCCGCGTCCGTGTCAGGCAGGTCGACGTCCGGCGCCATCGACTGCGCAAGCCGCGCCGGCCCACTCGTCGCCTCGTCGCTGCTGCTGCGCAACCATGCGCTGATGAACAGCTGCGCATAGCCGGCCGGATTGGCGGCGGCTGCTGCGCTGTGCACGGTGGTGGGCTGGGCGGCGGTGGTTGCCCTCACCGTGGTCGGCGCGGAGGTGACGGCAATGCACAGCGCGATAGGGCCTGCCGCGATGACGGTCCAGACCGCTATCCGCGACAGCCGCACGCGGCGCCGCATCGACTCCAGGCGGACGCCGGCCGCCATCGGAGCACCAGCCTCACTCGGTGAAGGCCGCATGCCAGGGGACATGGTCAATCTCCCAGGTCAGAACGGATGTTGCTGACCTTGAGAAAACCCACGGGCCCCGACCCGACCACCTACCACCAGATGCCGACCACGGTCACGATGGAGACACAAACGCCGTGGTCGCCGTCATGGTCGGCCCGACCACGCCCGGTACACGGATCTCAGGGGCGTGGTGTGCGAGCAACTCACGCGCGGCTCACGCAGCCGACCGCGCCCGATGGAGAGACACAAGCCGGCCCCGTTTGCGCAATGAGCCTGCGCAGTGAGCTGTCCACTCCCCAGCGGCAGACGCACGCTCACCCCGCGGTGGCCGGCCGTGCGCAGCCGCCCTGCGCATCCAACCGCACAAGGAACTGCGCCGAGTGCGCAGGCCGATGAGCTGACGCCTCTTCTCGCCTGCGCAGTCGCGCGCGTAACCGCCGCAGCAGGGGGCAGGCGTCGTGGTCGGCCCGACCACCGCCTGACCACGGCAGCTGGACCGCCTGCTGTCGCCGCACTGTGACCGATGGTCGGGGCTCGTGGCCGACAGCCTGGTCAAGGCCGCCGGGTGAGCTGACGGCGTGGAACACACGCCCGCCCACGCTCCCAAGACCACCGGCCGCCCCACCGCGGCAGGCCCGGCGCGCCGACGGGGCCGACCCGCTGCAAGGCCACGACGGTGAGCCGCAACGGGGCAGCAATCCGACGCGGGGCGATGGCAGCCGACCGGTTCACCCAGATCGCCAACAGCCTGTTCAGGGACGTACGCCTGTCCTACAAAGCCAAGGGGATCTTCGGCTGTATCAGCACGCACCGGGACGGCTGGCAGATCACCCTCGCCCACCTGGCCACCGTCGGCCCCGACGGACGAGAAGCGGTCCGCGCCGGCCTGAAGGAACTCGAGCGGTACGGCTACCTCCTCCGCGAACGCCTGCGCCGCCCGAACGGGACGCTCGGCCCGGTCGTCTACACGATCACCGACCGCCCCGCCGCCCTCGACGGCGCTGCACCGCCAGCCACCGCCCTCGCCATCGAAGATGACCGTGAGGTGGGTGCCAGGGCAGGGATACGGCGCGGGGTGATGGCGGCCGATCAGTTCACCCAGATCGCCAACGGCCTGTTCCGGGATGCGCGGTCGTCCTTCAAAGCGAAGGGGATCTTCGGGTACGTCAGCACGCACCGCAACGGCTGGCAGGTCACCGTCGCCGAACTGGTGCGCCATGGCCGCGAAGGCGTCGACGCGGTCAGAGCGGGCCTAAGGGAGCTGGAGCGAGCGGGATTCCTCCAGCGCACTCGCGAGCGGAACGCGGGCGGCACGCTCGGCCGGACGCTGTACTGGATCACGGACCTGCCCGCCCGACAAGACCCCAGGCCGCAACCCGTGTCGGATCATCCAGGGCTGGCTGAGCCTACGTCGGCTGGCCCTGGCCCTCAGAACACCAGCAGAAAGAAGACCAACAAGCAGAACACCAGCCCCTTCCGTCCGTACCGCCGCAGCCACGATGCGCGCACACCGGGACGAAGGCACCAGTCTGCAACGCCGCTGCACCGGCCCGCTGCGCCGGCGGCGGAGGAGATGCACCCGGGGATCCGGCTGCTCCTCGACCTCGCAGCCGCGCGGCCCGAGCTGCTGCTGACCGGGCAGGCGCTGAGTGATCAAGGCCGCGTCGTCATCGTGATGCTCGAGGCCGGCTGGAGCCGCGAGTACCTGCACCATGTCATCGCCGACCGGCCCCTGCCCTACCCGCTGCGGACCACGGTCGGCGCGATTATCGCCGCCCGCCTGCGAGCCGCCCAGGCCTACCCGCCACCCGCCGCGGCCGGCCCCCACGACCCGTCCGCCCGGCCGCCGCGGGCTGCCTGCCCGGTCACCGCGCGCACGGTTGGCGAGGCCCTGGCCTACCGCGCCCTCCCCGAATGCGCCGGCTGTGGCGTCCCCCAGGCCGCCACCGGCGCGGACCTCTGTCCGGCCTGCCTCGGCTGGCCGCTGTGTCGCACCTGTCCGGGCCCCACCCCTCGACGCGCCCGTCCGGACGGAGACGGCCGCTGCACGACCTGTACCGCCGCTGTCACCGATCACCTGGAAGGAAGCAGACCGTGACCCCAGCCGCCCACGAGCCCACCCGCGAGGTGTACCTGCTCTTCGCGCACGAGGCCTACTACCCGGCCCCCGCGCAGGAGGTCAACACGTCGCTGGTGGCCGCAGCGTCCTTACTCCATCCGCAGGTGAGGCAACCCGACGGCGCACGCATCCACGACTGCCTTACCCGCGGCCGCCGGAAGGGCGAGATCGTTCCGCTGTCCACGCTCACCCACGAACTGGACGGCGGCGCCCGCTGGCCGGAGATCGGCGACTGGGAAGCAGTGACCGCGGACCTGCTCCAGCTCATCCGCGCTCGTCAATGCGACGGCCTCGGCCTGCGTCTGTCGGAGATCGCCCGAGCCCTGATGTGCGCTGGCCCGCACAGCGAAGTGAGGGCCTACGAGCCGGCGACCGGGGGGTACTGGGTCTACGGGCCCACCGACCGGAGCAAGGTCCTGGACGAAGTCGGTCGACAGCTGGCCCGGGCGCAAACAGGGTGCGCACCGTGACCGGGTGGCCTACTGGCTCCCGCCGATCCCGGGTAAGGCACGTGCTGCACGGGCCGGCCTCCGGAAGTGTCCTGCCGGTGTGTGGGCGGGCGATGGCGGCTTCGGGGAGCGAAGCTGAGGGCGTGGGTATGAAAAGTGAGCATCCGGTGAGTGCTGAGCAGGTCTGGGCGGCGTTGGCTGCTCTGGGGGCTGAACCGGTGGTGGATCCGCAGGTGCCGTCCGAGGGGCCGAGGGAGGCGGACCGTCTGCGGTTGCTGGGCCGTCTGCTGGCCACGGCAGAGTGGGAGATCACTGCTGCGACGCGGCTGTCTGATGAGGGGGAGATCGAGGACGTCCTTCAGACGTCGCTCGGGTGGACGGATCGGCTGGGTGATGACCCTGGCCTTGCCATGAACGTCCTGACGAACAGGCTGCAGCGCACGGCGATGCAGGTCTCTGAGTCCGAGGGGGAACAATCGCTGCCAGGTCGGGAGGCGTCTTTTGCTGCCGCCATGACGGCGTTGTACACCCTCAGTGCTCAGCTGCATGCCGATCGAGGGGACGTCGAGGGGACCCGGCGGGCTCTGGGCGGGGCGGAAGAAGCCCTCATTGACGTCATGCAGGGCGTGCACGACCTGCGGGTTGCCATCGGTGACGGGCCCCGGGAGAACGAGGGGCCCGAGGACTGACCCGCCCGCCCGGCCACTCGTAGCCGCCCCGACACCCAGGTGACCGGCGGACACCCGGCTTGCGAGCATGGTGCCCGCCGTCTGCCTGGGCCGGAACGGACCAGCACGACCGCCGAGGCGACCTCACCTCCACCAGGTGGGATGCGGAGCGCGGCCGAAGAGCTGGACGAGGCCGGGCTTGGAACCGCATACGTCCGCGAAGTCACCGCAATGGTCCTTGCAGGCCGCGTCCGCGAGCGAGCACGCTCGAAACGCCCGCCCTGCACCGAGGAGGCCCGTGTGACAGCCGAAGCCGACATCCTCACCCCGCCCCCAGCGGTTGCTACGCGTCTGGCCCACTGGCAAGAGGTCCTCGACGGTGTGGTGCCGGTGAAGGCGGACGGGGCGAACCTCCTGATCGCGACGTGGAACCTGCGGGCGTTCTCTGACCTGACAAAGGCCTGGACGTCCGCCGAGGACGCCTCCCCGAAGCGGAATTTCGCCGACGTACAGGCCATCGCCGCGGTCATCCGCCGGTTCGACGTGGTCGCCGTGCAGGAGGTGCGCGGCAACCTTCGCGGGCTGCGCCATCTCATGAAAATCCTGGGCCAGGACTGGGCCTTCATCCTCACTGACGTCACTCAGGGCAAGGCCGGCAACGGGGAACGTCTGGCGTTCCTGTTCGACACGCGCCGCGTCAAGCCGTCGGGGCTGGCCTGCGAGCTGTTGGTGCCGCTGCAAGAGGAGGCCGGCATGAGCGCCGATCACCTGGACCGGCAGTTCGCCCGCACGCCCTACGCGGTCAGCTTCCTCTCCTCCGGGCAGACCTTCACCCTGGTCACCCTCCACGTCAACTACGGCGCCAGCGCCGCCGGGCGAGTACCGGAACTGACCGCCATCGCCCAATGGCTTGCCGGCTGGGCCGAGCGGGAATTCGACTGGGACCACAACCTCATCGCCCTAGGCGACTTCAACATCGACCGCGCTGGCGATCCCCTGTTCGAAGCCTTCACCTCCACCGGACTCACCCCCGCGCCTCAGCTGGCCGGACTGCCGCGCACCATCTTCGACAAGCCGGGCGCCGAGCACTTCTACGATCAGATCGCCTGGTTCACCAAAGGCCAGCAGCACCGCCCGGTCTTGGCGCTGGACGTCGTTGCCGGCGGCCACGTCGACTTCGTCGCCCCCTTGCAGGGCGAGCAGACGCTCACCGACCTGTCCTGGCACGTCTCCGACCACTACCCCCTGTGGGTCGAGTTCGCGGTCCCGGCGTAGGCTCCGCGGCCGAAGGATTCGGCACTGCATCGCCCACCAGGGCATGAGTCCTCGCAGCGGTCGGACTGCCACCGAGGGGGCGTCGAGCGGACCGTCTCCTGGCCGGCCGGCCAAGCACTTCTGCGCCTCCGCCGGCATCTCCGCGGCCCTCATCGGCCCTCGCCGATTGGTCACCTCTTTCAGGGCCTGAGCCGGTCATGCTGCGCGTCGAAACAGATCAGCCGCTTCCTCGGCCCCTGCCCGTGCTCACATCCCGGCCATACCGCCGCCGGTGAGACCCGGAGCCAGCGCCGGGACCCAGAAGACGGCGACGGCCAGGACGATCGAGGCGATCCCCACGGCACGGGCCACCAGGCGACCGAACGGAGCGATTTTCTCCGTGGTGATCACGGCGGCCAAAACCACCATGGCCCACAGGTTCATCACACCGAACGCCGCCAGCAGCACCATCAGCGACCAGCAGCAGCCCAGGCAGAAGGCCCCGTGGTGGGCTCCGGCACGCAGATCGCGCGAGGCCCGCGGGTACGAGGCGTAGCGCAGCATCAGGCCGATCGGCGAACGGCACCTCGCCAGACACCGGTCTTTGAGAGACGTGAGCTGGTAGACGCCGCTGACCGCGAACACAGCCGCGGCCACCGCTGTCCCCGCCGCAGGGGTGAGGCGCGCCGCCCGGCCGAGGCCGACAGCCAGCGCATACGCCGGCAGCCCGGCCGCGGCCCAGACGAGCAGGTAGGCGACCGTGAAAACGACCATGCGCGGTGCCCGGTGCACGGTGATGGTGCGTGCGTACAAGGCGGCGACGGGTGCCGTGGCGGGCAGCATCATCGCCGTCATCATCAGCGTCCACACGGCCAGGAAAGCGGCCAGGCTCAGGCCCATGGTGCCGGGCACGGCCGGCATGCCGCCCCAATGCGTCACCATCCAGACCCAGGCGGCGGCCGCCACGACCAGCAGCAGCCCGGCGGGGGCCACCCGGATGCCGACGGTAACCGGCCCACCGGTCATCCGGACCACGTGAAGGGCGCCGAGTGTCCGTTGCCGCCCGTGAAGTCCCAGGACCGGCCGTACACGCCGTCGCCTGTCGCCCGGGTGGACCGGGCGATCGTCAGTGTGCTGTTCACCGGGTGGAACATGCCCGTCAGGCCCATCACCGGGCCGTCCTGGCCGAACTGCGGGGCGATCTGGTCCTCGATCTCGATGTCGATGGCATCGCCCACCCGCGCGGCGTGGCGGCGACCGTCGTCGCGGTAGTCGATGGGGACGCGCTCCACGCCGAGGACCTCGCCGATGAGCGGAGCGAGTCCTGCCATCGGCCCGCCCACCTGGCCCGAGAAGACCTTGCCCAGCGCCTCCGCCTGGCCGTCATCGGCTGAAGCGTCGACGTACAGCGCCACCTGCCAGCCGCCCTCGGCCATCACCCGCGGCCCGTCGATGAAGACGGCCACGCTGCGGTCGGAGACGTCGACGTCGTCCACGTTCCCGCTGTCCACGTGAAAGGCGAAGGTCACCTGACAGCGCTCGTGGTCGGCCGGTGCGGTGAGGCCCGAAGTGGTGCAGGGGCACACCACGTCACAGTTACAGCTCTCCAGATATGTGCCGTTCAGATTCCAGGGCATGACTCTGCCTCCCTGTTTTGCGGCACTCCAGGGCCGAGGGGATGCATCGAGAGGGTTCGCTCCGCCCCGGTGCCGCTCATTTCCAGGCTATTCCTGACGGCCCCCA
The DNA here is from genome assembly GCF_043079785.1 of Streptomyces sp. NPDC015139. Lineage (NCBI taxonomy): Bacteria > Bacillati > Actinomycetota > Actinomycetes > Kitasatosporales > Streptomycetaceae > Streptomyces > Streptomyces sp. NPDC015139. Next base: position 21,185 of record NZ_JBIBUW010000031.1, on the reverse strand, counting down.
TCGCGCAGATCCGCTGTCAGTGCAGCTCACCGGCCTGGTACCGAGTCCGCCCGCGACCTCGATGCGTCATCGACGACGTCTTCTCCATGGCGCCTTCGATCTCCGAGCCGGAGGCCGACGCGCTCGTCACCCCACGAATCGCCTGTACGCGTTCCTCGATCAGGTCGGCCGGCCGTCTGGCGGGGAGTCCGCGTGGTGGAGCGATGATGCTGATGCGGTGACAGCATCAACAGTTCGTTGAGGAGTTGTCGCCCCTTGTCGGTCAAGTCAGCCCGGAACCCTTCGAATTCTGCCGGGTTCACGGCTGCCGCATAGGTGATGAGACGAACGTAGCGGTTCACCATGTGCGGACCGGCCTGGCACGCCTCCCAGTAGCGCGACACGGGGCTGCGGGCCACTCGGCAGGCCTGCTCGAGGACAGGAAGCGGCGCGGTGATGGTCATTTTCCCCTCGACCTCGTCCGCCACGTAGACGTCGATGGGTCGGCGGTAGTCGAGCGTTGCCTGAAGCCGGACGATCTCGGCGTGAAGCTCTCGGCGGAGCCAGAGGCCCACGACCACGACCACGACAAGGAGGATCAGCCCGAGCGGAGCTCCCAGATCCGTCGAGGCCGCGATGCCGAGAGCGACGGCGTGGAGGAGCGCCAGCCGGCTCACTGCCAGGATCAGCCGTGAGCATTCGTTCGGGCCCGCAAGATGATGAACTCGCCTGTCAAAGAGTAGGTGGCCGCTGCGCGTTGGCCTTGGCGCAGCCCGGAACCCGTCGTTCTATCGTCAAAAATTGAATTCAAAATATGACCTCATTTCCAGGATGCAGGGCTTATTGCGTGAGCGTAATGTTGTCCAGGGGGAGCTGAAGGCCAATCAAAGATTCTTTGGGCAACGAAATATCTCTCCTCAGTGCCGTGCATGACCTCAAACCGTCTGGTCTCGTCCGCCGGCGAGCATCTGCGGATGGGCCACGCCCGGCCGTGCTGAACGTAGAAACCCTCCTCGCGTTGATGGTTGAACGCGACGATCGGTGATCCGGGTACCAGCTGAGCAGCCGTCAAAGTGACGCATGCTCAGCCATCGGTCCTCTCGCTCAGGAGGTGTCCCATGAGCAGGGCTCGCCCAATCAACTGCATCATCCCCCCGTACATCCTCGACAAGCTCCTGGACAGCGAAGACAGCGAGGTACGCCAGGCTGCCCTGGACACCATGCTGGTCACTGCTCGTCTACGGGGCGAGCGATCGGTGCGGGCGTCCTTCGCCGGCGCGGCCGCCCCCGGAGATGGCCGGCGCACCGTCTTCGACTGCGAGCAGGCAGAGATCCTGACAAACGCCGTCCTGGCGAGGCCGGAGGACGGCCCGGAGTCCGCGGATCCGGCCGTCAACCAGGCGTTCGAAGCACTCGGTCTCACGCGCGACTTCTACAAGGAGGTGTTCCAGCGCAATTCGATCGACGGCCGGGGGATGCGCCTGGACGGATACGTCCACTTCGGTTTCCAGGTCAACAACGCCTTCTGGGACGGACGCCAGATGCTCTTCGGCGACGGGGACGGGAAGGAGTTCAGCAACCTCACCGGGTCCCTCGAAGTGATCTCCCACGAGCTGACGCACGGCGTCACCGAAAACACCGCGGAGTTCGAGTACCACAACCAGTCCGGGGCTCTGAACGAGTCGATGTCGGACGTCTTCGGATCGCTGGTGAAGCAGTGGTCCAAGAAGCAGACGGCTGAGGAGGCGGACTGGCTGATCGGGGGTGACGTGTGGACCCCGGGAATCGGTGGCGACGCCCTGCGGTCGATGAAGGACCCGGGGCAGGCCTACAACAACCCGCAGTTCGGGAAGGACCCCCAGCCCGACCGTATGAGCAAGTTCATCCACCTGCCGGACACCAAACGAGGTGACTTCGGCGGGGTGCACTACAACTCCGGTATTCCGAACAAGGCGTTCTACCTGACCGCTGTGCGCATCGGTGGATTCGCATGGGAGGCTGCCGGAAGCATCTGGTACGAATCGCTCAAGGCCTCCAGTGCCGAGGAAGGGTTCCAGGAGTTCGCGGGTACCACCTTCCAGAAGGCCGGGGAACTGTTCGGTGTCGGCAGCCCCGAGCAGTCGGCCGTGCTGTCGGCGTGGCAGGAGGTGGAAGTCCCGCTCCGGGGAGTCCCCACCGGAGTCGCCCGGGTGCGGAGCTTCGCGGCCAACGGGAACGGCGGCGCGGGCCGGGAGAACGGCCTGGAGGCCCTCGCCGGGCAGATCGCGGCTCTGAACGACAAGGTCGCGGGGCTGGCCAGGGATGTGGCCGCACTGAAGGGCACCGGGTGAAGGTGACCCTGGAGACGTACGGCGGGCTGGCGGCGGTGATCGATCTCCGCCGCCCGCCGAAGGTGCTGGACACGGATGACCTGCCCGAGACCGCCGCGGCTGAACTGTCCGACCTGCTGGCGGCGGCCGTCGCGAGGCCCCTGGAGGAGCAGGCGCAAGAGCAGGCCGGCCGTGCCAGGGACGCGATGAGCTACGCGATCACGGTGGAGGACGGCGACCGCCTGACAGTCCTTGAGCAGTCGGACGCCGCCATGACCCCTGCGTTCGCGTCTTTGCTCACCTGGCTCAAAAGGCACTTCGCGCAGCAGTGACGCGCGAGGCCCGCCGGCCGGCGTCAGCCGCATCGCATCTCCCGCATCTCTCCTTCGGGTTCGCCCCGGGCCGGGGCGAACCCGAAGGAGAGATGTCAGGCGTCGTCGAAGAGGAGGTCTTCGGGCGGGTGGGTCATCCGCACCGTGTGATCGTTGGTGACTTCCACGATGTGGTGCAGACCGGCCCGCCGCTCACCCGTGGAGAGGATGGAGAAGCGGTCCTGGACACCGGCCAGGAAGGCCGGAAGGCAGGCCAGCGGCATGGTGAGGCGGAGGTAGTCGACCAGCCTGCGGAACAGTTTGGGCAGGATCACCGCCTCGTCGGTCAGCGAGACCAGTCCGGTGATCTTCACCCCGGTCGCGGTCACGTCGCTGGGCCACAGGCCCCGGTGGGCCTGCCGCGCCTCCGCGGCCGCGGCGGCCATCTCGGTCCGCAGACTGGTGAACAGGCTGCGGTAGAAGGTCGGGTAGGCCAGCCCCTCGGCCAGCTAGGTGGTGGTTGACGGTCGTCCGCAGCACGGCGACGTCAACGTCGATCTCCAGGCCGCTGGTGCCGGGCGGAGGACCGTGCCCGGCGAGCGCCACGCAACGGCCGTGGACGTCGGCACCGCGGGTGAGGATGAATCCGGGAACCGTCTCCGGGGTGCTGGCGGTCACCGTCTCGCCCGAACCGCGCTGGACGTCGGTGAAACCGAGCCGGCTCAGCAGCTCGTCCCGCGCCGCGTGCGCGAACTGCAGGGGCTGGTGGACGCGACTCGGGCCGTAGTGCGTCTCGAGCGCGTCGATCGCGTCCAGACGCAGCGTCGCCCGCCCCACGGCGTTGTGCTCAACGGCACGTCCGGCGCCCCCGCCGACAAGACTCCACTCGGTGGGGTCGTCGGCCGTGAAATGAACAGTGTCACCGTCGGGTTGCGTTCCCTTGACTTCGTAAAAGCCCTTGATGAGCAGCATGGGCACGATGACTCCTCGGCAGGGGGACCGAGCAACTGGACGTGCAGCCCGACAACTTCGCGAGCGGTACGTACCGGCCGCGTTCAAGAGGGCGGACACCGCAGCGTCTTGGCCTTCACGGGTCCGGACGCACTGTCGGAGACGGAAGCGCGGTTGATCCGTCATCACGAGGCGAGGCGCGGAACCGCGCCACGGGAATCACCCTCCGTGCATGCGCCACGGCATTCGTTCAGGCGTCAACTGACCGTCGATGACGAGTCTCGCGCGCTCACAGAAGGGGTCAACACCAGCATATCCGGGTCGTGCTGGATCGCAGCTCGGGCGAGACCGTAAAAATGCCCCCTCGGAGTTGGGTGAAAATCGAACGATTCCGGATGTCGTTGCCGGAAGCGACGACATGGCATCGGGGAATTCGCGAGTATGACCGTTACGGCTTCAGTGCACGATGGGTGGGCCGACCGGCGGAATGTATGTGGTGATTCCAGCGGAATGTGTGTAGTGATCGCGTGGATCACATCGGAACGTGGTGATCGGATTCCGGTACGTCGCCAGGAGGTGATCATGTGACGACTTCCCCCGGGCCTAACTCAGGGGCCCGCTCCGGCTCGTACGTGATGGTACGACGACGCATGACGAGATCCCGATGCGCGCGGGCGGAAATGGCGTGGGTGGTGCTGGTCCTGCTCCTGACCGCGCTGCCGGTGGGCTGGTGCGGCTTCAAGGACTTCAGGGAGGCTCTTACCTTCCCGGGGTGCGTTACCGGAGCGGCCCTCATGTTGGCGGCACTCATCATGGTCGTGGGGATTGCCGCGGTCGTGGACTGCTGGGTCCGAGGTCCGATCTCCAACTTCAGAGTGGTCGCGCTGGTCGGTACCGGCGTGGCGTTGTTGACGAACGTCTTGCTCGCCCTCCAGGCATGGAATGATGGCGAGATTGTCCGTTACAAAGTACTGTCCATTGTGCTCAGTGCATGCTCGCTATCCGCTGTCGTCCTGGTATGGCGAAGGCTGGATGAAATCCCCGCCCCGAAGCGGGTGGCCGCGGCACTCGTCATCTCCACGGCCGTGGCGGTCGCCAATTTCGGCTACCAGTACCTTTTCCAGCCGTACCGGCGCGACGCCACCCCTCTCGTGCAGCTGAACGTGGGCAAGGCGGTGCTCAGTACGGACCGCAACGCATTCGCCGTACCCGTCGAAATCAAGCTTGTAAATCACAGCGATATCGGTTTCTACGTGCTGGGCGCCGAGTTCCATGCCATGGGAGAGGGCGTGACGGTCAGCCCGAGGGACCTGGCCCCCTCGAAGTGGCGAGAGGAAGCCGAGAAATGGGCCTTGTCTCGAGAGAAGCACCCGCTCACCCGCAGGGAGGTCTACCAGCCTGGCATGCTGGTCGCGGCGCAGCCGTGGATTCCCGCCGGGAATTGGATCAAGGCGAACGACGAGTCACTCACGCGGACCGTTGTTCAGCTTCCGAGCAACACGAATTTCGACAAGCTGACGTTCTACGCCACCCTGAACCTAGCACGCAAAGACCGGCTTGTCGTGGAGAAATTCGGCGAGCCTCACTACTCCTGGAAGGGCTTCGCGCTGCCTGCCTGGGCAAAGGACAAGAATAAGAAGGAGAAGGAGGACACCATCATTCAATCGTCCAATATGCGAGAAAACAATGCAATCGATCATTATATGAGAAGAGTGCGCCGCGTCACTACGTATTGGACCTTTGGTCAGCATGGTGTATCCGTGGTGCCGGACATTGTGCCGGAGGGTGAGGAGAGCCGTCCCCTCTCTGAGCAGAAGTTCCGTGAGGTAGTGAATCGTTACGGCCTGATCGACGTCTATGCGGGCCCGGTAGAAGAGACCCTGGACGAGATCAAGGCCCGGCGCTAACCAGCCCCTCCAGCCACATCACCAGGGCGAGGGAGCTGTTCACGCGATCCCAGGAGTGCGCGTCCCCCACCCCGAGCCGCGCTTCCCGCACGGCTCGGCACAGCGTCTCGACGTCGAACATCTCCTGGACCAGGGGATGCCTCGCGGAGCGGCACAGGCCGATGAGGTCGTCGCCGTGTACCTGCAAGCCGCGGACGTACAGCTGGTTGAAAGGGGTTTTGACCGTCCGGTCGTGGATGCGGGCGGGCAGCAAATCCGCCATCGCCTCACGCAGAACCGCCTTCGGCCGTCCCGGACAGAACGTCGCCTCGGCGGGAAGGCCGCGCATCAGCGCGATGACCTCCTGGTCGAGGAAGGGGTGGGAGAGGAAGTATCCGTCCTCCCGCGCGCGCTGCCAGGACAGCAGGTCGGGAGCGGCAAGGTAGTTGGCCGCGTCGTAGAGCGACTGCTCCGGCGCGCGTCCGAAGACGAACCCGGTCTCCGCGAGGCCGGCCTCCCGGTAGCCGTGGGCCCGCGCGAAGCCGGATCGCAGCCATGGGGGACGGCTGAAGGCGCCGAGACCGCCGAGCACCGTTCCGCGGCGGGCGAGCATGCCGATCCGTTCGGCCGCCAGAGGAAGAGCCGGCCGCAGCACGTAGTCCTGGACGATGTCCCGCACACCCCGCTCGCTGCCCCGGGCCCAGGCGCGTGCCTGCAGCGCCAGCCCGTGCAGCCGTCCCGTGCGGGCCAGCCGGTGCAGGTGAAACGGGTTGGCGTCGACGATCGGATCGGCCCCGCACCCGGTCATGAGGATGTCGCAGCCCAGCTCGGACGCCGCGGCATGAAGCCTGCTCCAGAACGGGGCCCGGAAGGCGTGCGCATGCGGTTCGTCCGCGTCTCCCGCATGGTGCCGGAAGTCGTCGAAGTCGGCCACGTCACCGGCATCCACGATCACCGGGCGGGCTTCGGGCGCCTGGCGGCGGATCTCCTCCATCGCCTCCTCCAGGTACGCCTGCTCCGCGGCCAGTTCTCCGCTGCCGAAGCGCCCGGAGAGCAGGACGAGCTCCCCGTGCCGGCTGCCTTCGTGGCTGCCTCCGGCCAGTGTCCGCGCGGCGAGCAGGGCGACGCTGGTGGAGTCCAGGCCGCCGGAGACGTGGCATGCCGTCGTCGTGCCCATGCGGCGGGAGACGGCGTTCTCCAGCGCGCGGCGCAGGTCCTTGGCCGCTGTGCCGGGACCGGCGTCGCCCGCGGCCGTCGGCAGGAGTCCGCCCAAAGCGGGGGCGGATCGCCGAATGCGGCCGTGCAGCCGCCCGGTGGGGGACAGTTCCACCACCTCGCCGCCCAGGATCCGGTGGACCCCGGCGAACGGGGTGAGTGCCGTGTGGGGCTGAGCCATGTTCCCGGTCAGGTAGCGGCAGAAGTAGCGCCGCTCCAGCTCTTCGGCGTCGCCGAGGCGACGCGCCGAGGTGCTCACCGCGCTCACCCGGCCGCCGGACTGTCTGAAGAACAAGGGGATGCGTGCGGACTCGTCCCGCATCAGCAGGATGCGCTCGCGGTAGACGAGGACGGCCGCGTAGTCGCCGCTCGGCGGACGTGGTGCGGCTCCTGATCCGGCGAAGGCGTCGAGGAGGCGGTGCGCACCCGCCACGCGGTCGCGGAACGAGTGGACCCAGCCGACGACCGTCGCGGTGCCGGCCCGCGAGGAGACCGTCGTCACCAGCCCCTGTTCCGCCATGTCCTCGGCCGCCCGGAGTCTTGGCGCACCCGCGGCCCAATCGAGGCGGACCGCTTCCACCTCACCGCCCTCCGCGGTCGATGGAGAGAATCGGTGTGAACCTATGCCCGCGCGGATCGGCGTCCGGGATGCACAACCCGGCCGCCGACGTCCAGGCGTGCAGGGCGAACGGGTGCTCGCGCATGCCGACGTGCAGCACGGCCTGCAGACCGGATCGCCGCAGCAGCACGAAAGCCGTCACGGCCACGGCCTTGCAGTCGTCGTTGACGAACCAGCTGGTGTGGGCCAGTGACTGCACCGCCCGTTTGAGCCGCGCCACCTCCTCGGTCTCGGGGGGCTCCGCACGGACGTAGTCCGGGGCCGCCAAGGAGAGCAACCGAAGGACGCGCCCGAATCCCACCGTGCGGATCAGCAGGCGAACTCCGCGGAGCCAGCGCCCGATCTCGGCGTCCGCATACTCTTTGCGGTGGGCCGGCGCGCACCCGGAACGGACGAGAGCGGTGGCAAGCTCCGCGCGTTCCTCGACGCTTCCGTCGACGAACTTCTGGACGTCTGCCGTTGTCATGCCGAGGAAGCGGGCACGCCTGAAGTCCGCGATCAGAGCTCCGCCGGACATCTGTACGACGCGGCAGGACGGCGACAGGAACCGCCTCACCGCCACCAGTGCTTCGGTGTGGTCTGCCACCGCGCATCCTCCCGTAACGGCCGCTGGACGGCGTCAGGCGTGGTATCCGTGACCGTCGTACATGCCGCCGCTGAAGCCGCGAATCAGACGGCCGCCACCGAGAAGGAGAAGCCTGCGCGGCCTACGACGCCGATGCAGTATGCGGATGAACATGGCCTACCTCCGAAATTGGGTAGGAATAATCAATTACAGGCTACTCCGCCCTAAATCTCCTGCAAATCGGGAGCCCACGCCCCCTCACCACCGTAGGAGCGACTCCTGGTGGTGTGTCAGATGATTTTCAACGTAGGGAATTTGACGCCCGCGTGGGCCCTGGGGGGGCCATGTCGACCCGGCCTGGGCCCCGTTCGCCTGCACTTCGGCGCCGACGGTAGGCGCCCAGCCGTGAGGGGTGGCTCCGCCGCCCCGGCGGCTGCCACCCGCTACACGCCGTCGCTCTCCCCGGTCGTTTCCATGGGGAGGTCCTCGGTGTGGTCCGGCGGTCAGACGCCGCCGATGAAGGTGTGCACCGGAGCGAGGCTGACCGGCAGTTCATCGCTCACGTCGAAGGTGAAGAGGTACGTCACCGGTGCCACGGCCTGTTCCGTGCCAGATCCAGCTGCGGCACACGCGTGACGCGGCCGGCCGGGGACTCCCGGAACACCGGGAGCAGCAGGCCCGTGCAGCGCGGTACGAGACCGCGCACCGGCGAACCCGGCTGCCCGAAGAGCAGACTCGTGACGTGTGTCCCGTGCAGCGACATGGGGCCGGGGCCGGCTGGATCCGACACCAGGGTGTTCAGCCGTGTGAGGTTCGCTCCGAACAAGCAGGGATGCGCCGAGTCCACCGGGCCGTCGAGGACCGCAACGCGCACCTCGGGGCTACCGAGGAGGTCTCCGTCCCCGGCAACCCCGCGCACCACTGACCGGGTGTCCATGCTGGGCCTCCGCGCACCGATGCGGTCTACTGCGGTCCGGCGGGCGCGTACGCCGCGCCTGGCACGAGAAAAGGTGTCCCACCCAGGTGTTCCGGGTTCGTTCCGGCGTGCGGTGAAGGACGTGCGGCGGTTGTCGCAGAGACGTTGAGAAAATGTGGCGCCACGCGTTGCAGAAACGTTACTGCGACGTGAATCCGGTGTCAGCGCGTGCTCGGCGCGGCAGAACGGGCAAGGGCTCCGCCTCGTCCTCCAGTTGCAAGCCCAAAAAGCGTCGCGCAGAGTGAAAGGCGTGTCACAAGAAGTCCGTCTCGAAATACTGCGTCCTTTCCAAGTCACCTGCGGGGCGCGGCGTATGACCGTCTCGGCCGGGGCTCAGCGACTGCTGGCTTTTCTTGCGCTGCACCGCGAGGGAGCGCATCGGCGTACAGTCGCCGAGCAGTTGTGGCCCGCCTGCAACCACGGCCGCGCGTCCGCCAATTTGCGGACCGCGCTCTGCCAGGGCAGAAGAATCGGATCGGTACCGGCCATGGACAGCGTCGACCACATCCTCACCCTCGCACCCGCTCTCTCGGTCGACTTCCACGACGCGTGCGACGAAGCACACCGCCTTGCCTCGGGCGTGAGAGGCGTGCCCGATGAAGACCAACTGGTGGCAGATCTCAGCCAAGTGCTGCTCCCTGGCTGGGACGACGAATGGCTTGTACTCGAACGGGAGCGTTGGGATCAGCTACGACTGTACGCGCTGGAGGCACTGGCCCAGCGCTTCCAGAGCGAGGGCCGTCATCTGTCCGCGTTGCAGACCTCGCACGCCGCCGTCTCCATCGACCCGTTTCGCGAGACTCCGCACCGGATCGCCGTCGAGGTGCACCTTGCCGAGGGCAACGTGGCCTGTGCGGTCAAGCGGTACCAGGACTACCGGCGGCTGCTGCAGCTGGAATTGAAGGTCGCTCCCTCGCCTCGGCTGACCCGCCTTGTCCGTGACCTGACGCGGATGTAGGCCAGCGGTTCGCCGGCCGGGAGCACCGAGCCCAGGCAGACAACGGAAGCGGTGGACGATCGAGACCCGGGGATGTCGCTCCGGTGAGGAGGGCATGTCCCGGGCCTCTCTACTCATGAGTCCCTGCGTGGCCAACCGATCCGGACGCGCGAGGTGGAGACCACCACAGGGGCCGGGCCTTTGCGGACTTCGGGGCGGCTCACTGCTGACAGCTTCCAAAGGTGACGACGTACGTTCCGGCTCCGCTCGCGCCTGTTCCCGCCGGGTCGGCCGCACCAGCCTGCGCCCAGCGTCCGATCTCACGCAGCCCTGGGTCGAGGATGTTCGCCCGGTGGGGTGGGGAGTTCATCCACCAGTTCAGGGCGGCGTCCGGCGTACCTCCGCCGGCCCAGCCGTTGTAGGTGATCTCGGCGACCCGCCAGGACACCGGGTTCGGGCAGTAGCCTGCTCCCAGAATGCGGCTCTGCGGTGTCGAGCCCGTCTGCGGGTTGGTGTGCGAGTCCTTGCCCGGCCCCCACCACTCCTGCTCCACGGCGGCCAAGGCGTGCTGGTGAGCCGCCGTCGTCAGGTTCTGGTTGTAGGTCAGGGCGGGAAGACCGCGTTGCTCACGCTGCGCGTTGATGAGGCATACGACCGCTTCCCTCACCTCACGGTTGCGGCGGTCGGCTCGGTGCGAATGACTGTGGCTCGGCGTGCGAGCGGTGGCTACGCACTGCTGGGCCCAGGCGGGCGAGGCGGTGACCGGTACAAGGGTCGTCGAGAGGGCTCCGGCCACCACCAGGCCCACCGCGGTTCCGGTCAGTGCAGTTCGGCTGCTCATGAAGGTTCCACCTCCCGCGATACGGCGGTGCGTTTCCGCGAGCCAGGAGGTCGAGGCGGGCCTGCTGTCGCAGGGTCAGCCCCTCGACGAAGTGTCCGGGACGCCCCTGACCGCCCGGGCGTGGTGCAGCAGCCGCTTTCAGCGGGTGATCGGCCCGGGAGGAGCCTGTCCGTGCCGGAGCGCGCATGCCTTCAGACTGCGGAACTTTATGTAGTAGTACGTGTAAGCCACTGTGCAGCCGACGGCGTGCCCTCCGCGTACGGAGTGCCTGACGGCAACAGCGGGAAGTTTCTGCGGGAACAGCTCCAGCCGGCCACTGTTCCCGCTCACTCACCCGCTCGGTAACCATCACGGAAGCCTCGCCTATAGGGCTGGTTCAACTTCATGTAGGAGATGCACGCCGACCAAGGGGGATCCTCCGGCAGGAGTTGGGGCGGCATACAGGGAGATTCCGACGACGGGGAAAGAACGCGAGCGGCGCATCTTTGCCTCCCCGATTTCCATCCAGGAGGAAGGACGGCGAAGAAGCCTGCGGGTCTGCCGGGTGGCCGGAGCGCCGCAGAATTTAGCCAAAAGCCTTTCTCAGTCTAGGACCATCCCGGCTGTCACGCGATCGGACGGATCGCGGAGACCTCAAGCCGGTGCGGGCCCTACACCTGGTACGCCATCACGTCGAAGAAGAACGACTTCGTGCCGTCGTGGTGGCACGGGACCTCCTACAAGGTCGGTCCGGGCGTACTGTCCACAGTCACGAGTACGGCCACCTGCAGTACGGCTCCTGGGGATACAAGGTGAAGTGGGCCAAGTACCAGCGCGTCGGCTCCTGCGGGGCGAAGGAACTCGGCAGCGGCAGCGCGGTTCTGCCGACGTCCGAGACGGGATGGAAGTCATGGGAGACGCCGTCATGAGCCAGCCGATCATCCGGCGGACTGTTCCGGCCTGCGCCGCCGCGGCCGCCTCGGTCCTGCTGCTCGCTTCATGCAGCCAGGACTCCGGCGATCACGGCGCCGCCCGGCCCACGCCGTCGCGCCAAGCCGACTCCCGGTCTCCGGCGCCGAGTGCTGCGTCTGAGGATCGCCTGATCAAGCAGGCGACATCCGTCGTGGAAAGTGTGCCCGGGGATGCCCTACTGGAAGGCGGGTCGGAGCGTGTCGGTGACGGCATCCACACGCACCCGGTACTTCACCGGGGCACGACGTACCGGCTCGTTCTCACCTGCGTCGGTCGTGGCAGCGCACACCTGACCGTCCTCCCCGAGAAGTCGGGCTCCGACGCGCCGGTTCCTTGCGACCGGTCGGTGGTGCAGCAACGCATCAACGGCGACGGACCGGTCCGCATCGACGTCGTCGCAGCCGAGGGCTCCACGGGAGCCCTCGCCTGGCGCATCAGCAGCTCGACCCCTGTGGTCACGGCTCCATCAAGTCCGTCTGGAAGCTGACCACCACCGACTGCTGCGCCGGCGGCCCCCCTCGTGCGGGCCCGTCGGTGTCCTCGTCCGAGCTGCGGTAACTGCCGGCAAGACGAACGGGTTTGGGGGCAATGGACAGGGGCGTCCGCAGCCGTACCAAGCTGCGGACGCCCCGTCATCGGGCGGCGACCGTGGATCCGGACCGCCGGCCGGATGTCAGCCGAACAGGATCGACGTGCACATCTGCGAGAACTGGCCGTCCCGCGAGTACAGGCAGAGGGCAGCGTCGTGCTGCCTGCCGGTGGCGAAGTAGTAGGTGTAGGGCTTGCCCGACACCACGTTGAACGCGCCCTTGTCGCCCACGTGCTGGCTGGTGTTGATGACGAGGTTGAAGTCGACCTTGCCGTACATCGTGCTGGCGAACTGGGCGTTGTAGCCGTTGGCGTCCTCCGTCACGCAGATCTGGCCGATCCCGCTGCGCCACATGCTGCAGGCCGTCTGGCCCGGGGAGGCGTCGGCGGTGCCGGAACCGGCTACGACGCCGACGAGCGCGAGAGCGCCGGACGCGGCGGCCAGGGCGGTCCTTCTGAAACGAGTGAAAGCCATGTGGTCCGTTCCCCCTGTGGGTAATTCGAATGGTCGTTCGCAGTATCCCACAATGTTGATCTTGGTCCGCCCGCTGCTTGAGGAGCGTGACAGCCGCACTGGAGTCACGGGCGGTCCGCAGACGAGTCCGTGCGCTGCGGACGCCCCGGGGCCGTCAGGTCCCGGGGCGCCGGTGTGCTGCTGGGGTTCAGGAGGACAGGACGCGGATGTCGTCGATCTGCAGGGTGGCGGGCCGGCCGACTCCCCAGAAGCCGGCGAAGGCGGTGACGGTGGTGTGGTCGCCGGAGTTGAAGGAGACGGTGATCTGGCTGTAGCAGGCGGGGTCACGGGGCGGGCAGTAGGCGGGTGCGGGGCCGAAGTGCCGTTCGACGGGGGGCCAGATGCCCGGGAGCCGGACGCCGAAGAAGGCGGTGTTGACGTTGTCGGAGGTGCGGAAGAACCCGGTGATCCTGTAGTCGGTGCGGGGGCGTACGGGGATGGTCTGGGTCAGTGCGTTCCAGACGCGCGGGCCGGGGGAGCTGAGGAGTGCGGACTTGTTGCCGTGGTTGGCCTGGCCGACGTCGGTGAGGATGACTTTGGTGTCGGGGCCTTCGGTGTGCCAGGGGCGGCGGACGGTGGAGGCGGGCTGCTGTTCGAAGCCGCCGTCCTGGAGGGGTTCGCGGTAGAGCTGGATGTCGACGTTCCAGGCGCCGAAGTTGTCCCAGTCCTGGGCGTCGTTGATGCGCAGGTCCAGGGTGCCGGCGGATCCGGCCATGCGGCAGCCGGGCTTCTTGAGGACTTCGAAGGGCTGGAAGCCGGCGAGGCGGGCGATGAGGCTGTACTTGTTCAGGCCGGGGGCGGGGTAGCCGTCGCCGGCGCTCTGGCGGGGGTCGAGGCCGGCGGGGGTGACCCAGTTGGAGCCGTCGGCGGGCTGCCACCACCAGCCGCTGGTGGACACCTCGTCCCTCTCGTGGGGGACGATCCGGATGACGTCCCTGGGGTGCACGATGCTGTCGCTGGGGAAGGTGCTTCCGCGGCCGCCGGACAGGTGCAGGGTGGTGGCCTGGTCCGGGTCGAAGCCGTGGGTGCAGCGGGTCATGGCGGTGGTCGGTACCGGCGCCGGGCCGGCGTGAGCCGGTACTTGCTGGATGAGGAGGGCCATCACGGCCATCAGGAGGGTGGCGGCCAGACTACGGGCCGCGCCGGGGCGGGGCAGACTCACGGATGTGTCCTTCTCTCTTTCGGTGTTGACCGCCGGCAGGTGGTCCCGGGCGGTGTCTTCGGGGGGCGCGTACGGGCCCCGGGGCGGGGTGTCAGCGGCGTCCGGTCGGGGCGGGGCGCAGGTAGGCGTCGACGGCGTGCGCGGGTGGCAGGGGGGAGTAGCCCACCGTGGTGCCGGGCCGGGCGGCTTCGATGACGTGGCCGTGGCCGGCGTAGAGCTGGACGTGGCGGCCGTCGTGGGTGAAGACCAGGTCGCCGGGACGCAGTCGGGCCCGCGAGATGCGGGTGCCGGCGTGGATCTGGGTGAACGTGGTGCGGGGCAGGTCGATGCCGGCGGTGTGCCAGGCGGCCTGGACCAGGCCGGAGCAGTCGAAGCCGCCCCTGCCGGTGCCGCCCCATCGGTAGGGCACGCCGACCTGGCGGCGGGCGAAGTCCACCGCCGCGCGTCCCGGGCCGGCGGCGGAGCGGCGGCCGGTGCTGGGCGCGGAAGGCGTTCGGGCGTGGGCGCCCGGCCCGGTCGGCAGGACCAGGCGGTGCCCGGCGTAGATGAGCGTGGAGCGGCCCAGGTGGTTGGCCTGCTGCAGGGCGGCGACGGTGGTGCCGTGACGCCGGGCCAGCGACCACAGGGTGTCGCCGCGGGCCAGGACCACCTTCTTGCCGACAGGGCCGGTGACGTGGGCCGCGGTGGCGGCCGGCTGCGCGTCCGGGTGGGGGTGCTGCGCCACGGTCCAGGCGATCAGGGCGGCCAGCAGGGCCAGGGCCACGATGGCACTCACTCGCCGGGCTGCTGAGGCGGGGAGGGATCCGGTGCGCGTCACGTCATCTCCATGGGGTGAGGAAGCGCTCGGCCGCGTGGGAAGCGGGAGCGGTGAGGTGGGTGGGCGGGCGCCGCGGTCTGGTTTCAGGCATGGCGGTGCCGTGCCGTGGCGCGCGGCGCCACGAGCCGGGGAGACAGTGCTACGGAGGGCTCAGCGGGCAGGCCCGGGAGGTGGGCGCACGGGCCTGCCCGCCTGAGGGTGGATCAGGCGCAGGTCAGGGCGAACTGGTCGCCGACCTTCTGCCGGTCGACCGTGGGGGAGGTGACCTGGACGGCCATCGCGCCCTGCACGGTGTCGCCGGGGTGGGTGCCCTGCAGGTGGACCACGTAGGTGTCGTACTGGGAGTTGGGCGTGGTGAAGGTCATGCTTGCCGAGCGCTGGTCGTAGCCGCGGTCGATCAGGAACTGGTCGGGGAACCAGCTGTACTCGATCGTTCCGGTCCGCTGCGCGGAGGCGGCAAAGGTGAAGGTGATGGGCTGGCTGCAGTCCACGGTGCCCGAACGCGGCTGAACGGAGACCCCTGTTCCGCCGAGGACCGGCTGCGAGGAGTCCTGGCTGGGGCCGGTCTTGTCGTTCTTGTCGTCGTCGTTGTCGTGAGAGCCGCCGCCACCGGGTCCCTGACTGCTGCCGCTGGAGGCACTGCCGCTCGGCCCGCTGCTGCTGCCCCGGTCACCCGTGCCGCCGGTGTTCCCTCCGGTGGGCCCGCCGGTCGTCCCGCCTGTCGGGCCTTGGGTCGTTCCGGAGTTGCCGCCGGTGGTGCCTGCGGTGGGTCCGCTGGTCGTCCCGCCGCCCGAGCCCTGGGTGGTGCTTCCCGCGGCTCCCGCGGTGGCGCCGGCGCTGCTGCCCGAGCCGGCGGTGCTTCCTGACGTCGGCCCGCCGGTCGTTCCGGTGGTGACGGCCCCGCTGGACGAGGCAGTGGGGGAGGGGCCCTGGGCGAACGGCTGTTCCGCGAAGGGGTGCCAGACCAGCAGGCCCGCGACCGCGGCGATGACCGCGACGACGGCCAGCACGGCGAGCATGACCCGCCCGCCGTGCGGCGCGGGCTCCGCCACCGTGGGCCTGTCCTCGGGGACACAGACCGCGGCGGCCTCCTCGGCGCGCCGGCGGACCAGGTCGTCGAGCGGGGCGGGCAGCCAGCCCGGGCCCACCTGCCCGGCGTGCGGCCGGCACCAGTCGACCACGTCCTGCGGGCCGGGCCGCCCCTCGGGATCTTTGGCCAGGCACCACCGCACCAGCTCCCGCAGCACTTCGGGCACCGGTTCCAGATCCGGCTCGGCGTGCACGATCCGGTAGCTGATCTCCGTGGTGCCCGTACCGAACGGCGACCGTCCCGAGACCGCGTAGGCCAGCAGCGCTCCCAAGGAGAAGACATCGCTGGCCGGCCCCGCCTGACCGGCGGTCAGCCGCTCCGGCGCCACATAGCCGGGCGTCCCCACCACCAGCTGGGTCCGTGTCAGCGCCGTGGCGTCCCGGGTCCGTGCGATCCCGAAGTCGATCACCTTCGGGCCGTCCCGGTCGACGAGCACGTTGCCCGGCTTCAGGTCCCGGTGCACCACCCCCGCGCCGTGGATGGCCGCCAGCGCCTCCGCCACCCCCGCGGCCAGCTTGATCGCGGTCTCGACCTTGAGCGGGCCCTGCGAGGCGACGACCTCCTGCAGGGGCGGGCCGGCGACGTACTCGGTGGCCATCCACGGCTCCGCCGCATCCGGGTCGGCGGCCACGACCGCCGCGGTGAACATCCCGTGCACCCGGCGGGCCGCGTCGATCTCGTGCCGGAACCGGGCACGGAACTCGGCGTCGCCGGCCCGGGCACCGTCGATGACCTTGATCGCCACCCGCCGGCCGCCGGTGCTCTCACCCAGGTAGACCCGGCCCATGGCACCCGAGCCCAGGAACCCCAGCACCCTGAACCCACCGATCTGACGGGGGTCGTGGGGCCCGGGCTGTCGCACCGACTCCTGCCGGGTCCCAAAGGCCGGCCCGGTGCCGCCGTCGCCGGTTCCCGGCTGCGCCGCCTGCGTCTTCTGCTTCTCCAGCCGGTCCACTTCGGCCCTGGCGGCTTCCCACCGCTGCGCCCACTCGCCCAGCGTGCGCTCATCAACTCCGCACGCCTGTACGTAGGCCAGCGCCAGGTCCCTCGCCGGCAGTTTGCGGCCGCTCGCGGCCTCGTTCAGCGTCGCCCGGCTGAACGGAACTCGCTTCTCCATCGCCGCATACGAGACCCCCGCCTCGCTGCGCAGCGCCCGCAGCCCTTCGGCGAACTCCTTGATCGGCCCCCCGCCCCGCCCGATCGGCTTCTCCCGGCGTCCTACCATGACAGCCCTCCCCAACGCCCCCGGCCGCAGGTGCTATTGACCTGCGGTCACATTTCCCCCGCACTCGCCGGAAACGGCCGGCGCGGACTTGCCGCTCCATGACTACCGCCCCAGGCAGCCGCCCGTCCCGCGATACAGCGTCCGAGACGTCCGGCAGGACAACCGGACAACTCCACCGCAGGTCAGAGCACATGCAGCAGACAAGCCCCAGACAACGCGCGGCGTGCACAGCACCCCGTGTGCCCGGGGCGCGCGCCCTCGGCTCCCGTCCTCACCGGTCGTCCCGACATGCCTCGAGCCGCTTTGCCGCGTGCACGGCGGCGACCGGGCCCCTGACTTGGCCAACGGGCCATGGCGCGAGCTCTGCGGTTTTCGTCAGCTCTGTGGGCCAGCCCATCGTGGGACGTCGCTCGGTTGGAGGTCGGGTCGGGTGCGGTGGAGGCGGGCGGGGTGCCGCCACCGGCCGTCTGCATCGCGTGCCACGTTGACGCCGTCCAGCAGCTGGCGGCTGCGGAGAACGTCCACCCCGTCCAGGGGCAGCTGCCGGCGGCCGGGGCGAGGAAAGCGGCACGGCGGCGGCATCGGCGGTGGTCCGAGCGGTATGGCGCGCCCGTCGCGTACTGCGGCCGGGGCCCGCTCAGCCGAGGCTCCGCGTCGGACGGCCGGTGCGTCAGGGCGGCCGGAGTCGCGAGTGCAAGGAGTGGTGCAGCGCACCGAAGCGGTGATAGGTACCGCGCGTCCGTCTTATCCCGACCGCTCTATGTGAGATGGGTAAACGCCTGGGAAAAGGCGCGCGCAGGGTGTGCAGAGGGATCTCTGCCCTACCGACCACGGATGTAGGGGTGTCGGCGCCCGGGTCGTTCGCATCAGGGCTGGGCCAGGCTTCAGGCGTTGCGGGCGGTCCCGCTTTCGGGGTGAAGGGAGAAGATCTGGTCGAGGCCGACGATGCGCAGGACGCGCAGGGTGTGGGCGGGTACGGCTGTGAGGGCGATGTCGGCTTCGGCGGCGCGGGCGTGGTTGTGAGCGGCGATGAGGGCGCTGAGGCCGCTGGAGTCGCAGAAGTCCATGCCGCCCAGGTCCAGGACGAGGCGCTGGCCTGGCCGGAGCTGGATCGTGGTGATCAGTTCCTGTAGATCGGGGGCGGTGATGTAGTCGAGTTCGCCGGTGATCTCCAGAACGGGACCGGTCCTGGCGTCTCGGGTGGTGATCTGCAGCGGGGTCATGGCCTGTTTCTGATCCGGGAGTCGGGGGCGGGGACGCCGAGTGCGAGCAGGGCGGTGTCGTCGTCGAGGCCGTCGGCGATGCTGTCGAGCAGGCCGGTGAGGGCCTGCATGAGGGCGTTCGGCGGCTTGCCCGCGTGCTCGGTGGCGAAGGCGAGCAGGCCGTCGTCGCCGTACAGGGCGGTGCGGTCGGTGCCGGTTACGGGCTTCGGTGAGACCGTCGGTGTAGAGCAGAAGGGTGTCGCCGGCCGCGAGGGTGGTGGCGGCGGTGGCGAAGCGCGCGGCGGGCAGGACGCCGACGAGGAGGCCGCCGGGGGTGGGCAGGTAGTCGGCTGTTCCGTCGGCGCGCAGGACGAGCACGGGCGGGTGGCCGCCGGAGGCGAGTTGGACGGTGACCTGCCCGGTGACGGGATCCGGTTCAAGGGTGCCGAAGATGACGGTGCAGAAGCGGGGGTCGCCGCTGCCGGCGTAGCGCTCGTGCAGCACTCTGTTCAGCGTGGTCAGGGCGGAGACCGGGTCGGGGTCGTGCACAGCGGCGGCGCGCAGGGTGTAGCGGGTCAGTGAGGTGAGCGCGGCGGCCTGGGGGCCCTTGCCGCACACGTCGCCGAGGAAGAACGCGAAGCGTTTGCCGTCGATGGGGAAGACGTCGTAGAAGTCGCCGCCGAGCCGGTCGGGGGAGGCGGCGTGGTAGTAGGAGGCCGTCTCTACGCCCGGGACCGGCGGCAGGATGTCAGGCAGCAGGGACTGCTGCAGCACAGCGAGGGCGTCCTGCAGGCGGGCACGCTCGGCCTCGGCCTGTCTGCGTGCCTCCTCGGCCGCTTTGCGGCCGCGCAGGAGTTCCTCCTCGTAGGCGCGGCGCTCCCGGGCGTCGAAGACGGTGGTCCGGATCAGCAGGGACTCGCCGGTGCTGCCGTGCTTGACCACCGAGGAAACCAGCACCGGGACGCGGCCACCGCCCGCTTGCTTGATCTCCAGGGCGACCCCGTTGATCTCGCCCTGCATGCGCAGCAGCGGCGCGAAGTGCGTTTCGTGGTACAGCTTGCCGCCGACGGTCAGCAGGTCGGGGAATCGTATTCGGCCCACGACCTCGGCGCGCTCCAGCCCGAGCCAGTCCAGCAGCGTGGTGTTGATCTTTGCGATAGTGCCGTCCATCAGCGTGGACAGGTATCCGCACGGCGCGCGCTCGTACAGGTCCTCGGCGCTGTCCTCCAGCAGTGCGGCGAATGCCGCACCGGGGTTCTTTTGGTCGCCGGCGTCGTGGGGTTCGGGCTGCTGGCTGGTGCGGCACATTACGGCAGGTCCGCCAGGAACGCTGTGATCGCTTGGTTGGTGGCTTCGGGGGCGGACAGGTGCGGGCAGTGCCCGGTCGCATCAAGAGTGACCAGCTGGGAGTCGGGGATCGCCTGGTGGACGAAGGCGCCCACCTCGCGGGGGGCGATGACGTCCTGGGTGCATTCCAGGACCAGCGTCGGCACCGTCACCCGCTTCAGATCGTCCCGGGAATCCGACAGGAAGGTGGTCCGGGCGAAAACGCGCGCCATGTCCGGGTCGGTGGCACAGAAGCTGTTCTTCAGTTCCTCACCGAGCTCGGGCCGCTCGGCGTTTCCCATGATCACTGGGGCCATGGCCGCCGACCAGCCCAGGTAGTTCGACTCCAATGAAGCCAGCAGTTCATCGATGTCCTCGGCGGTGAACCCGCCCCGGTAGCCGTCGTCGTTGATGTACCGCGGCGACGGCGCGAGCATCACCAGCGCACCGATCCGCTCGGGAGCGACCTCGGCCGCGAGCACGCCGATCATGGCGCTCACCGAATGCCCGACGAAAACCGCATCCTGCAGGTCGAGTGCCTCGCACACCTCCACCACATCCCGGGCATAGCCGTCCAGGGAGGCGTAACGATCGGGTGAGAACGCGGACACATCCGAGCGACCGGCCCCCACGTAGTCGAACAGCACTACCCGGCAGTCGTCGGCCAGCGCAGGCACCGTCAACCGCCACATGTTCTGGTCACAGCCAAACCCATGGGCCAGCACCACCGGGCGCCCCTGCGGGTTGCCGGCGACAGTGACGTTGTTCCTGCGGACGATATCCATCCGGCCAGTCTCTCAAGCTCTGGCCACTGCTCCCGAATGGCACCGAATCGCCCCAGCCCCCGCCCGCCACCTCCACAAGAGCATCGCCTCCGGCCCGTCGTCGGCGGCGAGCGGCGCCACTGGCCTTATGGCCGGCTCGGCGCCACTCGCCGTGGTGCTCCTCCTGGCCAGGGCCCCTCAAAGCCGGCAGTGCCGGGAGTGCCGGGGGACCGCCCCGCCGCGGCGTCTACAGGCCGCCCTGTCCGCACAGGGCCCCTCGTTGGGCTTTGATGTTCTTCTCCTGCGAGTAGCGGCGCGGCACGTCGACGACTGCTGCTCGGTGAGGCGGCGTGAGCCCATGAGGATGCCCACGGCCTCGGCCGGCGATCGAACGTGACGCACGCTCGGCACTCGGCTACGTCAGGTCCAACCTGTAGGACCCCCCGTACAGCGCGGGAAACGCCGGCAGCTGCCCGGGGCGTACTTCCCACGCGTGAAGCCGGGGCCCGGTCCATCCACCGGGCCCCGGCTGCTACGCGCCTACTCGTCAGAGACGTAACGGCCGACGGCCGAGGCCGCGGTCAGAGGGTTCCCGAGCCCACGACTGAAGTTTCACGGCAGGGCAGCGCCGACTGCGGCGCTCCTCAGCGGGTTTCGATGATGGCCTTCTCGATGACGACGTCCTGTACGGGGCGGTCGTTGCGGGGGTTGGTCTGCGTGGTGGCGATGGTGTCGACGACCTGCTGGCTGGCAGTGTCGGCTACCTCGCCGAAGATGGTGTGCTTGCCGGTGAGCCAGGCGGTGGGTGCGAGGGTGATGAAGAACTGGGAGCCGTTGGTGCCGGGGCCGGCGTTGGCCATGGCTAGTGCCGCATCAAGCAACGTTCGCCCTGTCGTGATGTGTCGCCCAGTTGCTGCGCCGGCGGGCCCCAGACATTCAGAATGATCACGTGGCTGA
>NZ_JBIBUW010000030.1:0-42876 GCF_043079785.1 Streptomyces sp. NPDC015139 | reverse complement strand
CAGGCGATCGTCGCCTTCGTGATCCTGCGGGGCACGGCCGCGGAGACCGAGGCGCTCGTCGGCGAGCTGCGCGACCACGTGGGCGCGACGCTCGGGCCGATCGCCAAGCCCAAGCGGATCCTTCCGGTGGCGGAGCTGCCGAAGACCCGCTCCGGCAAGATCATGCGCCGTCTGCTGCGCGACGTGGCCGAGAACCGTCAGCTCGGTGACGTCACCACGCTGACCGACTCCACGGTCATGGACCTCATCCAGACCAAGCTCCCGGCGGCGTCCAGCGAGGACTGACCGGCACAGGAGGACCCGAGGGGGCACCCGGACGCGAAGGCGCCGGGTGCCCCCTCGGCGTCCGGCGGACGGATCACCGGCACGGCGGCCCGCCCGCCCGTTGGGTAAAGTGAGAAAGCGTCGTAGGTCCGAGAAGAGTCATGGGTGCGCCGGGAAGTCTGGTCGGCATGTGAGCCGTCCTGCCCACCCACCGGAGGTCCCGCCGTGACCGCGCCCCGCAGCCCCGTTTCCCCCCGCAAGGTCCTCGGGCGCCTGTCGCTGCCCGAGCGGACCTTCGTCGCGGACGCGCTGCGCACCGAGACCGTCGGGGGTGTCCTGCTGCTCCTCGCCGCGGTCGCGGCGCTGGTCTGGGCGAACGTCCCCGCCCTGCGGCACAGCTACGAGGCGGTCGGTCACTTCCACTTCGGCCCCGCCGCGCTCGGCCTGAACCTCTCCGTCGCCCACTGGGCCGCCGACGGCCTCCTCGCCGTGTTCTTCTTCGTCGCCGGCATCGAACTCAAGCGGGAACTGGTCGCCGGGGACCTGCGCGACCCGAAGGCGGCGGTGCTGCCCGTGGTGGCCGCGCTGTGCGGCATGGCCGTACCCGCGCTCGTCTACACCCTCACCAACCTCGCCGGGCACGGCTCCACCCAGGGCTGGGCCGTGCCCACCGCCACCGACATCGCCTTCGCGCTCGCCGTCCTCGCGGTCATCGGCACCTCACTGCCCAGCGCCCTGCGCGCCTTCCTGCTCACCCTCGCGGTGGTCGACGACCTCTTCGCGATCCTGATCATCGCGGTCTTCTTCACCGACCGGCTGGACTTCGCCGCGCTCGGCGGGGCCGCCGCGGGCCTGCTGGTCTTCTGGCTGCTGCTGCGCAAGGGCGTGCGCGGCTGGTGGGTGTACGTCCCGCTCGCCGTGGTGATCTGGGCGCTGATGTACAACAGCGGCGTGCACGCGACCATCGCCGGCGTGGCGATGGGCCTGATGCTCCGGTGCACCACCCGGGACGGCGAGGAGCACGCGCCGGGCGAGCACGTCGAGCACCTGGTGCGGCCGCTGTCGGCCGGCCTCTGCGTGCCGCTGTTCGCGCTGTTCAGCGCCGGGGTGGTGGTCTCGGGCGGGGCGCTTGGCGACGTGTTCACCCGGCCGGAGACGCTGGGCGTGGTCCTCGGGCTGGTCGTCGGCAAGACCCTCGGCATCTTCGGCGGCACCTGGCTGACCGCCCGGTTCACCCGTGCCTCCCTCAGTGAGGATCTCGCGTGGGCGGACGTGTTCGCGGTGGCCTCCCTCGCCGGGATCGGCTTCACCGTCTCGCTGCTCATCGGCGAACTGGCCTTCGCCTCGAACGCCGTCCTCACCGACGAGGTGAAGGCGGCGGTCCTGAGCGGATCGCTGATCGCGGCGGTGTGCGCGACGGCGCTGCTGAAGATCCGCAACGCCCGGTACCGCCGGCTGTGGGCGGAGGAGGAGCGCGACGACGACCACGACGGCGTCCCCGACGTCTACGAGCAGGACGACCCGGCGTACCACCTGCGCATGGCCGAGATCCACGAGAACAAGGCCGCCGAGCACCGGCGGATCGCCGCCGAGAGGGCCGCCGCGGCCCGCCACGGGCTTCAGGAAGTGGCGGGCGGGGCAGGCGAGGAGGGCGACCGTCCGGCATGATCTGACGAGACGGTACAAAACAAGACGGCACGAGAGACCTCAGAGGGAGTACGCGATGAGCGCACCCGACGGCAGCCCGGTCGGCGCCGAACGCAGCATCGGCCAGCTGTTCGCCTCGGCGACGACCGAATTGTCGGCGCTGGTGCACGACGAGATCGCGCTGGCCAAGGCCCAGCTCAAGCGCGACGTGAAGCGCGGCGCGACGAGCGGCGGAGCCTTCTCGCTGGCGGGCGCCGTGCTGGTGTTCTCCCTGCCGATGCTCAACTTCGCGCTGGCGTACGGCATCCGCACCTGGAGCGGCTGGAACCTGGCCGTCTGCTTCCTGCTGTCGTTCGCGGCCAATGTGCTGGTCGCCGGCCTGCTCGCACTCATCGGTGTGGTGTTCGCGAAGAAGGCGAAGAAGGAGCAGGGCCCGCAGAAGGTGGCGGCCTCGATGAAGGAGTCGGCGAGCGTCCTGCAGAACGCCAAGCCGCACCCGCGCCCGGAGCTGCCCGAGGAGCGGACCCCCGCCGCCATCGAGGCTGTGGCACGCTCGTCGTCATGACCGAACCCGCCCCCTCGGCCGTCCGGATCGATCTGCCCCATGGCCGGCAGGTCACGCACCGGGACGTCGCCGCCAACGGCGCCCGATTCCACATCGCCGAACTCGGCGACGGCCCCCTGGTGCTGCTGCTGCACAGCTTCCCGCAGTTCTGGTGGACCTGGCGGCACCAGCTCGTCGCGCTCGCGGACGCCGGGTACCGGGCGGTGGCGATGGACCTGCGGGGCGTCGGCGGCAGCGACCGCACGCCCCGCGGGTACGACCCCGCGAACCTGGCCCTCGACGTCACGGGGGTGATCCGGTCGCTCGGCGAGCCGGACGCCGCGCTGGTCGGGCACGACCTCGGCGGATATCTGGCGTGGACGGCGGCCGCGATGCGGCCCAAGCTGGTCCGCCGCCTCGCCGTGGTGTCGATGCCGCATCCGCGGCGCTGGCGCGCGGCGATGCTGCGGGACGCCCGGCAGACGGCCGCCAACTCCTACATCTGGGGTTTCCAGCGGCCGTGGCTGCCGGAGCGTCAACTCATCGCGGACGACGGGGCGCTGGTGGGCCGTCTGATCCGGGAGTGGTCCGGGCCGCGGCCGCCGGAGGACGAGGCGGTGGAGACGTACCGGCGGGCCATGTGCATCCCGTCCACGGCCCACTGCTCGATCGAGCCGTACCGCTGGCTGGTGCGCTCCCTGGCGCGCCCGGACGGCGTCCAGTTCTACCGCAGGATGAAGCGGCCGGTGCGGGTGCCCACGCTGCATCTGCACGGCTCCCTGGACCCCGTCAGCCGGGTGCGCAGCGCGGCCGGTTCGGGTGAGTACGTCGAAGCGCCGTACCGCTGGCGGCTGTTCGACGGTCTCGGGCACTTCCCGCACGAGGAGGACCCGTCGGCGTTCTCCACGGAACTGGTCAACTGGCTGAAGGATCCCGAGCCGGACCGGTGACGGGACGGTCCGCCGGATGACCGTTCCGTGACGGTATCGATGCGCGGAGTATCCGGTTGCTGAACACTTGTCCCTCGAACGGCCACATGCCTGCCGCATAGGCCAATTGGGGGCCGCCGAGGCGGTTATCGACCTTCGGGCGGGGGCACACGTCGGGGTATGGGCTGGACGCACGACTACAGTGACGCACCCCGCAACCGCCGCTCGGCCGGCGGGCTGAGCACGCCTCAGCGAGGCACCCCGCAACTCACGGAAGCGGACCTCCGGGTGGGGATCCCGCGTATCCTGCGCCGCCGGGCGCGGTGGGTGTCGATGCGTCTGCGTCACCCCCGCGGCTGATCACCCGCCCCTGACCCCGGGGGCGTTCACAGGGCGCAGCTGTCCGTACCCACCTGCTCGTCCGCCGTCCTTCCCCGGTCGGCGTCGGCCCGGATCTCGTCCGCGGTGAGGGCGTACCCGGTGTCCGCGTCGTCCAGGGACTTGGCGAACACCACGCCGTAGACCTTGCCGTCGGGCGTGAGCAGCGGTCCGCCGGAGTTGCCCTGACGGACGGTCGCGTACAGCGAGTAGACGTCACGGCGCACGGTGCCGCGGTGGTAGATGTCCGGGCCGTTGGCCGTGATGCGTCCGCGCACGCGGGCGGCGCGGACGTCGTAGGAGCCGTTCTCCGGGAAGCCGGCGACGATCGCGCCGTCACCGCCGGTCGCGTCCCGGGGGGTGAACTTCAGGGCGGTCGCCCTCAGGTCCGGTACGTCGAGGACGGCGATGTCGCGCTTCCAGTCGTACAGCACGACCTTGGCGTCGTACTTGCGGCCCTCGCCGCCTATCTGCACGGTCGGCTCGTCGACCCCGCCCACGACGTGGGCGTTGGTCATGACCCGGCGGTCGGCGAAGACGAACCCGGTGCCCTCCAGGACCTTTCCGCAGCTCTGCGCGGTGCCGGTGACCTTGACGATGGAACGCTGGGCGCGCGTGGGGACGGCGCTGTGCGCGAGGGCCGGGTCGGGCGGCTGGACGTCCTTGATGGGCTCGTTGGAGAACGGGCTGAAGACCTGCGGGAAGCCATTCTGCGCGAGGACCGAGGAGAAGTCCGCGAACCAGGTGTCGGCCTGCGCGGGCAGCGCCCGGGAGACACCGAGGAGCACCTTGGAGCCGCGGACCTCCTTGCCGAGCGTCGGCAGCGTCGTGCCGGCGAGGGCGGAGCCGATCAGCCAGGCGACCAGCAGCATCGCGACGACGTTGACCAGCGCGCCGCCCGTGGCGTCGAGGGCGCGGGCCGGTGACCAGGTGATGTGCCGGCGGAGCTTGTTGCCGAGGTGGGTGGTCAGGGCCTGGCCGACCGAGGCGCAGACGATGACGACGATCACGGCGACGACGGCCGCGGTGGTGCCGACCTCCGAGTTCTCGGTCATGGCGTCCCAGATGACGGGCAGCGCGTACACGGCGACGAGACCACCGCCCAGGAATCCGATCACCGACAGGATGCCGACGACGAAGCCCTGGCGGTAGCCCACGACCGCGAACCACACGGCCGCGACCAGCAACAGGATGTCCAGCACGTTCACAAACGACACCCTGTCATGAGCGCCAGTCGAGCGGGACCTGCTTCTCGCGGTCCCAGGGGCGCTCCCAGCCCGCGTAGTGCAGCAGCCGGTCGATCACACCGGCCGTGAACCCCCAGACCAGGGCGGATTCGACCAGGAATGCCGGACCTCGGTGTCCGCTGGGGTGGACCGTGGTGGCGCGGTTGGCGGGGTCCGTGAGATCCGCCACGGGGACCGTGAACACCCGGGCGGTCTCGTTCGGGTCGACGACGCCGACCGGGCTCGGCTCGCGCCACCAGCCGAGCACGGAGGTCACGACGAATCTGCTGACCGGGATGTACAGCCGGGGCAGCACGCCGAAGAGCTGCACCCCGGACGGGTCGAGGCCGGTCTCCTCCTCGGCCTCGCGCAGCGCGGCACGCAGTGGACCGTCGCCGTGCGGATCGCCGTCCTCGGGGTCGAGCGCGCCGCCCGGGAAGGACGGCTGCCCGGCGTGCGAGCGCAGGGAGCCGGCGCGCTCCATGAGCAGCAGCTCGGGGCCCCGCTCGCCCTCGCCGAACAGGATGAGCACCGCGGACTGGCGGCCCGAGCCGTTCTCCGGCGGCAGGAAGCGGCTGAGCTGGAGCGGTTCGACCGTCTCGGCGGCCCGCGCGACCGGGTCGAGCCAGTCCGGCAGCCCCTCCGTGCTGAGCGTCACCGCGTCGCCCCGTGTCTCACTGGCCCTCGTCATCGCCACCCCCGTCGCTTCGCCTGTCCAACGCCCGAGGGTCCCGGGATCGTTCCGTCACGCGGCCCCCAGAGGCGGGGCCGGCCTGCCGCCCGCGTCGAGGTAGGCCTGCGGGGGGTTGAGCCGCTGGCCGGGGAAGCCGCCCTTCTCGTACTTCAGGAGCTTCGTCGCCTTCTCCGGGTCGGTCTCGCCCTCGCCGTAGGCGGGGCAGAGCGGGGCGATGGGGCAGGCACCGCAGGCGGGCTTGCGGGCGTGGCAGATGCGACGGCCGTGCCAGATCACGTGGTGGGACAGGTCGGTCCAGTCGCTCTTCGGGAACAGCGCGCCGACGGCGTTCTCGATCCGGTCCGGGTCGGTCTCCTCGGTCCACCGCCAGCGCCGTACCAGCCGCTGGAAGTGGGTGTCCACGGTGATCCCGGGCCGTCCGAAGGCGTTGCCGAGCACGACGAAGGCGGTCTTGCGGCCCACGCCGGGCAGCTTGACGAGATCCTCCAGCTTTCCGGGCACCTCGCCGCCGAAGTCCTCGGTGAGCGCCTTGGACAGCCCTATGACCGACCGGGTCTTGGCCCGGAAGAAGCCGCACGGGCGCAGGATCTCCTCGACCTCCTCGGGGTCGGCGGCGGCCAGGTCCTCGGGGGTCGGGTACTTCGCGAACAGCGCCGGGGTGGTCTGGTTGACCCGCAGGTCGGTGGTCTGCGCCGACAGCACGGTGGCGACCAGCAGCTGGAAGGGGTTCGTGAAGTCCAGCTCGGGGTGGGCGTAGGGGTAGACCTCGGCGAGTTCGCGGTTGATCTTGCGTGCCCGCCGTACGAGCGCCGTCCGCGATTCCGGCTTCCACGGTTTCACGGCCTCGGTCACCGACGCGGCCGCCTTGCGCACCTTGCTCACTGCCATGCACGAAGGCTACGCCGACGTGGGGGGCACCGGTGGTGGATCACCGCGACGACGGACCGGACGGCCGGAGATCGCCGGTGGCCGCCCGGGTCACCACCGGAGGATCAACGTGTCCTCGTGCGCCGGAGGCGCCGGGCACGCCGGGAGCGCCGGGAGCGTGGGGGCGGGCGGCGCGGCGGTGGTCCTCGGCAGGGGGGACGCCAGCCGCGCGTAGGCGCCGCCCCGCGCGAGCAGCTCCTCGTGGGTGCCGCTCTCCACGAGCCGGCCGTGCTCGACGACCAGGATCCGGTCGGCGTCGGGGGCGAGGCTCAGATCATGCGTGATCATGATCGTCGTACGGCCCGCCATCAGGCGGCGCAGCGGCCGGACCACCTGGCGGGCGGCCACCGCGTCCAGCCCGGCCGTGGGCTCGTCCAGGACGAGGACCGGGGCCCCGCGGAGCATGGCGCGGGCGATGGCGATGCGCCGGAGCTGGCCGCCGGAGAGGGCGGCGGTGCCGGGGGCGATGGGGGTGTCGTAGCCCTCGGGGAGCGCGGTGACGAAGTCGTGGGCCGCCGCGTCCCGGGCCGCCTGCTCGATCTCGGTGTCGGTCGCGCCGGGGCGGCCGCAGCCGATGTTCTCGCGGATGGTGCCGTTCAGGATCAGCGTCTGCTGGGGCAGCAGGGCGATCTGTTCGCGCAGGAAGTGCAGGGGGAGGTCCGGGAGGGGGACGCCGTCCAGGGTGATCACCCCGGCGCTGGGGTCGTGGAAGCGGGTGAGGAGGCCGGCCAGGGTGGACTTTCCGGCGCCGCTCGGGCCGGTGACGAGGATCAGCTCGCCGGGGCCGGCGGTGAGGGTCACGCCCCAGAGGCAGGCGCGGGGGGAGCCGGGGTGGCGGAAGGAGACGTCGTGGAGGCCGAGCCGGCCGCTGACGGGCCGGTGGGCGACCGGTTCGGCCGGGTCGGTCACGGCGGGTTCGGCGTCCAGGACCTCCCCGATGCGCCGGGCGCCGGCGGTGGCCGCGGTGACCGTCAGGCCGAGCGCGCCGAGGCTGCGGACGGGCGGGTAGAGATAGCCCAGGAAGGCCGCGAACGCGAGGAGCTGACCGAGTGTCATCCGGCCGGCGGAGATCTCCCACACGCCGAGGCCGATCACGGCGAGCACGCACAGTGTCTCGACGACCTCGACGGACTGCTCGTACCGCTCGCTCAGCCGCGCCCCGCGCACGCTCGCCCGCATCCAGGCGCGGGCCTCGCGGTCCAGGCGTGCGGCCTCGTCCCGCTGCCGGTTGTAGGCCTGGGTGAGGACGATGTTGCCCAGCGACTCCTCCACCACCGAGGTGATCGCGCCGTCGGCGGCCCGCTCGTCCCGGGAGGCCTGCTCGATCCGGCCGGAGAAACGGCGGGCGGCGAGCAGGAACAGGGGCGCGAGGACGAACGTGGCGAGGGCCAGGTCCCAGCGCAGCCAGAAGGCGGCGGCCGCGTAGAAGACGGCCGAGAGGGCGGCCGAGAAGGCGCCGACGACTCCGGACACCACCAGCCGCTCGACGGACTCGACGTCCCCGGTGAGCCGTTCGACGAGATCGCCCCGCCGGTGCCGCTGGAAGAAGTGCGGGGGGAGGTCCTGGAGGTGCCGGAAGACGCCCGCGCGCAGGCGCAGCACGAATCTCTCCGCGGTCCAGGCGGCCAGGGAGTTGCCCAGGTAGCCGACGAGTGCGGCGAGGACGGCCACGCCGAGCCAGGCACCGGCCGGCCCCCAGAAGGCGGACGGCGACCCGGTCGCGAGGGCGTGGTCGGTCAGCTCGGCGAACAGCAGGACCGCCACGGTCTCGGCGAGTACGGCGGCCGCCACGCAGGCCGTGATCACCGCGAGCCATCGGCGGTCGCCGCGGGTCAGCGGCCAGAACCGGCGGAAGGCCGCACGGGCTTCCCTCACCATCGGTCGTTCCTTTCCACGGCTGTGGACACGGCCGGGCGGGGCCACCGGTACGGCCGTACGGCGACCGGTGACCCCGCCTCGCGGTGCCGTCGCTCAGCCCTTGTCTCCGACCGGGCGGCGCTTCGGCGCGGGAGCGGCCTTCTTCGGCGCCGGGCGCTTCGGGGCCGGAGCGGGCTTGCGGTGCTTCTTCACGGGGGCGAGCCGGTGGAAAGACATGGAATTCTCCTCCTTGATTCACGGTCAGGCCTCAGCTTTCTTTGCCGGGACCCAGCTTGCTTTTGTCGCCGGCTCACGGCGGCCCTCACTTGTCGCCCAACAGGCACCTGAGCGGGGACTTCTTCGCCGTTCGCTTTCGACATGGAAAACGTTACGGCACCAGAAAGCCGCGAAAGGCCGATTCCGCTGAGACCTCAATGAAATACCCCTGAGAAGAATTCTCAGGGGTATTTCGGAACCGTGGAGGTATTCACACAGGTTTTACCGCGTGATGCTCACTGCACGATGGTGATCCGGCCGGTGGCGGGAGGAGCGATCGGGCTGCCGGCCGAGGAGTTCGCCGTGAGGTACTTCTCCAGCGCCGACAGGTCGTCGGAGCCGACCACGTCGTTCGTGCCCTGGCCCAGCGTCGGGAAGCCGTCGCCGCCGCCCGCGAGGAAGCTGTTGGTGGCGACGCGGTAGGTGGCCGCGAGGTCGACCGGGGCGCCGTTCAGGCGGATGGAGTCGGTGACCACGCGGTCGGCGCCGGACTTGGTCATGTCCAGGGTGTAGGTGAGCCCGGCGGACGGCTGGAGGATCTTCGGCGCGGCCGCGTTGGGCCCGCTCACCTGCTCCTTGAGCACCTGGACGAGCTGCGCGCCGGTGAAGTCCTGGAGGTTCACGGTGTTGGCGAACGGCTGCACGGTGAAGCCCTCGGCGTAGGTGACGACCCCGTCGCCCTCGGCGCCCTTGGCCGCGTAGGTCAGCCCGGCCCGTACGCCGCCCGGGTTCATCAGCGCGAGGCTGGTCTTCGGGTCCAGCTCCTTGCCGTGGGCGAGCTGCGCGTCGGCGATCAGGTCACCCATCGGCGACTCGGTGCCGGTGTTGCCGATGTCGCCGGAGATCCAGCCGATGGGGCGGTTGCCGATCGGGGCGGCCAGGGTGTTCCAGCGGGCGATCAGGTCCGTCATGTCCTGCGCCTTGGGGACGTCCCGGGTGACCACGCGGTTCGCGGACTTCACGGCCGTACGGGCGATGTCCCCGGTGCGGCGGTCGTAGGTCAGCGTGGTGTCCGTGTAGAGGCGGCCGAAGGAGGCGGCCGACGTGACCATGCGGGGGCGGCCGGACGGGTCCGGGATGTCGCAGACGTACGCGTTGTGGGTGTGGCCGGTGACGAGGGCGTCGACGGCCGGCGTGACGTTCTTCGCGATGTCCACGATCGGACCGGAGATGCCGGAGCCCGCGCCCGCGGCGTCGCAGTCGTAGTTGTAGGCGCCGGAGGCCGGGAAGCCGCCCTCGTGGATCAGGGCCACGATCGACTGCACGCCCTGGCGCTGGAGCACCTTGGCGTACTTGTCGATCGTCTCGACCTCGTCCTTGAAGGCCAGGCCCTTGACGCCGTCGGCGGAGACGATGTCCGGCGTGCCCTCGAGGGTGACGCCGATGAAGCCGATCTTGACGTCCTTCTTCTTCCAGACCCAGTACGGCTTCAGGATCGGCCGCTTCGTCTTCTCGTCGAGGACGTTCGCCGCCAGGTACGGGTAGTCGGCGCCCTCGAACCGCTGGTCCGTGTAGCACCCGTCCGTCGGGTGGCAGCCGCCGTTCTGGAGGCGGGCCAGTTCCCGGGCGCCCTCGTCGAACTCGTGGTTGCCGACCGAGGTGACGTCCAGCTTCAGCTTGTTGAGCGCCTCGACGGTGGGCTCGTCGTGGAACAGGCCCGACAGCAGCGGGGAGGCGCCGACCATGTCGCCGCCGGCCGCGGTGATCGAGTACGGGTGGCCCTGCCGGGCCGTGCGCAGGTGCGTCGCGAGGTACTCGACGCCACCGGCGTCGACGGTCTTCGTCGTGCCGTCCGGCTGGAGTTCGGTGACCCGGCCGGAGGAGCCCGACGGGGGCTCGAGGTTGCCGTGCAGGTCGTTGAAGGACAGCAGCTGCACGTCCTGGTAGCGGCTCGGACGGCCGTGGCCGTGGCCGCCCTTGTCGGTGTGCGCCTGCGCGGGCATCGCGGCGGCCAGGGCTGCGGCCGTGGCGAGTGCGGCGGTCGTCGCGAGGAGCGCCGAGGTACGGCGTCTGCGCCGGAGTGCGGCTGGCATGGGACCCCCCTGTGGGTCGCGGTGATGAGTGGACCGGCAGCGCAGCCTAAGGTCAACGCGCGTAGCGCGACAGGGGGTTCGTGGTTACATCCTGGTTTCCCTTTGCCGGATTCTTTGCCTGTTCCCGTACCGGCTGCGGTGCCGGGACTTCGCCCCGGCCGCGCCGTACCCTCGTACGCATGAGCAGCGACGACACCGTACGGGCCTTCCCCTCCCGCTCCATCGAGACCTACGACGCACTCGCGCCCGACCGGGCCGAGGCCGTGCTCGACCTGCTCGCCGAGGCCGCCCGGGTCGACGGCCAGCAGCCGGTGTCCGAGCAGGGCCGGCTCCAGCTGCGCGGCGGTGCCCGCGAGGGCGTCACGCATCTGCTGCTGGACGTGGACGGCGAACTCGTCGGCTACGCGCAGATGGAGGACACCGACCCGGTGGAGGCACCCGCCGCCGAACTGGTCGTGCACCCCGCCCACCGGGGTCACGGGCACGGGCGGGCGCTCGGCGCGGCACTGCTCGCGGCCTCCGGCAAGCGGCTGCGGGTGTGGGCGCACGGCGGGCACGCGGCCGCCCGGCACCTCGCCCAGGTGCTGGGCCTGACCCTGTTCCGTGAACTGCGGAAGATGAGGCGCCCGTTGACCGGCCTGGCGCTGCCCGACCCGGTGCTCCCCGAGGGCGTGACCGTGCGCGCCTTCGTGCCCGGCAAGGACGACGCGGGCTGGCTGGCGGTCAACGCGGCCGCCTTCGCCCACCACCCCGAGCAGGGCTCACTGACCCAGCGGGACCTCGACGACCGCAAGGGCGAGGCGTGGTTCGACCCGTCCGGGTTCTTCCTCGCCGAGCGGCGCGGGGAACTGGTCGGCTTCCACTGGACCAAGGTGCACGCCGAGGAGGGGCTGGGCGAGGTGTACGTCCTCGGGGTGCGGCCCGGCGAGCAGGGCGGCGGCCTCGGCAAGGCCCTCACCACCATCGGCCTGCGCCATCTGGCGGCCCAGCAGCTGCCGACCGCGATGCTCTACGTCGACGCCGACAACACCGCGGCGGTGTCGGTGTACGAGCGGCTGGGGTTCACGGTGCACGAGACCGACCTGATGTACCGCACCGAAACCTGACGAACACCCCCTCTTCCGGAGGGCCAGGGGCGGCCGGCTTGACGGCCGCCCCTCTTTTGCACCACCCTTTCACTACTCAATTAGTGAAAGGGTGGTTCTACGGGTGGTCGAGTACCGCATCGACCGGCACAGCGGGGTCGCCACGTACGTCCAGATCGTCCAGCAGACCAAGCAGGCGCTCCGCCTGGGCCTGCTGCGACCTGGCGACAAGCTGCCGACGGCCCGCGAGGTGGTCGAGGCCACCGCGATCAACCCCAACACCGTCCTCAAGGCCTACCGCGAACTCGAACGCGAGGGCCTGGTGGAGGCGCGGCGCGGGCTCGGCACCTTCGTCCGGCGCTCACTGGGCGCCGCTCCGGCCGACTCCCCCCTCCGCGCGGAGCTGGAGGAATGGGCGGCGCGGGCCGCCACGGCGGGCCTGGACCGGGACGACGTGGCCGCACTCTTCACCGCCGTACTCGACCGGCACTTCGCTGAGCCCGCCCCGCATCCGGCGGCGCCCCTCCGTCAGGCACCCGAACAGCACTTCCAGGGAGAACCTTCATGAGCGACACGGCGATCGAGGCCATCGGCCTCGGCAGGCGCTTCGGGCGCCGGGGCGGCTGGGCGCTGCGCGACTGCGCCTTCCGGCTGCCCGCGGGCCGGGTGTGTGCCGTCGTCGGGCCCAACGGCGCCGGCAAGTCGACGCTGCTCGCCCTCGCCGCCGGACTGCTGCCCCCCACGGAGGGCCGCGTACGGGTGCTCGGCACCGGCCCGGCCGAGGCCCGCCCCCGGGTCGGCTTCATCGCCCAGGACAAGCCGCTGTACCCGCAGCTCACCGTTGCCGAGACGCTGCGCATGGGCGCCGACCTCAACCCCGGCCGCTGGGACGCGGCCCTCGCGGAGCAGGTCGTCGCGGGCGGTGACCTGGACCCCCGGTCCCGCGTCCGCGCCCTCTCCGGCGGCCAGCGCACCCGGGTCGCCCTCGCCCTGGCCCTCGGCAAGCGGCCCGAACTGCTGCTCCTGGACGAGCCGATGGCCGACCTCGACCCGCTGGCCCGGCACGAGCTGATGGGGACGCTGATGGCCGAGGCCGCCCGGCACGGGACCACGATCGTGATGTCCTCGCACGTCGTCGCCGAGCTGGAGGACTCCTGCGACCACCTGCTGCTGGTCGGCGGCGGCCGGATACGGCTGGCCGGGGAGATCGACGACCTGCTCGCCGCCCATGTGCGGGTGAGCGGCGCCGCCGACTCCGCCGGCCTCGACCCCCACACCGTGGTCGAGTCCCGGGTGACCGGCCGCCAGCTCACCGCGCTGGTCCGCCCCGCCGGACCGCTCCCCGCCGACTGGCGCCGCTCCACGCCGTCCCTGGAGGAGCTGGTCCTCGCCCACCTGCGCAACCCCCAGGCCCCCGCGCTGACCGCGGCCACGGCCCCCGCCGAGGAGAGTGCCGCGTGACGACCGCCCCCGCCGGCCGGCCCCGCACGGCCCGCTGGCTGCTGCGCCTGCACCGCCCCGCGCTGATCGTCTGGGCGTGCCTGGTGGTCGCGCTGGCCGCCCTGCTGCTCGCTCTGCACGGCCCGCTCACCGACGCCGCCGCCGAGGGCTGGCGGCAGTACGACGCCTGCCGCGACGCCGGCCGTTGCGCGTACGACCAGGACGCCATCCTGCGCTACAAGGACTTCGCCGGCTACGCCACCCTCGCCCTGAACGCGCTGCCCCTCCTGGTCGCCGCCTGGGCGGGCGCCGCCCTGATCGGGCGCGAGCTGGAGTCCGGCACGGCCCGGCTGGCCTGGACGCAGAGCACCTCACCGGCCCGCTGGCTGACGCTCCGGCTGGCACTGCCGGCGGCCGCCGTCACCGTCGGCACCGGCCTGCTGTGCCGGCTGCACCGCCTCGCCTGGGCGGCGGGCGACGGCCGCGTCGACACCGCCAAGCGCTGGTACGACCTCTTCACCTTCAACGCCGGCGGTCCCACCGTCGCCGCCCTGGCCCTCGCCGGGCTCGCGGCCGGCACGCTGGCGGCGCTGCTGCTCCGCCGTACGCTGCCCGCGCTGATCGTCGGCGCGGTGGCCACCCTGGGCATCGCCGGGGCGGCCGCGCTGCTCATGCCCCACCTGTGGCCGGCGGTCACCCTGACCAGCGCTCTGGACGAGAACTACCCGAACGTGGACGGCCTCGTCGTCGACCAGGGCCTCGTGTCCGCCACGGGCGCCCGTCTGCCGATCCCCGACTGCGACACCGGCGCCGGGTGCAGCGCCGCCTACGACCGGGCGGTGGGCTACTTCACCACCTACCACCCCGTCTCCCACTACTGGCCGCTCCAGCTCACCACCACCGCGCTGCTGCTGGCCGTCACCGGGCTGCTGGCGGCCGGCTCCTTCCTGGCGCTGCGCCGGCTGACCGGCCCCCTGCGGACCGCCGGGGCGGCTGCCGGGACCCCGTCGACCGACACCCTCGCAGGAGCCGCCGCGTGACCGCCCTCGCCCCCACCCGCCCGGCCGTCCGCCGCACCCTGCTGCGCCTGCACCGCCCCGCCCTGCTCGTCTGGGCCGCCTTCGTCGTCCTCGTCGTCGGGGAACTGCTCTGGGTGCACCTCTCCGGGGCGCCCCGGGACCGGGCCTGCCGGCGGCCGGGCGGCTGGTGCAGCTACACCGCCCTCACCGACGTCAACAACGTCATGAACCTGATCGGGACCGTCCTCACCTACGCCCCGTGCGCGGTCGCCGCCTGGGCGGGCGGCGCCCTGATCGCCCGCGAGCTGGAGTCCGGCACCGCGAAGCTGGCCTGGACCCAGGCCGCCTCCCCGGCCCGCTGGCTCACGGCGAAGCTCACCGCGGCCGCCGTACCGCTGCTGACCGGCGGCGCCGTCCTCGCCGTGGTCTTCGACCGGGTGTGGAGCACGGACCGGGACGTCCTGGTCACGAACTGGAGCTGGGACCGCGTCTTCGTCCCGCGCGGCCCGCTGCTGCCCGCGCTGGTGCTGTTCGCCCTCGCCGCCGGTGTCCTCGCCGGGCTGGCCCTGGGCCGCACGCTGCCCGCCCTGGGCGTCGCCCTGGCCGCCACCCTGCTCCTGCGGTCCTTCCTGCGCGACCTGTGGCAGCCGTTGCGCGGCACGCTGCACGGATTCCGGTCCCTGAACCTGGCCGCCACCGGCATGGTCCTCGCCCTGACCGTGCTCGCGACCGCCGCGGCGTACGCCGTACTGCGCCGCCGGGCCGTCTGAGACGGCCGCGACCCGAGCCCGTACGCCCCTCCGCGGGGGGAGGGACGTACGGGATCGTCGTTTCCGGTGCGAAATCCGTCGCTTTCGCGACGAAGACCCCCGGGAGCCGCCCCGCGCTATCCCGCACGTCATGTCTCCGTAACCATCGATTCAGCCAGGCTTGCGACGCTCGGCCAATGAAGCCCGCCGTGCCAGAGCCTTCGCCGCCCCCCGAGGGGTCCGCGCCGAACGGGGCCGTGACGCTCCCGCCCGCACGTTCCGACGCGCCTGTGTCGCCCCTCGCGCGGAAGAATGGGTTCATGAGTCAGCAAGACACCCAGGCAGAGGTTCAGCACCCGCAGCCCTCCGTGGGCTCCATCGCCGCGCACCGTCAGCACGCCGTGTCCGCGGCGGTCTCCGACCTCGAGCCCGACCTCGACGCCGACCTCGACGCCTACGAGGAGTCGCGGGCCGACGGCACGCCCCTGCCGCAGGGGCGCTTCCTCGACCGGGAGCGCAGCTGGCTCGCCTTCAACGAGCGCGTCCTGGAACTGGCCGAGGACCCCGACACCCCCCTGCTGGAGCGCGCCAACTTCCTCGCGATCTTCGCCAGCAACCTGGACGAGTTCTTCATGGTCCGGGTGGCCGGTCTGAAGCGCCGGATCGCCACGGGGGTCGCCACCCGCTCCGCCTCCGGCCTCCAGCCGCGCGAGGTGCTGGAGATGATCTGGGCCCGCTCCCGCGAGCTGATGGCCCGGCACGCCGCCTGCTACCACGAGGACGTCGCCCCCGCACTCGCGGAGGAGGGCATCCACCTGGTCCGCTGGAGCGAGCTGACCGAGAAGGAGCAGGCACGGCTCTTCACGCTCTTCCGGCACCAGATCTTCCCGGTCCTGACCCCGCTGGCGGTGGACCCGGCGCACCCGTTCCCGTACATCTCCGGCCTGTCGCTGAACCTGGCCGTCGTCGTACGCAACCCGGTGAGCGGTCACAAGCACTTCGCGCGCGTGAAGGTGCCGCCGCTGCTGTCCCGCTTCCTGGAGAGCAGCCCCGGCCGCTACGTCCCCATCGAGGACGTCATCGCCGCGCACCTGGAAGAGCTGTTCCCGGGCATGGAGGTGCTAGAGCACCACGCCTTCCGCCTCACCCGCAACGAGGACCTCGAGGTCGAGGAGGACGACGCCGAGAACCTCCTGCAGGCCCTGGAGAAGGAGCTCATGCGGCGCCGCTTCGGCCCGCCGGTGCGCCTGGAGGTCGAGGAGTCCGTCGACCGCGAGGTGCTGGACCTGCTGGTCCGCGAGCTGAAGATCTCCGAGGCGGAGGTCTACCCGCTGCCCGGCCCGCTGGACCTCACCGGCCTCTTCCGCATCCACAGCCTCGACCGGCAGGAGCTGAAGTACCCGAAGTTCATCGCCGGCACCCACCGCGACCTCGCCGAAGTCGAGTCGGCGTCCGCGCCGGACATCTTCGCCGCCCTGCGCGCGCGTGACGTGCTGCTGCACCACCCGTACGACAGCTTCTCCACCTCCGTGCAGGCCTTCCTGGAGCAGGCGGCGGCCGACCCGGACGTCCTCGCGATCAAGCAGACCCTGTACCGCACCTCCGGCGACTCCCCGATAGTCGACGCGCTCATCGACGCCGCCGAGTCCGGCAAGCAGGTCCTGGTCCTGGTCGAGATCAAGGCCCGGTTCGACGAGCACGCCAACATCAAGTGGGCCCGCAAGCTGGAGGAGTCCGGCTGCCACGTCGTCTACGGCCTGGTCGGCCTGAAGACGCACTGCAAGCTCTCCCTGGTGGTCCGCCAGGAGGGCGAGACCCTGCGCCGCTACAGCCACGTCGGCACGGGCAACTACCACCCGAAGACGGCCCGCCTGTACGAGGACCTCGGCCTGCTCACCGCCGACCCCCAGGTCGGCGCGGACCTCTCCGACCTCTTCAACCGCCTGTCCGGCTACTCGCGCCGCGAGACGTACCGCCGGCTCCTGGTGGCCCCCAAGTCCCTGCGGGACGGGCTGGTCGCGCGGATCGACAAGGAGGCCCAGCACCACCGTGCGGGCCGCCCGGCCTTCGTCCGCATCAAGGTCAACTCGATGGTCGACGAGGCGGTCATCGACGCCCTCTACCGCGCGTCCCAGGCGGGCGTCCCGGTCGACGTCTGGGTACGCGGCATCTGCGCCGTCCGCCCCGGCGTCGCCGGCCTGTCGGAGAACATCCGGGTCCGCTCGATCCTCGGCCGCTTCCTGGAGCACTCCCGGGTCTTCGCCTTCGGCAACGGCGGCGAGCCGGAGGTGTGGATCGGCAGCGCCGACATGATGCACCGCAACCTCGACCGCCGGATAGAGGCCCTGGTCCGGGTCGTCGACCCCGGCCACCGCGCAGCCCTCAACCGGCTGCTGGACACCGGCATGTCCGACGGCACCGCCTCCTGGCACCTCGGCCCGGACGGCGAGTGGACGCGACACGCGACCGACGCGGACGGCCAACCCCTGCGCAACGTCCAGGAGATGCTCATAGACGCCCGGAGGCGCCGGCGTGGCACAGCAACACCTTGACCCGACGGACCCCACGGCTGGCGTGGTGACGGGAGAGTCCCTGGCGGGCTACCTGCGCGCCCAGGCCACGGAGTTCCTCCGCGCGCTGCGCCTGCACCGGGAGACCGGCGGCTCCCCGGCCGGCGCGGGGGAGTCCGTCGACGCGGCACGCGCCCTGCGCCGCTCGGCCCGCCGCATCAGCGGCAGCCTGCACACCTTCCGTCCGCTCCTCGACCCCGACTGGTCCGAGGAGATGCGGCCCGAACTGGCGTGGCTGTCCGGCACGCTGGGCCTGGAGCACGCGTACGAGGGCCGGCTGGAGCGGCTGCTGCTGGCGCTGCACCGGCTGTCGGGGGCCGCGGTGTTCCCCGCGCAGGCCGTCGCCGCCACGTCGGCGCCGGCGAACCCCGCCGGCCCGGCCCACCCGGCGGCGGCCCAGGAGCGCGGCAACCTCACCGTGGGCGCGGCGAAAGCGGGCGCGCTGCTCGAACGCCAGCTGACCCTCGCCCGGACCCGGGCCCACTCCACCGCCCTCCAGGCCCTGGGTTCGAGCCGCTTCCACGCCGTCGCCGACAAGGTCGCCGTACTCGCCAGCGAGGTGCCCCTCACCCCCGCCGCGGCCACCACGGACCTGCGGCCGCCCGCCGCCGCCGCGGAGGAACGCCTCACGGACGCCGTCACCGCCCTCCCCCTGGTCACCGCGGGCCACCCCTACAACGCGGAGGCCCTGGTCCACGGGCTGTCCCCGGACCCGGCCCCGCACCCCCAGGACGGCCCCTGGCACCAGGTCCGCCTGCTGTTGCGCCTGCACCGGTACGCCCGTGAGGTGCTGCACGGCGGCAAACTCCCGGTCGAGGTGCGGCTGCTGACGGCGGGCCAGGCCCTGAACCGGCACCGGGACGCCTCGGAGGCGGCCGCGGCGGCCGCGCAGGCGGCCCGCACCCCCCGCATCGCGCCCGCGACGGCCTACGCGCTCGGTGTGCTCCACGCCGACCAGCGGCACGAGGTGGAGGCGGCCCGGTTCGCGTTCCAGCAGGCCTGGCAGAAGCAGACCGCCAAGGTGCCCTGAGCCCCCGAGGAGGCGGTGTGGACGAGACCCTGGTCCGGGCGGCGGGCTGCGTGCTGTGGCGCCGCTCCCCGGTCGCCGGCGACCTGGAGATCTGCCTGGTCCACCGGCCGAAGTACGACGACTGGTCCCACCCCAAGGGCAAGCTCAAACGGGGTGAGGATCCGCTCGCGGGCGCCCTGCGCGAGGTCGCGGAGGAGACCGGGTACACGGCGGAGCCCGGCGGCGAGCTGCCGACCGTGCACTACCTGGCGAGCGGCCGCCCGAAACAGGTGCGGTACTGGGCGGCGGAGGCGGTTTCCGGCCACTTCACCCCGAACGACGAGGTGGACCGGATCCTGTGGCTCTCCCCCGCGGCGGCCCGCGGCCGGCTCACCCAGCCCCGCGACCGTGACCTGGTGGACGCCCTGCTCCGGCCGTCCGAACACCTGGGACGGGGCGGCTGAGCCCCGTCACGGCGCCGCCGCGTGCCCCTCGGCGTCCGTGCGGGCCTGGCTCCGGGCCCGGCGGGCGGGACCACGCCAGCCACAGCTGCATCTGGCGACACAGAAGCGGCCCTGCTCCGACGTCGTGGTGAGGTGCTGCTCCCCGGAGCGGGCCGGCTCCGGCCCGTCCTCCTGTGCCGCTTCGACTGCCACGGTGACAACGTTACCGAGGACGTGGCCGGGGAGGCGCACGGCCTGCCACCGCTCCTCGCCCGCCCTCTCGCGCCACCGCGGGCTCCCCACGCCTTCCCCCGCGCCCCCGGCCCGTGCGTGACGGCACCCCCTACCGGTCGTTAACCGGTCGACAGGGGGCCCGTGACGGACGTACCGGCTGGGGGTAGGCAGGCCATGGATCGGCGGCAGCACAGGCACGCGGGCAGGACGGTCGTCGCGGTGGGCATCATGCTCGGCCTGGGCACGGCCGCCACGGGCTGCTCCCCCAGCGGAGCCGCCGCCGAGGACGTCAAGGGCGGCGGCGACCCGGTGGCCGTGCTGCACCGGGCGGCCGACACCCTGCGCGGCGCGGGCAGCTCCAAGGCCACCACCTCGATGGAGATGGCGACCGGCGGCACCCGCGTCACCATCCGCGGCAGAGGGGTCTACGACTACCGGCGCCGGCTCGGCCGGCTCACCGTGGTCCTCCCGGAGGACCCCACCGGCGCCTCGGAGCACCGGCCCATCACCGAACTCCTGGCCCCGGGCGCCCTGTTCATGAAGAACCGGGGCGCCGGAGTGCCCGCCGACAAATGGGTGCGGGTGGAGACGGCGACCCTGTCCGACGGCAACCTGGTCACCGGCGGCGCGACCGACCCGTACGCGGCGGCCGAGGTGCTGCGCGGCACGCGTACGGCGGCCTACCTCGGCAGGACCGAGGTCGCCGGCACACCGGTGCGGCACTACCGGGGGACGGCCGACCTGGGTGTGGCGGCGCGGTACGCCTCCGCCGAGGGCAGGGCGGCCCTCGCGGCGGCGGCGAAAGGGTTCGCCACCGCCCGGGTGCCGTTCGACGCCTACCTGGACGACCAGGGCCGCATCCGCAAGCTCCGGCAGCGCTTCAGCTTCGTCAACGGCCGGGAGAAGAACGCCGTGGCGGTCGCCTCGACGACGCTGCTGTACGCCTTCGGCGTCCCCGCGGACGTACGCCTGCCACGCCGGTCGGACATCTACGCCGGCCGGATCGCGGGGGACGGGACGGCGGGCGGCGCGGCCGGAGACGAACCGGCGCACTAGTCCGGGACACCACCCCGTAAGTAGCCCGTCCGTGCCATGCGCGGTGTGTGGAGCCCTGCCTACTCTAGGAAGTCGGTGACGGCGGAGGAGAGGTGAGGCGGGTGGCCCCGGTCGGCGGTACGGCGGTACAGGACCACGTGGCCCTCGCCGAGATCGAGCTGTGCGGAGAGCTGATCATCGCGGCCTCGGCGGCCGAGGACCGGCTCAGCCTGGAGAGCATCGACGAGGTGCTGCGGGTGGCCGAGGAGCGGCAGGACTGATCCGCCGGAGCGGATCCGGCCCCGGGCGCCGGCCCCGAGTCGCCCGGCTCAGGTGCGCAGCAGGCGGCCGATCGCCTTCGTCGCCTCGTCGACCTTCGCGTCGATCTCGTCACCGCCCTTGA
The DNA here is from genome assembly GCF_043079785.1 of Streptomyces sp. NPDC015139. NCBI lineage: Bacteria > Bacillati > Actinomycetota > Actinomycetes > Kitasatosporales > Streptomycetaceae > Streptomyces > Streptomyces sp. NPDC015139. The sequence continues at coordinate 22,114 of NZ_JBIBUW010000030.1, read as the reverse complement.
GGGCCGCGTCGGCCACGCAGTGCCGCAGGTGCTCCTCCAGCAGTTGCAGCGCGAAGGACTGCAGGGCCTTGGTGGAGGCGGAGACCTGCGTGAGTATGTCGATGCAGTACGTGTCCTCCTCGACCATCCGCTGCAGCCCGCGGATCTGCCCCTCGATCCGGCGCAGCCGCTTGAGGTGCTCGTCCTTCTGCTTGTGGTAGCCGTGCGTGGCGCCGGCCTCGGTCGTCGTCATCGCGGGCCTCCGTCTCGGGACGAGGTGTGGACACAATCCGGGATACATACCCCTGGTGGGTATATGGTAACCAACTTTGCGGGGTACAGAGCCCTTGGTACGCCCCCGTGCTGATCACTCTGCCCGATGGGCGACACTGGGATGCGGCCCGATAGCCGTGGCCGGATGATGCGCCTAGCATCAGCCTGACCGAAACCGAAGCACCCCGAGGACCCCACGTGCGCTTTCGTCTGACCCCCAGGGAGACGAGCTTCTACGACATGTTCGCCGCATCCGCGGACAACATCGTCACCGGCTCGAAGCTCCTGATGGAACTGCTCGGGGCGGACTCCTCCGCCCGGGCCGAGATCGCGGAGCGTATGCGGGCAGCGGAACACGCAGGTGACGACGCCACGCACGCGATCTTCCACCAGCTGAACTCCTCCTTCATCACGCCGTTCGACCGGGAGGACATCTACACCCTCGCCGGGTCGCTCGACGACATCATGGACTTCATGGAGGAGGCCGTCGACCTGGTCGTCCTCTACAACGTGGAGGAGCTGCCGAAGGGCGTCGAGCAGCAGATCGAGGTGCTGGCCCGAGCGGCCGAGCTGACGGCGGAGGCCATGCCGAACCTCCGCACGATGGACAACCTCACCGAGTACTGGATCGAGGTCAACCGGCTGGAGAACCAGGCGGACCAGATCCACCGCAAGCTGCTCGCCCACCTCTTCAACGGCAAGTACGACGCGATCGAGGTGCTGAAGCTCAAGCAGATCGTGGACGTCCTGGAAGAGGCGGCGGACGCGTTCGAGCACGTGGCGAACACGGTGGAGACCATCGCCGTCAAGGAGTCCTGAGGCGTCGATGGACACCTTCGCCCTGATCGTGACCATCGCGGTCGCGCTCTTCTTCACGTACACGAACGGCTTCCACGACTCCGCGAACGCGATCGCCACGTCGGTGTCGACGCGGGCGCTGACCCCGCGGGCGGCTCTCGCCATGGCCGCCGTCATGAACCTCGCCGGCGCCTTCCTGGGCTCCGGGGTCGCCAAGACCGTCAGCGAGGGCCTGATCGAGACGCCCAAGGGCTCCACGGGCATGGCGATCCTCTTCGCGGCCCTGGTCGGCGCGATCGTCTGGAACCTGATCACCTGGTACTTCGGCCTGCCCTCCTCGTCCTCCCACGCCCTGTTCGGCGGCCTGGTGGGCGCGGCCCTCGCGGGCGGCACGGAGGTGCTGTGGAACGGCGTCGTCGACAAGGTCATCATCCCGATGTTCCTGTCGCCGGTCGTCGGTCTGATCGTCGGCTATCTGGTGATGACGGCGATCATGTGGCTGTTCCGCCGGTCCAACCCGCACAAGGCGAAGCGGGGCTTCCGCATCGCGCAGACCGTGTCGGCCGCCGGCATGGCGCTCGGCCACGGTCTCCAGGACGCCCAGAAGACGATGGGTGTCGTGGTGATGGCGCTGGTGATCTCCGGCCACGAGACGTACGGCGACCCGATCCCGGTGTGGGTGAAGATCGTCTGCGCGATCATGCTGTCGCTGGGCACGTACGCGGGTGGCTGGCGCATCATGCGGACCCTCGGCCGCAAGATCATCGAGCTCGACCCGCCGCAGGGTTTCGCCGCCGAGACGACCGGTGCGTCGATCATGTTCACCACGGCGTTCATCTTCAAGGCGCCGATCTCCACGACCCACGTCATCACCTCGGCGATCATGGGTGTCGGCGCGACGAAGCGGGTCAACGCCGTCCGCTGGGGCGTGGCCAAGAACATCGTCCTCGGCTGGTTCATCACGATGCCGGCGGCGGCCCTGGTGGCCGCGGCGGCCTTCGGCCTGATCAACCTGACGGTCCTGTAGCGCCCCTCTCCGCACAGCCCCGCCCACCTCCACCCCCGGCCGAAACCGGGACAGGGGGTGGGCGTCCGGCTTTCAGCCCACGGCACGAAGGGGCGAGCGGCGGGGATGGGCCGGCCCCCGGCGGGCCGGGCCGGCGACCGCCGCGGGGCGCGTACGCGAGCGGTCCGGACAGGCCGCACCCGGCGCTCACCAGGCGAACCGGCCCCCCGACCCCCGCCCCATCGGTTCGCCTCACGCCGCCCAAGAGCGCCAGGGCCTGCGGCCGGCTCCGCTTCCAGGCTTCCGGCCCGGGCGCCGGGGCCGGCGCCGGAAGGTCCGGGCTCGCCGTGCGCGCCGGGCACCACCTGAGTGCGGCACCCCGCCGGAGGCGAAACGCAGGGGCCCGCCCCCGTTGACCGGGGGCGGGCCCTTTTGCGTCCTCGCGGTGGCACCGCCATGCAGCACCGCGAGGGGTTCGTGCGCGCGTCCTCGGACCGGCCGGGACCGCGGTGTCCGTCAGCCGAAGCGGCCGGAGATGTAGTCCTCCGTGGCCTGCACGGACGGGTTGGAGAAGATCCGCTCGGTGTCGTCGATCTCGATCAGCCGGCCCGGCTGCCCGACGGCGGCCAGGTTGAAGAACGCCGTACGGTCCGAGACACGCGCCGCCTGCTGCATGTTGTGCGTCACGATGACGATCGTGAAGCGCTCCTTCAGCTCACCGATCAGGTCCTCGATGGCGAGGGTGGAGATCGGGTCCAGCGCGGAGCACGGCTCGTCCATCAGCAGCACCTTCGGCTCGACCGCGATCGCCCGGGCGATGCACAGACGCTGCTGCTGGCCACCGGAGAGCCCGGAGCCCGGCTTGTTCAGGCGGTCCTTGACCTCGTTCCAGAGGTTCGCGCCCTTGAGCGACTTCTCGACGATGTCGCTCAGCTGGCTCTTCTTGTAGTTGCCGTTCAGGCGCAGCCCCGCCGCCACGTTGTCGAAGATCGACATCGTGGGGAAGGGGTTCGGGCGCTGGAAGACCATGCCGACCTCGCGGCGCACCGACACCGGGTCGATGCCCGTGCCGTACAGGTCCTCGTCGTCGAGGAGCACCTTGCCCTCGACGCGGCCGCCCGGGGTGACCTCGTGCATGCGGTTCAGCGTGCGCAGGAACGTCGACTTGCCGCAGCCGGAGGGGCCGATGAACGCCGTCACCGAACGCGGCTCGACGGTCATCGAGATGTCTTCGATCGCCTTGTGGGATCCGTAGTAGGCGGTGAGTCCGCTTACGTCGATTCGCTTGGCCATGTCTACTTCACTTCCAGAAATTCAGGCTCGGTCGCTGTGTGGCCGCGTCAGCGACCGGTCTTCGGGGCCTTCCAGCGGGCGATTCCGCGGGCCACCAGGTTGAGGATCATCACGAAGGCGATCAGCGCGAGCGAGGCCGCCCACGCACGGTCGTACGCCGCACCGCTACCCGCGCTGTTCGCGAACTGCTGGTAGATGTACAGCGGCAGCGACGCCTGCGCACCCTCGAAGGGGTTGTTGTTGATGAACGGGTTGCCGAAGACCAGCAGCAGCACCGGCGCGGTCTCACCGGCGATGCGGGCGACCGCCAGCATGATGCCGGTGGTGATGCCGCCGATGGAGGTCGGCAGGACCACCTTCAGGATCGTGCGCCACTTCGGCACGCCGAGGGCCAGGGATGCCTCGCGCAGCTCGTTCGGGACGAGCTTGAGCATCTCCTCGGTGGAGCGGACGACGACCGGCATCATCAGGATGGCCAGGGCCAGCGAACCGGCGAAGCCGAACGGCTGCATCTTGAAGATGAGCATCAGGCTGAGGATGAACAGACCCGCGACGATCGACGGGATGCCCGTCATGACGTCGACGAAGAAGGTGACCGCCTTGGCGAGCTTGCCCCGCCCGTACTCCACCAGGTAGATCGCGGTGAGCACGCCGATCGGGGCGCCGATCAGGGTGGCGAGGCCGACCTGCTCCAGGCTGCCGATGATGGCGTGGTAGATGCCGCCGCCGGGCTCGGTGTCGGCGACGACACCCATCGAGTGGGTCAGGAAGTAGACGTCGAGGACCTTCACACCGCGTGCGACGGTCACCCAGATCAGGGAGACCAGCGGCACCACGGCGACCACGAAGGCCACCCAGACGAGGCTGGTCGCGATGCGGTCCTTGGCCTGCCGGCGGCCCTCGACGCGCGCGGCGATCACGTACGTGCCGAGGACGAACAGGACGGCGGCGATCAGGCCCCACTGGACGCTGCTGTGCAGTCCGGCGGCCAGCGAGATGCCGATGCCGAGGGCGAGCGAGCCGGCGGCGATCGCCCAGGGCGACCACTTCGGCAGGCTGGCGCCGCGCAGGGTGCTGTGACGCTTGTGGCTGACGGCTGCGGTGCTCATGCGTTGGCCCCCGAGTACTCCGCACGGCGGGCGATGATCAGCCGGGCCGCGCCGTTGACCAGCAGGGTGATGACGAACAGGACCAGACCGGACGCGATGAGCGCGTCCCGGCCGAACTCCGTCGCCTCACTGAACTTGCTGGCGATGTTCTGCGCGAAGGTGCCGCCGCCCGGGTTGAGCAGGCTGGCCTGGATGTCGAAGGAGGGGGAGAGCACGGTGGCCACGGCCATCGTCTCGCCCAGCGCACGGCCGAGGCCCAGCATCGAGGCCGAGATCACGCCGGAGCGGCCGAAGGGCAGCACGGACATGCGGACGACCTCCCAGCGCGTGGCGCCGAGAGCCAGGGCCGCCTCCTCGTGCATCTGCGGGACCTGGCGGAAGACCTCGCGGCTCACGTTGGTGATGATCGGCAGGATCATGATCGCGAGCAGGATGCCCACGGTGAGCATCGAACGCGGGGCGCCCTCTTCCCAGGAGAACAGGCCGGTCCAGCCGAAGAAGTCGTTGAGCCAGCCGAAGAGGCCGTTCATGTGCGGGACCAGCACCAGCGCGCCCCACAGGCCGTACACGATGGACGGCACGGCGGCGAGCAGGTCGATCACGTAGGCGACCGGACCGGCGAGCCGGCGCGGCGCGTAGTGCGTGATGAACAGCGCGATGGCGACCGCGACCGGGACCGCGAGCAGCATGGCGACGACCGAGGAGACGATCGTGCCGAACGCCAGGACCGCGATGCCGAAGGTCGGCGGGATGAGGTTGGTGTTCCACTCGAAGGTGGTCAGGAAGTTGCCGTGGTCCTTGCTGATCGCGAGGGAGGCACGGTAGGTGAGGAAGACCGCGATCGCGGCCATGATCACCAGCAGCAGGATGCCCGAGCCGCGGGTGAGGCCGAGGAAGATCCGGTCACCGGGCCGGGTGGCGCCGCGGGCGGCGCGCTTCAGCTCGACCACGGAAGGCTGAGGGGTGGGGGGAGATGCGTCTGTCGTCTTCGTCGATATGTCCATCGGGTTCTCCGGTCTGCTGAGCCGTGCACCCCTGGGGGGTGACGACTCTTGGCGGCGGTGCACCGGACGGTGCGACCCGGTCCCCGGGGAGGCCGTGTGGACCGGGCCGCACTCTCGGATCAGGTCAGCTCAGGCCCTCGATGGTGGTGCGGACCTTGGCGATGATCTCGTTGGGGACGGGCGCGTAGTCGATGCCCGAGAGGACCTTCTGACCGTCCTCGCTCGCGATGTAGCGGAGGAAGGCCTTGGTGGCGGGCAGGGTGTCCGCCTTGTTGCCCTTGTCGCAGACGATCTCGTACGTGACCAGGGTGATCGGGTAGGCACCCTCGGCCTTGGTCTTGTAGTCGAGCTGCAGCGTCAGGTCCTTGCCGGTGCCGACGACCTTGGCGGCCGCGATGTCGGCGGTGGCGCTGTCGGAGCTCGGCGCGACCGGCTTGCTGGCACCGGTGTCGATGGAAACGGCCTTGATGCCGTCCTTGACGTAGGACAGCTCGAAGTAGCCGATGGCGCCGGAGGTCTGCTTGACCTGCTGGGCCACACCCGCGGACTGCGGAGCGGACTGGCCGCCCTTGGCCTGCCAGGCCTTGCCGCCGGAGTACTTCCAGTTGCCCGGGGTGGTGGCGATCAGGTACTTGGTGAAGTTGTCCGTGGTGCCGGACTCGTCAGAGCGGTGGAACGCCTGGATCTTGAGGTCGGGCAGCTTGACGCCCTTGTTCAGCTTGGCGATCGCCGGGTCGTTCCACTTGGTGATCTTGCTGTCGAAGATCTTCGCAAGGGTCGGGGCGTCCAGGACCAGGTTGTCGACACCCGGGACGTTGTAACCGAGGGCGATCGGGCCGCCGACCATCGGGAGGTCGATGCCCTGGCCGCCGTTGCAGACCTTCTTGGAAGCGGTGACCTCTTCCGGCTTCAGCGCGGAGTCGGAACCGGCGAAGGCGACCTGGCCCTGCGTGAACGCGGTCACACCGGCGCCGGAGCCGCCACCCTTGTAGTTGATCTGGACGCCACAGGCCTTGGAGAACTCCTTGACCCAGGCGTCGATCGCGTTCTTCTGCGCGGAGGAGCCGTCGGCGAGCAGCTGACCCTTGGCGTCGTCACACTTGATCGAGCCGGCGTTCGCGGCCGCGCTCGAGCTGCCCGTCGCCTTGCCACCGTCACCGTTGTCGTCCGAGCCGCACGCCGTGAGGGCCAGGGCGCCGGAGACGGCGACAGCACCGAGGGAGAGGGCGCGCAGCCGGTTCTTGCGCTGAAGCTTCACTTTCGGGTGTTCCTTCCTGAAGCCGCCGCTGTCGGCGGCGTGCGAGGTCGTGAGGTGAGGTGGGCGCATGTCTTGCCGCCCCTCCGCACCGTGCACGGCCGAAATTAGGCAGAACAGGTGAAGCCGCCGATGGCCGGAAGTGAACGGCGGGTGAACCCCTGCCGTCAGCCCGGTGAGGTCACGGAATGCTTACGGGGAGGGCACGTGGAGGTTCCAACCTTTGGGTTGCACGCACACATATTCGACGTTCTTAGCTCGTTCGGGGGAACCCCGCCGCACGCACCGTCGTCTCGTTCCAGGAGAGCCGAGGAAAGGCGACGGACATGGAACGGCGTACGTTCATCTCGGGCGGCGCGGCCGCCCTCGCGACGACCGCACTGACCGCGTGCGGTGCGGACGGGGACCACTCCGCCTCCGCGACGGCGCACAGCCGCACGCCGTCGCCCGGCTCATCGTCTCTTACCTCCCTGAAGACCACCAGCGCAGGCGCCGCCGCGAACTGGGCCGCCCTCGCCCGTGATCTCGACGGCACCCTGCTGCGGCCCGGCGACGCCTCCTGGAAGACGGCGCACCAGCTGTACAACACCCGTTTCGACGGCCTGAAGCCCGCCGCGGTCGCCTACGTCGCGCACGCCGCCGACATCCGTACGACCCTGAGCTACGCCCACGCGCACGGCATCCGGGTGTCCATACGCAACGGCGGCCACTCCTACGCGGGCTACTCCTCCGGCGACAACCGCCTGATCCTCGACGTCTCCAAGCTGAACCGGATCCGGGTCAGCGGCGGGCAGGCGGTCGTGGGCGCCGGCTCGAAGCTGATCGACGTCTACCGCGCGCTGGCCGCGAAGGGCGTGACCATACCCGCGGGCTCCTGCCCCACCGTCGGCGTCTCCGGCCTGGTGCTCGGCGGCGGCCACGGTGTCGCCTCCCGCGCCTACGGCCTGACCTGCGACAGCCTCACCCAGGCCACACTGATCACCGCCGACGGCACCCAGGTCACCGCCGACGCCACCCACCACTCCGATCTCTTCTGGGCGCTGCGCGGCGCGGGCAACGGCAACTTCGGCGTCGTCACCGAACTGCACTTCAAGACCCACGCGGCACCGCAAGCGGTCACCGCGTACATGACGTGGCCGTGGTCGAAGGCGGCCGCGGTGCTCAAGGCCTGGCAGGAGTGGGGCCCGACCCAGCCCGACGAGATCTGGTCCTCCCTGCACCTGGCCTGCTCCCCGGGCCGGACCCCGACCGTCTCGGTGGCCTGCTTCTCCCTCGGTACCTACGGCGAGCTGCAGACCGCCGTGGACCGCCTGGCCCACAAGGCCGGGGCGAACGCCTCCTCCGTCTCCCTGCGCCGCCGCGGCTACGAGGAGGCGATGGAGATCTACGCCGGCTGCTCCTCCTTCTCCACCGACGCCCAGTGCCATCTGCCCGGCTCCACCCCGGGCCGCTCCCCGCAGGGCAAGCTGGGCCGCGAGACCTACGCCGCCCGCTCCGACTTCTTCGACCGCTCGCTGTCCGCCGCGGGCATCCAGACCGTGCTGAAGCAGATCGCCTCGGTGCGGGGCGGCGCGGGAAGCATCGCGTTCACGGCCCTCGGCGGAGCGGTCAACCGGGTCTCCCCCACCGCGACGGCGTTCGTCCACCGCCGCTCCCGGATGCTGGCCCAGTACATCGCCTCCTGGGGCGCGGGCGCGTCCGGCGGCACCGCCCAGTCCTGGCTGACCGCGGCGCACGGCGCGATGAAGCCGTACGCCTCCGGTGCGGCGTACCAGAACTACACGGACCCCACGCTCAAGGACTGGCGCAAGGCGTACTACGGCGACGCGGCGACCCGGCTGGCGAAGGTGAAGAAGAGCTACGACCCGCAGCGCTTCTTCTCCTACGCACAGGGACTGTAGGCGCCCTGCCCCGCCGGGGCGGGGCGGGGGGGGTCGTTCGGAGTCCTGCGCGGGAGCGTTCGGCTACGCCGCGAGGTCGCGCTCCTCCGACTCCAGGGGCGTGCGGGTGCCGGGCAGCACGGCGTCCCGGTGCGCCCGCTCCGCCGGCCGCCGCCGCACGATCCAGCCGGCGCGCGGCGAACGCTCCACGGCCCGCATCAGCGGGGTGAGCAGTGCCGTGGCGAGCGGCGACAGCAGCAGGACGACCGCCGTGCCGAGGGCGAAGCCGCCGATGACGTCCGTCGGGTAGTGCACGCCCATGTAGACCCGGCAGAAGCCCTCCAGCAGGGCCAGTCCGATGCCGGCGAGACCGAACCTCCGGTTGGCGACGAAGAGTCCGACGCCGAGGGCCATGGTGATCGTGGCGTGGTCGCTGACGAAGGAGAAGTCGCTCTTGCCGGAGACGAGGACGTCCAGGCCCTGGTGGTCGACGAAGGGGCGGGGGCGTTCGACGAAGCCGCGGATCGGCACGTTCACCAGGACCGCGAGGCCGGCCGCGAGCGGGGCCCACACGAGCGCGGCCACCGAGGGCGCCGCCTCCTCGCCGCCGCGGCGCCGCACGGACCACCAGCACCACAGGATCAGCAGCACCATCGCGAGCAGCAGGCCGTATTCGCCCACGAACTCCATGATCCGGTCGAACCAGCGCGGGGCATCCTTGGCCAGGCCATTGATGTCGTAGAGCAGGTCGACGTCGGGGTTCGATCCGGATTCGGCGAGTACAGCCATGGTGCTGCGGCCCCTTCGTCGTCATTCCGGACGCACCGGGCGTGCGTCGGTCCTGCCCCCCGTGGTTCGTAGACCCGCTTCAGCTGCACTGCCGTACTGACGTCCGCTCGGCTACGTCAACAGGAACGCACAGCCACCATCAATACGTTCCACTCTCCACTGAATGATCACTCAGACGTTATCGAAGAGAGACTCATCTCCGCAGCTCAGGGGGTGGGTTCACGCTCGGTTCACACCGTCGTGGGGAGCGCTTTTGCGCCATCTTCGGTGACCCGTGTGGCGCCGAAGTAGTCGGGGGTGTCGATCGGGTCGAACCGGATCACCGCCCCCGACCTGGGCGCGTCGATCATGTACCCGCCGCCGACGTAGATACCCACGTGCCGGATGGCCCGGGAGTCGGTGAGGTCGTCCGAGAAGAACACCAGGTCACCGGGGAGCAGTTGGTCCCGTGAGGGGTGCGCGCCCGCGTTGTACTGGTCGTTGGCCACCCGGGGCAGGGTGATGCCGACCTTGTCGTAGGCGGCCTTGGTCAGGCCCGAGCAGTCGAAGCGTCCACCCTGGTCGGCGGTGCCGTTGCCGCCCCACAGATAGGGCGTGCCGAGCTTGCCCTGGGCGAAGGCGATGGCGCCGGCGGCCTGCCGGGTCGGGTCGAGCCGGGTGACCGGGGCGGCGAAGCTCTTCTCCAGGCTGCGGATGCGCTGGACGTAGTTCCGCGTCTCGCTGATGGCCGGCACCCCGCCCGCCCTTATGACGCGGTAGGCCCCCGCGTTGTAGGCGGCGAGCATGTTGTCGGAGGTGTTCCCGGGCACGTCCTTCACGTACTTGGCGAGCTCGCAGTCGTACGAGGCGGCCGACGGAATCGCGTCGTTCGGGTCCCAGATGTCGCGCTTGCCGTCACCGTTGCCGTCGATGCCGTGCGTCGCCCAGGTGCTCGGGATGAACTGGGCGATGCCGCGCGCGTCGGCCGGACTGACGACCGTCGGGTTCCAACCGCTCTCCTGGTACAGCTGGGCGGCGAGCAGCGCCGGGCTGAGCGCCGGGCACAGGTTGCCCCACTGCTGCACGAGCTGCTTGTAGGCGGCCGGTACGGCTCCCTTGGCCAGACCCCGGCCCCCGGAGGTCACTCCGTTGACGAGGTTCCCGGCGACGATGTACACCCCGACGACGAGCAGCATGACGAACCCCATGCCGAGCCCGACGGCCGCCCCACCGATCACCCATACCTTCCGCACGTTTCAACTTTCCCCCATGCGCGCGCGGTTCACGGCCATTTGGACGCGAAGTGGCGTCATTTCACAGATGGGAGGCCGGGAGTGACGCTCTCTCAGTCGCGCGGCCGCCGGCGCCCGCCCGGATCAGGAGGCGTTCGACGCGTCCCGGTACAGCTCCGCCGCCTCGCCGCCGAGGACCACGCTGTAGGAGACGTCCGCCGTGGCGCCGCCCTTCTCGTGGCCGCCGAGGACGCCGACGACCCGGCCGTCGCCGTTGACCCAGGGGCTGCCGCTGGTGCCGCCGGTGAGGTCGGGGCAGTCGATGCGCTGCTGCGTACGGCTGTGCGGGGCCGGCTTGTTGGTGCACCGGACGGGCACCTCCCGGGAGTCCGGGTACCCGGTGACGGTCACGGCGGTGGCGCCGGTGGCCGTCCCGGTCGCGAACCGGTCGGCGCCGACCACGTCCTCGACGTGCCGGCCGTCCGGTCCGGCGACGGTGGCGAAGGCGAGGTCGCTGTCCTCGTCCCGGCCCCCGGTCCAGCCGTCGGGCAGGAAGCGCCGGGTCACCCGCCACACCCCGTACGGCGCCCGCCCGTCCCGGTAGCCCGGCACGAACACCAGGTCGCCGTCGGGTCCGTCCACGCAGTGGGCGGCGGTGACGATCAGGTCGCCGCGCGAGCTGTGCACCACCGACGCGGTACAGAAGTGGCCCCCGGCGAGCCGGTCCGCCCGGTCCTCGGCGAAGAGCGCGCCCACCCGGACGCTCTGCCGGGTCACGGCGGCGTCCGCGGTGACCCCGAGGGGCCCCGGTCCGCCGTCGGCGGCGGCCACGGAGGCCGAGGTCAGAGCGAGCAGCACCACGGCACCGAGCAACGCGGGACGCGAGGTGACCGAGCTGCGTGAGATGCGCTTCATCAGGCCCCACTCTGTCCCACGAAGGTGGGATTCCCGCGCCGGCTTCACCCAGAATTTCCAGTGAGTCCCCGCCTTCCCGCCACCGCTGGGGCTCATGCACGGGGAGTCGGCCGGGTACGGGTTGTCATCGGACGGTCGTGGACAGGCCCCACCTCACACCCGTCAGTTCCTCCGAGAGGGTCCACAGTCGGCGGGCCGCCTCCGGGTCGCTCGCCGCCGCGCTGCGGCCGACCAGGGTGGGGGCACCGCGCATCTCGCCCAGGCCGTCGGGGCCGACGTAGGCCGCTCCGGGCAGGTCCTGGCTCGCCGCGTAGAGGGTGGGCAGGGCGCCGGCCCTGTCGTCCTGGGCGAGGAACCTGTTGCCGGTCCGCATCAGCACCCGGACGACCGGGTTGGCGGCGTGGTTCTGCAGGTTGGTCGCGGACCAGCCGGGGTGGGCCGCCAGGGCGCGCACCCCGGATCCGGCCTCGGTGAGGCGGCGCTGCAGCTCCAGGGTGAACAGGAGGTTCGCCAGCTTGGACTGGGAGTAGGCACGCTGGGGGCCGTAGCCGCGCGTCAGGTTGACGTCCTCGAAGTCGATCCGCCCGTCGCCCATGCGGTGCGCGGCGGACGCCACGGTCACCACCCGGTCGGTCACGTAGGGCAGCAGCAGGTTGGTCAGCGCGAAGTGGCCGAGATGGTTGGTGCCGAACTGCATCTCGAAGCCCTGCTTCGTCCGCTGCTCCGGCAGCAGCATCACGCCCGCGTTGTTGATCAGCACGTCCAGCGGACGGTCCCAGCCGGCGGCGAACTCGTGCACCGAGTCCAGGTCGGCCAGGTCCAGCCGGCGCACCTCGGTGCTGCCGCCCACCTTCGCCGCCGCGGCGCCGCCCCGCCCGAGGTCCCGTACGGCCAGCACCACGTGCGCACCGGCCCGGGCCAGCGCCTGGGCGGCGGTGAGGCCGATACCGCTGTTGGCACCGGTGATCACGGCGGTGCGGCCGCTCAGGTCGGGGAGGTGGGTCGCGTTCCACTTGGCGCGCTCGCCGCGCGCTGCGCTCGTCTCGGTCATGACGCCAATGTAGGCAGCAGCAACAATGCTGTCAATGACAACAATGATGGCAGTGCCAACTATATTGGCGCCGACTACATCGAGATACGATGGCGCGCATGTCCCGCATGTCCCCGTCACCCGCGAACCGCCCCTACCACCACGGGGACCTGCGCGCCGCCCTGCTCGAAAGCGCCGAGCGCACGCTGCGCGAGAAGGGCGCGGGCGCGCTCTCGCTGCGCGAGATGGCGCGCGACATCGGCGTGAGCCACGCCGCCCCGGGCCGGCACTTCAAGGACAAGCAGGCCCTGATCGACGCCCTCGCGCTCGACGGGTACGAGCGCCTGAACGAGGCCCTGAGCAGCGCCGCCGACCTCCCGGACCAGTCCTTCGAGGAGCGGATGACCGCGCTCGCCCGGGCCTACCTGGGGTTCGCCGTCGAGAACCCCGAGCTCCTGGAGCTGATGTTCGCGCGCAAGCACGACCCCGACAGCTCCGCCCAGCTCGCCGCCGCCGTGGACCAGTCCCTCGGCTCCTTCACGCGGATGATCGCGGACGCCCAGGAGCGGGGCGAGATCGTCCAGGGCGACCCCGAGCGCATCACCACCGTCGCCGCGGCGAGCCTGCACGGGCTGGCCGCGCTCATCGCCGGCTGCGCGCTCGACGCGGAGGAGACCCTGGCCGGCCTGGACGCCCACGTCCACCTGCTCCTGCACGGCCTCAAGCCCCGCTGACGGCAGGCCGATCCGCGTCGGCCCGGCACCCCGCCCCCCTGACGGGCCGTGAGAACATCGTCTCGACACCTCACCCGACCAGCCGTCAGAAAACGGACAAGGCCGTAGAGGGGGTCAACGACAGAACCACACGACAGGTTCCGGTCGGACCTCGTTGCCCGCGGTGACCTGCCGTGATACACAGAGTGACCGTACGCGCCATTCGTACGAAACCCGCCAGTCAATGACGTCAAGTCGACATACGTTGGCGGCGTTGTCGGCGACAATGAGGCCTGTCCTCTGCACACCGCAGGGGTGCTCGCGGAACTACCCACCAGGGGCGGTGACTTACATGCTCTTTGCGGCCGACAAGGGAGACATCAACACCATCATCGGCGGGATCGCTCCGGACTGGGGCCCCTTCGGCAGCCTGGGCAACGAGGCCAAGGTGATGATCGAGGTGGTCATGGCCGTGGCCATCCTCCTCTGCCTGGGCATCGCGGTGTGGGGTGCCGCCAAGCAGCGGATCGGAGCGACGGCTCTGCGCGACACGTTCAGCGCGGAACAGGGCAAGGGCCTCATCATCGCCGGTCTCACCGGTGTCTTCATCATCGGTTCCCTCGGCACACTGTTCACCATCGTGTACGGCATGGCGGTCTGACGCCCGTTCATCCGCGCCAACCGGCCGTCCCCTCCACCCCCACCCACCCGTCGTGCCCACCGGCTGAGGTTGCGTTTCCCTGATGTCGAGTCACCACACCGCGCCCGCGCGGGAACCAGCACGGCTACCGTCGTATGTCTACGAGGGTGAGGGGGCGCAGGCGGCATGAGTCTCGGAGACGAGCAGGGCTACACCGACTACGGCGACGCGGGTCACACCCGTACCCGGCTGCCCGAGGGCGACCCCTACGGCGGCGCTCCACGCCGCGGCGGCCGCCGCTCCTCCTCCCGGAGCCTGGTCACGGTGGTCGGTGTGGTCGTCCTCCTCATCGCGGCGATCGCCTTCGCGAACCGCGGCGACGACTCGTCGTCCGACCCCACGACGAACAAACAGCCCCAGCCGAAGGCGGCCGCGACGGCCCCCACCGGAACGAAGCCGGTACAAACCAAGACCGGCACCATCCCCTCCGGCTTCCCCCACACCCAACAGGGGGCGGAGAGCGCGGCGGCGAATTTCGCGATGGTACTGGGGTCTGACGGCATGTTCAGCACTACCGTGCGCCACCAGATCGTGCAGACCATCGCCGATCCCAGCACGGCGAGCAACCTCCAGTCCGGCTTCGACGCCGACTACTCGGCAGCCTTCTTGCAGAAGATCGGACTCAACGCCGACGGCAGCGCACCCAAGGACAACACCTTCGTCAACCGCACCATGCCGGTGGGCACCAAGACCACGTCCTACAAGAACAGCGCGGCCACGGTCGAGGTCTGGTGCAACGGCCTGTTCGGCATCGCCGGCGACAACTCGACCAATCCGGTGACGAGCAGCTGGTTCACCGTGAGCATGAAGCTGAGCTGGACCGACGGGGACTGGAAGGTCCGGGAGTCCAGCCAGAGGACCGGTCCCACTCCCGTCACCGGTGACAACCCGGTGTCCGGGGCCGACGAGATCAGCAAGGTGGTCAAGGAGTTCGGAGGCTTCACCTATGCCCGGTAGCCAGCACCGTACGCTCAAGCTCACCGGCCTGGTGGCCGCCGTCCAGACAACTGCCGTCCTCCTGGCCACGAGCGCGGCCGCGGCTCCCAAGCCGAAGCCCTCCAAGAGTGACGACCCCTGCTCCCTCATCGCGGGTCCTGCCAAGAAGTACTGCGAGAACGGCAGCGGCGGAGCCAGCAAAGGCACCACCCCCGGCAACCCCCTCACCGACACCCTCGACCCCCTCTCCTCGCTTGCCAAGGGGTGTGCCGACGCCGCTTCCTGGACCATCGGGAAGCTCAGTGACGCCGTGAAGGAGACCGCCAACGTCGACTTCACCAATGCCAAGTTCCTTCAGCAGTACGCCGTCGTGTTCGCCGCGTCCACGATCCTCACGCTCCTGCTGTGGCTGCTGGCCGTCGCCAAGCGAGCCGTCCGCGGTGTCCCCCTCACCACCGCCATCTCCGAAGCCGTCGGCTTCCTGTGGCTCACCGTGCTCGCCTCCGCCTTCACCCCCCTGATCCTCTACACCGTCGTCTCGGCCACCGACGGCGTCACGGACGTCCTCGCGAAAGCCACCGGGGACCAGACCGACACGTTCTTCGGCACCTTCTCCGGCGCCCTCGGCAAGGGCAACGACATCGGCGGCGGACCGATCATGCTGATCGTCGTCTCCCTGGTCAGCATCCTCGCCGCCGGCATCCTCTGGCTGGAGCTGGTCATCCGCGCCGCCCTCCTCTACGTCGGCGCCCTCCTCGGCACCGTCGTCTACGCGGGCCTGGTCGACAAGAACCTGTGGGGACACGTCCGCCGCTGGGCCGGCGTCATGATCGCCGTCATCCTCGTCAAACCGGTCATCGTGATCGTGCTCGGACTCGCCGGCGCCCTCTCCGGCGACAACGGCCCCGACGCCTTCTCCGCCGTCGTCTCCGGCCTCGCCATCATCCTGCTCGCCATCTTCGCCAGCGCGATGATCTACCGCTTCGTCCCCGGCTTCGGCGACGAGCTCGCCGGCTCCCGCAACAACCGCATCATGCAGGGCGCCGAGGGCAAGGCCGCGGCGGTCATCAGCTCCCCCGCCACCCTCGTCGCCCAGGGCATCAAGACCCACAGCACCCGCGCCGACAGCAACGCGGGAGCAGGCGGATCCGGCTCCCCGCGCCCGGCCAACCCCGCCAGCGGCGGAGTCGCCGCCCACAGCAGCCGTACCCCCGCCGGGGGCAACGGCGGAGCCGTCCCCTCCGCCGCGCCCGCGCCCCGCGCGCCCAGCCCGGTCAACACCCCGCACGCAAGCAACACCCGCAACAACCGCTCGGGAGGTGAAGGGCGTTGACGACCGAGTCCCACCTGTCCCATCCGGTCACGCCCCGCCGTACGTATCTGATCGGCCGCGCCCGGCCGAACGCGATCGTCGGCCGGAACCGCGAGTCCGGCGAGATCGCGCTGATCATCGCCGGCGCGTTCCTCGGCATGATGTGCGGACTCCTCGTCCCGGTCCTGTCCCTGCGGATCGTGCTGCTGACGGGCTTCCCGCTGCTCGCGCTCGCCGCGGTCTACGTGCCGTACAAGCGCCGCACCTTCTACCGGTGGTTCGAGATCAACCGCAGCTACAAGCGCACCGTCAAGCGCGGCGCCACCTACCGCTCCGGTGCCATGGACGCCGGCACCCGGATCGACGGACGGGAGGTGGAGATCGGCCCGCCCCCCGGCATCGGGCGCATCACCTGGCTCGCCGCCCCCTTCGGACCGGACGAGATCGCCGTACTGCTGCACGCCGACCGGAAGACCGTCACGGCCGCCATCGAGATCGAGGGCCCCGGCGTGGGCCTGCGCGACTCCGAGGACCAGGAGGCCCTGGTCGACCGCTTCGGCACGCTGCTCAAGCACGTGGCCAACGGCGACGGCTTCGTCACCCGGCTCCAGATGCTTGCCCGCACGCTGCCCGCCGACCCGGACGCGCACGCCAAGGACGTGGCCCTGCGCGGCGACGGCCGCTCCCCCGACTGGCTCCAGGGGTCGTACGAGCAGCTCCAGTCCATGGTGTCCACCAGCAGCGAGCAGCACCGCGCCTACCTCGTCGCCTGCATGCACTTCACCCGCGACCTGGCCGCCGAGGCCAACGCGATGGCCCGTGCCGTCCGCGCGCACGGCGCCAAGGTCGACCGGGACGCCGGACTGGCCGTGGTCATGGCCCGCGAGCTGACCGACATCTGCTCGCGGCTCCAGGAGGCCGACATCCGCGTCCGGCAGCCGCTCGGCCAGGGCCGGCTCGCCTCGCTGATCCACTCCATGTACGACCCGGACCACCCCATCGACCACATCCAGGCGATGACCCGGCGCAACGCCTGGCCGGCCGAGCTGGACGCCATGGAGCCCACCTACCTCCAGGCCAAGACCCGGGAGTCCAGCACCCGCGCCCCCTGGTGCCACGCCACCGCCTGGGTGAAGGAGTGGCCGATGACGCCCGTCGGCGTCAACTTCCTCGCCCCGCTCCTCGTCCACACCCCGGACGTCATCCGGACGGTCGCCGTGACGATGGATCTCGAGCCCACCGAGGTGGCCATCGAACGCATGCTGACCGAGAAGACCAACGACGAGGCCGAGGCCTCCCGCGCCGCCAAGATGAACCGGACCGTGGACCCCCGGGACATCGCCGCGCACAACCGCCTCGACCAGCGGGGCGAGGACCTGGCCAGCGGCGCCGCGGGCGTCAACCTCGTCGGCTACATCACCGTCTCCTCCCGCACCCCCGACTCGCTGGCACGCGACAAGCGCACGATAAGAGCCTCCGCGGGCAAGTCGTACCTCAAGCTGGAGTGGTGCGACCGTGAGCACCACCGCGCGTTCGTGAACACACTTCCCTTCGCCACCGGCATCCGAAGGTAGGGGCTGATTCGCCGATGCGGGATCCGCTGTCCGTCCTCACCGAGGCCTTCACCTCCTTCCTCTTCGGGAAGGTCGAGACGACCCGGCTGCCGGTGCGCACCTCCACGGGCCAGGCCCAGGCGGTCTATCTGCCCACCGCCGCGCCCGGCCTCGGCGACTCCGGCGTCATCATCGGCCGCGAGGTCTACTCCGGAAAGGGCTACATCTACGACCCGTTCCAGCTCTACGGCCAGCAGCTGCCGGCCCCGCACTGGCTCGTCCTCGGCGAGTCCGGCAACGGCAAGTCGGCGCTGGAGAAGACGTACGTACTGCGCCAGCTGCGCTTCAGGGACCGGCAGGTGGTCGTCCTGGACGCGCAGGGCGAGGACGGGGTCGGCGAGTGGAACCTCATCGCGCAGGAGCTGGGGATAACCCCCATCCGGCTCGACCCGACGGCCGCCCTGAACCACGGGATCCGGCTCAACCCCCTGGACCCCTCGATCACCACGACCGGCCAGCTCGCGCTGCTCCGGACGATCATCGAGGTGGCGATGGGCCACGGCCTGGACGAACGCTCCGGCTTCGCCCTCAAGGTCGCCCACAGCTTCGTCAACGAGACCATCCTGGACCGCCAGCCCGTCCTGACCGACATCGTCGAGCAGCTGCGGCACCCGGAGCCGGAGTCGGCGGAGGCGATGAACGTCGCCATAGACGACGTACGGGCCTGGGGGCTCGACGTCGCCCTGGTGCTGGACCGGCTGGTCGACGGTGACCTGCGGGGCATGTTCGACGGCCCGACCACGGTCGGCATCGACCTGGACGCGCCGCTGATCGTCTTCGACCTCTCCCACATCGACCGCAACTCCATCGCCATGCCCATCCTCATGGCGATCGTCGGCGTGTGGCTGGAGCACACCTGGATCCGCCCCGACCGGAAGAAGCGCATCTTCCTGGTCGAGGAGGCCTGGCACATCATCAACAGCCCCTTCGTGGCCCAGCTGTTCCAGCGCCTGCTGAAGTTCGGCCGCCGGCTCGGCCTGTCCTTCGTGGCGGTCGTCCACCACCTGTCCGACGTGGTCGACGGCGCCGCGGCGAAGGAGGCTGCGGCGATCCTGAAGATGGCGTCGACCAGGACGATCTACGCCCAGAAGGCGGACGAGGCCCGGGCCACCGGCCGGGTGCTGGGTTTGCCCAGATGGGCGGTGGAAATCATTCCGACGCTGACGCCCGGCATCGCCGTGTGGGACGTCAACGGAAACGTCCAGGTGGTCAAGCACCTGGTCACGGAGACGGAACGGCCACTGGTCTTCACCGACCGCGCGATGACCGAGTCCGCCAGCGACCTCACGGACGACGACGCCCTGCACGCGGCCGAGCTGGAGGCCGAGCAGCGGGCGGCGGCCTTCGTGGAGCAGCACCTCGGCGACTCGGAATCGACGGTGGCGTAGGGAGAGAACAGGGTGAGACCGGACGACCGCCGCGACGGCCAGGGCGGCATCCCCGACGGCCTGCTGGTCGGCATACTCGCGTTCCTCCTCGGCATGACCGTGCTCGTCTGGACGGCCACCGGACTGGCGGCCCTCTGCGCCCGGGGCGCCTGGCCCGACGGCGTCACGTTCACCCGCACCCCGCTCGCCATGCGCCATCTGATCGGCCGCCCGCACGACGTACCCGGTGCCTGGCCGGACACCCCGGCCAACCAGCTGTCCGGCTGGGGCCTGTTCTGGGGCCTGTTCATCGGCCAGCTGATGATCCTGCTCGTCCTCACCGTCTTCGCGCTGGGCGTGGTGACCCGCTGGCGCGCGGGTAAGACGCGGCGGGCCACCGACAGGGCGCACACGGCCGCTCCGACGCCCGCCGCGGCCCAGCGGCCCGCAGAGGCTCCCGAGCAGCCCCATGAGGTCCCCGAACCACGCCCGGAGCCGGTCCCCGAGTCACGGCCGACGGAGGCGGTGCGGCCGGCCGCCGCGGTGGAGGCAGTGGACGCGGCGCCGGCGGAGGCACCGCGACAGGCGTCCGCACCGGCCGCCCTGGATGCCGTCGCCGCGGACGCGGGGCGTGCGGGCACGTGGGAAGCACAGGAAACACCCCGTGACGAGGGCCCGGTGCG
Source organism: Streptomyces sp. NPDC015139 (assembly GCF_043079785.1). Taxonomy (NCBI): domain Bacteria; kingdom Bacillati; phylum Actinomycetota; class Actinomycetes; order Kitasatosporales; family Streptomycetaceae; genus Streptomyces; species Streptomyces sp. NPDC015139. Next base: position 2,248 of record NZ_JBIBUW010000030.1, on the reverse strand, counting down.
CTACGGCTCCCGGGAGACCCGCCGGCCGGCCGCCGCCCGGGCCGTACGGGACGCCGAGGGCCCGGCCCTGGTCGTCACCTCGAACCCGGCACTGTGGCAGGACACCAAGGACGCCAGGGCCAAGCTCGGCCCCACCCTCCTCTACGACCCCACGCACCTGTGCGACACCCCGGCCCGCCTCCACTGGTCGCCCACCGCCGGCTGCGAGGACCGCCAGACGGCGCTGAACAGGGCCACCGCCCTCCTCGGTCCCGTGCGGCCCACGGCCAGGATCGACCAGGCGGTGGCCGACACGGCGATAACCCTCCTGCGCAGCTACCTCCACGCCGCCGCCCTGGAGAACCGCACCGTCCGTCATGTCCACCGCTGGTCCCAGGGCACCCAGGTGCAGGACGCCGTACGCACCCTGCGCACCCACCCCAAGGCCGCGCCGGGCGCCGCCGGCGAGCTGGAGGCGGCTCTGACCGCGCATCCGGAACGCCGGGACATCGCCCAGGAGTTGACCAGCCGGGCGCTGTCCGCCCTCTTCACGGTCAATGTCCGCGAGGCATGCACTCCCCATCGAACTGATGCGCTCGCCTTGGATTCCTTCGTCCACGAAGGGGGCACGCTTTATGTGGTCGGTGAATCCATCGAGGACCCGCGGAGCAACCCCGGCGCGATGCCGCTCCTGACGGCCCTCGTCTCCAGCGTGGTCGAGCGCGGCCGGCGCATGGCCGAACGGTCATCCTCCGGTCGGCTCGACCCACCACTCGCGGTGGTCCTGGACGACATCGCCGCCGTCGCGCCCTTCCCCGAGCTGCCGGCGCTGCTCGCCGCCGGCCCGGGCCAGGGGCTGCCGACGCTGGTCCTGCTCCGCTCCCAGGAACAGGCCCGTTCCCGCTGGCCGCGGCAGGAGCTCCTGGCCCAGGAGCGGTCCGGGGGGCGTCCGGGGGTGGCCTAGGGCCGGCGCTCCAGGACGAACTCCCTCTCGTTCTCCCCTTCGTCCTTGGTGAACGCGACGACCAGCCCGCTCGGTACGAAGCCCACCTTGCGGTAGGCACCCTGCGCCCGCGCGTTGTCGGCGTGGACGAACAGCCGTACCCGCTCGGCGCCGCGCTGCCACGCCCATTCCACACCGGCGTCGAACAGCGCCTTGATCAGTCCGTTCCCCCGGTGCTCGGGGCGCACGAAGACGCCGACGACGTGCCCCTGCCGCCGCTCGACCGGGTGGCCGGCCCAGTCCTCCGTGCCGGCCTCCTCGACGAGCACGGTGACGGTGCCGGCCCAGGTGCCGTCCGGGGCCTCGGCGATGATCTGCCGGGCGGCGGACGAGCCCTCTCCGGAGCCGATCGCCCGGTCCTGCCAGAAGGCGTCCGTCCTGGCCGCGGCCTCGTCGTACGTCTCCAGGAAGGCGAGGTGGGCGACCGGGTCCTTCAGCGCGTCGAGGCGCAGCTGCCGCACGGCCGTCCAGTCTTCGGGTCGTATCGCGCGGACGGTGTAGTCGCTGGTGGGGGTGTTCATGCAGCTACGGTAGCCACGCCCCGCGGCATCTCTCACCTCAAATACCGGTGCCCGCTGTCAGTGCCCGCTCCTAGGGTGGGCGCATGACCACACTTCCCGATCGGCCGAACACCGCTGTCCTCGTCATCGACGTCCAGAACGGCGTGGTGGCGGACGCCCACGACCGCGACGGCGTCATCGCGAACATCAACACCCTGATCGACAAGGCCCGCACGGCGGGTGCACCGGTTGTCTGGGTGCAGCACTCGAGCGAGGAGCTGGAGCACGGCAGCGAGAGCTGGCGGTACGTGCCCGAGCTGACCCGCCTCGACGCGGAGCCGCTCATCCACAAGAAGTACGGGGACTCCTTCGAGGACACCGACCTGGAGACCGTGCTGGCCGAGCACAAGGTGGGCCGGCTCCTCGTCTCGGGTGCCCAGACGGACGCCTGTATCCGCTCCACGCTGCACGGGGCGATCGTGCGCGGCTACGACGCGACGCTGGTCTCCGACGCCCACACCACGGAGGACCTGACGAAGTACGGCGCTCCGGCACCGGAGCAGGTGATCGCCCACACCAACCTCTACTGGCAGTGGCAGAGCGCCCCCGGCCGGCAGGGCGGAACGGTGGAGACGGCAGAAGTAAGTTTCTGAACAACTCAACAACTGAACAACGCAGAAAACCCCCGCATCCGTGGATGCGGGGGTTTTCCCAAAGATTGTTCGGCGGCGTCCTACTCTCCCACAGGGTCCCCCCTGCAGTACCA
>NZ_JBIBUW010000029.1:0-51442 GCF_043079785.1 Streptomyces sp. NPDC015139 | reverse complement strand
CTGCACCTCTTCGTCGGCAGGCACGCTTACCGATCATGTCGGCACCAAGCTGCCCAAACTGCCGCACTCATAGGCATTTTCAATGACGCCTAACACCCCGGTCGAAGGAGGCTGCAGGTGGCCGGTTGGGCCCTGTGGGCGAGTCGGCCGGACGCCACCAGTCGACGGCGGCTCTGCTGCAGTGGCGGTCCTCGCTGCGGTGCTCAGCGAGGGGGCTCGAGTAGGTCAACGGTGGTCAAGCCGGTTTCGCCGTCGACGAGTTGCAGGGCGACTTCAGCGCGCGCGGCGAGATCGAGTGGGTCAAGCCCTTCGGTGTAGGAGGCGTGGACGATGCGGTCGAGGCCGGCGCCCAGGAGGGGTGCGGCTGTGCGCAGGGAGGCGTCCAGGGCTACGCCTTGGGTGGCTCCGCCATGGAGGACGATGTTGCGGGTGCGGTAGAGGCGGCGCAGGGCGATGCGGAACGCGTGGTTGACCTCGGTGAGTTGTTTGCCGGGGTTCTGTACGAGTGCGGCCATGCGCTGGGCGGCTGCGGTGTCGGTGTACTTCAGGGCGAGGGCGTCGGGCCCTCCGCTGCGTAGGGCGTCGGCGACGAGCCGGGCGCGTTCACGGTTGGTGGTGCAGGCCGCGATGGCCTCGGAGAGGGCGTCCGGCTGGGCGGGCTGGTGGCGGTGGGCCAGCGTGGTCAGTTCGGCCCGGGGCCAGGAGCAGGCGATGATCGCGGCCATGCGGTCGGCTGCGACGGCCTTCCCGGACCGTTCTCCGTCGCCCCTGGGGTCATCGGGGTGGACAAGGAGGGACTCGACTGCTGCCCAGCCGCCGGCGACGGCAGGCGCCAGGGCGCCGCGGTTGCTGACGGCGGCGAGTTCGAGTGCGTCGTCGATGCGCTCGGGGCTGTCGACCTTGTAGAGGTGGCCCTCGTATACGAGGGAGAGGACGTCGACGCCACGGGCGGGGGGTTCGAGCGGTATGGGGGTGTCGTATCCAGCGACCCAGATGTGCGGCAGCGGCTGTACGCCTCCGCGGCGTCCGCGGAGGAATTCCGAGCGGGCGGTCATGCGGTCCAGGAGCTGGCGGGCCTGGTCGGCCGCGCCGAGGGGATCGAGCGCCTGCAACGGGTAGACGAATCCTCCGCCGGTGCGGAAGCCTGCAGTGTCGTGGCCCTGTTCGCGCAGCCAGGCGCCGACCTTTCCTTTGTCGAGCCAGTTCGGCAGCGGCTCGGCGAGATCGCGGTGGGGCACCTTGTCGAGGGCCACCAGGACCTCGAAGGTCTGGGGGCGTGCGCGGGCCAGTTCTGCGGCGCTCTGGGCGATGTCGGTGGCTGTCACTCGGGCGGTCCTGAGGCCGCGCGCCCAGTTCCGCAGGTGGAGGCCGCTGTAGCCGAGGTCCAGGAGGTGGGCGGCCACGGTCCGGGAGAACCGCTCCGGCTTGACCCGCTTGGCTTCCTCGACATCGATCGCTGTCACCCACCGGTCCAGATAGCCGGGACGCAGATGCCCGATGACCTCCTTCAGCCGGCGCCGCTCCGGGCTCGGGTCGGGCAGGGGCTTACTGAGCAGGGTCGTAATCTCCCTGCGGAGGTCCCTGTCGCCGAGACCGGCGTCCCGGCCGAGGATCGCCTTGAGTTCATGGCGCTGCCAGTCGCACGCGGCAGGCCGGAGCACGTTGTGGGCCTGCCAGCGGCCGGCCTCCCACACTTCTTCCAGCGCGAGCACGGAGCCTACGTCCCAGAGGCGGCGGGGCCAGGGCGTACGCTCATCGGCGAAGAAGTCGGACATACGCGCGAGGACGTGACGTGCGTAGGGGTCCTGGACTGCGGTGGAGGCCATTTGGGCACCCTATCGAAGCCTGACCAGCGGAAACTGGTAAACGGGTGTCCCGTGCTACAATCGGTGCAGACTTGAAGGGGCACTCGCCATTTATGGCCACTGCCCCTCTTTTCTTTTGGTCCGCACGCCGATCGGCGTGCGGACCATTTGCTTTGCCGGGCCCTGGCGCTGGCGGCCTGCACGACGGCGGCCCCGGACCCTGTTGATCCGGGCCGCCGTCCTTGGCCGGGTGGTCAGTCGCGGTTGCGCAGGTGTTGTTGCCGGTCCTGGACCAGGCCGCGCCATGCGGAGCGCACGTGTTCTTCGCTCTTGGTCCAGCGGACGGCAGAGAGACCTGGCAGGGGCAGGCCGGCCATGAAGTGGGCGACGTCGACGAAGTACGCGAAGTCGCCGCTGGCAGTGAGAGCTCGGAGCCGGTCGATAGTCGCGGCAAGGTCCTGGTCCTCGCCGCAGACGGCGTGGTGGAAGGCGGTCGCAAGTTCCACGAACCGATGGAGGAAGGGGAGCCCGGCGGCCTCGATGTCGCTGTGCAGAGCCTGGGCCCGGGAGGGAACGCTGTGCGTTCCCGCGTCCTTGATCAGGGCGGCGGTGTGCGCGAGGAGGGTGTTGGAGCGCTGGTCGAGCCCGTCGAGGAGCTGGTGAGCGAGGGCGAGTTCGTCATCGGCGCGGACCGGGGCGGCGAAGGAGACGGCCAGGGCGAGGCGGACCTGCATCATGGCGCGCTCGCCGGCGGCGCCGTGCTGCTCGGCTTCGGCACGGCCGGCTTCGAAGGCGGCCGCGGCGGCAGCGGTGTCGGCGTGGGACCAGTGGATGTCGCCGAGGACGCGGTAATGGCGGCCCTTCCAGCCCAGGGTGGGGACTGCGGCCAGCGCGGTGGGGAAGTCGCCGGCGAGGCGGGCCAGGTTGGCCAGGCCGCGGCGGGCTTTGGGGGCGAGACGTCCGCCGAGGTCGGCGACCTGCTGCATCCCTGTCCGGGCTGCATCGTTCTGGCTGAGGTCCTTGTGGGCCTTGGCCCGGTAGTACAGGGCCATCTCGGTCAGCTCGGCGGGCAGCAGCCCGCTGTCCAGGACGGCGGTGAGGCGGTCGGCGGTGCGCTGGCGGTGCTCGCGCTGGCGGCGGGCGATGGCGGTGAGCAGTTCGGCCAGGGCGTCGGCGGCGGTGTCCAGTTCCGGGTTCGGTGCGCTGGTGGGTGGGGTGAGGTGTTCCCACACGGAGTCGTCGGTGTAGGCGTGCGCGGCGTCGATGAGCCAGCCCAGGCCGGTCAGGCGGTGGTCTCGGGCAAGACGCAGGCCCTGGCGCAGGCAGGCGACGAGGAGCGTGCGGCTGGGGGTGAGGGACGCGTTCGCGGTCCATTGGTCGCCGAGTGCGGCCAGGGCGCGGGTGGCGGCCTGGTGCCAGTCGGCGTGGGTCCAGCGGTCGTCGGTGTGGTCGTCGGCTTCGGTGAGGGCGGAGCGGATCGCGCCGTGCAGGTGGTAGGGCCACAGGGCGTACGGGTTCTCGTAGACGATGGGCCGCTCGGTCAGGCGCCGGGCGGGCGCCTGGTGGGTGAGGCCGGCGGCGCGTGTGGCGAGGTCGAGGTCGAAGGCGTCCAGCAACGACACCGAGCGCAGCACGTGGCGTTCGTCGGCGGTGAGGTCGGACAGCACCCGGGCCAGGAGTGCGGGGAAGGTGCAGTCGAAGTCGGCTGGCTCGGGAGTGCGGCCGTTGCGGCGGATCTCCAGGAACCGGCCGACCGCGAGGTCGAGGTGGAGGGGCAGTCCGTGGGACCGGTCGGTGATCACGGTGCGGACGGCGGGGCTGATGAGGGGCTGGCCGTTGTTGACCAGCCGGCGGGCGAGATGGTCGTCGCAGTCTTCGGGGGAGAGATCTCCCAGCAGATGCTGCCGCCCGCCCGGCGTGTGTGTGCGAGGCGCCGGCACTGTGCCGGACGTCGCGGACAGGCCGGGCCAGGCGGTGGGGCCGGTGTAGTCCAGCTGCCCATGCAGGGCAGGATCGGCCCACTGCAGGCGGGAGCGGCCGCTGATGACGAACAGGCATCCGGGCATCAGCCACACGACCCGCTGCAGCATCCGCTCGAAGTCACGGTGGCGGTCGGCGGCGTCCTCGAAGGTGTCCAGCAAGATCACCGGCGTGACCTTCTTGCCGGCAGGCAGCCGATCCATTTCCCATGCCAGGAGATGCGGGTAGAAGGACAGCGCATCCAGGTCGGGGTCGGCTTCCAACAGGGGGGCCAGGCGTGCGCAGCCGGCCAGTGCTCTCACGGTCTGGTGCCGCTCGCGCAACGCGCGGACCAGCGCGCCGGTGACCTGTCCGACCACCGAGCCGACGGTGCCGGGCAACAGCAGCGCCTGGGCGATGTCGCTCAGGGCGCTCTGCGTCTGCTGCGGCAGAGCTTTGCCGAACCGGCTGGCCAGCCCGCCACGTTCGAGGTAGCCCTCCAACGGGTCGCCGGGATGTCGTACCTCCCAGTACCGGCGCAGGGCGATGTCGAAAGCGGGCAGCGGGCGGCCTACCGTGGCAGCGAGCGCGGCCCGGATGGTCAGCACGACGTCCTCGAAAGTGGTGTCGGCCGACCGGGCCAGGTCGATCCGAACGGGCAGGATCGTGTGTCCGCCCCATACCGGCTCACCCCACCGGGCGGGCCGTTGTCCGGCGCCGCCGAGAACGGCTTCGAGCTTGCGCAAGAAGGTGGACTTGCCCACGCCGCCCACCCCGTGGAAGCACATGACATTGGTGCGCGGCGCTTCAAGGTCGGACGGGTCGAAGCCCGGGGCGCTGGCGTGCCGCAGATGCTCTTCGAGCACGGTGGCGAACAGCTCCCACTGGCGCTCGCGGTTGGTGAACGCCTCGCTCGTGTCGATGGGTTCGTTCGAGCTGAACAGGGCACGCATATCGGTCACTTGATTTCCCCCACCGGGTGATCACCAGGCGTTCAGCCTATGCCCGTGCTCGCCTCGCCCGGCAGCCCCAACCTGGCCGTCCCGACCGGTACCGGGCTGGATTTTGACCGCGGCGCGCCGGCCCGCGGAGGAGCATGCGGCTTGCCGGGGTGAGACGAGGCCTTGAGAATGATCCCTGCCTGTTCCTCTTCGACTTGGTGGCCTTCGTGCACGACCCCGCGCTCCCCGACCCCAACGCTGACCCACAGCCCGGCCACAGGCCGGGGGCTGCGCACTCGGGCGGGCACGGAGGAACTGTTGACGAGGCGGCAGTGGCAGGGCTGCTGACGCAGGTGATCGCGCTGTACGGCCAGCTGATTCACACCGAACGCCGAGGTGGAACGGATCAGCATCGACTCGACGAGCTGCTCGCTGAGCAGCAAGCCTGCGTACGGGACCGCGCGCGCCTCGCGGAGGCTGACACCGAGGAAATCACGCGCCTCGCGGCCCTCTACTCGGCGCGGCTTAAGGAACTGCAGGACTCGTAATTGCGTGCGGGCAGAGCGGCCACGTCGGCAGGCCCGCGCAGCCGGTACGGCAGCAGGTGCTCGGGCATCAGCGGTCGCGCCAGCTGGGCGATCTGCTCGAGGTCGCGGCGGTAGAGCGGCAGCTGCGAGCGCAGCCGCCGCTGGATCGCCCAGAACCGGGCGGCCTCCTGATCGGTGTACGGGCGATTGTGCTCGGAAACCAGGGCGTGGACTGCGCCCGCCGGCCTCACCCACGACTCTCCGGACGCGCGCTCATTGCGGTACAGCACGCTGCCGTCCCGCCGCATCACCGTCACCAGCTCGGCCACGGGCACGTCCTCGGCGGCCTCCACCGCCTCCTGAAGCGCCGCGAAGTGCATGTCGTGCCCGCTGGCGGTAGTGAACCGGCCCGCTGCGCCCAGCTGCAGCATCTGCGCACAGCGATCGGCGGTGCCCTGGCGGGAGTCGGCGGCCCGCACGGCGAGCACCACCAACTCCACGCGGTATCCCGCCTGCCGGTACAGCAGCGCGGCGTTGAGAAACGTGGCCGCGCTGGAGGGGGCGATCTCAATGACTGCATCGCTGCGCCGCTCGCGCACGTACTGTTCGGCCAGGACCTGCCAGGCCCGGTAATCCGCGCGGATGCGGGCCCCTGCGGCGCGCGGTTCGTCTTGCAACAGTTGGTAGTAGTCAGGGTGGGCTGCTTTGAAGTCGTCGCCGCTGATCCGGGTGGGCCGGCCGCGCAAGGAGCGCAGGACCATCCGCGTCATGTTCGTCTTGCCGGCCCCGGGCTGGCCCATGAGGTAGACCACGACGGGCTTGTCCTGCGGGCTGGTACGTGCGGCAAGGTCCGGCAGGATCAGGTTGTCGAAGATCCACCGGTGTTCCTCACCGGTCAGCCGGTGGTAGTCGACGCCGGGCGCCTCGCCTCTGGGCTGGGCGATCCGCCGGACAGGCTCGGCCAGCGCGGCAGCGCGTTCTGCGTCGCGCCGCACGGCCAGGGCCCAGTCCTCGGGAAGGCGCGGGTCGTGGGTGCGCCGGTCGGCCTCTGCGAGCTGTCGGCGAAAGGCGCCGGTCTCCGCCGGTGTCCATTTGCGGGCGCGTTCGGCGAGCAACGTCTCGCGCGCAGCGGGCGAGCGGGCCCACTGCCCACGGTCTGTGAGTTCGTTGACGTAGAGCACCTCCGTGCCGCGCCGCACAACGACGACCCGGTCGGCCAGGTGCTCGGTTTCGATGTCCGCGAGTACATCGACGAGCGCCGTGGCGCAGGCGTCGTGGTTGTCCCAGGACACGTACCGGGCCCGGCCTTCCTCGGCCAGGCGCAGGTAGCGGTCCAGTATCCCGAGCTGGCTGACCGCTTCCGGCACGGCCAGGGCCACGACCTCGATCCGGTATCCGGCTTGGCGGTAGGCGGCGAGCGTGCCCTTGAAGGCGACCGGGTCGGCCAGGGCCTCCTCGGCGACCACGTCGTAGCGGTGCCTACGGGCCTGAGCCTCGACCTCGGCCTGCCACCGGTAGGTCTCCGGCCGCACCCGAACCCCGGCCGTCCGCACGTCCTCCGTCAGGAAGCCGGAGTAGTGCGGGTGCACGGTCTTGTAGGCATCCCGCTCCACCCGGAGTGCACCGCCCCGCCGGTCAAGAGCGGCGTGGACCACGTCCATCACGAGCGTCTTGCCGCTGCCGGCCTGCCCTGCCACGAAGACGACTATGGGCTTCACCTGGGACGTCGCTGTCCGAGCGGCGCCTGGGAGGGTTGCTACCTCGAGCTCTCCTGAGGCCTGGCCAGGCAGACAGCCCAAGGCTGCTCCCGCAACCGGCGCCGGGAACAGCGGGTGGAACGGCGAGCTCACGTGCTCCTCCACGGGCGAATGACGATAGAGGGTTACGGGGTGTCCCCGGGCCGGATGGTTGGGCGGATGGGCCGGTCAGTCCTGCTGCAGCTGATCGCGCCGCAGCGCATCGAGGGTGCGGCCGTCCGCGGTGCGCCACAGGGTCCAGCCGTTCACGGTGCTGTGAGTGACCGCGCTCGCAGCCTTCGACGGCGAGGTGTAGGGCATGGGGTGGCCTTCGACGATCAGATGGCCCTCAGCCGTCACCACGGCAGTCGCCTGCCGTCCCGCCCGCCGTTGCTGAAACGACAGAACCTCACCGGGCTGCAGCAGGCCTCGCAGCAGCAGCTCGGCCAATGGTCCCTGAGGAGTCACCGCTTGCTTAGCAGCGGAGTCTCCAGAAAGTGAGGTGCCAGCCGACGGTGCGGCGTCGATGGACAGAGTGATGTGAATGGTCTCGTCTTGAGCAGCCGCAGCCAGCTTGGCCAGCAAGGACGAGTCGAAGTGAAAGCTCACCGTGGGCACTTGGGCTCCTCTCGACGTCCAGACCAGCATAGCTGCTGACGCCTCCAGTAATGGAGTCGTCAGCAGGAAAAATCCTGTACGGGTTAAATGAACGGGTTAAATCTGAGGCCAAGTCCTGCTAGCGTGGAGAGCGGAGGTAGAAGACATGGCGTCCGAGGAAGAGCTGTTCGCGAACATCGACGCGCTGCTGGCGGAGGAACCGCAGCTCCCGCCCCCGGCGGAGCGCGCCCGGCTTCGCGAGGCCGCCGGCATCACCCAGGCCCGGCTCGCGCAGGCCCTGAAGTCGACCGTGCAGACGGTCAAGAACTATGAGAACGGCCGCTCCGAGCCGAAGTCGCCGCGCCTGGAGGCGTACCAGCGGCTGCTGAAGGGGTGGGCGGCGAAGTACCCCGCCCACGGCACCCCCGCCACGCCTGTCGCCCCCGTGGCTCCGGCCGCCGCGCCGGTGGAGGCTCCCGCCACCCCGGAGCGCCCCGCCCGCCCGGCCGCCCGTCCGACGACGTCACGGCGCCCCGCAGCGAAGAAGGCGACGAAGCCCGCCGTCGACCCGCGCTTCCCACACGGCCCGCTCGCCGTGCTGGACGGCGACGGCTCCGCGTACGGTGTCGACGGGATCGTGCTGGACTGCCCGGCGACCACCGTGGTGGAGCTGGTGGAGTGGACGCTGCGCGAGTCCGGCCTCGGCGCCCCGAAGCTCAACCGCTACGGCAAGGACTCCGATCCGCTGATCGTGCTCACCGCTGCGGCCGCCGTGAAGCTCGGGCTGCCGGAGCGCCTGGAGGGCCACGAGCAGCGCCGCTCCCTGCGCCTGCCGGAGGACCACCCGGTCGTCAAGCAGGTGTTGAAGGCGAAGTGGCAGCTCACGCAGCGCGGTTTCGGCCCGTGGGCGCGGATCTACCGCAAGGCGCAGGGCCGCGAGAGGCAGTGTGTGCAGCTGGCGATCCTGTCGTGGGACGCCCTCGATGAGCGGTCCTGGCCCGGCGTGAGCGAGATGGAGTCGGCCGACATCGCCCGCGTCCTCGGGGTGTACGCCCAGCGGGTCATCACCCCGCGTGGGTCGACGGCTGTCTCGGGCCTGGAGCTGATGACGGCGCTGCGGCCGCCGACGAAGCCGGAGCGCGATGAGGAGACCGGCAACTGGGTGTCGGCCTACAACCCGGGGTCGCTGGGGACGGAGCCGATGGACCCGGCGCCGCCGGAGGCCACCGCGGAGCACCCGGTGGTCGTTCAGTCCGGCTGGACGGGCGGGTTCCTCAAAGAGGAGGCGTACCAGTGGGTGCGGTCGGTGGACTCGCTCAGCGATGAGGAGTGCATGATGCCCTTCGCGGTCGGCCTGGACCTCAACACCGCGTTCCTCGCCGCCGCGGCCCGCCTGGTCGTCGGCCTCAGCGCTCCGGACCACTTCCACGCCCCGAAGTTCAACCCGAAGATCCCCGGCTCGTGGCTGGTCGACCTGTCCCACATCGAGCTGGACCCGCGTCTGCCTTCGCCGTTCACGCCGGACGGCTCCCGTCCGACGGGCCCGGCCTGGTACCAGACGCACACCGTCGCCTACGCCCAGGAGCTCGGCTACGACGTGCACCCGATCGAGGCGTACCTGCGCCGCGAGACCGGTGCGTACCTGGACCCGTGGCACGACCGCCTCAAGAACGCCTACGTCGACACCCTCGCCGACCTCGGCATCACCAAGGACCTGGACGACCGCGCCTTCCTCGCCGCGATGGAGCAGCACAAGCAGGTCGACCCGGCCCTTGCCGCCGTCCTCGCGGCCATCAAGGCCACGGTGAAGGGCGGCGTCGGCAAGCTCCGCGAGCGTCCGCAGGGCAAGCACTATAAGGAGGGCGAGCGGTGGCCGGCCCTTCAGCGGCCGACCTGGCGCCCGGACATTAGGGCCGCCGTCATCAGCAAGGCCCGGGTCAACATGCACCGCAAGCTCAACAACATGGCGAAGATGACCGGGCTGTTCCCCCTCGCCGTCCTCTCCGACTGCGTGGTCTACCCCTCGCCGGGCGCGAGCCCGCTGGACTTCCTCCCCTACGCGGCCTCCGGCAAGCCGCAGCCGGGCGGCTTCCGCCTCGGGTCGACGCCGGGCCTGGCGAAGCTGGAAGGCGTCCAGCCGATGCTGTGGGCGGTGGAGCTGATGGAGAAGGGCCTCAACCCGGCCCGCCACATTAAGGGCGGTGACGCCGTCCTCGAGGACGGTGAGTAACTTCCCACCTCGCCTGCCCTACCCGACTCCATACGAAGGACCGCACCGATGACCTCCACCAACAGCGTCCGCCCTCGATGGGCACTGCCTACCCGCCCGCCGGGCCACGACCCGATCCTGTTCGCCCGGGCGATGCGCGACATGCGCCTGACCTGGCGCGCCCGCGGTGTCCTGGCCGAACTCGCCACCGGATACCCCGACGACGACCAACCCCTGATGCACCAACTGTCTTCGCTGACCCGCGAGGAGCGGCTGGCCGCCGAAGGCCGAGAGGCGTTCCGCAAGGCCGTCGCAGAACTGCGCACGCTGGGCTACCTCAAGCCCGAGAGCGATGGGGTTGCCGAGCGCTTGGCCGTGAACCTCGACGCGGCCAAAGATGCCCGCCTCGTTCACGACCGGTTCCACCGCGATGCCGATTACGACGGCAGGTGAGCCGTGAAAGAGATCGAGGACGCGATCGAGCGTGCCGACCGCGAGGCATTCACCAAGGAGCCGCCCAAGACTCTCAAGGGCCAGATCGGCTACCTGATCCGGCAGCTCGGCAGCGCGAAGGCCGTCGCGCAGGAGATCGGCGTCACCGCCGACTCCGTCAACCGCTACCGCCGCGGCGCCCGCAAGCACGCCCGCGATGACGTCGCCGCGAAGATCGATAACGCCGTACGGAAGCGGTGGCAGCCGCTGGTGCGCAAGCGCCGGCAGAAGCAGGCCGCCACCACCGGCGGGATCACGGTGGAGACCCGGGCCCGGTTCGGCTACACCGCGCCGGTCGGCACGACCGACGACGGACGGTTCCGGCGACTCACCGTGCACCTCCCCCCGGAGTACGCACGGCGCCTCTTCGACGCCCGCGACGCGGGGGTCAGCGACCAGCAGATGCGCGGAATCATCGCCGAAGGTTTTAAGGAAGTGTATTTCCAGGACGGCGGCGGTCGCGCTATGGGACTGTCGGACGTGGAAATCAACGACATCGACTACCTCGATCTGGATTACTGACTAGGAGCGAATACGTGACGGCTGAATTTCTGTGACTGAGCCGAAGAAAGGTGCGCGGGCTTTGGTGTACCAGTCCGGGACGTGGCCGTCGGCCGGGGCCACGATGCGGAGAATCAGTGGAAGCATGTCCGGCACCGCGTTGGAGGCAACGGCACGGATCTCGTCCAGGATCCGAGCGAATTGGACGGAACCGACGGGCGCGTTCCAGACGCGCGGCAGCTCGAAGGGATAGTCCTCCAGACCGTAGTGTCGGTGCACCACCCGCAGGTCGAAGGCGATTTCTGCCTGGTCGTCGAGCCCGTCGACCGGGCGCACCACGAACGAGAACTCCACTGCGGCCTTGCCGTCCTGATCCGGCGAGGTGAACAGCGCGCCGCGTTGATGTCCCCACTGGGGCATCAGCATCGGCAGCAGGCGCGTCGCGTCACTCGGCTCGGGCTGCGACTCGTAGTAGAGGAACTTGCCCTGGAGCATCCCGTTGACCACGCCCCACAGGTCCGTGAAAAGAGCGTTGAGCTCCACGACGACTGGTCAAGAGAGTTCCGGCGCTACAGAGCCAGCTGCGCGGCCTCGCGCGACGCAGCACGATCTCCCGGCACCTGAAGCTGCTGGCCAAGGACCTGCGTGGGCCGGTCATCGCCCTCTCGCAGCTCAACCGCGGCTCCGAACAGCACGAGAACAAGCGGCCGGTGGTGTCCGACTTGCGCGAGTCAGGTGCGATCGAGAACGACGCGGCCATGGTGATCCCTCGTCGGACGGGCTGATCGGCCGCCAGGACTGGTCGCTGATGGCCTGGACCGTGCCGTGCAGAAGGTCCGCCCGATGCCGAAGTCCGCAGGTGCGCAGATGCGTTACCTGGTCCGCCAGCTCAAGGGCAGCCGCCAGGTCGCTGAGCTGCTGGTGGACGCTGGTCGGGGGAGCGTCGAAAAAATCTTGGCTATTAGGTTCACGCTGAGGACGTCTATCGCCTCTTAACTCTGACGAGCTCATCGCGGGTGCGTCGTAGGGAGGAGGCTCGCGTGGACTGGGCCACGTTCGTGATCGGTACCGCATCGCTGGTTATAGCCAAGGTAAGCGGGCTACTTGCCCTGTGGCTCCGCCTGCGGTGGCGTGAGCGGCATGAACTTGCACGTCAGAGCTGTTTGGCGGATGTAGCGAAGACCGTTGCGGCAGGTGGCCGCCTTGAGTTCACCACGCGCTCGGGAGATGGACACCACCTGACGATGCGGGTCGATCGTGGGCCCGTGGCTGACGCGGGGAGGGAGGCTGCGTGAGCGATGACAACCTGGCCCGTCCCGCGGAATTACCCGCTTCGCACAATGCTACAAGACGTGGTTCGACTCCCCCAAAAGGGAAAGATGAGGAATTTTCCGCCTTTTATCGCGAGACGGTGCGAATGCTGATTGGCTTCCTAATCAACCAGGGAGCCTCCCTAGCTGACGCGTCTGACATATCACAGACTGCGATGGCCTCCGCGTATCAACGGTGGAGCGAGATTAATAATCATCGATCCTGGGTGTTTACGGTTGCTGCTCGAGCTCTAGTCAGGAAAATCGCTGATGTGCGCGAGGATCCAGTCGATGAGATACCTGAACCGACCTCCCTTACGCCACGCCCCGATGCTGTGATCGAATGGGAATGTCAACATTATGCTTTGAGTGTCATCAGGAATTTGCCTGCCCGGCAACGGCAGGTCCTCGCTTGGACCCTTAGTGACTTCACGCCGGTGGAGATTGCTGAGCAACTGGGCATGAGCCCCGAAGCAGTAAGAGCAAGCCTTAAAAAGGCCCGGCGCGCTGCGACCGCACGCATCCGCGAGTGGGAGGAAGGGGAACGATGAACCGGAATACACCTCCCGGTGGAACGTCAAAGGCGAAGCTCAACCAGGCGCATGACAGGCTCCTGGCGTCGCTGGACTCAGTTATCGATGTAGAAGCAGGCCTGCGAGAAATCCTACTTCAAGCCGACAACGAAATCGTGACGCAAAGTCTCAGCTCAGTCATCGACGTGGAAGCAGGCCTGCGAGAAATCCTGCCCGCAACACGTGTCGAGCTGCGCCAGAACCCCGAAGCCGTTGCGCCGCAGTCGGCCAACGGTGTCGATAAAATCAAGGCGGAAATATCCCCTGCAGCACGAATGATGCTGCGCGCCAACCCTAGCTTCACCAAGCTCATCGCTGGTCAGCACCAAATGGAGGTGGCCGAAGAGAACTGCCGAGGCCTAAGCGATACCGTGCAACGCCTACATGATGCACTGTTTGGCGGGCGGAGCATGAAGCTCGCGGTAGCAGTTGACTGCTCGGTTGTCTTCATCAGCACAGCCGAGAACATGCTCATCACGCTACGTGAGATTGCTGAAATGGTTCCCAGGGTGTTTGATGAAACTGAGGAGCAGCTCGAAGAGATGGTGAAATTCGGCAGAGAGCTCGGACTAGCCATTGATCGAGCAAGCAATATCAACCGTGAGCAGCAAAGGGTGCGCAGGGATAGCAGCTCCCGCGGTCGACAGACTGCACGAGAGTTGACCCGAGACCTTGCCCGAGCACAGAAAGAGGTTGAGTACAGAGCGCGCGGCCTCGATCGTATCGTGCCAACTTACGCGATGATGCTCGCCGAAACGAAGTTCCGACACTTCGTGAAGAATGAGGCGCAAAACTTTCTGCACGCGCCGAGGTTCCCAGTATTGACTTTCTCAGAATGGCGTGAGTTTTTGGATGATTTCACAGCAGCAGACCTGCGCAGCGCTCTGCTAGTGGGAGTTGACTTGGCTGGGGTTCGCTGGACCTTGCGTCACACCCTGTGGCCCCAAGAGATTGACGTTGAAGACCTTCTAATGCGCTCTTTGGAGATTCCTGAGGGTAGCGGAGTATTTGTGGTTCGATCTGGCACAGCAAGGACCCGGAAATTCGCAAGCGCGACATAAGAGACGCGGGCGTTGAGAGCCGGCGACCGGTTTTTCCTGTGCAGTGGTGAAGGGCCCACTGATGTTCGACGGTCGGGCGGCGGGCCGTCTGCTGATGACGAAATGGGCGGCGAGCTGAGCGAGGACGTGCCCGGGGCTGAGGCCGGCCCCGGCCGCGGGCTTGCAGTCGGTGGTCTGTGCGGGCAGCCACACCTGTGCACGCAGTTCGGCCTTCGCGCCCTGATGCTCGCCCCATGCCTGTATCAGGTCAGGCACTGATGCCTCCATACGGGCCCGAGAGTTGAGCGGGTCTGCACGCGGTTATGCAAGAGGAGAGGTTGTGACAGCCGGCGGCAGGGCGGCTTCCGCAGCCTATCGCCGGGGTCGGCATCCAGCGTGGTTCTTGATGGCGTGCATGATGGCTTCTGCCAGCTGATCGGGGTGCGCCAGTGGGCTGCGCACAAGCAACCCGTCTTGGTTGTGCCACGTCTTGCTTCCGTCAAGGGTCTCAAGTGCGTCGCTGTCGCACAACAGGTCCACCCCATGTCTGCGAGGTCGAAGTAGTACAGCTCGCCGTCGACGTGAATGCGGATGTGGCAGCCGCAGGGGTCCTCGCTGGCGCCTTGGTTGTGGCCGATGTCGGGTGTGTGGAGCCGGGCGCACGGCCCCAGGGCCTTGGCGACGGCCACCATGGTGCCGTGCACGTCGGAGGCGGGACGGTACAGGCCAGGCGCCGCATCCAGGACGCTGATGGCCGGCAGCAGCACGCCCAGGTGACCCTCGACTTCGTCGGCCACGGTTTCCAGACGGTCCAGGGCGTCTCCCGGAGTCTCGTCATCCACGCTGATGAATGCGCCAGTGGGACCGGGCTGAGCGAAGTCGCCACGAGCGGCCACTTCTTTCACAGCCGCAGACAGGGCACGCAAGTTGGTCACGGCGGCGGCCATGCTCGCGTGCAGCGCTGACGCGACAACGGCCGCCTCCTGCGGCGTGTAGAGCGCCCAGACGTGCCCCAGCGCCTTCTCCAGGCCCTCGCCGGCTTCGGCCATCGCGCAGGCCAGGGCAAGCGTGTCAACGGGCTCGGTTGCATCGTTTCCGACCTGCCCGATCTCGCCGGCCACATCGCCCATGTAGGAGGCGTTCTGCGCGGACCAACCGCTGTGGACGGAAGAAGTGTTCGGCACGTACCCACCTCAGCAAAGGGAAGCCATCGACCGCTGATGCGGTTGACCTAGGCACCCTAGCGACGCCAGGGCCCAATAGGTTTCGGTGCGCGGGCGTGCCGCCCGCCTAGCAGCCCTGTTCGACACCCAGCAAGCGGGGCCAGCGAGCAGCAACTGTGTGGCACCCTGCGCACCCAGTAGGAGGGGATCCGTCCATGCCCGCATCGACGGCCACCCGGCGCGCCTACCGTGAGGTGACGACCCGCCGGGAGGACCAGATGAGCGCGCAGCCCGACCACGCACACCCGTCACGCCGTACACCCCCGCGCCCGAGGCGCCGGCCGAACTCCTTGCCCAGCTGCGCGCCGACCGGCGCGCGGACACCTGGGTGCCGGCCTTCGAGCGGGTGATGAGGCCACGGTGCGCGCGGTGGTCCGCCAGGCCGTCCGTGACCTCCGCACCGCGCCGCCCCCGCCACCCGCCGTCCCGTCGGCGGACCCGACCGTCGCCGCGCTGCGCCGCGTTGTCGACGAACTCGCCGCCAGCACCCACGTCATCGGCGAGCTGATGCTCGAAGTCGCGCCGGCCTACCTGTCCGACACCGATGCGGCCGACGTCCTCGCCCTGCTCTGTGAGGAGATCGGTGAGCCCCTCGAGCACGGCCTCGCCGCCCGCCGCTACGCGATCTCCGGTGACCGCCGTGCCCTGCACGGCACCGTCCTCTGACCGCCGCCGCTCGCGGACACCCGGCTCCCGCTTTGAGTCACACACCCTGTTCTCCCTGGTGGACGTGGGGTGCTGTGAGGTTGTCAGGCGTACGACCCGGGCCGCCGCAATCACCGCATCCCGCGACCGCGACATGATCCGGCACGACGATTGACCGTCAGACCCTGCATCGGGTGCGCTACTCTGCCGCCTGCGGCAGCACGCGCCTGCCAGACTCCCGGCCGGAAGCACCCACGCGCCCCGGGACGAGGACAAGGGTCACCGACTCGCGCGATCACCTGACTTGATCATGATGGCCGGGCTACGGCATGGGCGTGGGCATGCCGTGGTAGGAACGTCGTGACCAAGGACAAGAAGCGGAAAGCTGAGATCCGCGCCGCCCAGCAGAGCACCGACCGCCGGTACACCCAGCTCGCCCGTGAAATGGCCGCAGCACCGGCCCGCACCACCCGAACCTTTCTCCTCTCCGAGCTGCTGAACGAGTGCGCCACCCTTCCGCCCGCGGACGTCGACTGGGGCTATGACGACGAGTACGCGCCGGCCGTTTTCCAGTCCCAGGTACTCGGCGAAGCCATCCCCTACGGCACCGTGCTCGAACTGGCAGGCTCCCTTGCCCGGGAAGGGCACAAGGCACGGATCACCGTGGAGTCCATGGACCCGCTGGAGACGGCGTTCGTGGTGTGCAACGAACGCCGCTTCCGGCTCATCATCACCCAAGACCGGGCCGACGAGCTGTGCCGGACACCTGGCTGCCGGCACTCGCCCACCTCGTGGGCCTTCAGCCGATGCGACAGCCACCTCGCCGACTGCGACGCCCAGACCCTGGCACGCATGGCCAGCGACTGGGGGCACGCCCGAAACGAAGAACTCGACCGCGACCCAACCCGTCTCGGCGGCAGCCCCGAGGCGGACCTGCTCATTAAGGCCGCCGTCGCCAACGGCGCCTTCGAACCGGTCAGCAGGTCCCTGCTGCACATGTGCTTCGAGGACCCTGACGTCATCGACGAAGTCTTCTGGAACGAGACGGACGCCCTCGCCATGCGGTACGGGCTCGAACGGGAGCGGCTGCGCCTCTACGAGGTGGCACGGAAGGAGGCACTTCGTATCCGCGCCAAGGTCGGCTCCTGCGCGACGTGCAACGGACCTTTCCCGAACCCGAGCCTGCGAGCGTGGGACCGCGGCATTCCGCCTCAGTTCTGTTCGAAGGACTGCCTCACACCGTCCACTCCTGGACCAGGGGATCACCTCTGGAGCTAGCGGGCTGCGGACATGCGTGAGGCGAGGGCCTGCGGCAGGGACCTGGTGCTGCTCCTGGTGGTGGCCGTCGGATGACAGCAGGGCAGTGTCGTGGGTGCAGCGCAGCATTTACATGCGCCCGCGTAGCACAAGGGTGCCGCACGGGTCGGCAGCCGGCCCCGGGATGGTGCAGCGGATGGCGCCGGTTTGTTCTGCTGCTCCAGAACGATCCGGTGTAGTCAGTGCTACCGGCCGCGCTGCGGTCCCGGCCGGGGAAGACGACGGCGCCCTCCCGGTCGGCGGGCGCCGTGACGGTGCGAGGGTGCGGCGGCGATTCAGCCGGCTAGCCGGAGGTTGGGCCGGACCTCGGGGGCGAGGACATCCGCCACGCCTCCGTCGGCCAGCTCTCCCTCACGTACTGGGTGAACCGGCCCCTGCTCCGCCTGTCGGTCCTGACCATCGCCTGGCTCGGATAGCCCCGGTGCAGGCGCTCGACCCCGGCATGTAGCGGCCAGGGAGGGGACGTCGCCAGCGTGACGGGAACGCGGTCCGCACCGTAGTAGCCGACACCGAACCCGTTGATCCAGGACGAAACGGATTGCCGGAATTCCTTATGATCACCCGGCATCTGTTGGATTGTCAGTGCCTGGCTCTACCTTCGAAGGGAAGTCCTCCCAAGCGAAGGCGGTGCACGTTGGCGAACGGCGTCTGGCACGAGGAACTCCAGCAAGTCCTCGCACTCGACAAGGACGACCTCGGTCTCCCCCGCGACAGCAGACACCTCGTGCCCGACCTGATCGACGCGCTGCTCCGCCCGATCGCCGAACGCGACCGGTTCCTGCTGCAGTGCGTCGAAAGCCAGGCGGGCCGCGTGTGCAAGGCAGAGGAGAACGGCGTGCAGAGCCGTTTCATGTACGTCCGGAAGCATCGCGGACCCGATGGCCTGGTGCGTTTGCGGGCGGCGCACCTGCCCACGTCCCACGAGATGACGCCGGAGGAGAGCGACCGGCACAAGGCCATGAAGGAGTTCGTGGCCCGGACCTGTGACGCGGCCGGCATCCGGTACGACGTGGAGAAGGCGACCAAGTTCCGAACGTCCCGGCCGGACGTGACCGTCATCGGCGATGGAGGGCTGAACCTGGGATGCGAGGCGCAGTACTACAACGCCAGCTCCGGGACGGTCCTGCGCCGGTCCCGAGCACACGCCAGCGCCGGGCTCACCGCCAACTGGATCACCGACAACGACAAGTTCCACCTCGTCGACCGAGCGAACTGGATGCTGACCCGGCCGGCAACGTGGCGGCAGATCAGCAATGCCACCGATCTTCCCCTGATGGGCGGGTACCGCGTCCTCGTCGAGTGGGCCTGCACAGCGGCGGCTGAGCGTCCATGCCCCGACGGCCTGGCGAAGACCGGCTGCGGCCGGGTGCACCTGCAGTGGGACACCCCCCGGCGGCTGGACGACGAAGGTACGGGCTGGACCGGGGAAGCCGGAAACACCCGGGGCGTCACCGTCGGCCAGACGCTGATCGGCGCGGCCACCGGAACCGTGGTGCCGCTCTTCATCCCCTCACAACGCAGCCCGCGGGCTGGGACATACATGTGGGTGCCTGCCCGGGACCGGGCCACGTGGTCCGGGTACCGGCCGATCGAAGAGCCGCCGGCCGAGGGAGTCGTCGAACCTGGCGACGCGATCCACTTCTCCGGTGAGGAGGCGGAGCTGTCCTGCCGATTCGGAGAGGAAAAGTGGACGCCATGCGCACCGCTGCCCCGACGCGGCCTCGCGCAGCTCTCCATCACCGTCGACAGGCCCCAGCCTCCCGTGCACCCAGCCGCGGCGGAGCTCGCGCCGCAGTGTGCCCCGCCGGTCCTCCGCCAGCCGCAGCCTGGGGAAGGCGAGACCGAGGTTCTTCGGCGTGACCAGGCGGCGCAGCCCGCCGTCCCGCCCTTGGCTGCAGAGCCGGTCCGTGCTCCCGCTGTACAGGACCGGCAAGCCCCTCAGGACGCGCCCGGTACAGGCGCGTCGAACACCGAACCGGATTCGAACACGCGTATCGTTTCGGTCATGGCTGAGACGTCCTTTCCCAGCGACCTGCTCGCCGCCCGGACCCGCCTGAACCAGGCCACCGCGGAGCTGTCGGCGCTGCTGCGGTCCCTGCCTTGGTCGGTGGAACCCGCGGAGGGCTGGCCCGGCATCGAACACCCTCATACCGGCGAGGTCACCGGAGGCCGGGAGCCCAGCCCGGGATGGACCAACGAGCAGAAGGACGCGGTCACCCGGCTGCGCCAGGAGCGCCTCAAACTGTCCGCAACCATCGTCACCCACTCGTACTGGGATGCCTTCCAGGGCGAGGACGTGGTCAGGGAACGGATGCGACTCAAGGCCGCCTCCCGCCCGATGACCACAGCGGGCCTGAGCCCGGCCGCCTGAGCCGCACGGCGCCGGGCACGCCCTATATCCACCCATCCCCGGGAAGGGGAGCGCCACAACCGCGATCCGTCGGCGACCCTGGCGAGGGCGGCACTTCATGCCCGTGACCCGCAGCTGCCCGGTAAGGCAGCGCCAGGGGATCAATCAGGCTCGGAGGCGAGGGAGTTGAAGGTATCCCGCATGAGCAGGTCGGTGGCGCCGGGCTGTTCGACCACACTGTCGAAGAGATCGGCGAGCAGCCAGAGCACGAAGTTGTGCACCAGGGCCTCCGCCGGCGGGATCGCTCCGAACTGGTCACGCCAGGCCACGGTGTCCATGCCCATGGCCGCAGCCATGAGAACGCCGGTGACCATCGGCACTTGTGCGGGGTCGGCCAGTTCGAAGTTGGGCAGCTTGCGGATCACGGCTGGGATCAGATCGCTGATCGGATCGAGGCGGTTTTCCTCTGCGCCGTCCTGCTGGCCGACGATGTGCGCGGTCAGCGCGCCCACCAGGAACACAGCGCCCCGGGACACCTCCTCGCGACCATAGGTGTCCATCACGGCTTGGACACGCTCCTGCGCCTGCCAGCGCTCCGCCTCTGACGTGCGCTTTTCTAAGATCCGGCACCAGTCCCATGCCGCACGGACCGCCTCGTCCGCTAGTACACCGTCATTGGTCATGTGCCGACCGTAGTGAGTCGGCGGACCGTAGTGGCGGTACTCGCATGAACCGCAGTCCTGGGCCCTGCACGGCTCGCCGGGTTCCGGCCAGAGTGCCGGTCGGGTCGGAGGCCGCAGAGTTTCCGGACACCAGGCCTGTGAGACCTGTGAGACTCACAGCCCAAGATGAGGCCACGGTGCGCGCCGTGGTCCGCCAGGCCGTCCGCGACGTCCGCACCGCCCCGTCCCCGCCGCCCGCCGAACCGCCGGCGGACCCGACCGTCGCCGCGCTCCGAGCGCAGCATTTGCATGCCGAAGAGGTCGTGGGAAGCCGCCGAGAGCCTGAGTCACGATGAGACGCGCCGGACGGGCAAGTGAATCACCGGCGCAGATGGCTGGAACAGCGCGCTGAAAGCGTCCATGAGGGACTCTGGTACGTGGCTGGGGCGCTCCGGGGTGCTGTTTCGCCGGCGGAAGCGGCTGCGGCGGCTGCCTTGACGGAACAACTCCAACTCCCGTCGGCGGTAATCCCATGCGCTGGGAGAGAGTCGGCGTAAGACGTGACCAGGCATCGGCTGGTGCTGGCCAGCAGCCGGAGTCGTTGTCGACACCCGCGGGGTATCGCGGATACCAAGGAAAGCTTTGACGGCTTCGCGCTGTGCCATAGCGAAGTCGAGATGGGGGAAGTACTCGCTTCGTGGGCTGGATGACGGCGAGATCGCGCGGCAGTTCGTGAGCGCGCAAGCCTCGGTGCCCCTGTAGTGGGACGCGCTGGGGATAGCCATGCCCGTGTGACAGCGCCTCCTTGACGGTGCGCTTCTGTACGCAGCGCTTCGAGGCGGGCGCGCGGTTGCCCAGTGGAGCCGATCTTCACGTACGTCACAGCACCAGTGATCGCGAGCACATAGACGTGTCCGGTGCCTTCCAGCGCCTGTCTGGGCACCTGGTGCGCCCTGAAAAAGTGCAGTAACCAGCCGCGCGGATCGTTGTGTACCAGTTCGAGCATGTCCCACCCCTTGGTCTCGGCTGCAACAGTGAATCGAAGGGGTCTGACAGCAGGTGCTGACCTGACGTTTTCCTCGCGTGGCGAGGATGAGTGGCGTCGGCATCCTGCGGTTTGTTCTGCTCCTCTAGAACAAACCGGTTCACCTGGTGCTACCGGCGTCCTGCTACTCGCAGTGGCTGGCGTTTGTTCTGCTCTCCCAGAACAAGCCGGTTTACGTAGTGCTACCGGCTTGATCGCGGGCGGGCATGAAGAAGGCGCCGCACCCGGAGGTGCAGCGCCTGTGTGTCTTCGCTGGGCCAGGAGCCCGCTGGAGGGCCGTTCAGGGTCCTCGGTGGGGTTATTCAACCGGTGGCGGCGAGATTGGCCACCTGGGCGGCGAACCGGGCCCGTCGCTGCTCGGTGAAGCTTTCGGGGTCGGCGGCCTTGATCTCGGGCACCGACATGACGGGGGAGGAGACCGCACCGCCGGTCAGCAGCGGGTGGAGCTGGTAGCGGCCGTCCTCGAGGCCCCAGGCGAGTCCGCACTCGCGCAGCTCCTTGAAACCGCGGTTCACGGTCGGCTTGCTCGCGCCCAGCTCGCGCGCCATCTCGTTCTGGCTGATCTCGGCGGTGCCGGTCTCCGGGTCGCTGAGGTACAGCAGCTGGTCCAGAACGCGGCGGCCGGCGGTGGAGACGTCGACGAGGGCCAGGAGGCGCAGGACATTACGAGTGATCGTGACGGGTGCCTCGGTGGGAGGGCTGGGGACGTAAGAGCTACTCACGGAGCCTCACCACTTCCGATTAGGTCGAGACGTTGTATCGAGGATATGCCGCGCGCGGTCATGCGCTCGCCTTGCGTACGGGCCGACGCTGCCGCAGCGTGACGACCTTCTCCTTGCGGCGGGCCGACTCGGCGGCCTTCTTCTCCGCCTCGCGGATCTGGCGCCACTCGGTGGGATAGTCGGAGTGCGGGATGATGCAGGCCGGGCCCTCCGCGCTGTTCCACAGCGCCTGCCACTTCTCCTGCTCGCCGGAGGTGCCGGCCACCGTGAGCCACGGGTTCAGCTGGAGGATCCCGCGCTTGGCGGTGCGCATCCAGCCGATGTGCGCGAAGAACTGCGACGCCTCGTTCACCGAGGCCGCCGACAGGTTGCACCGGGCCTGGAGGTCACGCTGGTTCGTCTTCACGAAGCCGCGGGCAGCAGCCCGCAGGTTGTCGTCAGCGCGGTTGGCGTTCTGCAGCGACACAAGCTTGCACCAGACCTGGAACCAGGAGCCGGGCATCTTGAGACTACCGAGGACGTCCATCAGCAGCCGGGCGTCCAGCACGTAGCCTCTGCACTCAGCGCTCGCGGCGAACTCGCGGCCCTTGATCTTCTCGACGCCCAGGATCAAGCCGCCCTTGCCGTCCGGCCGCGCGACAACGCGCTCGCCGGGGCGGACGATCGGCAGCTGTTCCATCAGCGCAGCCCTCCAGAGATGATCAACGTTTCGGGAAGCACGGTAGCACTAGGTAAACCGGCTTGTTCTGGAGACGCAGAACGAACGCCACCCCACAGTTGCCTGACGGGTTGTCATCTCTGAAGGGTTTTTGTTCTGGATATCCAGAACACCCGGGACGCGTTTGTTCTGGAACCCCAGAACAAACGGTTTCGCATCACCGCAGGTCAGGACCGGTTTCAGAGCAGAACGCTCTTATGTGTCACTAGAGCCCGGCTGCCACACGCACCCCCACCGACATCGGCGCGCGGTGCGCGGCACAAGCAGCTGGCAGCAGCGGGCGTGTCGCCGTCGACAACCACCGGATCGGGGAGGCCGGCCTCAGCGGCTGAGCTCGCTCAGCGCGCGGCACTGCGCCCCGGTGCGGGTCGCTCAGAGCAGTAGCGGGTCTGAGCGTCGGGTGGTCAGGGCTGTGACGCTCTCAAACACGGAAGCGTGGCTGGTGCCGGTGGGCGGTTCCGCCGCCCGGCCCCGGGGGGCCGTTCGGCTCAGGTACCTCCGTACGTCGAATTTCGACGCTCGCATATCGGGGCTTCCGTTCTGTGGCTGAGCAATTGACGGCCGCGAATTTCAACTGCTGCGCGGTAGTTTGTCGCCGGGGATTGGGGTAGTGCGGCCATAACGCGCGTTCAGGCCCTGCACGACGTCTTGGCTGCCGACTGGCTCGACCATCGCCTGCGCAGTACCTCCTTCGACGTCCCCTTCCTGGTCGGGTGGTTCCCGCACCACCAACCGTGAGCAGGCCGTTGCCGGGGTCTCCCGTAGCCTGAAGATCGCTCCGTCATGCTCGACTGCCCCGACATCGCCCTGCCCCAGCTCGATGACGATGGCCTCATGCGCGATTTGCGGGCGATCAAGAACGACGCGCGTTGTGATCAATTGAGCGACGCGATGCGGACGACAAGGAATCGGTGCGGGCCGGCGAGGTCGACCTCGTCATCGAGGAGAATAGGCTCGGGCCCACCGCCTGCGTGACCGTCGCCGCCCAGCTCCACTACAGCCGATTCGTGGACATGTCCCAGACCTGACCACCCCGGCGCCCCCGCGGAGCGTCCTGAGCGCCCCTCTCGCGGCCGATCACCTGGCCCGGCGTCATATTCCCCCGCCGGGCAGGCTGATCGACCGCGAGAGGGGCCTACAGCAGATCTTGAAAGGATGTCCCTCCCATGGGTCTGGTCTCCGAGGGCCTGGACCGCGCCGCGCAGAAGGCGTTCACCCGCCCGATCCCGAAGTCCGCGGGTGCGCAGATGCGTTACCTGGTCAAGCAGCTCAAGGGCACCCGGGCGGTGGCCGAGCTGCTCGGCGTCTCCCAGCGCACCGTGGAGCGCTACGTGAAGGACCAGATCCGCCGGCCCCGCGCGGACCTCGCCGGGCGCCTGGCCGACGCGGTCCGCGCCCGCTGGCAGCCCCGCATCCGCGAGCAGGCCCGCCGCCAGGCGGCCACCAGTACCGGTCTGATGATCGACACCCGGGCCCGGTTCGGGTTCACCGCCGCGCCCGGCACCACCGACGACGCCCGCCTGCGTCACCTCACCCTCGCCCTGCCCCCACACCTCGCCGCCCGCCTCTTCGACGCCCAAGCCGTCGGCGCCACCGAACAGCAGCTGCGCACCATCACCGCCGAAGCGTTGGGCGAGGTCTACTTCCGTGACAGCGGCCGCCGCGCCCACGGCCTCGAGGTCGAGCTGACCGACGTCGAGCAGCTCGACTTCGAGCTGTAGGTGCGGCGCCTGGCGCACGGCTTGTAGGCGTATCAACCGTGTGGTGGCTCGGTGCGCGGCTAGCCTCCACTTCGGATTATCCGCTTCGGAGAGGCGTAGTCGGTGCGATCTCCTCTCACGCTGGGCGCTGAAACCCCGCGTTGGGGTGACGTAGGCCGGGCACAGGGCGGGCAAGGTGCACTCGTGTATGCATCGCCCATCAGTCGCCGGCACACCTATCCGGAGGCGGCAAGAGTCCTTCGCGTCAACGAGACGTGGCTCCGTCGGCACATCAGGAAGCTGCCCCACACCAAGCTCGGCCGGACTGTGTACTTCACCGACCCGGACCTTGAGCGGATCGACAGCCTTTTCCATCACGAGCCGGCCGCAGGCCGGTTCCCCCTTAAAGCAGACCGGTCGTACAGCACCCGCGTTTTGGTTCCGCTGGCGAGCCGGCGTAGCGCCCGAGAAGCGCTGTGAACCGCGAGGAGCGTCGCGCCATCCTCGGCGACGACGTGATCGAGCGCATCCATCGACGCGTCGCCGCCGCACCCGAGCCCAGCGACGAACTCGTCCAACAACTGCGGCGAATCATGACCGCCCACTGCCGCCCACTGCCCACCCCAACACCAGAACTGCCCGGTGAGGAGCCATGCAACGATGAATGACAACCACTTCTCCCTAGCCGAGGCCGACGCGCTCTTCGGGCCCGAGGCAATCGAGCGCATCAAACGCGAGGTGGCTGCTGCGCCCCGGTTCACGCCGGAGCAGTGCGAGAAGTTCCGTGCCCTGTTTGCCACTGTCCTGCATCAGCGACCTGAGCAAGGGTGACGCTGCCCAGACGAATGTTGTGCGTGGGGTGGAACGCCGTCGTGATCGACTGCCAGGACGGCCCTGTCGACCACCGGCGAGTGATCTTGCTTGGCCAGCCGTGACGACCGGCGCGCGATCGCAGATTGGCTGGGCATGATCCGACGACTCCTCAAAGCGGCGGCCGCCACGGCCGCCGTCCTCGCTACCCTCACCGCAGCCGCCCCTGCCTCGCAGGCACACGCGATGGCCACGGCCCGTCCCAAAGCCTGCAACACGGACGGCGCGGCCGCTCAGCTCCACACCACCGGCCCGGTGCATCTGAGGGCTGGCCGCGGCACCGGGCACCGCTCCCTGACCGTGCTGGCGATGGGCACCGACTTCTACGCCGAGTGCTGGGGCGTCACCGCGCGGGATGTGTGGTGGGCGTACGGCGTGGTGGAGTCCGGGGCCCGCAACGGGCGCCGTGGCTGGGTGAGCGGCGACCATCTCGCCACCGGCTACCAGCACTGACCATGACGCACGGGCTTGTCCATGCGGGGCCGGGCTGGGCACGCCCAGCCCCACAACGCGAAGACTAGCCGCTGTGCCGTCCAGCGCCGGCAGAGCAGAGGCCCGCTACACCGTGGATGGACGTAGGCCACCACATGCCTGGGTAGCCAGCTGCACGTCATCTGCTGGTCTGTCGCACGGTATTCGGCCAGGTCCGATGGGTTTGTGCCATTCGTCGGCAACCTGCCGTCAACGTCACCGGGGCGCCAGTACACAAGAACGCTGGAGCGGTGTTGTGGCCGCCCTGTGTGGTGATGGCTGGGGTCGGTGGGGGAGGTCTGGACGGTTGCTGACCATCAACGTGGCGCTGCTGCTCGCGGTCATCGTGTTCTTCCGGCTGCGGCGCCGTACGGAGTCCCGTAGCCGCACGGACGAGAAGATGACCGTGGTCATCGTCCTGGCCCTGGGCATTCTGATCGCCCCCACACCGGCCGGTCAGGGGATTCTCCATTTTGTGGAGCAGCTGGCGGGCGGCATCACGCAGGCCAGCCGGTGACCCGCCGCCCACGCAAGGGACGGCCGACAGCGCCCCGCCGGCCACCAGGGCGGCGCCGCACCCGCAGGACCAGCAGGCGGCGCGCCGACGACCGGCTGGCCGGCCTGCTGCTGGCTGCGGTGGTGGCCATCGCCGTGGTGGTGACGGTCGTCAACTGGCTGCTGGCGCACTGGTGGATCCTGCTCGCCCTCGGTGTGCTCGCGGTGCTGGCGGGCGGCGGGTGGCTGTACCGGAGGCAGCAGCAGGCGCGGTGGGAGGCGGTCCGCACGCAGGGCCTGCGCTACGCACTGCCCGACCTGGATGCCTTGCACCATGCCCGGTTCGAGGATGCGGTGCGGGATCTGATGCGTCGTGACGGCTGCCCGGACGCGGTCCGTGTCGGCGGCAGCGGGGACCTGGGCGCGGACGTGAAAGCGACCGATCCCTACGGGCGGCGCTGGGTGATCCAGTGCAAACACCGCCGCAACGGACTCGCCGGCTCAGCGGTCGGCACGCCCGACCTGCAGATCCTCAACGGCACCGCCCGGCAGGTCCACGGTGCTGACGTCGCCGTCATCGTGACCAACGGCCGCGTCACCAAGCCCGCTGAGGCCTTCGCCAAACAGCAGCGCCTGCATGTGGTGGACCGCCAGACACTCGGAGCTTGGGCATCCGGTTCGCGACCGTTGTGGGAGCTCTTGCGGGCCGTGCCGCCGCCGCGCAAGCCCACTGCCCTCTCCTGATGTCCGGCCCGGCGTACCTGACCTGAGATTTCCACCGCCAGCTACGCCGTACGCCTGTCACCAGGACGCGGCTCCTCGGTACACGGGTTTCCGGACTGCCGAGTCAGCGCCAATCCGCAGTCCGAGCGGGGCGCCTACGGGGTCGGTAAGTGACCGCTGATGCTTGCCGGAGCGGTCGGGTGGTGGCTCGGGGTATTTGCCGCACCGGAGCCTGCGCCGTTCAGCAGGGCCAGCAGCAGGAGTATGAGCAGCAGGACGCCTCCACCGCCGGCCGCCGCTGCCACGGGGCCGCTGATCTGCCGGTGGTGCCCGCGGACCACGGTTCCGTCGGCGCGGCGGTACGTGCGCACCCACACCGTTTGGCCGGCCGTGGTCGGCTGGGGCCGGGTGGTGGCCGTGCTCACCCGGCGAGGGGCTGCGGTCGGACGAGTTGTCCGGCGGGCGGCCGGACGGGTGCGACGGTGGTGCGGGCGGACGTAGGTGCCGTCCGAGCGGCGATGACCGCGAACGTAAGTCATGGAGGGTCCCTTGGGAGGTCGGGGGAGAGGCCCGTGTGGGCGTGCCTACGAAGGTAAGACCCGGCACTGACAAGGAATCGAACCAACTACGCCTCATGCAGGCGTAGTTGAAAGCAAATGTCGTAGGGGCCCGCGCAGGCGTCGGCCCTCGGCTTCCGTGCCAGCCGTACCATGACCAGCGTGGATGCCCGCCGTAGCCTTGGTACAGGCCCCCAGCCTCAGCGCTACATCAGCGCCGCACAGGCCGACGTCCTGGGTGAACTTCCCGACGTCCGCTTCCCGGACCTCGCGGATATGCGGATTCACGGCGTGCTCGGCTCCCAACCGCCCCACCCCTCGGGCCGGCGCCGGATGCTCGGCGCCGGTGGGCGAGGCGACGAGGAGCCCCTCCTGGGCGAAGAGCACCAGGAGGGGTGAGCGACACTGTCGGGTCCCGCGCTGCTCCAAGGCAGCGGTGCGGCAAGTGGTCGGGCGGCGGTGAGGCCCGCACGGGGCTGGTGCCCCGTCGCGAAAGTCCCATTCTGGGACCGAGTCGGCACAGCGCCCTTTGAACCACGTGTCCTTGCGGCCGCGCCGGGCACGCCCGCCCGATACCCCAACGCTCCTGCAAGTGCTGGCGCTCCCGCAGTGCGATCGATGGCTGAGAGTGGAAGATCAGCTGAGCATGCCGACGAGGACGGCGGCTGCGACTGTGAGGACGGCGACAGGCAGCATGGCCAGGCGTACCCGGAGCATCCGCTTGCTCAGCTCCCTGACGGTACCGGCAGAGAGCTGATCGCTTGGCCGGCTGAACAGATCGTCGCACCACCTGCACTCTGCTGTGCTGATTTCGCTCAGCCGGTAGGCGCCCGTCAGCTGCGCGAACACGGCCTCGTCTCTGCCACCTGTCGAAGCACTCACACTCTGAGGAAACGATCCACCCGCCCAGGAGCACCGGCGTGTGCCGAATCCATTATCTGTACCCGGCCTGGGAGCTGTGACGGGCGAGCGCGGACCGAGCTGGCCGATTGTGCGGTCGTTTGCGCTGGTCAGAGCGGCCCTAGATATGCCAAAGGCCCCCTGGCCTAGATGCCAGCGGACCTTCGGTCTGCCGTTAACCCGTCAGCATGCATGCAGAGGCCAAGCGGGTCTTCTGCCATCAACTATACGATGCAACGCACTATGGGACAACAGAAGATTTCCTCAGAGCAGCTCCTCATAGCCCGCTTCTCCCCCGCACGCATGGCGCCCTACGTTGCGGCGGCAGGCTCGCCTCGTGAAGCGATCAAGCTGTACCGATGGAACGTCGAAGCATCCGCGGTGCTTTACGAAGCCCTGCACGTCTTCGAGGTCGTCCTGCGCAACGCCATTCACGAGCAGATGGCTCTGTGGCACCGGGCAGAAGGAAGAACGGGCAGCTGGCTGACCAACCCGCCCGCCCAGCTGACTGCGCGCAGCAAAGACGACCTTGCGAAGGCGAGGGGGCGGGCGCAGGAAACGCTGACCAAGAAACACCAGCTCGCGGGGGGTGCTTCGGCCCCTGCGCTCACTGACGGTGACATCATCGCTCAGCTCACGCTCGGCTTCTGGCGCTTCATGCTGGCTACGCGCTACACCCATGATCTGTGGCGAGATGCTATCCGTTACGCCTTCCCGCAGCTTACCCACCAGCGGCTGAGCGACATCGAAAGCCCAGTCATTCGCCTGCACTGGCTGCGCAACCGGATCGCTCACCTGGAACCAGTCTTCACGCGGAATCTTCTCCTCGACCTGAAGGACATGAGGACCGCCATCGGATACGTCTGCCCACGCACCCAGGCCTGGTTCGCCTCCACCCGCACCCAGTCCATCAAGGACGTCATCAACGCTTTCCCCCTGGAAGGACTACCAGGACCCAAGCAGGCAACCGGCACACCCTGACCGTGCGAGACGAAGGGCCTTCCGACCCGACGGGCCGCGCCCTGCGATGCCCTCGCCTGCGCGGCCGAACCAGCGGTGGCCCTTCGCCACTTGGCGCCCAGCCTCCGCGGAAATCCACCTGACTTCTGTGGCCTGGCCTGCACTGTCGCTTACCTGAAGAGGGACCCGAGGAGAGCGGCAGAGGACAGCGCCCCTGCCCTGCTGTGTGGGGGAGCTGTCTGGTTGCGTTGGGTGGCCGAGGCGAGCGGCGGTGCTCCATCGTTGCTGTGCCGTGATTCCCCAGCTTTGTGCCGCGCGGGAAGAAGCGGCGGAACGGCAGGCGTGAGCTGAAGTGGATCGGTGTAGGTCACGACGGGTTGCGGCTAGTCAGTGGCGGCCTTGGCGGGCGCGGGCCCGTCGATTGATGATGCGTGCCCCTGTGGTGTTCATTCGCCAGCGTGCGAACTCGACGCTGACTCCGAAAAGTGCTGCGGCGTCCTCGTCGGTGGCGCTGCGGCGGGCCAGACGGTGGGCTGCTTCGGTGGGTAGCAGGAGTTCTCCGGAGAGTTCGGCTGCCTCATTTTCTTGCTCACGATCACTTTCGCGGCACTCCTTGCCCGATGTGCGCAGTAGGGTCGTGAAGGAGTGTTCGAGCAGAATATGTGACATTTCGTGAGCCAGGGTGGATGCTCGTCTCGGCGGTTCGGCAGCGGAGTTCTCCAGGATGACTCTGCCGTGTCCGACGGGAATGACTGCGGCTGAGAAGGCCTCGGGGCGTACCTCGGTGAAGTGGCGCAGGGCGCCCGCCAGCTCGGGAGCTGAAGCTACGTCGTCCAGGGCGAAGACCCGGACACCGTAGAGCTCGGCCAGTTCGTAGGGGTCCAGACGAGCGTGGGCAGTAAGGCCGAGCTCCTGTCTGACTTCGAGAGCTAGGCGCTTGGCTTGGGCTTTGAAGCCTCTCTGCATGTGACCCCCTAGTCCCGCGGGAGAGCCTTCACGCGGCGCACGGTGGCCTGGATGACAGTCTCCAGGTAAGCGACGTCCTCAGGTTCCAGATCTTTCCGAGCGCGGAGCAAGGGGCCGAGCTGGGTGACCAGTTCGGGCTCGTCGCGCTCGGCCGGCTGTTCGCCGGACACCATGAACTGCTCGGCCGGCACCGCCAGCCACTGAACCAGCGTGGCGAACGCGTCGACATCCGGCCGTAGGCCGTTGGCCATCCTCGACAGAAGAGATGGGCTTACCTCAAGCTCTTTGGCCAGCTGCCGCCACGACAGGCCGCGGGCGCTCCTCTGCGCGTCGAGAGCTCCGTAGAGCCTCTCCACGTCGACGTGTCCCTTGGCCATGGGGTCATCCTCCCTCGCGACTGATTCACTTCCGAGACAGTGATTGACTATCACAACACTGCTGATCTACTCTCAATACAGTGTTTCATATCCGAGACACTCTCTCTAGGAGGAGGTACGTCATGCCCAAGAAGGCAACCGGCGGCAACCGCGGACGCAGCGCCATCACCGGCCGTTTCGTGAAGCAGACGACCGTGAAGCGGCACCCCAAGACCACCGTCAATGAATCGGCCAAGAAGAAGAAGTGACGCCAGTAATACCCCGGCGTTACCGCTGTACAGGTGAGGCGGCCCACCAACTGGTGGGCCGCCTCACCTATGCAGCGGTGGCGGCAAGGTGCCAGTGACAGAGCGCTGCGCCGCCGACCCTGACGCCGGACGGACGTGTTCAGTGCGTCGGTCCAAGGCATGCGGCGGTTCTCACGGGCGGAGGAACGCACACTCATGGTGTGTCTGCGCGGCTGCGCATCGTTCTCGCGTTCGTCGCTTGGTATTCGAGCTGGAGCGGCAGACAGTGACGAGCAGTACGTCTTCCGCGTCCCACGGCGTGCCGCCTCTTCGGAGCCGGACCGGCTCCTGTTCGTCCCTGCCCGGGCTTGTGGAATGTACTTCGGCTGGGTCGGGGCGGTCGTTCCGTGGCTGGGTAAATGCGGTGGGGGGCTCCTGCCGGTAACAGGAGCCCCCTCTTTTCTTCCGCCCTTTTGTTGCTGCCGTGCCCAGGAAGGAGGTGGATGCGGCGCTTTTCGGGGGCGGGGTTCCGCTTATTCAGCTCACCATCGGGTGGCCCGACGCGCAAGATCTTCCGCGTTCGGGATGGGTTCGGAACCGTTCTGAACGGTGAACTGGCTGGTCAGGGGCGTGCGGGTGGATGTGGCGGTGTTACGGAGGGGCATGCTGCGGCCGGCGGCGGCCGGAACGGTCCGGGCTCCGCCGGGCGGGCCGCCGGATGATTCCTTACGCCGTGCTGTTCAAGGACGGAACATTTTCGGATTCGGGCGGTGCTTGTCCGGGCTGATTCCGATTGAGCGGAAGGGTTTTCCCCGGTTCCGGCGAAGGCACAGACTGACTCAGGGCCGCATCACAGCCGGTAACTGGATGCGCCTTTTCAGTGATCTTCGTTGTGCCCAGGAAGGGAACACACCTGTGTCCGTACACATGAACCGGTCCCGGCGCCGCCGGCAGACGGGGCCCGCAGGCCTTGCGCTGTGCGGTGCGAGCCTCACGCCGCTGCACCGGATCGCCGTCTTCACGGTCGTCCTGCTGGTCGTCGTCGTCCTCGTCCGCAGCGGGCAGGCGGCGTGTGACGTCGTCGGGCTGATCGCGGCGGCTTCGGCCGCCGTCGCGCAGCTCGGCCCGTGGCCGGGCGCCCAGCGCCCGGCGGCCGGCCCGGCGGGGGGTGCGTGATGAAGAGCCCCCAGCAACAATCGCACGGGCAGGGCAAGGGCCCCGATCCGCTGCACGTACACGACCAGAAGGAGTTCCGCGAGGCGCTGAAGCAGCTGCGCGGGACGAGGAGTTACCAGGCCATCGCGACGGCCAGCAGGGGAGGCCTGTCGACCACCACGATCCACAACGTGCTGACGAAGGACGCGCTGCCCTCGCGGGACTTCGTGGCCAAGTACCTGCCGGCCTGCGGGTTAACTGAGGCGGATCAGGCGCAGTGGCTCACGTGCTGGGAGACGCTGGACGGTCAGCCCGCGCAGCCCGGCAGGCCCGCCGGGTTAGGCAGGCGCTGGCAGAGCCTGCTGGGCGGGCGCCGGGCCAGGCTGCGCGCCGGCCTGGCGGTCGGCACCGTGCTCGTCCTCACCGCGGCCCTGGTGGCCTGGCAGGTGCACAAGACGGACCTGGACCGTTTCCGCGACCAGCACTGCGGGACGTCCAGCCGGGACCTGGTGACGGGGCCCGGCGGGGAGTGCACGGGCGTCACCGACGGCCGCGACGGCGCGGCCGTCTTCGGCGACGACCTCGCGCCCGTCATGAAGGCCATCGGCGCGGAGAACAGCAACGTCACCGACGGCGGCGACTACGTGACGTTCGCCTTCCTCACGCCGCTGAGTTCCGCGGACGCCAACTCGCTGACGGTGGGCCAGTACGTGGCCGAACTCGAGGGCGCCTACACGGCCGTGGAGGAGGAGAACAAGAAGGACAGCCGGCCCAAGATCCGGCTGCTGGTGGCGTCGATGGGCAGCTCCGAGCGCGCCTGGAAGGCGGCCGTCGACCAGCTGAAGTCCGTCAAGGACAGCGAGCACCTGGTGGCGGTGGCCGGGCTGGGACTGAGCCAGCAGGAAACGGTCGACGCCACCCGGGAACTCGCCAAGGCCGACCTGCCCATGATCGGGGACCTGATCACCGCGGACGGCTTCGACGCGACCGGCGCGGTCGACGGCAAGGGGCCGATCAAGGGACTGGCCCGGGTCGCTCTGTCCAACACCGACCAGCTCACCGCGATCAGCAAGGAACTCGGCACCGGCCGGCGCACCGCGGCCCTGGTCAGCACTCAGGTGACCCCCAACGGCACCCGCGACCTGTACACCGAGTCCCTGCAGAAGGGCTTCCGCACCATCACGGGCCTGAAGAAACACCTCGACCCCAACTCCGACTTCGACTTCGACCCGCGCGGCGGACCCGGCGCCATCCTGCCCACCATCAGCCAGAACTTCTGCGGCACCAGCAAGACCATCGACACCGTCTACTACGCCGCCCGCGTCAAGTACCTGCCCGCTTTCCTCGACGCACTCGCCCAGCGCAGCTGCCACGCCCAGCCCATCACCGTCATCACCGGCTCCGACGCGGCATCCCTCGACCCCAAGGTCGAAGCACTCCACACCACCGACGCACCCATCACCGTGCTGTACGCGTCCTTCCCGAGCCCCGCACAGCTGCGCAGCCCGGGCAATCCCGACCGCGGCCTGTACGAGGCGTTCGTGAAGAACTTCACCGCCCCCCACCACGACCAGCAGTTCCCCGCCCGCCACCTGACCACCAGCTACTGGGCTATCGTCGCCCACGACGCCGTCCTCACCGCCTCCACCGCCCTGCACAACGCCGCCGTCCACAGCGCCGGCCCCACCCACCTGCCCAACCGCTACGCCGTCCGCAACGAGCTGTACGCCCTGCGCAACAACGCGGTAGCCGGCGCCAGCGGCCACTTCGGCATCGACGCACACGGCAACCGCACCCGCACCGACACCATCGCCACCGTCCACCGCCTCGGCCAGGCCCTCCCCAAGCCCACCGGCTGACCAGACACCCCCGAACCGGGGTGGTGGGGCAGACCCATACCGGGCCTGCCCCACCACCCGCCGACGCGTCCCGCGCCCGGCCCAAGGGAGACCCAGGGGTCGCGGTCTGGATCCGCAGCATGCTGCGGCGCCGCCATGGCCGCGCGGTGGGCCTCCTCCAACCCGATCCCGACGTGGAGCGCCTTGGGGTAGGACGGGACGTTGGGGTCGCTGTTACGCACCCGCCAGAGGTGCCGCTGAGGCCCGGCATCAGTCGCGGTCAGCTCCTCCTGTGCCGCCTCGTCCAGCAGCGCCTCCCCGTCGGGGCGCACACTCTTGCGCCGGTCCTGGGGGCTGCCCACCGCTACGCTCTCGTCAGGTCGGTGACCTCAAGCCGGTAGGCAGCCGCCGCCCGGTGCAGGAACGACCACGGGTCGTCTCCCCAGCCGCAGGGTGGTACCCACGCCACCGCTCTCCCCTTGCTGACTGTCTCGCCGGAGCCGGTGACGAGCCAACGAGGGGCCGCTGACATGGGGCACGAGCCTGGTTTCATATGCGAACACCGGAGATGTTCACTCGTTCGAGTGGCGGGAGTTCGAGCGGATTCGCACGTTCCGCGAGTGAAGTAGGACACAGTCGGGATCGCAGAGGTGTAGACCATGCGCATGAACCTCTGGTGAATGCGCTGTTCACTCTGCGTTACTGGGTGGTAGCGAATCATTTGGTACAGGATTCAAATATCACTGTGTGACATTCGCTCGGGCGTCCATGCGTGTTCGTCCGTTTGGACCGCTTCGATAGGACCCGTCAGATGGCTTCCCCGGCACGAGCATTCGTGCTGGCGGATCCGTTCGTTCCTGCCTCAACGAAGAGGGTTCATGACCGACGACGCCTGTGCGGGACAGGGTTGCAGCCCGGTGGCGGCCCCCGCCGTGCTGCCCTTCCCGCTCGAGTTCGAGGCTCTCTACCTGAAGAACCACGTCGACTATCGTCGGTTTGCCATGGCCGTGCACAACGACGAGCAGGCCGCTGACGACGCCGTGCACCGAGCTTTCATCGAGATCCTGCGACACTGGCCGGCACTCCTGGCCGGGGGCAACCTCCACCAACAGACCTGGGCCATTCTGCGCCGCACCGTCATCTCTCAGAAGCTGATCGGCTACCGGGGGAACCTCACCGAGCTGACCGAGGACAGTGATGTGGCCCGCGCCCTTTGCTCCCTGCCGTCCCGTCAGTTCGACGTGATGGTCCTTCGCTACCTGTGCGGCTGTACTGCCGACGACATCGCCTGGTATCTCGGCGTCACTGTCAGCACCGTCGACTACCACACCCGCAACGCCAAAAAGCGCCTCGCACAGGCCATGCCTGCACGGGTCCGAAGGAGCAAGTGACATGAATTCCGTCAAAGAACCTGCTCACGCCGAACAGGTGCTTGCCGCTGCCGGATACCGCCTGCGCGGCCGCCAGTCCCGCTTCGACGTGGCTGCGGGTCTGCACCGCCTGGCGCTGGACGCCGGCTATCTTCCCGCCGCCGTCAGCGCTCCCTCTGTCTCCCGCGCTCTGCACGACCTCGCGGTGTTCATTGCCTGGAGCCTGGACCAGCCCGGAGCCGCCACCCACGTCGAGCAGCTTGCCGCCGTCATCGGTGACCCGGATGCTCCGCACCGGCTGTTGACCCGGGACAGGGACACCGAGAATCTCGACGTCGACGGCGCCCACGTCTTCGCCTGCATGCTCTATCTCGCCGACCACCCCGAAAGCGCCCAGTTCTGGTGGCGGCTCACCGCGGGTGCCGGCAACAGCACATCTGCTTTCTGCCTCTACCTTCTCCACCACGGCCGCGGCGAGAGCGTCGAAGCCGACCACTGGCACAAGGCTCTCCTCCACCTCGTTGACGTCGACGAAGATCCTGCAGTCGAGGAGCTGTTCGTCGGCGCGGTCGGCACCTTCGCCGCCTACATCCACCGCAACCGACCTCCGGCCCCGGTCACCCCAGCGCTCAACGCCGAAGTCCAGCGTCTCGCCACCCGCAACGCCGACCGCCTGGTCGTCCGTCCCGATGCGGGCCTCGCGCGTCGTCTGCATGGATGTACCCACTGACCCGCTTTCCGTCATCTCCCTGTGAGGACGCGACGCATCATGAGACGTAACCGGAATCGCGGAGCAACCGTTGCTGGCGCACCACCGCACTCCTCACTCCAGTACGGATTCGCGCCGATGGGCTCGGCATCAACGCTGCAGGCCTGCTTTGTCAGCCCCAGCAACGCACGTAGGTGCCTCAGCCGCCCTGCCCGTCACAGCTCATTCCGCCTCACTGGCGGCGGGTCGGGTGGCGCGGCGGACGGATCGCAGGCGCTGCGCACGTTATGCCAGAGCCCGGACAGCGACGGTGTGGAGCGCCCCCGAAGGATGTCACCGATGGGGACTGGCCTAGCGGGACGGGAGCATAAATTAGCCTGCTTACGCAGTGCTGTTGTCGAGTACTTCTGTGTGGGGGCGTTGATGCCGAACTGGGGACATCAGGTTGTCATAGCTGAGCCGGCAAACCCGGTTGCCCGGCTGGCGCGGTACTGCGCTCCCAAGCCGCACACCGGATGGCGGATTGAGGAAGAGCCCGTGGTCCCTCTGGCAGTGGTGCTGATCGCGGGCGCAGTCTTAGGGGTGGGAGGCCGCCTCGCGGGGAGACTGGCGCAGCACGTGACCGGGCATGCGATTGCTGCTGAGGCTTGGATGGCTTTCGATGCACTGGTCGTTGTTGCCGTGGCGCTGTCCTATGCCCTTACGGCGCGCTACGGGATCCGGTTTCCCCGCGGCGGGGCTGCTGATGGTCTTGCTGGTGCGGTCCGGGTCATCGTTGTTCAGGGCAACGCCGCGTGGAGAGCGCTGCCTCGCAGGGAGCGCAGACAGCACACGAAGACGGTGCGCGCGCTGAATGCTTCAGCAAGGCTGTTGCTGATCGACCCCAGCGATGAACAGGCGAAGGCCATGCTGACTCAGCACGCACAGACGCTGCGAACCCTGGCTACCAGCGGCTGACGCGGCTTCCATGCGCGGCCCAGAGACGCCGGCGCCCGGCGGAAGACGCGTAAGAGCGACGTCTCCCACCGGGCAGCTGCGCAAAAAGCAGTTCACGAGCCCACTCAGCCAAGGATGGGCAGCGAACATCCCTCGGCGTCGGACTGTCTCAGAACAGCAGAAGCTGCCGCATGTCACCGTTCTTCGAGCGGATCAGAACCTGATTGCCGCCGGACGTCTCCCGCTCGACGAGTTCCATGAGTGCGATGGCGCGCCGGATCGACTCCGTCAGGGAGATGCCCCGCTGCTTGTTTCTCTTCAGGAACGCCGCGGTGTCGGTGTTGATGTTCACGCTCAGCCTGGTCGTGGTCTGCGTGGTGTCTGTTGTGTTCTCCGTCGGCATGCCAGGCCCCTTTTTGACGTTGAAGAAGTCGGTTCAGTAGCGGTGAGCGCCCGAGGTCAGTCGCCAGGCAGGCTGCGAACGGGGCGACAGTGGGCCCCTGCCGTGCCCGCGACGAGCTCTGATGTGCGCAGGGGGGATCGGTCAGGGGTGTGCTGGCCCATACCTACGCCCTCTCTGACGTGAACCGTCTGCACTCAACGAAACGAACGATGCCTCGATGGTGGCCCTCCATGCGTCAGATGTCAAGTAAAAAAGCAGCTTTCTTCACTACTCCATGCGGGTCAGATGTGGATCTGATGTGCATCTAACCCGCATCAACGTTGTCGATCATGCACACAGGAGGTTAAAATTATCTACATCGAGTGTGCTAAGCTAGCCCCCAAGCTCTGCTTGGGGGCTAACGAGTCTCCTGGGACTGGAGCCTCCGGGTCTCGCCGAAGGGATCAGCGCACATGACGATCGATCAGACGCCGTCGTACGAGACGGTCTTCTGTCCGTACCTGCCCCAGCGAACCGCCAACGGAGCAGGGGCTCGTGTGCTGGTGAGCGTGGACACGGACTTCATCTGCCCCCGATTTCGTGCACCCGACCATGTACTGCAAAACGGTCCTGACCCATCAGAAGTGCCTGACCTCCTCGACGGTTTGCTCGAGGAGGTCGCTGTCGACGAACTCTGCGACGATGACGGGGAATGGTCCGAGACCTCCATCCCGGAGCCGAACGCTGACGAGCTGACGCTCTACCAGCTGGGCCCGGTGGAGACAGGACCTGAGTGCGAGCCCGGGGAGGGGTGCCGTGAGCGCAGATGAAGACTCGAACCAGATGACCGAACAGGGTGAGCTGTTGAGCGACGACAGCATCCCCCAACCCGGCAGCGGGACCGACAACTTCATCCGCTACGCGGACTACGAGGAGCGCCGAGACAAGCAACTCACCCGGCGCAAGCTCGCCTTCGGGTTGCTGCAGCTCGTTGCCCTACTGGCAGTCGTGCCGACGCTTGCCCTCACTTTCAAGCACTGGACCAAGTTCACCTCCGAAGACTTCCGCGAACTGAGCCTGATCTTCACTCCCGTCGTTGCTCTCGCCAGTGCGGCCTTCGGCTTCTTTTTCGCTTCTGACAACCAGAAACAGCCCTAGCCGCACAAGGGCACCAAGCGGTCACCGGCCCCAATACCCAGCGGGCCGGCCACCGTCAGCCGGGGCCTCCGA
This sequence comes from Streptomyces sp. NPDC015139, assembly GCF_043079785.1. Classification (NCBI taxonomy): domain Bacteria; kingdom Bacillati; phylum Actinomycetota; class Actinomycetes; order Kitasatosporales; family Streptomycetaceae; genus Streptomyces; species Streptomyces sp. NPDC015139. The sequence goes on along the minus strand of NZ_JBIBUW010000029.1, from coordinate 13,205 downwards.
ATGCGTCGGCCGGCGGCGCTGGCTCGCGGGGGGCTCCGGCACATGGGCACCCGCCTCACCGCCACTGCGCCCACGGCCTGGAGGTGGAGTTCACCGACGTCGAGCAGCTTGACTTCGACCTGTAGCCATATCTAACCCCGCCTCCAACAGTTGGCGAAAGAGCCGCCGGACCCGGCCGTCGGGCCGTGATGCAAAGGTGGTGACTGGAACTAGTTGGTTCGATTCAGGGTTGCTGCGGAAGATCATTATGGTTGGTCCATCGCTCGCTTCACAGCAGCGATGGGCTGCGAACCGGTCACCCCCGTCCTGGTTCGCAGCCCTTCACGCATATGCCCCGTACGGCGCGGCATTTACGGCTCACCGTGGCCGCCCTGATGTACGCGACGGGGGAGACGCAGACCGACCTCGGGCGCGGCCTGGGCCTGAGCCAGGGGCAGATCAGCCGCAAACAGGCCGGGACCACGGCCTGGTCGCTCGCCGCTCTCGACCGGCTCGCCGCCCACTACGGCATCCCCGCCCCCGAGCTGCTGCGCGGCGCCGACCACGCCGTCGGGCTCCTGCCCGCCGCACGGCGAGCCGCGTGCATCGGCGCCACCCAGACCACCCTCACCCCCCACCGGCCCACTCCTCCCGCCACCGCGCCGATCACACACGACGCGCGCCTGACGGCCCTCGAGGCGGACGCGTTCCGGACAGGCCGCACCCTCGCCGAACACACCGCGCAGCTCGAGACGATCCGTGAGCAGCAGACGACCGCGTTCGGGAACATCGACTCCCTCGCCGACGCCATCGGCGCGCCCGGTGAGCGGACGATCGCTCAGCGGCTCGACACGGTGGAGAAGGACCTGGGGCGATGCGGCAGGACGTCGGCGACACCAAGCGCCTGCTGACCGCTCTCGTCCGCGCCCAGGGCATCGACCCCGACCGGCCCCGTCGGGCATCCCCGGGCGGCCCGGTCGGGGCGCTCGAGGGCGGGCGTTGGGCGCGTGTCGGGCTCCGGTGCTCTCCGTTCCTCACATCCGGGCGTTTGGCCCCGTACGCGGCGCTCTGGGGGGTGTGGGCCCGGCAGGGTTGCGGACGCGATGGGGTCCCGGTCGTCGGGGCTTCACCGGACGTGAAGGAGCACGATGCGAGGCTTGAAGGCTCTGGGGGCGGGCGCGCTGGCGGTGGCCCTGGTGTCGGGTGTCGGGTGGGCGGCGCAGGCGTCGGACAGCCAGGCGCCGGCGAAGCCGGAGGCGGCCCGTGCGGCGGCCGCGGTGGTCGACGGGTACCAGGTGGTGAAGCTGCCGAACGCGAACGTGCCGAACTTCCAGCGGCGGACGGTGTACTGCCCGGCCGGGAAGGTCGCCGTCGGTGGAGGCGCTGAGGCGCAGGGCGCCGACGCGATCCTCACCGGCTCGTTCCCGACGGATGACGGGCGGGGCTGGATCGGCATCGGTCGGCAGACCCGGTACGGAGACGTCGGGATCTCGGTGTACGCGATCTGCGCGAACGGCTGATCCGCCACACTGCGCCCCCCGGGGGGGGGCGCAGTGCTGTCCGGGATGGTCGGCCTTTCCCGCCTGGAACACGACTGCGCCCCCGCTCCAGGGATCGGAGCGGGGGCGCTGTGCTGTGCGGTCAGGACGGGATGGGCACGCCGTTGCCGACGGCGTACGGCGGCCACACGGTCCTCTCGGTGCGTGGTCTTTCCTGTGGCCCTGGGTGACCGTATGCGGGCCGCTCAGGGGGCCGGAGGGCGCTCGGGTCCGGGCGGGGGGTGATCGTCTGTCTTGAACGGGGTTCGTTGGCCCCTGGGGAACGGACCGAGTGGCCCCACCTCTAGTGGCGCGGCGGCGGCCCCGCCCACGAGTTCCATGCCGCGTTCGACGGCTGAGCGCCCAGGCATGACACGGCGGGGCTGCCTCGGCAGTTCGATCGCTCCAGGAGCGCCCCTGTGCGGCGGCATGCGGGCGCTGCGCCGCGTGCCGTTACCGCAGAGCCGCGCTGGCGGGTAGTGCTGCCGAGTGCAGGGGGCCAGGCTGTTTGGACGGGGACACAGTCATGGGTTGCGGGGGCGCGGCGTGAGGTGTGCGCCTAGGCGACGATGGCGCAGAGAGCCGGTCGAGGAGTTCGTCGGCGGCGTCGTGTCCGGCGACCAGCTGCTGCAGGTTCTCGGTGGTGAGGTAGCGGTAACTTTGCGGGGGATGGAAGGCGCTGGTGACGCGGAGATGGTCGAGGGGGACCGGGCTGGACAGAGGGCGGGGGGAATCGAGCATGAGGGCGGAGGCGTGGCCCGCACCGTCCATGTAGGCGGTGTATTCGGTCTTGCTGATGCCGCAGTTGGTGCGGTGTCGGCGCCAGATCTGTCCGGGAGCGGCGGTGTCTACGCCGGTCAGGCGGGCTGTTCCGGTCAGAGCCATGACGGGGGAGGTGGCGTAGATGATCACCGGTGTGCCGGGTGGGACGGCGACGCGCTGGCGCCGCAGTTCGACGGTCTTGTCGCCGCTGAGGATGGCTGTGGCGAACCGCGGGTGGAGCGAAAGCAGCAGGGCTCGTTCGGGCGTGTTCACCGCAGTCGATGACCTTCCTCGTACAGGGCACGGAACAGATCAGGCGAGATCTTGAAGACCGACTGTACGTTGACGGTCTGCCCGTACCGGCTACCGAGCTCGACAAGTCGCCGATGGGACACCGTAGATGGGAACAGCGCGGTATCGGAGAAGCGCAGGGCCATCGCCTGTCCTGCGTACTTCTCGGAAGTTGCTAGGACATCTTTGCGACCGTAGACGCCCAGGTGCTTGAACTGCCGGTAGAGGCGCTCACCGTCGTCGACCACGCACTGCTCCAGTCTGGAGCATGCAAAGACAGCAGATACGCTCATGGTGTCGTCGCTGCTGGCATACCAGATGATGCGTGCTGGTGCGGTCTCCCCGCGCGGGATCGGGGAACGATAGTAGACGTGCTCGCGGCTGAGACCGAGGTTGTGGTCGCGCGCGAGAAGTCCTTCGGGGTAACCGAACAACTCGTAGCTCCACCTCGGCTGGACGGGAATGAGGAAGGTGGGCAGCTCGGCGTCGGTGATTTTCACCGGCCACCAGGCGTGTTCGACGGCGGACGCGGCGGCGACTGGAAGCGGAGCGGTGAGCGGGGGCAGCGTCAGGCCGAGTCCTCGGGCAAGTGCGGCCACGTGTGTGTCGAGGGCCCGGGTGTCGGTGAGCCGATCCAGGACGAGCGCGACGAGGCTGGTGTCGCCAGCTGAACGGAAGGCGTCCTCCTTGGCGGCTGCCAGGACTGCCCGCTGCAGGTATGGATCACTCAGTCGAAGGACTTCAACGCCCTCGGAGCGGCAGCGCTGGCGCAGCAGGAACAGAAGCTGCCGGGCCAAAGTGGCACCGAGCGCATGCTGCTCGTCCACGCGCAGCAGCGGAACGTGCAGTTCACCGTCGCGGGTCTCGTGGCAGTAAGTGGCCAGCAGACGGCCGTCCTGGTCGGTGATCTGTTGCCGAATCCACCGGCCCGGCGAGGCCGCGAAGTCCCGCAGCCGCTTCTTGAAGGCCTTTTGCTTCTCCCCGGCGGGCTTGTTGAGGAAGACCAGCTGCTGCTGTTCCTGGCCTGCGGTGACAGCTGTCGTGGTCATGGCGGTGCCGAGCAAGCTGCCGGGCTGGTAGGCCTGCGCGCGGGTCAGTTCATCGATGGCCAGGACGCTGTCGGTCGGCCCCAGGATCCGTACCCCGCACACCTTCTCCGCCACAGGGCTGAGGGCGATCAGACCCTCATCGCGGGTCACCAGCAGTTGCACGCCAGCGGCGCGGGCTTGGATGACATAGGCAAGGTCCGCGTTGTCATTGGGGGTGCGCGGCAACTCGATGCCCAGGTCTTCCCAGGCTGCCTCGATCAATTCCCTGAGTACCTGGTCCTCATTGATCTGTTCGAGTTCAGGGTGCTGGTAACCCATCAGCGCATGGATCTGGGCTCTGCGTTCGGTGGCATGGTTGCCATTGTGGATCTCGGTGACGAGCTGAGGCAGGACGACCAGTTTGAGCAAATCCACCAGCCAGGGGGCGGCCAGGGCCTTCGTCTCCAAAGCACCGTTTCGAGGGAGCGAGCTGTGCAGGTCGGCGAAGATGTTGCAGTCCATCGCCGCAGTCACCAGCGCCGGCGATTCGATGTCGGTGAACAGGTCGGGATGGCCGTGGCTGCGCCACCACACCACAAGCGGTTCACGCGACTGACCGCGGCCTGCGACCTCCGTGCGCATCTGGAAACCCAGCCGGGTCCACATCTTCTCCAGGCCGTAATTCTTACGGCACTTGAGCACGATGCCCAGTCGGTCGGCATGCTGCTCGGAGATGGCTTCGACCAGCTCTGCGTTGATGCCGTGGCCGCGGTAGCCGTCGTCAACGCACAGGTGCGTCAGGCGTACCCGGTCGCGAGGCAGACCGTACAGGGCGTAGCCGGCCAGCCGGCTGCCTTCGACGGCGGCCAGGAGCGTTCCGGCCTGCGCAGCCTGCCGGAATGCTGCATGCGGCAAGAACCCCAGCGTCTTGCGGTTGCGGTCGCCCAGGCCGATGACGGCGGTCAGCAGCTGCTCATCCTCCGTGCCCACCGCTGTGATCCGTACTTCCCCAACGCCCCCCGCTTTGACCGGCACAGCGGTACCCCCCGACGCTTCTGATGATCTGTTAGGCACAGAGTGTGGTCACTCCGGTCACCGTTGTCACCCGAATCAGCTATACATCCCCCGAGTTATCCCGCCTGATCCTGGCCCCCCTCGCCCGAGGACGGCAGCAAGGCCGACCGTGTTGCGCTCGAGCTCATTTGCATAAGGGATCCCGGGCGGCCCCGCCAGAGCAGCGGGCGATTGTAAGAGGCGGGATGAGGGGCCGGGCGCCCACGCGAACGCAGAACAGTGGCGGCGGCGCCATCTGAGCACCTTCACCCAGTCGGCATCTCTGACGGAAGAAGACACGATTAAGGGCTGGGATGAGGGCGTGCCTCAACTCTCAGTCGGTGAGGCTCCTACGACGTGCGCGCAAGGAGTATGTCGTCGTCCCGTTCGGCCTGCCGCGCTTCGACCAACCGCCGCTCGTCGCGATCACCCAGCCCCTCTGCTCCTTCATCTGCACGGCGAAGGTACGCAGGTCGTTGATGGAGCAGCCGCAGGCGAGGATAACGTCGATGCCGAGGTACTGGCTGCGGGGATTGTCGTCACCGTATGGATCCTTGGTCCATTCGACCTCGTGAACATGGTCCTTCAGGCCCGTTCGTTCCTCGTCGTGCTTGACCCCGAGTGCCTTGGCGAACTCGTCCAGATCATCGATCTCGAAGAGGTCGCTCGACCACTGGCCGGGCCACACGGCGAACAGGCGGGACTTTCCGGCGACCGCGCGCTCGTAGGCGGCGCGCTGGTCTCCGTGGGTCACGGTGCCGTCTTCATGGACCTCTATGTAACACGTGACGCGGTCCGCGCCCGCTGGCAGCCCCGCATCCGCGAGCAGGCCCGCCGCCAGGCCGCCACCTCCACCGGTCTGATGATCGACACTCGGGCGCGGTTCGGGTTCACCGCCGCGCCCGGCACCACGGACGACGCCCGCCTGCGCCACCTCACCCTCGCCCTGCCCCCACACCTCGCCGCCCGCCTCTTCGACGCCCAGGCTGCCGGCGCCAGCGAGCAGCAGCTGCGCGCCCTCACCGCCGAGGCCCTGGGCGAGGTCTACTTCCGCGACAACGGCCGCCGCGCCCACGGCCTGGAGGTCGAGCTGACCGACGTCGAGCAGCTCGACTTCGAGCTGTAGCAGCTGGGAGGAAGGCGCCGCGCTTGCTTGACTGTGGTCGGGTAGCCGGATCACGTTGCCGTGACCCGGCCCCCTCAGAACCGGACGTGCGCCTTTCAGCGCATCCGGCTCAAGCAAGCCCCAAGGGCTTCGCAGGTCAGCAGGGCTATGTGGTCCGCTTGCCGTCGCCAGCGTGATGCTGGCGGTGGCAAGCGGAGTGCACGAGACGAAGGTTGTTCCGCTCGTCCGTGCCGCCGTCTCGTCGGTAGGTGAAGTGATGCTTGTGGAGCGTCTTCTTCGAGGCCGCGAACCAGTTGATCCACTCGCGTGGGCTGTCCGGTTCGTACTCGGCTCCGACGATCAGCGCCTGCTTGCAGAGAGGGCAGAGCCCCTGCTGCCGGACCGCCAGGAGAAGACTCGTCTTGTCCATCGGCGGTGGCGCTTTCCTGCGACGGCGGTGCCGCCAGTACTCGGTCAGAGCAGGATCGTCCGGGGACGCTCCGCCCTTGACGAGCTGGTGGCGGACGATGCCGGTCCAGGCGAACTTGATGAGGAAGGCGCCGCTGTCGCGGTCGCCGAACACCCACCGGTCTCGCCGGGACGGGTGGAACCGGCCGAAGTACCGGTCCACGACCCAGTACCTCGACTTGTTGCGGTGGCGTCGCCTGGCCCATTTGAAGGTCAGCCGCCACATGTAGTGATCCAGCGACGAGAACGTCGTCGTGGATGCCACTGCCCGGTAGTAAGCCGTCCAACCGCGAACGATCGGGATCAGCCTGCGCAATACGGCCTCGGCATTGGACCCGTGCAGGGCCTTCATCTCGGTCCGTAATCGCGCCCGGAGCCTCGCGCAAGCCGCTGTGCTCGGCTTGATGATCAGCTTGTTTCGGCTCGTCCGGCGGACGGTGAAGCCGAGGAAGTCGAACCCCTCCGCGAGGTGGACGACCTGGGTCTTCTCCTCGTTGAAGCGAAGACCCCTCGGCTCCAGCCAGTCCTCCAGCCGGGCCCTGACCTGGTGCACCTGTTCCTCATCGTGACAGAGCACGACGAAGTCGTCGGCATACCTAACCAGCACCGGAGTGCCGGGCATGGCACCGGGCTCGCGCCCGGCCCGAACCGTGTATTGGCACCCTGCGGCCTGTTCCAGTCCGTGCAGAGCAACATTCAGCAACAGCGGGCTGATCACACCACCTTGAGGAGTTCCCTCCTCGGTCGGTGCGAACCGGCCGCAGTCGACCACGCCCGCCTTCAGCCAGCCCGCGATCAGGTCCCTGGCGGGGAACTGGCCGAGCATGGTCAGGAGGTGGCCGTGATTGATGCGGTCGAACGCCGCCGACAGGTCCGCGTCCAGGACCCACAGACGTTTCGGGTTCTTGCCCTTCACCGTCCAGAAGATCGCTTGCATCGCGTCCTGGCAGCTGCGGCCGGGCCGGAATCCGTATGACCTCGGCTCGAACCGCGCTTCCCACTCGGGTTCCAGCGCGTTCTTCACGCGGGCCTGGAGGACCCGGTCACGGATGACCGGGATGCCGAGTGGTCGCTGTTTCCCGTTGCTCTTCGGGATGAACACGCGCTTGACCGGCCTGGCCTTCCAGGGCGTCGACGACCGATGGATCTCGGCCGCCAACAGTCCTCTCGCCTTCGGCGTGAGGGCCCGTTCCCCGTCGATGCCAGCGGTCATGCGACCACTGCTCTGCTGCGTCACCCGCTTCACGCTGACCAGCGTGTTGCTGCGGCTTCGCAGCATGAGCTTCTGCAAGTTGCGGACCTTCTTGAGGTCCCCCTCCTGCGTTGCCTTGAAGATCCTCTGCCTCAGCCGCCGTACGTTCTCCTCGCAGGTGGCCCAGTCAATGCCGTGCCAGTCGAGTAAGTCGTCCTCGGGTCCGTTCACCGCGCGCGAGGGCGTCACGACGGGTGTCGTGATCTCCATGTTCGCCTCCGGTGTCTAACTTGTCCCTCGGTTCGAGCGTCCTTGCAGTGGTGACTTCAAAGGCTCACCTGATCCACGTGGGCGCCCTTTCGGGCCGGGCCACCAGGACCCGTATCCGGCGAGTTATGCGAGAGCGGGTGAAAGTCCCGCCTCCCGGTTTCCTCTGGCCTTTCGGCCCGCCGGCCTTTGCTTCTTGGATCTTCCTTCTCCCGCCGGGGACTTCAGCCTTCCTTGCGGTCGGCCTACCAAGCCGGGGCTTGGACCCCGTCGGGGTTTCCACGTTCCGCACCAGTAAGACGCGGCTGGGGTGGGCGCCCCCTCTACCCCGAGACCAGCGGTGTCCTCCCTCCGGGCTCAGTTACCCGAAGGTCGCTTGGTGCCTTTCAGCACCGGGTCCTGTGACCGCCGCCAACACGCCATCGACGCGGTCTTAAAGTCACGAGGCATCATCGAGGGTTCACTTGCGTTCGCCCGTCCAGCCTTCCCCTCACCTGTTGCCTCCCGATGGCCGGGACGCTCTTGGGCTTGAACGCTCCGCTTCACACCCCGCCGTTACCAGCGACGCATGGGAGCGCGGGGACGGACCTTGGACACTGGCCCGAAGTTCAGCCGATCGATACCTCCTTCACATGGCTGGACTTACTTACCTGGAGCGACTTCGTGTCGCACACTGAGCACTTCACTTGGCGGCCTTCACTGCCGATTGGTCTCACCGTACGGTCCGGTGCATGGACTGGTTGGCTCCTGTGAACACCCTGATCGGCGCTGTGATTGGCGTCGGGTCCACCCTGCTCGCTGATCGGCATCGCTGGCGTCGTGACCGTGCAGCCCTCAATCAGGACACGCGACGGCAGGCGTATGCGGCGTTCATGACAGCACTGTCAGACGTCTATCAGCGGCTGGACGAGCTCGCACACGAGGAGCATCCGACGCAGGAGTTGCGAACGGCGGCGCACGAAGTCTTCGTGTCCCGCAACTTGTACCTGCTGCGTTTGGGCTTGCTTCGCTTTGAAGGACATCTGAGATCAGGGGTTTCGGCCCCGGAGGGATGATGTTCATCATGGAGAGCATGGGGAAGAAGAAGCCGCGTCCTCGCCGCTCGTTCACGCCGGAGTTCAAGGCCGAGATCGTCGAGCTGTGCCGGCGGGGTGACCGCTCGGTCGGTCAGGTCGCCAAGGATTTCGATCTGACCGAGACCGCGGTCCGCGACTGGGTGAAGCAGGCCGAGATCGACGCCGGCGAACGCGACGGGCTGACCAGCAGTGAACGTGAGGAACTGGCCGCACTGCGGCGGGAGAACCGCCGCCTGCGGGAGGACGTCGACATCCTCAAGCGTGCGACGGCTTTCTTCGCGACGGAGACCCGGTGAACGTGGACCCGTTCATCGAGGCGGAGAAAACCGCAGGTCACAACGTCAAACGGACGTGTGAACTCCTCAAGGTCTCCCGGACCGCCTACTACGCCCGCCGCAACGGCACCCTTGGCCCCCGTGCGGTGCGGGACGCGGAGCTGACCGAACGGATCACCACTGTTCACCAGCGTTCCCGCGGCACCTATGGTGCCCCGCGCGTCCACGCCATTCTTCAGCGCGAGGGTGCCGGCTGCGGACGCCGACGGGTGGCCCGCCTGATGCGGCAGGCCGGCCTGTCGGGCCGGCACCGACGGCGCAGGCACCGCACCACCATCCCGGATCCACACGCGGCCAACCGTCCTGACCTGGTCCTTCGCAACTTTCAGCCCGACCCGGCAGGCCTCGACACTCGCTGGTGCGGCGACATCACCTACATCGCCACCGACGAGGGCTGGCTCTACCTGGCGACCGTCATCGACATCGCCAGCCGCCGCGTCGTCGGCTGGGCCACCGCCGACCACCTGCGCACCGAACTCGTCGCCGACGCCCTGCGGACTGCCTGCCACACCCGCCGCCCGTCCGGCCCTGTGATCTTCCATTCCGATCGGGGCTGTCAGTACACCAGCCGTGAACTCGCCACGTTGGCAACAGAGTTCGGGATCCGCTTGTCGGTCGGACGCACCGGCCAGTGCTGGGACAACGCCCTGGCCGAATCGTTCTTCTCCACTCTGAAGAACGAACTGGGCGACACCCGCCCCTGGCCCAGCCGAGCCACCGCCCGCACCGCGGTCTTCGAGTGGATCGAGAGCTGGTACAACTTGCACCGGATCCACAGCAGCCTCGGCTACCGCAGTCCCGCCGAATACGAGACCGCCTTGGCGGCCTGACCACCACACCAAAGGTGTCCGCCAAAGCGAAACAAGCTCAGTTACGAACTTGCTCTGATCGCTCCTTGGGAGGTCATGGAACCGGTCAATGAGGCTTTCTGGAGGGTTCGCGATCTCCGCGACCTGATCGCAAAGGGCACAGTCAGGGGGAACCAGGAGTTCGGCAGGCACCTTCGCGCCTATCTCGCGGCGACCGAGACGGCTCAGGTGGCCATGCGCCGCGATCTCGGCACCTCGTGGCCGGAACGCCCGGACGGCTCTGTTGCTCCCCCGGTCGGCGGCTGACTCGCCAACCAGCTACTCATCCGCCAAGTGAGGTGCCCAGTCACGTTGACCAGACCGGTCGGCCGGACTCGTTTCGACGCAACCGGCCTAGAGCGATCGGGCTTTTTGTAGAAGACGCTCGGCGTGATGGGTGTTAAAACGCGTTTCCTGTCACATATGGCAGGAAACCGAGAAGCCGCGCGCAGGCTGCCGGTCGCCGTGCCCCTGGCCTGGAGGTGGAGCTGACCGATGTTGAGCAGCTCGACTTCGAGCTGTAGGTCTAGTAGTCGAGGTTGATGCGCAGGTGCAGGAGCCTGCCGAGTGCGAACTCGACCTGTGCCATGTCCGTGCCTGTCAGGTGGTCGACGGGTTCTCCGCGCACGAACTGCGTGTCGATGGCGCGTATCTGGTCCGTCAGGGCGACTGTCGTCCGGCCGGCGATGACGAGCTTGGGGCGGAAGATCGCCGGTTGCGCCCTGGTCGATGTCGGCACGATGACGACTGCTGACCAGGTGTCGGGGGCGTCGCTGAGGACGATGCCGAACCTCCGGCCTCGCTGTTCGTGTCCGCGTTTCACGTCCCCGAGATCCACGGGGTACACCGAGCCCCGGATCACCGCTTGTGGGCCCGGCGTGCTGCGGCGCGGGCGGCGATCAGACGCTTGTGCGAACGACTGCGGGACTGTTCGCCGGCAGGCTGCCGGTCGGACGCCTCAGGAACGAGCACGGCGACAAAGGGGGTGGCAAGTACCGGGGCGTCCGGCTTCTCGGTGCTCTCCGTGTCGTCCGTGTCGAGGGTGCAGCTGTACGAGGTGAAGAGTGCAGGCAGGAAAGACCCGCGGTAGGCGAGGAGGCGATCCATCTCGGGGGAGGTCATTCCTGCGACGCTCCTGAGGAAGTCGGCGATCTCCGTGGATTCCAGTGCGGGGACCGAGAGCGCGGTCCGTAGCGGGCCGGCGGTGCTTCGGATGCTCTTGAGAGCCGACTGGTAGCTGCTCATGCCGTACCAGGTCTCCGCCCCGGCTTTGACGTTCTCGTCGGACGTCGGGGTGCTGCGCCCGCGAAGATCGGCGGGGGCACCGTCCTCGTCGTATCCCCACTCGTCCGGCTCGTCGGAGAGGTCCTCACCGCTTGCCGCGATGCGCTCCATGTCCTCGCGCGCCTGGCTGTCCCACCGCTCCCGGTCGAGCGCGCGCAGAGCCCGGCGCAGGACATCGGAGGTCGACTCGTCGGGACGCTTGTGGGCCTGGATTATCTCGTTGTCCTCTGGTGAAGGGCGGAATCCCACGCTCATGATTCGAGCGTACAACTTTTGTCCAACAGCGGGGGATCTTCCCGGCCCGCACCGAGCGGACGCCCTGCTTGGCGGCGCGTCCCCCGCCCACGGCACGCACGCCTGGCTACGCTGCGCACCGGATTCTTCTGCGGAGAACCACGGGTGCGGCCGGGACCCCCACTGTCCGGGCCGCACCCGTCCTTTGTGGGCGGTCTATGGCCTCCATCGGCGTACCGCCCATTCCGCATGCTTTGCGCAATTTGGGGTATTTGCCGGGTGCAGGTGACCGCGTGTTGCCGGTCCGGGGAGCCCGGCCGTCGCCGCTGATGATGAGGCTGCCGGTGGCGGCCGGGACGGCTTCGCAGCGCCCCAGGACGAAGGGGGCTGCGGGTGGCCGTCTGGACTCCGCGGTGCCAAGCTGGAGGTGGCCGGCCGGGCGGCATACCGGCACGGCCGCAGTCAGGAAACCGCGACGACATCGCCAACCTGTTGTCGCACGGCCACCGCGTCCAAGGGCCTCACCTTCACGACGCGCGGCACAGCGGGCCCGGAACTCTTCTCCCGGGTCCGCTGCCCTGTTTTTCGAGGCCCGACATCATGAACCTGCGCGCCGGGCCCCAGCCGACCACGGCACACCTGCAATTCCACGACCAGACCCCCTTTGTTGGTCAGCTCTGGGGGGTGCCTGCGGTGGTGTGCGGGCGGACCGGCTCCGGCAAGTGGGCCCGGGCATCCCGGCCCGGCCGTGAAGTTGCGTGGGGCGGTGGGGTAGGCGCCAGCCAACGCGGCCAGGGATTTGGGTGGGGTCAGAGAGTGAGGGCATCGCTGACGGTGGGGTGGCAGGTGATGATCTGGTCGACGCCGACGATGTCCAGGGTGCGCATGACGGAGGGCTGTACGCCGGCCAGGCGCAGCCATCCTTCTGCGGCGGTGAGGTTGCGGTGGGCGATGAGCAGGACGTTGATGCCGCTGGAGTCCATGAAGGCGACCTGCTGCATGTCGATGACGACGCGGGGCCGCTCGCCGTGGCTGCCGGCCTCCAAAGCCTCGATGAGGGGGGCGGCGGTGTGGTGGTCGATCTCCCCGGCCACGGTCACCACGGTGACGCCGCCGGTATCGGCGGTGACTACCTGCAGGGGTTCCGGCCGGTAGGCGTTCTCGGTCTCCGTCACGATTTTCCCCAGCGTCCTCGATGACTGTTCCGACCTGGCATTTTGCCCTGAGCGGTGCCCGGCATCGTACGAGTGGACGCGGATGTGTGGCGTAGGCAACAGTCGGCGTACTGGCGGGGTTGCGCGCGTGGTTCACGGGTAGCCGGGCGGGAAAGTGTGCGGTTGTAGAGGCGGCGCGGATGGAACGGGTGCCGATGGGCGAGAGCAGCGTGACGCCCCACCCTGATGGCGACGTCCCCCTGGGCGCCGCGGTGGCCCTGGACGGGCGGGGCGCGTGCATTGCCGAGGCCCGGCACATGGCCGCCGGCTTCCTGAACCGCGTGCGCGCCGACCACGGTGTCGGCGTCTCCCAGCGGGCGGTGGAGCTGACGCAGCTGGTGGTGAGCGAGCTGGTAACCAACGCGCAGAAGTACGCCGCCGGGCCGGTGCTGCTGGATCTGCGGATCGCGGGTGATCTGGTGGAGGTGCAGGTGTGTGGCTTTATTCACGGGTTGTGAAGTCAGTTGTTCATGGGTTTGGGAGGCGCCCAGATCCACAGTCGGGTGATGTTCACGAGTTTTGAAGTCACCG